>JAFEAM010000016.1:51304-191057 GCA_018266395.1 Bacteroidota bacterium | reverse complement strand
GGAAAGGGAAACGGCTGCGGCTCAGTCGCCGGCGGCCTCGGAGTGCTGTGTTCCGGCCCCCTCGGTCATAGAATTCGATCAGGAAGGCAATGTGATTCACGCATGGGGAAGGGAAGACTCCACGCGGCAGTGGTTTACAAGTGAGCACGGCCTGCAGGTAGACGGGGAGGGGAACGTATGGTTGAGCGGAAGCAATATCAAGGATGATGTGGTGTTGAAAATGACTGGCGATGGGAGACAGGTGATACAGATTGGCGAATGGGGAAAGAGCATGGGGAGCAACGATACGGATCATCTGGGAGGCCCTGCCGATATTGCAGTGGACCTGCCTTCGAACGAAGTCTATGTCAGCGATGGTTATCGCAATCGCCGCATCATTGTGTTTGATGCCTTGACCGGTAAGTACAAGCGGCACTGGGGAGCGTATGGCGATCGCCCTGATGATTCACCATTGTTACCATATCAGGCTGAAGAAACGCCCATACACTCTTTCAGAAATCCGCATGCTGTCGTTATTTCGAAAGATGGTTTGGTCTACGTTGCTGACAGGCCCAACAACAGGATTCAGGTCTTCACCAAAGATGGAAAATTCCAGAGGGAAGGCTTCCTGGCCAAGGCTACGCTGATGACCGGCGCCATTTGGGACATGGCCTTCTCTCAGGATGAAGCACAGACTTATATCTATGTCGCCGACGGAATGAACATGAAGATCTGGATCGTACAGCGCTCAACCCTGGAAGTTGTGGCTTCCTTTGGAGAAGGAGGAAGGAATGCCGGGCAGTTGGGTTGGGTTCATAACCTGGCGACGGATTCAAAAGGCAACCTGTACACGGTCGAGGTCACCCCGGGGAGAAGAATCCAGAAGTTCAAGCTGATGAATTGAATCTTTCTTCGGGATTAATTGATCTATATTGCTATTCACCGAATTCAAACGTACCGATGGCCCATCACTGGAATAAGAGCATTCAGCCTTTGTTGAAGCAGTACAAAGGCAAACATCACCCACTTGATTACCGCAACCCTTATGAACTGCTGGTCGTGGTGGTGCTGTCCGCTCAAACCACCGATGCGTTGATCAACAAGATTTCGCCGTCATTCTTTAAAGTGTACCCTGACATGAGTGCCCTCGGCAGGGCAGATGCTGAATCTGTTTATAAACTCATTAAGGGCGTCAGGAATTTCGCCAATAAGACGAAGTGGCTGTTGGAGATCGCCTCAAAAGTAAAGACGGACAAGAATATTCCGATGACCATGGAGGAACTCACTGCCTTGCCCGGCCTCGGGCGCAAGTCGGCCAATGTGATCATGCGAGGCATGGGCGTTCAGGCAGAGGGTGTAATCGTGGACCTGCACGTGGTGAGGGTGGCACCACGCATTGGCATAGCGGAAGGCGAGGATCCGAAGAAGATCGAGCAGCAGATCATGGAAGTTGTGGACAAGAAGGACTGGGGTGAAGTGGGGATGGGCATTTCCTTTCTGGGCAGAGAGATCTGCCGCCCAACCGATCCCATGTGCTCTGAATGTGTGATGTCAAAGGTCTGCGCTTATTATGCCCAAATGAGCAAGAAAAAAACTGCTAAGAAGAAGCCTGCTAAGAAACGTTAGTCTTTATACTGCGGCTTTCGCTTCTCCATTACGGCTTTAAACGACTCAGTAAGGTCGTCCGACAACAACCTTCCTGCATTCCATTGCGCGATGAATGACAGACCATCCGGTACAGCGTTATCTCTTGAATGTCGGAGCACGGCTTTGGTGCCACGGATGGCAACGGGGGACTTGGATGCAATAACGAAAGCCACCTCTTCAACACCTTTCATCATCAACTCCTTGTTTTCGTAAACATTATTTACCAACCCGATTGCTACAGCTTCCTGCGCTTTTACAGCTCTGCCAGTGAGTGCCATTTCTGTAACAACAGCCGGCTTGACAAATCTGGGCAACCGCTGTAACGTACCGAGATCAGCAACCATGCCCATGTCTATCTCTTTTATGGTGAAGTAGGCATCTTCAGTGCAATAGCGTAAATCACATGCTGCCACAATATCAACACCGCCGCCAATGCAGCCGTTGTGAATGGCGGCGAGAACAGGTTTGCTGCATTGTTCTATGGCATTCACACAAGCCTGCAATTCAGTGATCAGATGATAAAGCTGTTCACTTCGATGGGCGGATGAAGTAACTTTTCCGAGTTCGTTGACGGACATGAGCAGTTCCAGGTCGATGCCGGCGCAAAAGAGTTTACCTTCGCCCGCGAGTACGATCACTCTTGCGGATGGCTCTTTATCCAATGTTTCAAAGATCTTCTTCATTTCCATCCAGGCCGGATGATGAAGAGAATTGACTTTCTCAGGACGATGGATGCTTACCGTGGCAATCTTGTTCTGAATGGATACTTTGAAGAATTGATGGCTCATGTTGTTTGGGTTATGACGACCCGTGTATGCGAAGTGCCGGCTTTTTGGCGGCTGTTTTCTGTTCAACTGTAAATTATTGCCAGCAAGAATGGAATTGTTATGAGGATTGAAATAATTAGAGGTTTCCAAATGGGCTTAACTCTATACTTTGTCTCTTTGCCAATGTACCTGTTCCAAAAAGTCGATGTCAAAACCAGCGCTCCGCCAGCATTAACTCCAATGGTCAGGCTGGTATTTTGTGGCAATAAATTAAGGACAGCTATCGCGATTGTTGTGTAGAGAATTCCAAATCCAATTACGATCCATTTCTTTTCTTTCTCCTTTATGTTGGACGCCATTAGAACGGCGCCAAAAATTACAGTAAAAAAGGTTGAAAACCCCCAGATAGCTCGTTGAGAATAGAACAGTGGGGCTTCTTCGTTTGTAACAGTGTTCTTTTGCCAGAAATTCGAAGCCAAGGATTCATTTTCCTTCTTATTAGCTTCAATTTTGTTCTGAATCTTTGTCTTTATCTGACTTAGTTGTTCCTCTGAAATATGTTTTCCTCTTTTTTTTAGTTCATTGACTGCTGCTGTTATTGCTTCAGGTGTATACTTATCTGCATTAGTCAAATAGTCCATCAGCCCTTCATCTGACTTCTTACTCATTAAGGATTCAAAATCTATTTCCATTGTTTCCTTGGTTACTTCATCGTCATAAAAAAATTGCCGCCAACGCGGGCTATTTTACTGCAAGCGCAACAAGTTCCCCTGGATGTTCCTGTGCACCGACAGCAAGCACGATGTATTGCTTCCCGTTGATGGCGTAAGTCATGGGCATGCCGCTCTGGTTGGCAGGTAGTTCAATTTCCGCTACAATCTCGCCCGTAAGTTTATCATGAGCACGAAACTTGTTGCCTCCGCCTCCTTCGGAACCATATAGGCCGGCACCTTCACCTGCAAACAGAAGTGATTTGGTGACGAGAAGTCCAACACGATCCGCTCTTCCTGTGCGCGGCAATTTGATACCCTTAAGCGCAGGGTGATCCTTTACCCAGTCTGGGGCATCGGCATTGGGCATCATCCACACATGTTCACCGGTGTCAAGGTCAATGGCGGTAATTCTTCCCCACGGCGGCTTGACCAACGGCAAACCCTGCGGCCCGAACTGTCCCGCTGCCGTCCACCATGCCACATAATTCATATCCGACACATCGGGATCTGCAAACATGGCCATACCTTCAATGGCAGTGGTGGAGGAGATGTAGAGAATATTGGTTTCCGGATCGAGCACACCTCCCTGCCAGTTGGCGCCACCCGTGGCACTGGGCAGCAACAGGGTGCCAAGTACTTCCGGTGCGTGATGAACGGCGATCGGAGTGTAGAGTTTTCCGAACCTGTATTGTTTCGCAATCCTGACAGCCTCCTGATGAAGTTCCGGTGTAAAGTCAATGAGGGCATCTTCATTGACCTCCTGTCTTTCAAAGGCTGCAGGCTTGCTCGGAAAGGGCTGCGTTGGCGAAGACACCTCTCCGGGAACGTCGCTGGCAGGCACAGGTTTTTCTTCTATCGGCCACACTGGTTTTCCGTTTGTGCGATCAAACACAAAGACGAATCCCTGTTTGGTAATCTGGGCAACTGCCTTGACCGGTTTCCCATCCACATTAATATCAGCGAGTACGGGAGGGGCGGGATTATCATAATCCCAGATGTCATGATGGATCAACTGGTAGTGCCATACACGCTTGCCGGTCTTCGCATCCAGACATACCAGGCTTTGGGAGAATAGGTTGTCTCCCGGACGGTGACCTCCATAGAAGTCGCCGGTTGCGGCTTCAAGCGGAAGGTAGACGTATCCAAGTTCAGGGTCTGCCGACAGTGGCGGCCATGAGCCCACATTGCCCGTATATTTCCAACTGTCATTCTTCCACGTTTCATTTCCGTATTCGCCTGCCTGCGGAATGGTATGAAAAGTCCAAAGCCGTTTGCCCGTCTTTACATCATAGCCTCTGATGTCGCCCCTTACTTCCTTCATACTGGGCGGGGCAAGCCCGGGAGGAAAGCATGAACCCACGATGATCACGTCGTTCACGATAATGGGTGGAGAGGTAGAGCCGATAGCGGTGGTCTCAGGATCGACGCGATCGATTCCTGCTTTTAGATCAACAACTCCATGATCACCGAATGTCTCAACGGGTCTTCCGGTGGCAGCATCCAGTGAAATGAGGTGATACGCCGGTGTTACATAGACCACACGATCTGACCCTTTGGGATCCTTCCAGTAGGAGACGCCACGTCCTGAATTCAAACGAGGAGCGGAAGAGGTACGGCTGCCTTCATTGAACTGATAAGTCCAGAGTGTCTCTCCGGTCATCCCGTTGATAGCAGCAACAGATCGGCGAGAGCCTGCTGTAGTGTACAGAATGCCGTTGACCATAAGAGGCGTGGCTTCGTAATTGAATTCCGGCGTGGGACCAAAATTGTCGGTCTTCCATCTCCATACTACTTTGAGGTTCTTGACATTTTCCTTGTTAATCAGATTCAGCGGAGAGTAGCTCGTACTTCCGAAGTTGCTCCTGTGAACAGGCCAATCGCCTTCAATGGAAGTAATAGGCTGGTCTACCGATCTGGGTTTGTATTTATAAGGTACCTTCTTCGGAGCGGGCGGTCCGAAGAGTATGACGTCAAGATCAGTTTTGTTTGATGCCAGTTCACTTTCTCCGGGAGGGTAATTGTTGAGTTGTAGAATGAAGGCAAGCAGGCCGGCATACGTCTTGTCGTCATAAGATCCAGGATTGTTCTTGGGCATGGTGGTTTTTGTCACCGAAAAAAGTTCTCCAAGCGATTTCTTTCCCCACTTCTCCTGGAAGGCGCTGCCACGGAGTGGGGATCCACCTTCTGTCCCGCGTCCGTCTGGCCCGTGACAGGTTGCGCATGCCTCTTCATAAAGGGTCTCAACCGCGTCTGCCTGGGCCAGCGTGTAAACTCCATTCAAGGCTGTAAGGGAGTCTGCGGTTGAAATGGAAGTTTGAGGCTGCTTTTTGGAGCACGACATGAAGGTCAAAAAGGATAAGACCCCGAGTGCTGTGGTGAAAAGGCGAAGGTGCATGATAGCCAATATCGTTATTCAGCCTTTAAGTTTACAGGTGATGTGTCTAAAATTCAATCAGGGTGGTGCCATTTGCGTTTGACATCAGTAATTATTGAATACAACATGATGACGGGTACATGGCATCGTGCATGGTTTATTTGTAAATTTGGGTATCACCTGCCTCATATGAAGAACCTCCTTTTTTCTATCCTTATGGTTTGCGGATTTGTGGCGAACGCCCAAACGCCGCCTGATGCTTCTGTTACTGAAACCATGGACTGGCTTAACAAGAAGCTAACCAATGGACTGGGTGTGGCCAGGGCAGAATACAAGGATAAGACCTGCGGCCTGTGCTTTTATACAAAGACTGGAGTGACAGGAACTTGTGTACATCTTGGCAATATCGACCCGGATCAGATTACTGCCGGAGACAATGGCAGCGGTGGGCGACGCTACTACTTCGTTGCTAAAGCGGGTATGCATGCGGCTACTTCCACCAACAAAAACGGTGTGGCCACCAATGTGGACAAATATAACTTTGAGCTTCGCCCTGAGGCGATTACGCCGACGCTGGACCGGGAAATGATTGACGCTTTGAAACGATTGGTCAGCACCTGCAGCGGAAAGAAGTAGGGAAAACTAACTGTGATAAACCCTTGATGAAACGATAAGTTTGTCTTTTGTTATCAGCATTTCCCCCACATAGAGATCTTCTTCACCTTTTACGTGCCTGAGATATTCCATAAACACCCTGTTTTCAAAGGGCGTGAGCCGAACCACTTCATATTGAAGAGACGGCAGGCGTTCGAATGAATCTTTCCACCAGCTTCGCAATGCCGATTTGCCGCGGATAAGTCCTTTGGTTTCAGGTTGCCTGACTTTCAACTTGGGACTGTAGTGCTCGGCATGGTCATCATAAAGCAACAAGAGCCCCTCCAGATCATGCCGGTTAAACTTGTCCAGCCATGCCGTGGCTATTGAAATAAGTTGAAGATTGCCCGGGTTCATTGTGTTCTGACTGGCTGAGAGGATACGCATTCAAAAATAGACATTCAACAACAGATATCGATTTGTTTTGGTGACGACTTTTGAAATATGAACTGCGAACTTTACTTATCTTTCACCGTTATTTTTTGAACTTTCATGACTGACATTACGCAAAAGATTGCAAAGGAACTTCATCTTACTGCTGCACAGGTAGATAGTGTAATTCAACTTCTTAATGAGGGCTCAACAATCCCTTTTATTGCGCGATACCGCAAGGAGAAAACCGGAAGCCTCGACGAAGTCGCGCTTGCTGCGATACGAGACCTGAATGAAGAGTTTCTGGAAATTGAAAAGAGGAGGGAGACCATCCTGAAGACCATTGACAAGCAAGGTTTACTCACCGTTGAACTGAGAAAGGCAATAGAGGCTGCGGAAACAGCAGCGGAGTTGGAGGACATCTATCTTCCGTATAAGCCAAAACGCAAGACGCGCGCAACAGCGGCGAGAGAAAAAGGCCTCGAACCTCTCGCTACCGAATTGTTCAGGCAGGATAATGTTAATGTTTTAAAACTCGCACTCACTTATGTGAGCAAGGATAAGGGGGTGGCATCAGCAGAGGAGGCCCTGCAGGGTGCACGCGATATTATGGCTGAGTGGATCAGCGAAAATCCGGAATCACGGCAAGCCATGCGTGAACTTTTCTGGAAGCAGGGAGTCATCAGTTCCAGGGTGTTAAAGTCGAAGAAGGAGGACGAGGAGGCTGCCAAGTTCAGAGACTATTTCGATTGGAGTGAGCCTATCGGAAAGATACCCTCCCACAGATTTCTTGCACTAATGCGCGCAGAGAACGAAGGGTTTGTTTCCACAGGCATCGAACCACCGGGGGAGGAAGCCATCGCGAAACTCGAACGGAAGTTTGTGAAAGGGTCACATGAGGCAGCAGCCCAGGTACAGGAAGCCGTTCGTGACAGCTACAAACGACTCCTGCAGCCTTCCATGGAAAGCGAAGTGCGATCAGAAAGCAAGAAGAGGGCCGACGAAGAGGCGATCAAGGTATTCAGTTCCAATCTGAAGGAGCTTTTGCTAGCTTCTCCTCTTGGTCAGAAGCGCGTGCTCGCGTTGGATCCTGGCTTCCGCACCGGGACGAAATTGGTATGCCTTGGGGCACAGGGAGAGTTGTTGTTCCATACTGTAGTCTATCCAAATGAACCCCAACGCGAAACCGCAAAGGCAGCCACTATACTCAAGGGACTTTGTGACAAGTACAATATCGAGGCAATAGCCATTGGAAACGGCACGGCCAGCCGGGAGACGGAGTCCTTTGTGAAATCACTTGGTTTGCCGAAGGAAATCGTTGTGGTGATGGTGAATGAAAGCGGTGCATCGGTGTACTCTGCATCGGAGGTGGCACGGGCAGAATTTCCTGATCATGATGTTACAGTGCGCGGGGCAGTGTCCATCGGCCGTCGACTCACGGATCCCTTGGCAGAGCTGGTCAAGATTGACCCCAAGTCCATTGGCGTCGGGCAGTATCAGCATGATGTGGATCAGACAAAATTGAAAGCCGGCCTCGATGATGTGGTGATGCGCTGTGTGAATTCTGTGGGCGTTGAGCTTAACACCGCCAGCAGGGAGTTGCTTTCCTATGTTTCAGGTCTCGGTCCGCAGCTTGCAAATAGTATTGTGGAGTACAGGCAAAAGAACGGTGCTTTCAAGGACCGGAATTCGCTGAAGAAAGTGCCCCGGCTGGGAGAAAAAGCATTCGAGCAGTGCGCAGGATTTCTCCGGGTAAGAGCGTCAAAAAACCCGCTGGATAGAAGCGCAGTTCATCCTGAAAGCTATGGGGTAGTGGAAAAGTTTGCCAAAGATCTGGGCTGCACTGTGAGCGATCTGATGTCCAGTACTGAGCTGAGAAGAAAGCTGGACCTGAAGAAATACGTTTCCGCTTCGGTAGGTCTTCCGACGCTCACTGATATTCTTGCGGAACTGGAGAGACCTGGTCGTGATCCGCGCGAGAAATTTGAAGCCTTCAGTTTTGAAGAAGGCATTCACGAAATAAAGGACCTGAAGGCCGGCATGGTGTTGCCAGGTATCGTTACTAACGTAACGAACTTCGGCGCCTTTGTCGATATCGGCGTTCATCAGGATGGTCTGGTGCACATCAGCCATCTAAGCGACCGGTTTGTCAAAGATCCGCACGAGGTAGTTAACGTTCACCAGAAGGTGAGGGTGACGGTGCTGGAGGTGGATGAAACAAGGAAGCGGATCGCGCTTTCGATGAAGTCCAATCCGGTAGCATCTGTGTCAAAAAGATCTTCACCTGATGCAGTCGTCAAAAACAAGCCTGGCTCTTCCCGGCGTACCGAGGCTGCCGAATCAATGGAAGAAAAACTCATGGAATTGAAATCCAGGTTTGGGAAGTCAAAGCAGTAACTGTTCTTCCTGTTGAGCCTAGGTTACTCGGTTCTTAACACCTCGACCGGGTTTCTGCGTGCCGCTTTCATGGAATGATAGCTGGTGACCAGGAAGGCCATGGCCAACGCTCCTGCACCTGATATGATGAAAGTTATGGGTGAAGGGGTGATCCGGTATTCAAAGTCCTGCAGCCAAATTTGAACACCAAACCATGCCAGCGGCGTGCTAAGGACAAAGGCAATGACGATCAGTCTTGAGTAGTCACGCGCAATAAGCATCATGATGGATGAAACTGAAGCACCTGCCACTTTGCGGATACCTATTTCCTTGGTACGGTTTTCCAGCGTGTGCATGATCATGCCGAGCAGTCCAAGGGAGGCTATCAGGATGGCGAGTCCGGACAAAATGCTCAGGGACTGGCCAAATCTTTCGGTGCTTCTGAAGGCTTCTGCGAACTCTTGATCTACAAAGGAGTACCGAAACGGATGGTCGGCTGCAAAAAGTTTCCATGTGCTTTCAATCCCGGCAAGGGTGGCCTTCCATGCATCGCTGTTTTGAGGCTGTATCTTCAGTACGATGTACTGTGATTTATTTCCGCCCATAATTGGGCTGGCCTTGATGTGGAATACCGCAAAAGGTTCTATTGGAGCGAGGATGGACCAGTAATGGAAGTCCTCGGTTACGCCGATCACCTCGAATGCTACATTGTCGCTTCCCGGGTATCGTACCCGTTTACCTAGGGCCTCTTCAGGTGTCCAGCCAAAAGCAGCAGCAGCCTTTTGATTGAGGATCACTCTGCCTGAGTCAGCTGGTGTACTCCTTGAAAAATTTCGCCCGGATGCGAGCCGGATTCCCATGGTGGGGAGATAGCTTTCATCTGCCTCTGTGAAATTCAACGCCACATTCTTCTCGCTGCCTTCGCCATTGAATTTGTCTCCGCCAAAAATATTGGGAGGGGCAGAAGTACACCACGATACGGACGTGACACCCGGTACGTTGTTCAATGCCGCTGCAAAGGATTCTTCAGCTTTCGTCCATTCGGCACGCTCTACAACCAGGAGATTCGACTTGTCAAAGCCGAGATCCTTTTCATAGGAGAACTTCAGCTGTTGGGATACGACGCCTGTGAAGCTTATGAGTGCAATGGAAATGACAAATTGGAAGATGACCATGCCGTTGCGAATGTATTGTGCAGTACTGCCCGTCTTCAGTTTACCTTTCATCGCATCGACCGGCTTGAAAGCACTGAGAAATACGGCGGGGTAAACGCCAGCCAGCAGACTCATGATCAGTATAAGACCTGCCAAAGCAGTGGGTGTGCCCCAGCCTGAGTAAAGGTCAAGTGAAAAATGTTTACCCGTAGCAAGGTTGAACAAGGGTAGGGCCAACTGTGCCAGGCTAAGCCCGATGATGAGGCTAAGCAAACAATACAAGACGGTTTCTGTAAAGAAACTGATTGAAAGTTGGTGACTTGCAGAGCCAAGGATTTTCCTTATCGCCGTTTCCTTTCCTTTCCTTAGGTATTGGGCGGTCGATAGATTCATGAAGTTAATGCAGGAAAGGAGGATCATGATAATTCCTGCGCCTACGAGGGCATAAATGGCTTTGATGTTCCCGACATCGCTGATTCGGTTGTAGACTATTTCTTCCGGGAGGTGAATACCGGTCAGCGGCTGCAGGTACAGATCCCACTTCTTTCCGCTACGGATATAGTCATCAAATGACATATTCATGGCGCGCTCCAGTGTGGTGGCTGCATATTTTCTGGGAATATCTTTCAAACGGGCGCGCGCCTGCTCAATGGAGAAGCCGGGATGAAAAAGCACATACGTTTCCACCTGCGTCCATATCCAGCTCCAGTACAGGCGTTTGACAACCGGGAAACTGGTCATCGACAACATGATATCAAACTGCAGATACGAATTGTCGGGAATGTCCCTCATGATTCCGGTTACTTCGTAATTCTTCTGCTGGCCTCCTTCGCCAAGCCTGATCATCTTGCCCATGGGGTCTTCATCACCGAAGTATTTCGAGGCAGTTGACTGTGTGATCACCATGGTCTGCGGATGTACCAGGGCAGTGCGGGGATCGCCTTTAATCAGGGGGAAGGTGAACACCTGGAAAAAATTGGAATCCGCCGCCAGCACATGGTTCTGGTCGATCGAAGTTACCTGGCCTTTTGAGCTGGTGTAGCTCATCAGGAAATCACCGGGTGTATGGATTCTTACTACTTGCTCTATTTCGGGCAGTTCGGCTTCAATGGCGAAAGAAACGCCTGGTCCTGTGCTTGCAAACTGATGGTCATTGCCTTCTCCCCATATGAAAGTCTGGTTGACGCGGTAGATGCGGTCGGCATTTTCGTGAAAGCGATCATAGCTCAGTTCATTTTGGACAAAGAGATAGGTGAGTAGCGCACTGGTTATCCCAACAGAAAGCCCGGTTATAAGAATAAGCGAAGTAAGTTTCTGCCGCTGGAGATTTCTTAAGAACAATAGGAGGCTGAATTTGAGCATAGGTTTGGGATGATGACCGGCAATCATCCAAAACATGTGCCACCTCAGGGGGCCTTTAATTGAGTAAATGAAGGGACATCCCGGTCAGGCGATGTACATAATTGAATGAGGTTGACCGATATCGGTCACCTGTATGAATTGCGTATTTTGAAGAATCAGTGAACTGTTTTAATGCACCGAACGGAAAAGCCATTCATTCGCTGGAAGCTGGTTCTGAATACCGAGCTGGAACCGGATGCCATAAACCTTCCCCATGAGCGGTTCCCTCCATCGGGTGTGGAACTCCACCATCCGCCTCCGTCACCGAGGCTGTTAAACGAGCCATCGAAACCGCGAGAGCCACCGGGAATGGCTGTGAAGCCTGATGAATTTGAGGCCTCATTAAATGTGAGCCAATGGTCAGCTCCTCTTTCTTTCAATTTATCGCCAGCACCTGATTCGCCACCAAGGAAATTTGTGAGGAGTGTCCAGTCATTGTCAGTCGGTACATGCCATCCCGTAGGGCAGAGCTTCCCTGTTGCCACCAAGTTCCAGTCATAGAGGGCACCATAAGGATTCTTGTAACGCGGTGCGTCGTTTTCATACCAGCAAAGACCAAAGTCGGCAAAACCCCAATCCTTGTTTTCCTTGATTTCAGGAATCGGTGTTCCGTCCGTCAGTTGCGTGACTCTCAGATTTTCGGTCATCCAAATCTGGATGCCAATGGTCACAGTGTGGTATACGTTGCCATCGTTGTCGGTGACCAGTGTGCTGAATGCGACACTATTGCCATAGCTGGTTCCCTTTGGGGTAACGGCGTACGCCCTCAGATAATAATCCTTGTTCGGCTGAAGCCCGGTCAGAGAGCTGGAGAAGGTCCCTGATCCGTTTCCATCAGAGGTCTTTTCATTCTGAATCGTAGGATAGGGATGAGTACTCCAGCAGACGCCGCGTGATAGCACTTCAGCGCCGGAGGCGGATTGAATCATACCGCCGCTTAAGGCAACATTGGTTCCGATGGATGTAACTGCGGTGGTTGCGACATCGGGAAGGGATGGGGTGGGTTCCTGCCTTGCGCAGGACTGTGTCATCATAACCAGAACACATGCAGCACCTATTATTCTTTTGGATAACATGTGATTTGGGATTTCTAATGAATTTATAAAGTAATCTGGAGGGATGAAATACCTGATTTCAGGGAAGTAGACCCACAGAAGTAATGGCTGGGCGACTGCGTGTGGGTTCGCCGATTTTTTGCGATGCAAAAATGATTATCTTTCATTAGTCCCTATTCACTATTAAACCCTAAATCATTACCATGAAAGAGGAAATTGATCAGAAGTCAGATCGCAGGGAGTTTCTTGGGTCCCTGGTAACCGGAGCCGCGGCCCTTGGCATGGCGGCCATTCCCGCATCCATTGCACAAGCTGCTGACCCGGTGCAGGACACAGATCTTGAAGCCTGGTTCGGTCAGCTCAAAGGCAAGCACAAATTGGTGTTCGATGTCATCCGGCCTCACGGTATTTACCCGTTTGCATGGCCACGGGTCTTTATGCTTACAAATGAAATGACAGGTTCCAAGCCTGGAGAAACGAATGTGGTCGTTGTGTTTCGTCACGAAGGAATTTGTTTTGCCTTTGAAGACCGCATTTGGGACAAATATAAGTTTGGCGAAGTCTTCAAGGTGGAGGATGCTGCCACTAAGGCAGCTTCAGTAAGGAATGCGTTTGCAAACCCCAAGCCTGGTGAATATAAAGTGCCCGGCGTAGGACCAGTTGCCATTGGCATCAATGAACTTCAGGCGAGCGGAGTTATGTTCTGTGTTTGCAGCATGGCGATGACCGTGTTCAGCACGCGTGTGGCTACCAGTATGGGAATGAATCCCGCTGATGTATTGAAGGATTGGCAGTCAGGAATACTTCCCGGAATCAAGCCTGTTCCTTCTGGCGTGTGGGCTGTTGGCCGCGCGCAGGAGCATGGATGCGGCTATTGTGTGACGGGCTGATATTGACGCTGCGCCTTCGTCATTCTGGCGCGACGCCTTCGGCGCGTGCCATGAAACGCGCTTATCGGAGGATGGTTATCACGAACGCCTATTCTGTGAGGTTCCTTTGCATTTGCACTCCGTTGTCTCATCTATTCGGCATTTATCTCTGGCGCGACGCCTTCGGCGCGTGCCGTGAAACGCGCTTATCGGATGTGGTTATCACGAGTGCTCATTCCATGAACTTTCCGTTTTGCATTTGAACTTCAGCCAAATCAAGTGCTCCATCTATTTGGTATGGATGTTTAACTTCTTCTTCAGGTGTGGTTCCGGCACGCGTCACAGACGCCGCGCCAGGGTTGCGTGGGTGAATGATGATTTAACCTTGAAACAGGAGTAGGTTGAGGAAGCATCTCCGCCAATAGTATGATGAAATCCAAAACTTGAAGCCCTGGCGCGACGCCTTTGGCGCGTGCCATGAAACGCCCATATCGTAGGTGGTTATCACGAACGCCTATTCTGTGAGGTTCCTTTGCATTTGCACTCCATCGTCTCATCTATTCGGCATTCTATCCTTGGCGCGACGCCTTCGGCGCGTGCCGTGAAACGCGCATATCGGTGGTGGTTCTCACAAATGCCCATTCCGTGGACTTCTCGTTTGCATTTGAACTTCAGCCAAAATCAAGCGACCCATCTATCCTGCATGGATGTTTAACGTCTTCTTCCGGCTTGGTTCCGGCACTCGTCACAGACGCCGCGCCAGAACTCGCGGTTCTGTCGTTTACCATCCTCTTGGGTTTGATTCACGTCACGCGCATGTCTCGCAGCCAGTTCAAGGAATATATAAATCAATGAATTCGATAGGGAGCAATCCCTTTCCAGTGTTATAATAGTCCTTTGCCGAACTGTGCAGGTAGTGATCCGGTTCTGCTACTATTCCTGCTACAACAGGGTTGTCGTGGATGTAGTCTAGTTTCTGCCTTGCGATTTTTGACTTAGTCAATAAAATAGGATGGTTGCCATCTTGCCAAACTTTGAAGTTGGTAATTCGCCTCAAATCCTTGCCGGCATCATGAAATAACTTCAGCATCCATTCGCGTCGGCTCTCGTATGGAGTTTTGGCAAACTCAATAATAGCCTTGGAAGTGAAAGTCTTGAAATCGCGCATGGTGTTTTCCAGTAATGGGCCTGATGTACTGCAGAGCATATGGAGATGACTTGGCATCAGACACCAGGCATGAATATTTAGTCCCTTCTTTTGTGTGCAATATCTCAATGAATCGACTATGATGTCCTGCATTTCGGGTCGCGTAAATACATCGGCCCAGCCGACTATTGTGGTCGTAATAAAATACAGCCCACCTGGATCGAAGAACTTGTACTTTTCAGACATGCGTCAAAAATGGCAATCTGGCGGCGAAGCGAAGGCAATGGTTGATGAATGTTTTCCTGATGTTTTTATAAGAAACATGGCTATTCGTCAATGCAGTATGAGGACATCCAAACTTGAAGCCCTGGCGCGGCGCCTTCGGCGCGTGCTATGAAAACGTCCATATCGGAGGTGGTTCTCACAAATGCCCATTCCGTGGACTTCCTGTTTGCATTTGAACTTCAGCCAAAATCAAGCGCCGCATCTATCCTGCATGGATGTATAACGTCTTCTTCAGGCGTGTTTCCGGCACGCGTCACAGACGCCGCGCCAGGTTTGCATGGGGAATGATGATTCAACCTCGAAACAGGAGTAGGTTGAGGAAGCATCTCCGCCAATAGTATGATGAAATCCAAAAAATTGAAGCCCTGGCGCGACGCCTTTGGGTTATCACGAAAGCCCATTCCGTGGACTTCCCGTTTGCATTTGAACTTCAGCCAAAATCAAGCGCCGCATCTATCCTGCATGGATGTATAACGTCTTGTTCAGGCGTGGTTCTGGCACGCGTCACAGACGCCGCGCCAGGTTTGCATGGGGAATGATGATTCAACCTTGAAACAGGAGTAGGTTGAGGAAGCATCTCCGCCAATAGTATGGTGAAATCCAAAAACTTGAAGCCCTGGCGCGACGCCTTCGGCGCGTGCCGTGAAGCGCCCATATCGGATGTGGTTATCACGAGTGCCCATTCCATGGACTTCCCGTTTGTATTTGAACTTCAACCAAAATCAACTGCTCCATCTATTCGTTATGAATGTTTAACGTCTTGTTCAGGCGTGTTTCCGGCACGCGTCACAGACGCCGCGCCAGAGTTGTACGTGAATGATGATTCAACCTGAAGATAGGAGTAGGCTTAGGAGGCATTTGCTCTAATACTACCGACCTGATTCTCCGGTAAATGGTGACATTTTTTGAGTAATTAAAAGGAGTAATACAACTAAATAACTTCCCCGATCATCCAAGGTGAGTGACCTTTCGGCGAAAAGAATCAGACAATCCAGGTGTCCGCATGTAACTTTCTTGCAGGGATATGAGTATAAGACCTGTTAAGGCAATTTGCTGCCTTGTTCGCCGTTTAGGTGATGAAGCGCAGCAAGGCCTACCTAAACGCCTCAACCCATGAAAAGAAAACTCATCATTGCAGCCGGGATCCTCGGCGTATTGCTGGTCGGATACCTGATGGTGCGGGGTGATGAAGGCAGTGAAGCCCAGGACATCCTCACCTCCGTAAGATCGGGCAAATTCAGGGTGGAGATAGAAACCACCGGCGAACTCGAAGCCAAGAACTCTGTGAAGATTCTCGGCCCGCAATCGCTACGCAATTTTCAGATATGGCAGGTCACCATTCAGAGCATTATCGATGAGGGCACCGTAGTCAAGAAAGGTGACTGGGTGGCCACCCTCGACCGTTCCGAATTTCAGAATAAATTTACTGCCAAACAGATTGAACTCGATAAGGCTGTCTCAAAATTCAATCAGACGCAGCTCGACACCACCCTGCAAATGCGCCAGTCCAGGGATGAACTGATCAACCTTCACTATAGTGTGGAGGAAAAAGAGATCCTGCTTGAACAATCCAAATTTGAACCACCGGCAACCATCAAGCAAAGAGAAATTGATCTTGACAAAGCGAAGCGCGCCTACGATCAGGCCATAGAGAACAACAAGATCAAAAAGAAACAGAATATTGAGAAGATGAGGGAGGTGGATGCCGAACTGCGAAAGGTGAAGTCTGAGTTCGAAAGCATGACCAAGGTACTCGAGTCATTCAACGTAACAGCGCCTGAAGCCGGCATGGTGATTTATGAGAAAGGTTGGGATGGGAAGCCGATCAAGGCCGGTTCACAAATACAGATGTGGGAGCCTACTGTGGCCACGCTTCCGGATCTTACCAAAATGCAGTCCAAGACTTACGTAAATGAAGTGGACGTCCGAAAGGTGAAGATTGGGCAGTCTGTGGATATTGGTCTGGATGCCTATCCGGACAAGAAACTCAAGGGCATGGTGACCAAGGTGGCCAATGTAGGGGAGCAGCGACCAAACTCGGACGCAAAGGTCTTTGAAGTGTCAGTTGAAATCGCAGGTACCGATGCCACATTAAGGCCTTCAATGACCACCAGCAACAAGATCGTGGCAAGTGTGCTGGATAGCGCGCTGTACATTCCCCTGGAGTGCCTGCACAGCCAGGCAGATTCCATTACTTATGTGTACCGCAAGAAAGGACTGAAGACAATCAAGCAGGAGATTATTGTGGGTGAAACCAATGCCAATGATGCTGTGATATTGTCGGGACTGAATACGAATGATAAAGTTTACTTATCCATTCCACCTGGACTGGAGGAGGAAGATATTGAACTGCTGCCTGAAATGAATGGCAAGAGGAAGAAAAAGGAGGCCGGTTCCGGCCAGACTGACAACAAGATAGCTGCACAACCTGTTTCCAAATAGCTTGTGAAGTTCCTCTCACAGTTGCTCGCACCCAGGGTACTTGCCAACCTGCTGATCGCCCTTGATGCAGTGTTTGCCAATAAGATCCGTTCACTTCTCACCGCACTGGGTATCATTTTTGGGGTGGCCGCTGTCATCGCCATGCTGGCTATTGGGAATGGGGCCCAACAGGAAATTCTTAACCAGATCAAACTGGTAGGTGTGAATAACATTGTCATCAAACCCATCATTGAACAGAAGGAAGAAAAGCTCAACGAGCAGGCCTCCGGCAAGAAGGAGAAGAGAAAGTTCTCGCCTGGTCTCACTATGCGGGATCTTCACAATATCATATCGACGATCCCAGGCATAACAAAGAATTCGCCGGAGATCATACTGAATACCCATGTCATTCGAAACGGGCTCAGGAGGTCGGCCAAACTGGTGGGTGTGGCACCCGCTTATTTTGAAATCTACGACTTTGAGCTGGCGGATGGGACGATGTTTAATGAAGAGCAGATGAAGCTTGGTGCGCCAGTGTGCATTATCGGCTATGCGGTCAAGAGTAAATTCTTTCCAACGGAGGATCCCATTGGCAAGAACATCAAAGTGGGACCGCACTGGCTTACGATCATCGGCGTGATGAATGAACGCATCGTTTCACAGACGAGTATCAGCAAGCTAGGCATCCGGGACTTCAACATGGACATCTATTCACCGCTGCAAACTGTTCTCATACGCTACGAAAACAGGGATATGATCACCGCTGAGGAATTGCGGCTGGCGGCAATGAGGAGCCGGGGGATGATTTTCGGAACGGATCAGAATGCTACGGAGGATGAAAAGGACAAGAAGAACTATCATCAGTTGGACCGGCTGGTGATACAGGTGGAGGAAACGCACAAGATCCAGAACGTGGCAGAAATCATTTCCAGGCTGCTGACCCGGAAGCATTATGAGGTTGTGGACTTTGAAATTGAGATTCCGGAATTACTGTTGAAGCAGCAGCAGCGCACCAACGACATCTTCAACTATGTTTTGGGAGCAATTGCAGGGATTTCATTGCTGGTCGGAGGAATTGGCATCATGAATATCATGCTGGCCTCTGTGTTGGAGCGCATCAAGGAGATCGGATTACGTTTGGCCATCGGGGCAAAGAAACTCGACGTTATCCAGCAATTTCTGTTTGAAGCGATATTGATCAGTGTCTCAGGAGGCATCATCGGCGTTGTGCTGGGCGTCGTAATGGCTTTGTTGGTATCCAGCGTGGCCGGCATCCCAACCATCATCAGTTTCATGTCCATTGTGCTTTCATTTGGTGTGGCGGCCACCGTTGGGCTGATCTTTGGAATTGCCCCGGCCCGTCGTGCTGCGAATCAGGATCCCATAGCTTCTCTCCGATATGAGTAAAACTATTCTCCTTACCGTTTTGACTCTTGCTACGGCGTTGCATGGGTCGTTTGGACAAAACCGTTTTACACTGGAGGACGTTATTCACCGGGCGCAATCCCAGTCGCCTGTTTTCAAACAGAATGAGACGAGGAGGGAAACGCGTTATTGGCAATACCGCTTTTACAAGACCAACTACAATCCGCAAATCCGGATGAACAGCGGAGGCGGGGCATTGTACACGAACAGTATTACACCGGTCCGCCAGCCCGATGGTTCCATCATCTACCTCCCGGTGAATCAGTTAAACCCCGGTGTGGGATTTGCTCTCCAGCAACCGATACAATGGACCAACGGTACGATTTCGGTGGGCTCCAGTTATAACTACTTCAAGGATCTCAACGGTAATACTGTGCAGTGGAATGGTGCGCCGCTCAACATTGCGCTCAATCAGCCGCTACTGGCGTATAATCGGTATAAATGGGACAAGTTAATCGAGCCAATACGCTACGAGGAGTCGCTGCGGGACTATGCCGAGGGTATGGAACAGATCGCACGGGATGCGGCAGATAATTTCTTTAATGTGATGGACGCCCAGGTTAATCTCCAAATCGCCACCTACAACCTGGCTAATAACGACACGATCTATAAGATTGAGCAGGGCCGTTACAACATCGGGACCACCTCAGAAGACAAGTTGCTTCAGGTGGAACTTCAACTCCTCAAATCCAGGCAGGATGTTGGACAGGCATCTTTGTCGCTGCAGAACGCAAGTCTGCAGTTGCGCACCTACATGGGACTGCGTACAGGCGAAGCGTTTGAGCTGCTGTTGCCTGATCAGATTCCCACGATGATTATCACGGAAGAAGATGCGCTGCGATATGCCAAGGAAACCAGGTCAGCTTATATCGCATTTGAGCGGCGTAAGCTGGAAGCTGATGCTGCCGTAGCGCAGACACGAGGGCAACTTTACCAGGTATCCGTGCAGGCCTCTTACGGTTTGAATAATGTGGGACCTACACTGGGCGGATTGTATGAGAATACCACCAAGCAACAGGTAGCGAATGTCACATTCAATATCCCCGTGCTTGACTGGGGACGGAGGAGGGCCCAGATGCAGACGGCCTATGCCACCAAAAGGCTGAACGATTATGTTATCGCCCAGGATGAAGTGACCTTTGAGCAGGAGATCATTACCAAGGTCCGGCAGTTCGAGATGCTTTATCTCCAGTTGGAGATCACCAGGAAATCGGATGAGGTTGCATTGAAGCGTTATACCGTTGCGCAGAATCGCTACCTGATTGGAAAGATCGATATCACCAACCTTGGCATTGCCCTTACGGAAAAAGACAATGCAAAGCGTGCATATATCAATGCGCTGCGTTCCTTCTGGACTTCTTACTATGATATGAGGAGACTGACCCTATTTGATTTTGTAAGTCAGAAGTATCTGTATAATCCCGTCAACAATTAGACCTTTCTGATTTGGAACTAGCGGCCAATTAGTACAAAGGGGGCCCAATAGTATGGATCAGCGTATTCATCATTGGCCAGGAGTTTCATCTTGGCGGACCTTAATGCCGCTGATTTGGATCGGCCCTCAAGCAAATGATTGTAGAACTCGATCATCAACTCTGATGTGGATGCATCAGCCACCTTCCATAATGAGACGATGATATTTTTTGTGCCCGCATAAAGCCACCCTCTCGTCAGGCCCATTACACCTTCACCCTGGACAATTTTACCCAGGCCCGTTTCGCACGCAGACAACACCACGAGTTCGGCATTCAGTTTCAGACTGTAGATTTCACCTGAATACAAGATACCGTCTTCCGAGCTGGTGCTGTCCTGAGAAAGGAGCAAGCCTGATAACCGAGGGTTTTGGTCATTGATGATACCGTGTGTGGCAAAATGTATGTACCGGTATTGTTCCAGTTCGCCCGATTTCACCACTTCTTCCCTTGCATCCCTCAAAAGAAAGTACGTTGCGAAAAGGTTCTTGTCCTTCAACAGTTTTGTAATGTTCGTAACTTCTGTCTCCGTTGCCGGCAGGGGGGCGATATACCTTCCATCCATGGAAAATGCACGTGTATCTTTTTGTTGGTATTCAGCACCTTCGTAGAACCTCTCACAACCTTTGACGAGGAAGTTGGTATTGTTCACATCCGTAAAAACAGGGGCAAAGGCTACACAGGCTTTTTCCGGGCTTTTCGCCTCAGGGGATTCGGCAAGTAGTAATGAAGCAGATAGCCCATAGCTGACTTCGAATTCCTTCATAAGGAACGGCATTGTTTTGTAGCTGCCCTGGCTTCCTGATTGCGTTAATGACTCAAACGGGACGTAGTTCAATAGTCCGTCTGGAATGATCATCAAACGAATTACCCCGCCGGGCAGTTGTTGACGAACGGGGGCCAATATGCTTGCGTAGACTTTGGCGCTGTATTTAAGGAATTCATCGCTTAGTTGCAGTGTAATACTGTTTCGCATCGCCTTGATGTTCTTACCCAACGTACTATCTGTCGGAATGCGAACCAGGTCTATTTTGTCCTTTGTGACAACACAGGCGAAAAGGTTTTCTTCTCCAAGAAAGTATTCGATCAGCGCTTCTTCTTTGGATAATTTTTGCATGACGGCAGCAACAGCAATGACCTGGTTGCTATGCTTTAGCTTGTAATAGGAAGGAAAGCCCGTTTCATAGGAATTGAGAATATTGCGCAATTGCCTGTGGAGTTCCAGAAGTTGAGCATCAACCGTGGCGGCTGTTTCATTGTCTGGCATTTTCGAGCGCTGCAATTCGAGGTTGTTAATCCTGGCTTTGACAGACTTTTCTTTTGACAAAAGGGAGTCGGGTATTGTTATTCCAGCCCTCGCACTGACTTCTGCCAGCGCATTGCGCAATACACCGGCCTTACTTTTTTCAATAAAATGAAAGGCCATTTCCTTATACTCTGCCTTGCCGGTAATTTTCCAGGCTTCATTGACAGCAGCAAGGGCTTCCTCATACAGGCTGCTTGCGCTTTCAGCAAGGTCGAGTTTGGAGGACTCGCTTACTGATCTTCTGCGGATCCGATCAATGAGCGAATCCGATTTGATATAAGTCCGAATTGCCTGCTCAAGCATGCCTCTGTCTTTCTTCCTTTTGAAACGGTCCATGTACAGTGTAGCGCGAATCTGGTAGGACTCGAGCAGAAGCCTTCCGTTAAAGTAGCCGTCCTGGTTTTCATTGAGGGAAGATGAAAGGGGCGGATCATTAGGAGCTGAAGGATCATATTCACGGAAATCAACCTCACGGTAGAAGTTCAGCATGATGGCCCTGGATACGTATTCCATGGCGTTCTTGCGTCCGTTGCTCTCTTCTGCAATCATGTTGAGAAAGCGTATACCCATTTCCTTCAAGTCAGGATCGGGCCGGGCAGTCATGGCATCAAAGTCAAGCAGCTTTATGGCGCGTGTGAAAATGGGATCCACATCATAGTTCTTTCCAGAGTTCCACAAGGTCTGGATCATGTTGCGGCACACCAGAAGTTCATTAACTGTGTCTGCTGAGGTTTTGTAGTAAATGTTGGCCTTCCGATAATACTCTATGGCCTTGTCTGTTTCATTCATTGCACCGTAGATATTTCCCCGCACCAGGTCCAGATTGGCATGCCTTTTCGCTTTGTCGGCGGGAGGAGTATCAACGGTTTGCGATTTATCAATAAAGGAAAGAGCCTCCTTCAGCTTTCCGGAATAGAAGTAATTGTGACCAAGACCTTCATATACGTCGGCCAACAATATATTGTCACGGGTTTGTTGACCTATAGTCAG
Organism: Bacteroidota bacterium; assembly: GCA_018266395.1. Taxonomy (GTDB): domain Bacteria; phylum Bacteroidota; class Bacteroidia; order Cytophagales; family Cyclobacteriaceae; genus ELB16-189. Next base: position 168,650 of record JAFEAM010000016.1, on the reverse strand, counting down.
CGCTTTGCTGTAATGATTGATGGATTCCTCATAATCGTCCTCGTATTCAAGAAAATTGCCCAATCTGAAAATACTCCAACCCTCAAATGAAGAACGCTCCTGCAGGGTGCTGAAGACAGATCGCGCTTTTTCAAAGTAGTCCTTTGACTGGTCAGGGTCATCTGTCTCGCGCAGATAATCTGCTACCCTGAATAATGAAATACCATGCAGATAGCTGTTCGGATAGGTCACTTCACATATTTCCTGTGCATGGAACAGATAGTCCCATGTAGTTTCCAAATCAAGGAAATAGTTTCTCTGGTAGCCGTGATACGGAAGTGCATTGGCTGCATCGGCACTTTTCAACATGCACGTGACATACTGCTTCCAGTTAAACTGCAGCGCGTATCGTTTAGCAGCCTTGCAATAGTTGAGGAGGGCGCTGTCATAAAGGTGTGATGAATTGTACTTTCCTGCTTTCTCGAAAACAAGCCAGGTTGCAGTAGTATCTGATTGCGGGGCAGATGGGTTGATCTTCCAATCGTTTGCCATTTGAAGAATGAGAGTGCGACCCCTGTATCCCGATGCATACTCAAATGCCTTGGCGTAGTTCTTATTCTCAGTATAGTACCATTGATAAGCACGGACAATTTCGTCAGCCAATTTGCGATCCGATTTCCATTTTTCTGCAAACCTGAGAATTCTATCAACATTCCAGGCGTTGGCCCTCACAAACAAGATGCTGCTTTTCCATAGATACCAGGCGTTGCTGTCGGGATGCGTCATGGATTTTTGATAAAGAGATACACCCTGGATTGAATCAGCAATCTGATCGGGTCCCTTCTTTTGTCCGATGAATGAAGGCACATAGAGGTTCATAGTCATCAGATAAGTGAGCGAACTTCTGAAGTTGTCTTTCTGGAACTGCGGACCAACTTGTTCCATATAGGACTGTACATTCTTCTGAAGGATGTCATGAAATTCTTTGATGCTTTGTGTGCTGTAGTCATGAGCCCTGCTGTAGATGGCCAGCCTGCTCATTTTTTCCATATAAGCAAGCCTTGGCGCTGTAATGGTCCGCCTGCAATTGAGGTACCGGGGCTTAAATCTGGCGCCCTTGTCAGGGTATTCGCTTTCCAGAAGTTTGGCTGTCGTCAAAGCATGATCAAATTCATTCATACAGTCCAGGCATGCACGTTTGCCATCGAGGGCGTACCTGGCCTGGTCGTTGTCATTCACCTTTTTTGCTTCGACATAGGCTTTCTCAAACAATTCTGCGGCTCCACCATATGAATTCCTCGAAAAAAGTGAGTCGGCTTTGCTTCGGTACCTCTGGGAGGTCCCCTCTTGTGCCAGGCAAGGTTGGGTAAGCAGGATCAGCAGGAAAAGAAGAATGCGGGGGCACAGGCTCACAAACAAAACTTATTTAGAGATCAGGAGGATCAAGAAACTTAAGTGAATATGATTATTAAGCTGCAGGATTCAAATAACATCCGTTGTGAGGCAAGCAAAATATTCCGAAATAGGGAATGCAGGCCTGTATTTGGATAATCAGGTCTGATTACAAAAATGAAATGTAAAAGCTAACCATTATGTACAGTCGAAATTTCCTTATTGTACTGGCGATGTTGCTGTTGCTGCCTGTCCTTGAGTCAGGTGCGCAAGGAACCATGTTGCTTCGCCAGCCCACCATCAGCGATACACAGATTGCATTTGTCTATGCTAACGATCTCTGGATTGTACCCCGGGATGGCGGCGACGCGAGAAGGCTAACCAGTAACGAGGGACAGGAAAGCCTGCCCCATTTTTCTCCCGATGGCAAGTACATCGCCTTCACAGGTCAATACGATGGCAACACAGACGTATATGTCATTCCTTCTGAAGGGGGACAGCCGGAAAGACTCACGTGGCATCCTGTCGCTGATAATGCTACCGGGTGGACGCCTGACGGCCAATACATACTGTTTGCATCTGCACGTGAGGCTGTCCCTACTTTGGAATCAAAAATCTTCCGGATCAGCAGGAAAGGAGGGATGGAAGAAGCGCTTGCTATTCCCCGTGCGGTTGCCGGAGAAATTTCAGAGGATGGTAAGTACATCGCTTATCAGCAGATCGGATTCTGGGACCCTGAATGGAGAAACTACCGTGGAGGTCAGGCCAAACCCATCTGGATTGTTGACCTGAACGATTACTCGCTCCAGATGACCCCGCAGACAGACAATGAGAGGCATACGGATCCCGTCTGGTTAAACAAGATTGTGTATTTCCTCTCAGAGCGTGACTATGCCAACAATGTATGGTCCTATAATCCGACCACAAAGGAGTTGAAGCAGCAGACCTTCCACAAGGATTTTGATGTCAAGAGCCTTGATGCCGGAGGGGGCCAGATTGTTTATGAACAAGGCGGGTATCTTCACTTGTTGGACCCTGCAACAGGCAACACCAAACAATTGGCCATCAATGTCCGAGGCGATTTTCATTGGGCGAGGGAAAGATGGCAGGACGTGAAACCAACGTCCCTAGTCAATGCTTCACTTTCGCCAACCGGTCAGCGGGCACTGTTCGAATACAGGGGCGAGATTTTTACTGTTCCCAAGGAAAAGGGTGACTGGCGCAACATCACCAAAAACTCGGCCGCAGCTGATCGCTATCCATCATGGTCTCCGGATGGAAAGCGGATTGCATGGTTCAGCGATGCTTCCGGCGAATATCAACTGATGATAGGCGACCAGGAAGGGCTTGAAAAACCTCGTGTTGTTGCGTTGCAGAAGCCTACCTTCTTTTTCAAGCCCGCATGGTCACCAGATGGGAAGTATATTGCCTTTACCGACACGGATTATAATCTCTGGTACGTGGACGTTGCTACCGGTGCCGCAAAAAAAGCGGACACCGAACGCTATGCTCATCCCAACCGCACCATGAATCCAGTGTGGTCCCCGGACAGCAAGTGGATTGCTTACAGCCGTCTGCAGGACAATCATTACAAGACAATCAAAGTATTCAATGTAGAAAGCGGTCAGTCCCTTCAGCTTACCGATGCCATGGCCGATGCCATTTCGCCTGCGTGGGATGCCACCGGCAAGTATTTATATTTTCTGGCCAGCACGAATTACGGTCTGAATACCGGGTGGCTGGATATGAGCTCTTATGATCGCCCCATCACAAGAGCACTTTATGTGATGGTATTGTCCAAGGACGACGCTTCTCCGATCGCGCCAAGAAGTGACGAAGAAAAGGAAAAGCCGAAGGAGGACAAGAAGGATGCAAATGCTACGACCACGTCTGTTGTCAGGATTGACATGGAGGGGCTGGCCGGCAGGATCCTCGCTGTGGATATCCCTCAGCGGAATTACACAGCACTCTTCAACAGTCCGGACGGGTTCCTATTCTACGAAGAGGCGGTTGCGAATCAACAAGGCCAAACCCTGCATCGGTATAATTTCAAGGACAGGAAAACGGAGGTCTTTCTCACTCCCGTGAATGAAGCTGAGATCTCATTCGACCGCAAGTCCATTCTCTATAAGAGCAACGGGAACTGGGGAATTCTTGCCACCTCCGACAACAATAAGAAGCCAGGAGATGGCAAGCTGGAGTCTCTGTCGTCTATGAAACTGAAAATCAACCCTATCCAGGAATGGAAGCAGATCTTCAGGGAAGGCTGGCGGTATCAGCGTGATTTTCTGTATGTAAGTAATGTTCATGGTGCGCCGTGGAATGACGTTTACAAATGGTATAGTCCCTGGCTTGAGCATGTTCGCCATCGCACCGATCTGAATTACATTGTTGATATCCTGGGCGGTGAAGTCTCCATCGGACATTCTTATACCAGCGGCGGCGACTTTCCGGAAATAGCAAACATTCCCGTTGGACTGCTGGGTGCAGACTACGAAATTCAGAATGGTCTCTATCGGTTCAAAAGGATCTATAATGGTGAAAGCTGGAATCCAGATGTGAAGGCTCCCCTTCGTGAACCAGGTGTGAATATTCTTCCGGGTGACTACCTGCTTGAAATAAATGGAGTTCCTGTATTGGCCAGCGAAAATCTGTTCAAATACTTTGAAGCAACGGTCAATCGGCAGACGAAACTCAAGATAAGTGCCAAGCCAACCGGTGAAGGCGCTCGTGTGGTCACAGTCGTACCTGTTGAGAATGAGAATCAGTTGAGGAGTTTCGCCTGGGTGGAAGGCAACCGCCGCAAAGTAGATGAACTTTCCAGAGGACAGCTGGCGTATGTCTATCTCCCCAATACTGCCACGCCAGGCTACACCTACTTCAACCGGTACTACTTCGCGCAGCAGGACAAGAAGGGTGCGGTGATTGACGAACAGAATAATGGTGGAGGATCCGCTGCAGATTACATGGTTGATATCATGTCCCGTCAGCTTCAGGGATACTTTAATTCCAGGGCTGCGGACCACCGGCCCTTCCTGACGCCTAATGCCGGGATCTTCGGGCCAAAAGTGATGTTGATTAACGAGAGGGCAGGATCAGGAGGAGACCTATTGCCGTACATGTTTAACCAGATGAAGATCGGACCACTCGTCGGAACCAAGACATGGGGCGGTTTGGTGGGTACCTGGGATACGCCTCCTTTTGTCGACGGTGGCCGCATGGTGGCACCGCGTGGCGGATTCTATGACATCAATGGCAAATGGGCCGTTGAAGGTGTTGGTATTTCGCCCGACGTGGAAGTGCAGCAGACACCTGCAGACGTGATCAAAGGAAGAGACCCGCAACTGGAAAGAGCAGTTGAGGAAGCCCTGAAACTTCTCAAGGCGCAGGCACTTGAAATCAAACCAGAGCCGGATGCTCCTGTGAAGTATAAACGGCCGAAATGACAAGGGTGCTAAGGGGCTGAAACGACAGGAAGCAATCGCAATGAATTGCTTCCTGTTTTTATTTTATGGTTTGATGCCTCAACCTATTGAATGGATTCAGAAAGCCACCATATCTCTGTTTTGTATATTTCTCTTAATGGTGTAATTACTTTTCTGATGGCGGCCTGGCCGAGATTTGGATGCACTTTTTTCCACGCCTCATCATAGTGAATATCTTGTTCCATTTCCATCCAATTCTTTTCTGCAGAAGATCGAACAAAATTATAGTGTGCTGATTTTCCGGAGGGGAACCATACTTCCCAAAGGGAAGATCCTTTGATTTTTCCCTCGTTGACCAGTTCCTGTTCTACCGGTTGAAAAATACCCGTAACCAGATTTGAGTAAACCTCGGCGTTTTCCTGGCTGGTCTTGAAGAAGGCGAGGGCATACATGGGTGCCGGCTTTTCATTCTGTGTGGCTGCTTGCGTGCCCTTAACAAGTCTACCCATTTCAGTTTTCACCTGCACACGTGCGTCTGTGGTTGCCTTGATGATATCATCTGCTGTTCGCTTGGGGTGCACCGCTTTAATCCACTGATCAAAATTGCCCTGATCGAACTTTGATGCACTTTCATAATACTCGATTGCCACATAATTGTATTCGCTTCCTTCTCCTGAGAATTCAACAGCATAAACTGCCCAGTTGATGATTTCGCCCTGCTTTTTGCGGTATTCATGAATGGGTTTCCAGATATCCCGCTCCATTTTCAGGTAAGCCTGACCTTTGCCAGGCGGCACCTTGAAAAAGGTGGCGATGAAGTATGGACCCGGCTGAGGTTGTGCACTCATAGGGGCTGATGCAGCAAAGAGGAGTAGAAGTACCAGTAGTTTTTTCATGGAATATGGGTTAGGGGTTAATAATTCATTCCAAGGTTCTGTCCGTACGATGGCCGCAGAAAATGTAAGCGATGAAATTCCGGAGAATGTGAAGAAGGACTCACCATGTAGTTAGCCATTATCCTGACGGAGGACAAGCAACTGTTGAATTCATAATTGCATTTTCTGCCAAAAGACCTGTAAATACTTATAACTAATTAGTTGTTTCTGGCAGCCGGCCAGATAACCGACGGTGCGTCTGTATACACTACCATCCCGGATTGCCCAGGAATTGTTAGCTTCATTATGAAATACTTTTGTTTGCACCATGGCATCGATTCAAGTAAGAATTAATGGAGAAATGCGCGCCATGGAAGTGGATCCGCAAATGCCGCTTCTGTGGGCGATCAGGGACTTTGCCGGCCTGACCGGAACCAAATTCGGCTGCGGTATTGGTCAATGCGGGGCATGCACCGTTCACCTGGATGGCGTTGCAGTCAAATCCTGCACCCTGCCAGTTTCAGTTGTGCAGGGCAAATCCATCACTACTATTGAAGGACTTTCTGCTGATCACTCGCACCCGCTGCAGCAGGCGTGGATTGAAGAACAGGTTCCTCAATGCGGCTATTGCCAGTCCGGCCAGATCATGACTGCAGCAGCACTTCTTAAGAAGAATCCACATCCGTCAGACAAGGAAGTATCCAACGCCATGTCAGGCGTCTATTGCCGTTGCGGCACCTATCCGAGAATCAGGAAAGCGATTACAAAAGCCATCACATTGTCGAAATCATGAAGAAGATCAACCGAAGGGAATTTATCCAATTGTCAGCGCTCGCATCAGGTGGGCTGCTGGTTATAGGTGTTGCTCCTTCTGAAGGAGGTGAACAAAAGATTGTCAACCTTTCTGCCAATGGCGGGCAGTCACTGAATCAGTTCATATCCATTGGCGCAGACAACCATGTCATTCTCTACAACCACCGTCCTGAAATGGGGCAGGGAACATTTGAATCCATGCCCATGATATTGGCGGAAGAATTGGAGGTGGATATTAATAATGTGGAGATCCGTCCCTCTGAAGCAAATGAATCCCTGTACGGCAGCCAGATGGTTGTGGGAAGCCGGAGTGTGCAGAGTGAATTCATGATCCTCAGAAAGATGGGGGCGGCTGCCCGCACTATGCTGGTGGCTGCAGCTGCGCAGAAGTGGAGTGTGCCTGAAACTGAATGTGCAGCCAAAGCAGGTATGGTGGTTCATGAGTCCGGCATGCAGGTGACATACGGTGAATTGGTGGAAGTGGCATCAAAAATGAAAGCGCCGGAGAATCCCAAACTCAAGGACCCTAAGTCTTTTACCATTATTGGAAGATCAACCCGTCGCCAGGATATCCCGGTGAAGACCAACGGCAAGGCAATTTTTGGGATTGATGTTAAAGTGCCTGGAATGAAATATGCCTGCATTGAGCATTGCCCGGTATGGCTGGGGAAAATAGGCAGCTATGATAAGAATGCAGCGCTCAAGGTTTCAGGCGTTACGCACGTCGAGGTGACGCAGCGCACGGTATGGGGAAGAAAGGTGGATGCGGTCGCTGTTCTCGGCGATAACTACTGGTCAGCGATGCAAGGCAAGAAGGCCCTCAATATTCAGTGGGATGCCAATGGATTGGATGGCATTAGCTCGGCTACCATCATGAGTCAATTTCGTGAAGAGGCGAAGAAGCCTGGTGAGATATTGCATTCGGTAGGTGATGCAGAGTCCGTGTTCCAGAAAGGCGGGACCCTGGTGGAGGCAAGCTATGAACTTCCTTACCAGGCGCATGTTCCCATGGAACCCATGAACGTCGTGGTGAACATGACTGAGAATGCAGCTGAGTTCTGGGGATCGACCCAGCATCCAAACGGCGTGAGGACATTCTTATCAACGAAATACGGCATACCGAGAGAGAACGTCAGAATCAATTACACCTTTATGGGAGGTGGATTTGGAAGGCGATCGATGACAGACGTGGTGGAAGAGGCTGCCGATCTTTCATTGAAAGTAAATGCGCCGGTGAAACTGATCTGGCCGCGTGAAGAGGACCAGACCCAGGGACCCTTTCGAAATTGTTCGCTGAATGTTTGTCGCGCAGTACTTAACGGCGACGGCAGCATTGAAGCCCTTGAGCATAAGATCGTAACCCAGGAAATCAATAATCAGACGGGTGATAACAATAAGGCCGGGCGGCAAATTATGGGTGGGGTGACCACGGAGTATCAAATTCCAAACATGACCGTACGTGGTGTGCTTCAGAAATTGCACATTCCGATTTCGTATTGGAGGGCTGTTTACCATTCCACCAACCCATTCGCGCATGAGTCTTTCATCGATGAACTCTCTGTCAAAGCAGGAAAGGATCCATTGGAATTCAGGATGTCGATGATGCAGAATCATGAGCGGTACAACCGACTGCTCAATGAGACAATGAGGATCACGAACTGGAAATCGGGAAAGAAGCCCGGGACCGGGCGAGGGGTGGCGTTGGTGGAGAGATCAGGCGCCCATTTCGTAATGGTTGTGGAAGTTCAGAAGAAGGAAGGTATGATTCGTCCAGTGAAAGTGACTACAGTTATTGATGTCGGTACTTGCGTGAACCCCGACACCGTTAAAGCCCAGGTGGAGGGATCGGTGATTATGGGACTGGGGGCCGTTTATGCAGGGCTGACGGTAAACAACGGTCGGATTACAGAACAGAACTTCGACCGGTATCCCATATTGAAATTCAATCAGTGTCCTGAAATAGAAACGCACATCCTGGAAAGTACCGGAGCCCCGGATGGGGCAGGAGAGGCTGGTCTGCCAACCATTGCACCGGCATTCGCGAACGCCATCTTTGATCTCACCGGTCGCAGGATCAGGAGATTGCCCATGACGCAGGAGGATCTCAAAGCTTAGAGGACGGTGGTGAAAGTCAGCACCCTGTTGATGTCAGAGCTTACTTCCGAAAATAATATCCAACGATGGCCATAGCTGCCATTGCGTTCCGTACGGATATTTTCCGTAGGAAAGACTGTATCCGCCTCTGATTCGGAACGAACCCCTGGCAATCCACATGATGGCACCGGTATTTTCAAAGAAGAAGTTATTCTCGTGACGAATGACAAAGAAGGACTCGACGCCGTCGTCAAACAGGAACTTCTTGCTGATTATTCCTTTATAGCCAAACCCCAGCCGAATGGTACTGGCCTCATAGTAATGTGCCATCCGCGGGTACACAAGAGGTAGATCGATGGTTGCATTGGGGTCCGGTTTACCGCTTCTGATCGCGAAGGTGTATCCAAGGCTGAGCGTCATCAAACCCCGGCTGCCCGCAGCTCGAGAGACCAAGACATTGTTCTGCAATGAGACAATAGTAGGGAAGGGCGCAAATTCAGGAGAAATAAGTCCGCCTGTGCCTTTCATACTTACAGTGTTGAGAAAGACCGTGGGATATCCGATGAGATGTTCTGTTGCAATAAAGTTACCCCCATTCTTTTTGAGTGCTACTTTGAGCCCGGCATTTGGGAGAAAGGGTATCTCGAGCGCATTGGATCGCAGTTCCAGTTTTTCATTGATTCCGTAGCGGAAGGGTTGGGCTATCCCGCTTTCCCATTTGTGCGCCGGCATGGTGAGTGCTGTGTTATAGCCCCAGTATTTGGTCAGGGTGGAATCAAAATCCTGCGCGCGACAGATTGTGGAGATAATACATAATCCCGGAAGCAAGAAGAACCTTAGGAAGTGTTGTAGAGGATTCATATTACTTCAGGATAAATTCAGAACTAACCGGTGCGTGATCAGAATCGTTCAGGAAATTCTGGTGAGTGATTGTGGACCCATTTCGCCAGCGCCGGTTGGTGAACAAATAATCAATGGTTCGGTCCCATGTATGTTCGGGCCGTGTGGTATGGGTGAAGAAACTGGATTGTGAAGCCTGGTAGGCAGACAGCGGAACGGCACACACGTACGATTGATACAATGGCGTCATCCATTGTGCTTCAGGGGTATAATTGCTACCCTCTTTATGCATAGGGTTGTCAGTTGTGTGATGGAAGGATTCACCGGCACACATGTCTTCTATGCAATAGTCAGTAGAGTCACTTCCTGGCGGAAGTGTGTTGAGGTCACCGCCGGCCACAAATCTGCCTCCCGAAGACGCGATCTTGTCCAATTCACTTTTGAATTGTTCAATGTGCTGATGTTTGGAATCATCCGTTGCGAATGCAGAAGCATGAATATTCAGTGCATAAAATGGATTGAACCCGGGGATGTCAATTCTTGACTTGACGATGCAGCAGCGTTCATAGAAGTACCGTTCAAGCGCATCCTGGTCAGTGCGCAGGACCAGCTGAATCCTTTGCGCCTCCGATATGGGCCACCGCGACAGGATGGCATTGCCTTCGTTCATGCGGCCCAGGCCATCGCTGGGGATAAACTGTGATTTCCATTGTGATCCGTATGCGGCATAGTTGAAGTAAGTATGATCCAACAGCCATTGCAGTTCATCCACATAGCTGGAGCGTTTCGACAGAAGGTCCACTTCCTGAAGCAGGAGTACATCAGGCTTGACTGCGTTGATCCGGTTGGCAATGACTTCAAGATTGCTGAGAATCTCTTCGCGGGTATAAACCACCCTGTAGCCGCAAGCGTCGCCAAACCAGGGCCCTCTTCCTATGCCGAACCGGATATTCCAGGTCATGATCCGGACGCTTGAATCTGGCAGCGGAGCGTCTGCCTTTGTGCTACGTGTGTAGTAGACTGCCTCCTCCACATTTTCGAAAGAAGTGGCAGGCATTTCACAGCTTTGCAGTGCCAGAAAGCAAATGGCAACGACAGGCAGATGAAGCCAGGAATTTCGATCGGAGAATCTCATGACATGATAAAACATGACGTAAAGGAAATATCTTGTGACACGGTGATTCAATGACGTTGGTTATCAACCAGGTGGCCAATGATCAGCGGTTGTATTTGAATCCAATTTCTTTGCTAAAACCCGACTTTAAGTTTTGTTTTTTGCATAGCGCAGCAGACTTCATTTGCATTTATTGCAAATCGCTGATCTTGAGATTAATTGAGTTTTGTCTGAGCTATTGCCTGATCGTTTTGATTTCCAGAAAGACGTGATCAGGGCGAAGGGTGATCAAGGCCCGTTCTTTTGGAGGTGCACCGGCGGCAGCAAGATCAAATTGACTGACAAATGCCTGCAGGAAAAGTGCCATTTCGTTCATCGCAAAACTATTTCCGATACAGAGCCGGGGACCACCTCCGAAAGGGAAGAAGACTTTGCCGGTATCTTTCGAGTGGTCACTTATAAATCTGTCGGGGTTGAAAGAAAGAGGATCTTCCCAGTATTTCTCATCACGATGGAGACCGTAGATGAACAAAGCGATGATGGTCCCGCCAGGATAACTGTATTCTCCGAAAGAATCGTCTTCAAGTGACACCCGGTCAAATGCCCATGCAGGAGGATAGAGTCTCATGGACTCGTTGATGACGGCGATGATGTAGGGATGCGAGACCGTTTCAGAAATGGCCAGGCCTCTGGTGACGTCCCTCAGCTTGTGAAGTACGGTTGGGTGAGTGGCCAACAGGTATAATGTCCATGCCAGTGCATTGCCTGTGGTTTCATGCCCCGCAATGAAAAGAATAAGTATTTCATCGAGTACCTGATTTTCTGACATGCCCTCGCCGGTGTCTTCATACCTGGCATCCAGGAGCATATCCAGCAAGTCATTGTACTTGATTCCTGCAGACTTTCTTTCCTGCATCACTTTGCCCAGAATGGCCCTGGTTCTTTTGGATTTCTCCTTGTTTCGGGCAACCTGTCCTGACAACTCGAACCACCAGCTCTTCCAGGGCTGACGGATGTCGGCGATGACGAACTCCTGGATCTCGCCGATGGCCCTGCCAAGTTCTTCAATAACAGCGGGAGGAAGTTCAACGTCGAACAACGTATTCATGACGACGTCGAATGCCAGTCGGTTGGTTAGCGGAAATACGTCGACTTTCTGATCTACAGGGAAGCCTCGAAGGAATTCATCGATGGTCTCTTTCATAATATTGTGGAGACCCTGAATCTTCTGATGATGAAATCCCGGTTGTATCAATCTTCGTTGCCTGAGCCAGTAGGCACCATTAGAGGTAAGTAGTCCGTTGCCAATAAACCGGGCCAGCTTTTCTGTCACCCACTTTGACTTATAGTAGTTCTTCTGGTTTTTCCGGAGTATGTAGTCGATGAACTCAGGATTCTGCGTAAGCATCATCCTGCTCTTCAATCCTGCAACAACTGAATAAGTATCACCGTAAATGCGCACACTATCCTGGATTGTTTCCAGTGGACTGCGTACGGCCTCCAGTGCGCGCTTGTACGTGCCAAAAAAAGAGTAGCCGGGAGGGTAGTTGTACATGGGATTATGCTGTCATAAATATAGGAGGCCGGGCAATGAAAAAGGCCGCAGGATGCGCCTGACGGCCTGATTGGATTTCAGAGTACCCGTGATTGGTTTACCAACCTGGGAGGGTCAATCGTTAGCCATTATAAACAATGGGAGCATTTCAAAATCCTGATAGATCGGGTGCAGACGCTCAACATCATAGTGTTTGGCAACATTGACCAGCTTCTTCTTGCTGGTCACTACTTCAATGGGAACATGATCATAGCGTCCATTTTGCAGTACAACCAGTCTGCCGTATAGCCCTTTCAGGATGAGATCCAATGCCATGGTGCCAAATGCCATGGGAACGATGGAGTCTATCGCGTCCGGATCACCGCAACGAACAAGGTAGCCCAGCTTCTGATTGATGACTTCAATGGTTCTTCCATTGTTGTATTTGGGTGACAGTTCTTTCAGTTTGGCGGAAACCATGTCGCCGATGCCGCCGAGTTTGGCATGACCGTAGGCATCCTTTTCTGCACCCTCAAACTGCATTTCTCCGCCTTCAAAAGTGGCGCCTTCGGAGACCATGCAGATCGAATAGTTGCTGGGGTTCTCCCTGCGATCCTGCGACAACAGATCAGTTAACTTTTCGATATTGAATGGGTGCTCAGGAATCAGGCAGCGGTGTGCGGCACCTGCCATGGTGGGAACCATCGCTGTAAATCCTGCGTAACGTCCGAATACTTCAAGTACCATGAATCGTTCATGCGAACCTGCCGATGTGCGCAGGCTGTTGGTTAAATGGATGGTTCTTGTAACACACGTGCTGAAGCCAATGCAATAGTCGGTTCCCGGAACATCATTATCCATGGTTTTCGGAATGGCGTTCACCTTGACGCCCTGTTTGCCCAGATGGACGGCGTAGCTTAATGTGTCGTCGCCTCCAATGGCGATAAGGCAATCAATTCCCAGCCACTCCAGATTCTTGATCACCTCTTTTGTCAGATCGTTGGTCTTTTCCTTGTACAGATCTTTGAGGTGATCGGGAACGCGGCTCAGGGCCACATGGCTTGGACGCGTCCGTGATGAATGCAGAAAAGTACCGCCGGTTCTCGCCGCACGGTCCACCACATGGCGCGGGAGTTCCATGAAGTTATTGCTGTTGTCATATTTTTCGTCGCGGACCATGTCGATAAGACCTGCCCATCCCCGACGTATACCGACAACTTTGAAACCCTCACGGATGGCTCGTACCGTTACCGCTCGAATAGCAGGGTTGAGCCCGGGCACATCACCACCGCCAGTAAGGATGCCGATGGTGCCTTTGGAAAGAATACTTGACATGGATTGAGGTATTAAGTTTTACGGCGTGAAACTTAATCCAAATGACCATGAAAACCAATGACTGTAATGGACATCGGGAAGTTCCCTGTCTGCAATGGTTTGCGCTCGTTGTTCTGGCTTATTTTTTTGCCACCTGATAGGCCTTAGTGCCATTCTTCTCCACTTCCTTCAGCACGCCCAGCTGTTTCATCTCACGGATCATCCCATCCATGGCCGCCTCGTTTTGTTTTCCCAGATGCGCTACAAGTTCTTCGTGCGTCTTGACGTCATTGGGAGATTGCCGGAAGTTGGTGATGAAGTTGAGAATGTCGATCTTTTTCATGGGAAAATGTTCTAAGCCTCTAACGGAGGCCCGACCCATGAGGTTACTCAATCCTACTCAACAATAATGGTCTCCTGGGATTCTATGATCTGCCATCGATCGTCGTGTTTAGCCAGCACCAGCATATACCTGAGCTGTCCGATGACGGAACCCATTTTGCTCTTGCTCAGCTGCCGTCCACGGATCAGCGCGATACGATCATAGATATCGACTTTCACATCTTCAGTCGAGAAATGAATGTGGGGATTGTTTGACCTGATCATTTCCATCAGCTCGTTCTTGTTCACCAGTTTGCCCGAACCAGTAACGCCGTGGTAGTTCTCGTCATAAAGTCCCGCAACGAAATCAAAAGCACGTGCTTCGATTGCTTCAATTCGTTGCTTCTCCATGTCTGTCAGGGTCTTTATATCCTGACCCAAACAGTCATTAAAAAGAATTACCAGAATGACCAGCAGGCTTGATTTGAACATTGAATGAATGAACATGAACAAGAGGGGTGATGTGTCGCTAACTAAGATAGAATTTGTCGGCTACAAAACGAATTTTGTAAGGCCTATCCCTTTTTGTTACCGCTACGTCTTCTGTTTCTTTTTTCGTGCAGATGGAAAGAGGACATTGTTAAGGATAAGACGGTACCCAGGCGAATGAGGATAGAGATTGAGATCAGTTGGTTGACGTCTTCTGCCGGGAGATCCTTCTGGATCATGCCCGCTGTAAAAAGTCCAGTGCCCTTTGCCCAGTTCACCATAGATATAGCGGACATTGCCAGACCTGCTGTTCTCTCCCAAAATGGTGGCCTCATGTTTCACTGTAAATTTGCTGAACCCGCTGGTCTGACCCATGAATTCCTTGATCATGTGGCGGTGATTTTGATTGAGGATCGCGGGAATGAGATCCCACTTCGCTGAAAAGTCAAAGAGTGTGAAATAATCCTTTTCCAGTTCAAAGAAATCGGGACGCCCGGTATTGATATCCGAGAACTTCCTGCTATTGCCCGGTTCCAGGCTGAAGTTGTGAAACGCCAGGGTCTTTGTAAAGTCAAGTCGGGCTTGGGCATCTTCATCGGCATCATCACCGTCGTACATGCTTTCATTAATATCAATACCTTCAGCCGCCAGCGCAATGTCAAAGGTTTCGGCACCGGAACACATGGCAAACAGGTAGCCTCCTCCGGCGCAGAACGTCTTGATCTTTCGGGCTACATCCAGTTTCATCGCTGATACCTTGGCGTATCCGAACTGGGCAGCCGTTGTCTTCTGCAATTCCATCTCGAGTGCCGCGGATTCACGTCGCAGAAATCTTCCGTACTGTCCGGTAAAGTCTTCGTGGTGTAAGTGAAGCCAGTCGTAACGGGCAAGATGATCGTGCAGTACTTCCTCATCATAGAGAATGGTATATGGAATCTCGGCATAATCCAGCACCGTAATTACAGCGTCTGTCTCATCTGCAATGAGGCCATTCTTCGGAGAGTAGACAGCGATCCTTGGGGCCCGCTCCAGTTTGACCACCGTCATGTTGACTTCCGGTTGTGTAATTTCCCTGAGAATGGCATTTACTTCATGGTCCTGGAGTAGCTGCACTGAGATGCCCCTGACCATTCCTTCATCTAGCATTTTGGGGTTATAGCGGAGGAGAAAGCTACCGCCACGATAGTTCAGGAGCCAATCGATGCTCTCGCCGTTCTTCAGCGCCAGAAAAGCAAGACCGTAAGCTTTAAGGTGATTCTTCTGACTGTCATCCATGGGGATGAGCAGGGATTGACCGGCGCCCCTCAGGAGTGGAGTCAAAGCCAGAAACAGCACAATCATCCCTTGTTTCATACCCGTCCAATCTCAGTCGAATTTCGAAATATTATCCGTAATCAACTCATTCCATTTAGTGGTAAATTTGCGTGACAGCCGGAACCATTAACCTCCCGACGACTGTATGTAACGGATTCACTGGCTCTCAACTTTTTATTTATCTTTCGTTATGAACAAAATTCTGCCCCTGATCTGCATTGTACTCATCGCAGGTTGCACTTCCCGAAAAACCGATAAGCCTATGACCTCTCAACCGGCCGCCGACAGTGTCACCTCCAATCCACCTGATAGTGGTACCGTTGCTGCCGAGCCCAAAATTCAGGCACCACAGGTCTATGCATTGACCAATGCCCACGGTGTGAAGATTACAGTGACAGAATTTGGCGGTAAAATAATGTCCTTGCTGGTGCCCGACAGGAGCGGGAAGTTGGGTGATGTGGTGCTGGGATATGATAATCCCAATTCCTATTTAAAAGGGAACCCATATTTCGGGGCGCTTATCGGGAGATACGGAAATCGCATTGGAAAAGGGTTGTTTGAACTGGATGGCGTGACGTATCTGCTAACCAAGAATAACAATGGCAACTCCCTTCATGGGGGACCAGGCGGCTTTCACAATGTCTTCTGGAAGGTAGTTCCTGGAAAATCAAAAGATGGACAGAAACTTGATCTTTATTATGAAAGTCATGATGGTGAGGAGGGCTACCCTGGTAATCTTATGGTCAAGGTTACCTATACCCTCACCGAGAAGGATGAACTCGTCATTGACTATGAGGCGACAACCGACAAGACCACTATCATAAACCTGAGCCATCACTCATTCTTTAACCTGACCGGAGATCCAAGAAAAGATATCCTTGGTCATACCATCATGATCAATGCCGATCAGTTCACCCCGGTGGATGCCGGCCTTATTCCCTCCGGTGAGTTGAAAGCGGTTAAGGGAACCCCATTTGATTTCACAAAACCTGTATCCATCGGTGAGCGTATCGACCAGAACGATGAGCAATTGAAATTCGGAAAGGGATATGACCACAACTTTGTGCTGAGAAGGAAAGACAACAATCTGATACTTGCGGCCGCTGTGCGCGAACCTGTGTCCGGCAGGGTTATGGATGTATGGACCTCCGAGCCGGGACTGCAATTCTATTCCGGAAATTTTCTGGACGGCAAAGATGTCGGGAAGGGTGGTATTCCTTACCAGTTCCGTTCTGCATTTTGTCTTGAGGCGCAGCACTACCCTGATTCACCCAATCACAAGAACTTTCCGTCAACCGTCCTTAAGGCTGGAGAGACTTACCGCCAGAAGACGATATACAAATTTTCTGTCGACAAATAGTCAGTGAAGGAGGGTCTGTGATACCCAATCTCCGAGTGCGGGACCATGTTTGAATCCATGTCCTGAACCGCCGCCGAGTAAGATCACGTTTTTTGCTTCCGGATGGGGCTCAAAAACAAAATTGCCATCAGATGTGTTTTCATAGGCGCAAACCCTGCTTTCTGTCATCGGGGCATGTTCAAGCGATGGAAATCTCCTGGCAAGAAATTTCCTGATGCCGGAGAAAATCTCCGGTGAGGGAAGGCGGTCACCTGTTTCCGGATCAAATACAGGGCCACGACGATCCAACCCCACTTTGAATCCCCGGTGCATGTTTCCTGGAATTCCATAATAATAGTCTGTACCATCGGCGTCAATCCATGCGGGAATTCCTTCATAGCGGGCCGCGTCCCTGGCAGGAGGAGAGAGGTAAAATACTTCCTGTTTGGTTACCGTAATTCTGTGTCCGAGAACTTCAGGAAAGAGTTTGGGCAGCCATGCACCGCACGCAAATACGTAAGCATCTGCATAAAGTAAACCACCATCTGAAAGATGCAGGCTTTTCATACCACCGGACCGGATGTCCCCGGGCCGAGCGTGTGACTGAATGTACTGACCACCTTCACGAACTAGCATCTCGGCAACCAGCTGGCAACTTTCACGTGCTTTCAAGTAGCCTCCGTCCCGGTCAAGCCAGGCGTGCGTCAAGCCGGATACATCAGCAACTGGAACACGTTTCTTTAATTCGGAAGTTGAAAGATATTCATAAGGTCGCCCTTTGGCAGTGGCCAGCCGCTGAGAGTCATCAATCAGCGGGACCTGATTTTCGTAGCAAAACCAAAGGACGCCATTTGTATAAAAGAGTTTCCGGTTCCACAGCTTCTCGTACTCCTTCCACAGTTCGATTGCTCTGAAAGCCAGGTTGAAATAGAATTCATTCGATCCATAGGCTGTACGTATAACCCGGGTCTCATCGCCTGAAGTACCTCTGGCATGTCCGGGTCCCCAGGCATCGATGAGCGTCACCTTGCAACCCCTTTGCTGAAGATACAGCGCAGTCCACCCTCCGAATGCACCCGCACCAACGACTACTACATGATTTCCTTTTGCCAGCGAAGGAAACTCATGACCTGTGACAGGAGTTCCGGGAATAAATGTTGACATGGGCTCTGTATGAAGATGCAATTTCCTATTTCCCGTGGTGTGGGAAAACGGATTGTGGGATTTCTGTTAGCCGCTATCCGGCGATCTGCCATTCTTCCCAATTGACGCCGATGCTCAGGCTGAGTGCTAAAAGCAGAAGCCAGGCCAGCCACAAGTGGAACTTGTCGTCAGGGTAGTCTCTATGTGAAACCCATCCCAGTACGAGAATCAGGGATACCTGTACAAGTTGATCCAGCTGTACTCCATATATAATAGAGTTCGATCCGATGGAAAGTACTGCCAATACCATAGTAATCAGGTAGAATTTACGCCGGTTTACTCTGAAAAAGGTTTGAAGGTTGATCCCTTCGTCACTGACAGACGATGGAAAGAGAATCCTGGCCAGGATAAAGAGAGTGACCGGGTAGAGAATCATGAACAGAAACAGAAGGAGAGGCCACGAGTTAACTGTACGAAGCTGATAGGTGATCCACCATTCCTGTATGTGAAGCACAAAGGTCATGAGAATCCAGATGGTGTGAGGAGTGTAGAACTTGACACGGTCCCACTGGTGCACCATATCTGCGAGGCCTGTCATGATTTGCGTTATGCCAAGTCCCAGTATGATGGAGATCAGTACCGAAACATATTCAAATGGCGTCATTTGACCTCATTTTGCCGAATTTAGGCAATTTAAATTCATTCTAAACTCTGTAGCCTGGGGTGATCATGTTCGTCGTGCGGATAGGTTTTGTTCACTTCATTCCGGGGGCAACGTGGGAAGGTCAACAAACCAAAAATAAGTTTGAAAAAATGACATGGGCTCGTAGATTTGTGCACCTCCGTATAAAAGGCGGAATCCTAAACCACATGATGAAGCGCTTGATGTCCTGTTTCACCAATCGTATTACGTCCGCACTCCTCTTTCTTCTTATCATTCTTAATGCTCAGGCCCAGGAAATCTCTACCGATCCGGCTGCCATTAGTGCCGGTGAGGCTCTTTTCAAGGCTGACTGTAAGACCTGTCACCGGGTGAAGGAAAAACTGATCGGACCCGCATTGAAAGATGTTGAAAAGAGGGTACCATCTGTTGAATGGATTAAGAATTGGGTGCGTAACTCGGCCAAAGTGATCGCCAGCGGCGACGAGTACGCCAACAAAATCTATAATGAGAATGCCAAGAGTCAGATGACTGCGTTTACGGGTTATACCGATGCGCAGATCATGAATGTATTGGCGTACATCAAGGCAGAAGGAGCCAAAGCTGACGTGGTTGCCACAGCGGCAACCCCTGCCGGACAGGGTGGCGGCGGAGAAGGCGTGCCTTCCGGATATGTGAACGCAATCCTTGTTGGAATGGTGGTCATCCTGATCATCCTTGTGGTCATTCTGGTGCTCATTGTCAATGCATTACGCAGGTTCCTGGATCAGAAGCAAATGTCGGAGGAGGATCGCGAAGTGGTCAACTCCCCGATTTCTTTTGGATCTGTAACCAGCAGCCCCGGGTTCATCTTCCTGGTAGTATTTATTGTAGGAATGATCGCCTTCAAAGGAGTGATCGACGGTCTATACAGCATCGGGGTGCAAAAGGGCTATCAGCCAAAGCAGCCCATAGCATTTTCTCACAAGATTCACGCGGGCCAGTACGAGATTGAGTGCAAGTATTGCCACACAGGTGTGATGAAGGGCAAGCAGGCGAACATCCCCTCGCCCAACATCTGTATGAATTGCCATACACAAATCAAATCCGGCACTATAACCGGAGAAGGTGAGATAGCAAAGATCTATGCCGCTGTGGGATTTGACCCTATGACGTCAACCTACACGGGTGTGACCAAGCCCATCGAGTGGGTGAGGATTCACAACCTGCCTGACCTGGCCTACTTCAATCATTCGCAGCACGTTAATGTCGGCGGCATTGCCTGCGAGACTTGCCATGGTCCTATTAAGGAAATGGATGTGGTTAAACAATATTCACTCCTCACGATGGGATGGTGTATTGACTGTCACCGCAAGACCGATGTGAATACAAAGGGCAATGCTTACTATGATAAATTGCTTGAGTTGCATAACAGCAAGAAGCCGATGAAGGTTGAAGATATCGGCGGACTCGAATGTTCAAAGTGTCACTATTGACAGGCCCTTGAACAGCTACAGTTTTTTGAACACAAGATTTTGAGGACAATAATATAAAGGACCGAACCAATTTTATGGGGACTATTAATAAGACATATTGGAAAGGACTTGAGCAGTTGAAGAACGATCCTGCCTACATCAAGAATGCAGACAAGGAGTTTGTCAACCTGGGTGCAGAAGAGGACCCTGGTCATTCCAGACGCGACTTTCTGAAAATGATGGGCTTCAGCGTGGCCGCCGTATCCCTGGCAGCGTGCGAGACGCCTATCCGAAAAGTCATTCCTTATGTGAACAAGCCCTTGGATGTTGATCCTGGCATTGCGAACTATTACGCATCCACCTATGTGAATGGCGGCGACTATTGCAGCATAGTGGTGAAGACGCGTGAAGGCCGTCCTATAAAAATTGAAGGCAACACGAACTCCAGCGTATCGAAAGGAGGCACAACCGCCCAGGTGGAAGCTTCTGTACTATCACTTTACGACAACTATCGCCTTCGCGGCCCCAAGGCAGGGGACAAAGATATAGCATGGGAGGACCTGGATAAGGCTGTTGCGGAAGGACTCGCCAATGCGAAATCGATCCGGTTGGTAAGTGGAAGTATCATCAGCCCCAGTACCAAGGCGGTGATTGAAAAGTTCAAGGCCAAATATCCATCCACACAGCATATTCAGTATGATCCCGTTTCTTATTACGGGATGTGGAAAGCAAACGAAGAGTCTTTCGGTTCCGGGTTCATACCGTCCTATGACTTCAGCAAGGCCAAAGTGATCGTAAGCTTCGGCGCTGATTTTCTTGGGACATGGCTGGCGCCAATTGAATTTGCCAAAGGGTATGCGGTCAATCGGAAGATTGATGAAGAACATCGCGAGATGTCCCGGCACTACCAGTTTGAAAGCAACCTTTCAATGACGGGCGCTAACGCAGATTATCGCACTGCCATCAGGCCGTCTCAGTCAGGACTTGTTATTGCACAACTCTACAATCTGTTGGCAGCCAAATCCGGAAAGGGAGCGCTGAATGCCGGCATCGAAAACATAGCGAACCTGGAAAAGGCAGCGGAAGATCTTTTGGCTGCCGGTTCGGGAAACTCGCTGGTAGTATCCAAGTCAAATAACAAGGCTGTTCAGGTAGTTGTGAATGCGATCAATGATCTGCTTGGCAACTACGGCGCCACCATTCTCCCGAATATGCCGCTGAACTATCGTCAGGGAAATGACGAGGCCATGGCCGGATTCATTTCGGATGCGGAAGCAGGAAAAGTGGATGCAGTCATATTCTATGGTTGCAATCCGGTGTATGACCACCCCATGGGAGAGAAGCTGGGTGCGGCAATCAAGAATATCGGATTATCCGTGTCTACATCCTACACATCGGATGAGACTGCATCACTGGTAGGTTTCCGTGCCCCGGATCATCATTATCTGGAGTCATGGAACGACTTCGAACCCAAGAGAAATTTTTACAGCCTTTCACAGCCGGCCATCACGCCGATTTTCAAGTCACGTCAGGCGCAGGAGAGTTTCCTCATCTGGGCAGGCGAGGGCAAGAAGGATTATTATGAAATGGTAAAGGAGAACTGGCGCAACTGGTTCTACGGTAAGAACGGCAACGGATTAACATTTGAGGCATGGTGGGACAAGTGCCTGTATGACGGCGTTCTTGAGCCCGGAGCTGATGCCTACAAGGGGATGTCTTTTGCCGGTGATTTGGCCGCCGCCGCTTCCGCCATCGGTTCAAGTTACACTGCTGGCAACACTGGCCTTGAACTCGCCATCTATGAAAGCTATGGACTGGGTAATGGTTCGCAGGCCAACAACCCGTTGCTGCAGGAACTGCCTGATCCTATAACCAAAGTAGTTTGGGATCATCCTGTCACCATCTCCATAAAGGATGCTGCAACCCTGGGCTTCACCAATGACGGTGAGAGTAATACGCAAATGGGCATGCTGAAAGTAGGGGACAAATCGGTGAAAGTGCCTGTCCTTATTCAGCCGGGTCAGGCCATCGGTACAATTGGTATCAGCATTGGCTACGGTCGCACCAAGGTGGGCCGGGTGGCTGAAGGACTTGGAGTAAATGCATACACATTTGTCTCCACGGTTAATGGATCTCTGAACGGAAGCGTATTCAGCGGTGTGACGCTGACCAAGACCAACGAGGACTTCCAACTTGCGCAGACGCAGACGCATCAGACTTACATGGGACGCGAGAGTGTGATTCAGGAATCCGTTCTGTCTGAGTTCAAAAATAATCCTGCGGCCGGCCGCGAATATCCCAAGGTGACCAAGTGGGAGGAGAAAGTGGATCCCTCAACCCTGAGTTTGTGGAAGGGCCATGACTACAAGGACCACCACTGGGCGATGTCCATCGATATGAACAGTTGCATTGGTTGCGGCGCTTGTATCGTAGCCTGCAATGTTGAAAATAACGTGGCGCTGGTCGGTAAGGATGAAGTAATCCGTCGCCGTGAAATGCACTGGATGCGAATTGACCGCTACTACAGCAGCGACGGCAAACCCGGTGACTACACTGCCCTTGAAAAAGCATCTGAGAATCCCGAAGTGGTATTCCAGCCGATGTTGTGTCAGCATTGCAACAACGCACCTTGCGAGACGGTTTGCCCGGTAGCGGCGACAACACACAGTACGGAAGGTCTTAACCAGATGACATACAACCGCTGCATTGGTACACGCTATTGCGCGAACAACTGTCCTTATAAAGTCAGGAGATTCAACTGGTTCAAGTATCACGATAACCAGCAGTTCTACCAGCAGAACCCTGCCATGAATACCGACCTGGGTCGCATGGTGCTCAATCCTGAGGTTACGGTACGTTCCAGAGGCGTGATGGAGAAGTGCTCCTTCTGTGTGCAGCGCATTCAGGCTGCAAAACTCACTGCCAAGCGTGAGCGCAGACCGATGAAGGATGGCGAAGTGGTGACAGCCTGCCAGGCTGCCTGCACAACCGGTGCTATCATGTTTGGTGATATCAACAACCCGGAAAGTGCCATCTCTAAATTCCTCAAGGTGGAGAAAGACGAGAAGCGGCCCAATGGCATCGACAAAAAGATTGGTAATCCTCGTGCCTACAGGGTACTGGAGGACATTGGTGTGAAGCCGAATATTTTCTATCTGACCAAGATCAGAAACAAGGAAGAAGGCAAAGAACACGCATAAACGACAGCATACAACGAATTAGGAAAATCAGGAATAAGAAATCAGCAATCGAAAAATGCAAGCAACATCTGTTCTGAGAGAAACTCTGGTAACCGGCGGTAAGACAGTCGCCGATGTGTCGCATGACATCAGCCGGCAAGTCGAAGGAAAGCCCACCCGTTTGTGGTGGATGGCCTTTGGCGTATCGCTGGCACTTCTCATCTGGGGTGCTTACTGCTGCTGGATGCTGCTGTGGCACGGAATAGGGATGTGGGGTCTGAACAAGACTGTCGGCTGGGCGTGGGACATCACTAACTTCGTTTGGTGGGTCGGTATTGGTCACGCTGGTACGCTGATCTCTGCCATCTTGTTGCTTTTCCGCCAGCGCTGGAGGATGTCGATCAACCGCGCTGCTGAAGCCATGACGATCTTCGCTGTGATTTGCGCCGCAAGCTTCCCTGCATTTCACATGGGCCGCCTGTGGCTGGGTTTTTACTGGGCACTTCCGCTGCCCAACGCCTTCGGTTCATTGTGGGTGAATTTCAACTCACCTCTGCTCTGGGACGTATTTGCAATCTCAACCTACTTCTCCGTTTCACTTGTGTTCTGGTACATGGGTCTTATCCCTGACTTTGCAGTCATTCGCGACCGGGCGGTCAGAATGGGGCACAGCGTAAGGGCCAATGTTTACAATGCACTCAGCTTTGGCTGGGATGGCGGCGCAAAGACCTGGATGAGATATGAGTCGGTAGCGCTGATTCTGGCAGGTCTCTCCACGCCGCTGGTGTTATCTGTTCACACGATAGTGTCATTTGACTTTGCAACCTCCGTGATACCCGGTTGGCACACCACCATCTTCCCGCCATACTTCGTTGCCGGTGCCATATTCTCCGGATTTGCAATGGTATTGACGCTGCTGCTCGTGACGAGGAAAGTGTTCAAACTGGAAGATTACATCACCATCTACCACGTGGAGCTGATGAACATCATCATCATTATCACGGGATCAATTGTGGGGATCGCATACATCACGGAGTTCTTTATAGCGTGGTATGGTCAGGTACCGGCCGAGAGCTATGCATTCCTTAACAGGATGAGCGGACCTTACTGGTGGGCCTACTGGTCCATGATGACGTGTAACGTGATCTCTCCCCAGCTTTTCTGGTTCAAGAAATTGCGGACCAACCTGGTTGCAACCTTCATCCTGTCAATCATTGTGAACATCGGAATGTGGTTCGAGCGCTTTGTTATCATTGTGACATCATTGCACCGTGATTACCTGCCCAGCAGTTGGACGATGTTCCATCCTACGATGTATGACATCGGACAGTACCTTTTCACATTTGGTATTTTCTTCACCGCATTCTTCCTCTTCGCCAAGTTCTTCCCGGTGATCAACATGGCAGAAGTGAAGAGCATTATCAAGGCGACATCAGAGAAAAAGAATTCAGCTCACTAATAAAGGATATTGGAATGGCTCATAAGGAAAACTTTCTGGTAGGAATCTTTGACGATGAGGATGTATTGCTCCATGCAGTGGAGAACATTCGTGAGAAGGGAGTAAAGATCAAAGAAGTGTACTCGCCTTTTCCGGTTCACGGCTTGGACGAAGCACTTGGTTATCGTCGCTCCAGACTCCCGATCGCATCCTTCATGTTCGGAATAACCGGTACTTCATTGGCACTGTTTACCCAGATCTGGATGCTGGGTTTTGACTGGCCCATGATTATTGGTGGCAAGAACCATGTATCCCTGCCACCCTTCATTCCTGTGACATTTGAATTTACTGTATTGCTGGCAGCCTTTGGCATGGTGGGAACTTTTCTGATCGTTAGCGACATGAAGCCTTACAAATGGCCCCGCCAGTATGATAACCGCAGTACCGATGACAAGCATGTTATGGCTATTGATCTTGCTGCCAACAAAATCGGCAAAGATGATATCCAGCGCATCCTGAAGGAAAACGGGGCCAGTGAAATCAATGAGAAAAGCTTCTAGGACATGAGTATGATGAGCATAAGAAATTCCATTGCAATCTTATCGGCAGCCGTCCTTATGGCGGGCTGCAAGGCTGGCGGCGACAACCCTGGCCGCGAGTATGCGCCGAACATGTATCACTCAGTGGCTTATGAGCCGCTTTCGCAAATCACCGATACCGATGCTGGAAGATGGGCAAACTCTCTCAACAACGACCGCGGAGAGTATTACAATTCCAATGGTTACAATCCATATAAGATGAACATGCGCGAGCCTGCACCGCATACGGTAAAGCGGAATGCCTATGGATGGCTCCCATATCACGGTAAGAATGTGCCCAAGGACAGTGTTCCGATTGTGACTGCGGGTCTGAGGAGTCCCCTGGATTCCACGGCTGAAGTGGTTGCAGAAGGCAAGTTTCTGTTTGAATCATATTGCAAACACTGCCATGGTGCAAAAGGGGAAGCCGATGGCAAAGTGTCTGAGAAGGTTGCCGGTGTGGCCAACTTGCGTGGAAGTTCCTACCAGAATATTACGGAAGGACATATTTTCCATGTGATCACCTATGGTGCCGGTTTGATGGGCGCCCACGGTTCACAAGTCAGCCCCGAGGACCGCTGGAAAATCGCGAAATATGTTAAGGCATTACAGAAGCAAAAATAACCTGATAAACGACCGTTAGAATGAGCGAATCACATACCATAGTAGCAGACGAGAAATACGTTTTCAAATCTGAGACACGCAACAGGTTGATGATCATCTTTGCGCTGGGTCTCCTGCTCTTTATCGTCGGCGTTTTCATGGCAAAGTCTGGTGGCGGGCATGAAGAACACAAAGCGGCCATTGACATCTCACAAAACCTGACGGCCAGCATTGCCCATGATGGCGAACATGGCGATGCCGCTGGAGAGCATGCAGGAACTGCTCCCTGGCTGAAAAGAATTTATACCACCCTGTGGATGAACAATGTATTTTTTACAGGTTTGGCGGTGATAGGCTTGTTCTTCGTGGCCATTCAATATGCAGCTCAGGCCGGCTGGTCTGTCGGAGTCCGTCGCCTTCCACTGGCCATGGCGCATTGGCTTCCCATAGCAGGTGTGCTCATGCTTGTGATCTGGTTTGTAGTGAAGGGTGATGTGTTCCACTGGACACATGCGGAACTCTATGATCCACAAAGCGATCACTACGACAAAGTGATCGATGCCAAGGGTGGTTTCTTTTATTGGCCTGGAAAGCATGGAGCTTTCCCGATCTTCTATATTCTGCGGATGGTGCTCTTCTTCGGATTGTGGTACCTGTTCTTTAGCTGGATTAAGCGGGAGATGACCGCTGAAGATATGGATGGAAATGTTCAGCACTGGAAGAACAGCCGCAAGTACTCTGCCATTTTCCTCGTTATTTTCGCTGTTTCATCTTCGGTTGCAGCATGGGACTGGGTGATGAGTATTGACACCCATTGGTATAGCACCATGACAGGCTGGTATTTGTTTGCCAGTTGGTGGGTTACAGGGCTCGCCATGATTACTTACCTGACCGTACTGCTGAAGGATGCTGGTTACCTGAAGATTGTCAATGCAAACCATTTGCATGATCTCGGCAAGTTCGTGTTCGCGTTCAGTATATTCTGGACGTACATCTGGTTCAGCCAATTCCTTCTGATCTTCTATGCCAACATTCCTGAAGAAACAGTTTATTTCATTCAGCGCAGAACCGTTTCGCCTTATAGTTGGATATTCTTCGCTAACCTGATCTTGAACTTTGTGCTGCCTTTCCTGTTATTGATGACAAGGGATGCGAAGCGTCATTTGACAATGTTGAAGGTGGTGTGCCCGATCGTAATTGTTGGACACTGGATTGACCATTTCAATATGATTACCCCAGGGGTTATGCAGCATGACGGAGGTCTCGGGTTGCTGGAAATCGGAATGGCCATGATGTTCCTGGCTGCCTTCCTCATGATAACTTTCAGCAGTCTTACGAAATTTGCGCTGGTACCTAAAAACGACCCTATGCTCCAGGAGAGCCTGGGTCACCACATTTGATTTTGGAAAGAATTAAGACGGAACGAATAACGATAGTATTATGATGAGTTTAATAATAGGAATAGGAGTAGCGCTGATCGTGGTCATCCTTTACCTGATCTTCCGCATCGGCAACCTTGTCAGCCTGGTGAAGGACGAGAAGGCGGCAACCCAGTCGCGAAACCGGACCCATGCATTCCTGCTGATGGCATTCATGATCCTCAGCCTCATTGGATTTTACTATTGGTCCTATGTTCACTTTGATGAATATGTGCTGCCGGTCGCCTCTGAGCACGGCGCAATTACCGACCACCTGTTCTGGATAACCATGGCAATTTGTGTGATTGCATTCACGCTCATCTTCATCGTCATGTTCTGGTTCACCTATGCCTACCAGTATGAAGAGGGGAGAAAGGCCGCGTTTTTTGCCGACAACCACAAGCTGGAAATCCTCTGGACACTGATCCCGGCAGTGGTTATGGCACTTCTCATCTTCCGTGGGTTGCGCGCATGGACGGACATCACAGGCCCCGCATCCAAGGAAGCGGAAGTAATAGAATTGGTTGCGCAGCAGTTCGCATGGACAGCCCGCTATCCCGGCAAGGATACCGAATTGGGTAAGATCGATTTTCGTTTGATCGATGCTTCCAATGAATTCGGTCTGGACCTTACGGATGAAAAGTCTTACGACGACTTCAAGTCACAAACCCTGCACTTGCCTGCAGGTAAGGAGGTTCTCCTGAAGATTCGCGCCAAGGATGTGCTTCACAGTGTATTTCTTCCTCACTTCCGGGTGAAGATGGACGCTGTACCGGGTATGCAGACACAGTTCAAATTCCGGCCCATGAAAACGACAGCTCAAATGCGGGAAGAGACCGGCAACCCCAATTTTAATTATGAAATGGCGTGCACGGAGATTTGCGGTAAAGGTCACTTCTCTATGAGATTCCCTGTCGTAGTGGAAGATGAGGAAACCTATAACAAGTGGAAGGCGGCCCAGGAAGCCTGGCTCAAACAGAATCCTGACTATTACGACAAGTATGTTCCCAAGGAGAAGAAGGAGAGCGCCATGATCAAGTCAGGAATGTCACCAGATAATGGCTCGCTCAAGCAAGTTGAATTGAAGACTGTTTCAGTTAATTAATCCGAAGATAAGAGTACGATGGCAACCATAGACACACACATACCGGCAGATGTTCAGCATGGCGATCATGAGCATGATCATGAGCACGAGCATCATGGCAATTTCTGGACGAATTACATTTTCAGTCAGGACCACAAGGTCATCGCCAAGCAATTCCTCATTACGGGGATGGCATGGGCGCTGATTGGCGGTACGCTGTCTGTAATCTTCAGATTGCAACTCGGATTCCCCGATGCCAACCTTGAGTGGTTGCGGCCTCTTCTCGGCGGCTGGATAACAGACCAGGGAAAGATCGACACAGAATTTTACCTCGCGCTGGTAACGATGCATGGAACCATCATGGTGTTCTTTGTATTGACGGCCGGATTGAGCGGTACGTTCAGCAACTTCCTTATTCCGTTGCAGGTTGGTGCCCGCGACATGGCTTCAGGTTTCATGAACATGTTGTCGTATTGGTTCTTCTTCCTTTCCAGCGCTGTAATGTTCACCTCATTCTTCATTTCCACCGGACCGGCCAGCGGTGGCTGGACCGCCTATCCTCCGCTGAGCGCACTGCCTCAGGCTATGGACGGATCAGGCCTTGGAATGACCTTGTGGCTGGTTGCCATGGCACTCTTCATCGTAAGTACCCTTCTGGGTGGCATCAATTACATTACAACGGTAATCAACATGCGTACGCAGGGGATGTCATTCACACGACTCCCGCTTACCATTTGGGCATTCTTCTTTACTGCCATCATCGGATTGCTCTCCTTCCCGGTATTATTTGGTGCTGCGCTGCTGCTCATTTTCGACCGTAGCTTCGGCACCAGTTTCTATCTCTCTGATATTTTCATCGGCGGAGAAGCACTTCCCCACGTTGGCGGCAGTCCTATTCTGTTCCAGCACCTGTTCTGGTTCCTGGGTCACCCTGAAGTGTACATCGTATTGCTTCCAGCCCTTGGCATCACATCGGAGATTATTGCCACCAACTCCCGCAAGCCTATCTTCGGCTACAAAGCGATGGTGGGATCCATGCTGTTTATTGCCATCCTTTCATTTGTAGTGTGGGCCCATCACATGTTTGTGACAGGGATGAACCCCTTCCTGGGTTCCATCTTTACACTGCTGACATTGATCATTGCAGTTCCTTCAGCGGTTAAGATTTTTAACTATGTGACAACCCTTTGGCAGGGCAATATCCGGTTTACGTCTGCGATGCTGTTCTCCATCGGCCTTGTGTCATTCTTCCTAACAGGGGGTATCACGGGTCTGTTCCTTGGTAACTCTGCAGTGGACATTCAGCTTCACGACACCTATTTTGTGGTAGCGCACTTTCACCTGGTGATGGGCAGCGCCTCATTCTTCGGTATGATCGCGGGCATTTATCATTGGTTCCCGAAAATGTTTGGCAGGATGATGGACGAGCGACTAGGCTCCATTCACTTCTGGGTCACGTTCCTCGGTGTGTATTTTGTTTTCTTTCCGATGCACTACATCGGAATCGCAGGTTTCCCGCGGAGATACTACTCGTGGACCAACTTTGAGACATTCAGTTCCTTTGCTGACCTGAACATGCTGGTAAGTATTGCAGCCATTATTACCTTGTCAGCCCAGTTCATCTTCCTGTTCAACTTCTTCTACAGCATTTTCCGCGGCAAGCTGGCTCCTGCGAACCCCTGGGGAGCTACTACTTTGGAGTGGACTACGCCCCGGCATCCGAAGCATGGCAACTGGCCGGGAGAGATTCCGCACGTGTATCGCTGGCCCTATGACTACAGCAAGCCTGGAGCCAAGGAAGACTATATTCCACAGACCATCCCTTATTCCGAAACTCCGGAATCGAACCTGCCTCATGAGAATGAGTTAATCAAACTGGAAATGGAAGGCACTGGCGCGATTGTAGTAGACGAGAAGAAACACTAAGAGATAATTGTCGCATTGAGCACAACAGCGACCAGGCGATTTCACAAACTCAGTGTGATAACCCTGGTCGCTGTTTATTTTTTGGTTTGGGTGGGTGGTATGGTGCGAAGTACCGGCTCGGGTATGGGTTGCCCTGACTGGCCACGCTGCTTTGGCAACTGGGTGCCGCCGACCTCTGCGGCGCAGTTGCCAATTGATTACAAAGAGCATTACGCCGCACTCCGCGAAAAGAAGAACATCCGCTTCGCCGGTTTCCTCAGAACCGTTGGTCTTAATGAAACGGCAGACAAAATTCTTGAGGACAAGCACATCCTTGCGGAAGAAGACTTTAACCCGGCAAAAACATGGGTGGAATATGTGAACCGTCTAGTCGGGGTTGCCACTGGTATCCTGATAATAGGTTTGTGTATTCAGTCGTGGAGACTCCGGCAGGCTGATAAAAGATTTTTCACAGGCTCTGCACTTACCTTGTTGGTGGTGGTCATACAAGGCTGGTTTGGATCCATAGTGGTATCCACCAACCTTACGCCATGGACTGTTACAGTACACATGCTCATGGCTCTGGTCGATGTAGCATTGCTGGCATGGTTAGTGGATATTTCCAATAAAGGCGAAACTGTGAATGGCGAAGGTTCAAAACACTGGCTCTATGCCGCCATGGCCGTCATGCTGGTTCAGATTTTCCTGGGCACCCAGGTTAGAGAAAGCATTGACAAACTGGCTGCTGCCTATGAAAGGAGCCAGTGGATAGCCCGCACGGGAATTAGTTTCATCATTCACAGGTCCTTTTCCTGGGTAGCTGTCGTGGTGCAATTTGTTCTCTGGATGAAGCTTAGAAAAACATCCCTTAAAAAGCTTTTAGTGCATGGACCTTTCCTGTTAATTTTGGCGTCCGTTTTGACCGGAACTATCATGGCCTATGGCTCGGTGCCACCTGCTCTTCAGCCGATTCATCTGGCCCTCGCCGTGATAGGTTTTGGGACCTATTTGCAGATACATTTTAGTTTCAGAAGGGAAGCAGCCATAGCGATGAGAATATGATGATGGGGCAGACACATAGTGTACAGGGTTTTCTGATTGTCTCGAGGGTAAGGGCCTTTTGGGAATTGCTGAAACCGAGGTTATCCATGCTGGTTG
Source organism: Bacteroidota bacterium (assembly GCA_018266395.1). Taxonomy (GTDB): domain Bacteria; phylum Bacteroidota; class Bacteroidia; order Cytophagales; family Cyclobacteriaceae; genus ELB16-189. The sequence continues at coordinate 137,186 of JAFEAM010000016.1, read as the reverse complement.
CATTTTCGTGTGCATTCGGATATTCGCTTGCTACCGGCGGTCAGGTTAATTGGAATACTTTAATTGTATTGACCGTGGCTGGTTTTCTTTTGTCCGGCGCCAGCGTGACAATCAACCAGATCATGGAGGTGGAGTTTGACCGTATTATGGAGCGCACCAAGACACGTCCACTGCCTACAGGGAGAGTGTCTTTGGCGGAGGCAAAGTTATTTGCTGTCATCTGCGGCCTGCTGAGCCTGGTGTTGCTTTGGAAGTTTACCAATGCATTCACAGTGGCCATGTCGGTGGTGTCCATGCTGTTGTACTGCTTTGTTTACACGCCATTGAAAAGGGTAGGACCTGTTGCTGTTTTTGTAGGTGCCTTCCCCGGTGCGTTGCCACCGCTGCTCGGTTGGATTGCGGCAACCGGCGAAATTACACATGAGGCATTGATCATTTTTGGTATTCAGTTCATCTGGCAATTCCCGCATTTCTGGGCTATCGCATGGCTGGCTGACGATGACTACAAAAAAGCCGGGTTCAAATTGCTTCCTTCCGGCGGCGGACGGGACATGAACACTGCAATTCAGATCATGATCTACACCATGTTCCTGATTCCGCTTGGACTTCTGCCTGCGAAGTTCGGCATGACGGGACTTGACTCTGCGATAGTGGCAACGGTTTGCGGCGTTTTGTTCTTTGCCCAGACGTTCTCGTTGATGAAGACAGGCAGCAGGAATTCAGCGCGCCGCATCATGTTTGGTTCATTCCTTTACCTGCCCATTGTGCAGATCGCCTTTTTGTTGGACAAGTTGTAATTGTAAAATCAGATAAGTTTTCAGGTTATGGTTAGTGAAATGAAGATTGTTGAAGAACCCAGGAAAACTCTTTCCATGCATCCGAGGAAATTCGGTATGTGGCTTTTCCTTGGGAGTGTGTTGATGCTTTTCGCATCATGGACTTCAGCCTACATTGTTCGTCGAGCGGAAGGAAACTGGCTCTATTTCGAGTTGCCGAATATCTTCAGATGGACTTCTTTGGTAATTCTGGCCAGCAGTATTACCATGCAGATGGCCTATCGTTCCGCCAGGCGTAACCAGTTGAGCCAGCTAAAGAACTGGATGATGGCTACGGCAATCCTTGGGCTTGTGTTCCTTGCAGGGCAGTGGATGGGATGGGCTGATTTGGTCAGGAACAGCGTGTATTTCATTGGAAACCCCGCCGGTTCTTTTGTGTATGTGATCACGGGATTTCACGGGCTTCACCTGATCAGTGCCATTATTTATGTCCTGATTGTCCTAAAGTCTTCCTTCAAGGGGAAGATTGGACCGGCGAATATGGCGCCTATTGAGATGTGTGCTACGTATTGGCATTTTCTTGGAGCTCTTTGGATCTATTTGTTCGTCTTTTTGACCATAAATCGTTAAATCCTGCATTGGTATTTCATTTATTGAATTGTAGATTAGCGCAATTATAAAATCCCGAAACCTTAGACCTTATGTCACACACTTCCGCTGCAGTTGCTCCCGGTAAAAGCGTATGGGACGGTGGCGTCTCACCCATGGGGGCCAGCTATGGAAAACTCATGATGTGGTTTTTCCTCATGTCGGATGCGTTCACGTTCTCCGGCCTGTTGATTACCTACGGTCTGGTGCGCTCTTCCAATCCCGCTTATGAGGGTGCAGCCAGCGCCTTTACATTTGCCACAACCCATTGGCCGATTCCGGAAAAAGTATTCGATGCAGTACCGTTCCTACATGGAGTGGAACTGCCCCTGGTGTTCGTAGGTCTGATGACCTTCATCCTCATCATGAGTTCTGTTACCATGGTACTGGCCGTCGAGGCCGGACACCGTATGGATCGTGCAGCGGTCGAGAAATGGATGCTCTGGACGATCGTAGGCGGCCTTACCTTTCTTAGCTGCCAGGCATGGGAGTGGACTCACTTCATATTGGGCCCTGGCAATGGCGGTACTCAGGTAACAGATTTTGTAAACGGCGCCTGGATCACCAGGACGATAGAAGGAGCCAACCTGCATGAGAACCAATATGGTCCTCCCGCGTTTGCCGACTTCTTCTTCTTTATCACAGGATTCCATGGATTCCACGTTTTCAGCGGCGTGCTGCTGAACTTCCTCATCTTCTACAATTCAGTAACCGGCGTGTACGACAGAAGAGGCCATTATGAAATGGTTGAAAAGGTTGGACTCTACTGGCACTTTGTGGATCTGGTGTGGGTGTTCGTCTTCACTTTCTTCTACCTGGTTTAGACTTAAAAATTTCGATTAACCCTTATATTTCGATAAATATGGCGCATCACGAAGTTCAGGTTACAGTAGCTCCTCCGGATAAGGCTAAGATTGCAAAACTGTGGCGCGTTGCAGGTATCCTGCTGGCCATTACAGTAGTGGAATTTATAATCGCATTTAGCCTGCATCATGGACCGGTCAAGACATTTCTCTTTGTGATCCTGACCATTTTTAAAGCAGGTTATATCGTTGGGGAATTCATGCACCTGCGTTACGAGGTTAAAGTATTGTTCTGGGCTGTTTTGGTGCCCATGATTTTCGTTGTGTGGATGCTGGTAGCCTTCGTATACGAAGGAACCAAGATTGTTACCTACTGAAAATATCTGAAGGTATTGGTGAAGGCTAAAGTGAGGAACTTTAGCCTTCTTGCTTGTCACTGACTTGAGGAAGTTCATCTATCTTTTTCTCGCGCTCCTGTTCCCGACACTGATCTTCATATTTCTGAAATATGAGGGACGAAATGAATTTAACATTCCAGTGTTCTATGAGAACGGAGTGGAGGCTGGCGAAGGCTGCGGATATAACTATGGAAAGCCGTACGTCGTATCAGACTCTGTCCTGAAAAACCGGGACGAGCGTTTGCGTCAGGCACGCGTACTTGTGTTCAGGGATGAGACATTTTCTCCTTCAGGAATACTTGATGAACTACACCCTGAATTTTCAGCAGATGAAGTTATTTTCATGGATGTCAGAACCATCGAACCAGACAGCACCCGGTACTATGTTCTGAAGAATTGTGTACTCTTATCCTCGAAACCTAATGAGATGGTACTGATTGACATAAAAGGGAGAATACGGGGGTACTACGAGCTGGAGAGCCGGAAGGAGAGAGACAGGCTACGAGTGGAGTTAAAGATTTTGTTACAGGCAGCCCATGGCAATTGAAAAAGAACCGTACCGCAAACTCATTATTGCCTTGTCGGTCATCATTCCACTGGCGGTGGCGGTGCTTTTCAAGGTGCATGTAAGAGGATATGATTTCTCCTTTCTGCCACCTATTTATGCCTCAATAAACGGGCTTACAGCAATTCTCCTCACCATATCCTATTCCAGTATTCGCAAGGGAAACCGGGTAAGACATGAACTTTTGAACAAGGTATGTATCGTGCTGTCGGCACTATTTCTGATCATGTATGTGCTCTATCACATGACCAGCGAACCGACGCCATACGGTGGTGCAGGTGTCTTGAGAGGAGTTTATTTCTTTATTCTCATTACGCACATCCTTCTGTCCATCGTTGTCATCCCCATGGTTCTGTTCACGTTTTCAAGGGCTCTGGCAGGCAACTTTGAGCGACACCGCCAATTGGCTAAATTTACGTTTCCGGTCTGGCTGTATGTAGCCGTTTCCGGTGTTTTGGTCTATTTGATGATTAGTCCTTATTATTCCGCTTGAATGAAGAAGTGGTTGAGTCTGATAGCGTTGTTAGGGATCGCATTCACCTCGCAGGCTCAATGTGCCATGTGCAGGGCTACGCTTGAGAATAACTTCAGCAACGGTGACATTGGCATCGCAGCCGGCATTAACGCTGGCATTTTATATCTTTTTTTCGCTCCCTATCTCGCAGTGGGTGTGATCGGGTTTTTATGGTACCGGACCAGCAAGGGGAATGAGCAAAAGCGGATCTTTCAGGGCCCTTCTGTCGGGTAAATGTCCTGCTTGCCATCAGGGCAGGATTTTCAAGTACCCAGTCAGTCAAATCTCCCATTTTGCTGAGATGAATGATGCGTGCAGTAACTGCGGCGCAGGGTTCTATCCTGAGCCCGGCTTCTACTTCGGGGCAATGTATATCACGTATGCTTTCAATGTGGCACTTCTGATAGGGTTCGGCCTGCTGATATTCAATTGGGTAACACTTCCGGAATGGGCTGACATAGCCATAATTGGATTGTTGGCAGCGTCAACCACTCCCTTTTCATTCCGCGCATCGCGAATCATCTGGCTGTACTGGTTCGGCGGCCTGCAAAGGAAGCCGTAGCTTTCTTGCGGCTTTTGGTATCTTAGGAACATGAACAAGCGGGTCATCTTCCTGAGTGTGATGGTATTCGTACTCTTTGTATCCGGGTGGTGGCTCAGGGGATATTATGCCCGCCAATATTCACCGGTTTTGATCAGGGGTATTCAGGCCCGGCTGAACACGGAGTTTGCAAAAGTCCATCGTGAAGCCACAGCCATCATGAAGGATAGCCTGCTCGCATCCGCTTCTTCATGGGATCGCGCGTCGCATTTCTTCTTTCATGTCAGCAAGGGCAGGGTAAAGTCATGGAACCATAACTTCTACCTTCCAAATATTTCCTCGCTTCCGGAAGTCCAGGACTCGTTACAGTTCCTTACCGGTGGCAGAGGAGAATACCTGTTGTTTAATTGGGCGGCAAGTAACGACTCTCGGCTCTATTGCCTTATCACATTAAGTGAGAGATACCCGATAACAAACAGTTTTCTGTCACCCCAGGTGAACAGTGCAATCTTTCCTGATCGAGAGGTTGTGCTAAGATCTGCACAGGATCCGTCGGGAGACCCCGTAATTATAAACGGAAAGGCGCTGTTCAAAGTGCTGACTGGACAGCAGGAGAAGAGGGAATCATGGGCTTCCTTTCTGTTGATTTCAGCCTGTATGGTCTGTATTCTCTTGTTGATTCGTGAAATGCATGTGCTGGTTCGCAAGTTGGCCGGTGAGGATATAGGTTTTGTGACAACGATAGTTTCCCTTTTATTCCTGCGTGCAGGTATGGAACAGATATCCTGGCCTTCACTTTTGTTGCATTCAGATCTTTTTGATCCCAGAAAATTTGCTTCTTCTTCTATAAACGCCTCCATGGGTGATCTGTTTATCAATGCACTTATCGTATTGATACTGATGGGATACCTGTTCACTTCATTTCGGAGGTTCCGCATAGTACAGTGGGCATTGGATTCCAAAGGAATAGCGCGGTGGATAGCGGGCATTGTGGCGCTTAGCCTCTGCTTTTTTGGGTGGCTGTTTGCTTATAATTTCGTTGAAGTGATATACCACAATTCGTCAGAATCACTGGACATCACACAGTCTCTTCAATTCGATACCGTCCGGATATTTGCCATGATCTCTGTGGCGTTAGGCTGCCTGAGCAGTTTTCTTTTCATCAACGTCCTCTTCCTGCTGGTACAAGATCTGCTGCCCGGTATAGTCAATTTCATTTCGGCACTGGCGGTTGCAGCATTGTTGTTTTGGTTCTATTATTTCTCAGCGGAGAGGGAATTTCATGTCACGCTGATCACCGGAGGATTCTTCCTTATTCTCCTCAGCGTGCTGAATCTGCGCCGGGAGGGATTCACCTATTCATTTAGCTTGTTCCTTTATCTCATCTGCATGGTGCTGAGCTTCAGTTTCCAGACGGCATGGGCAGCAAAGATCTTTGGCGAGGAGAGGCAGGTAAACAATCAGATACGTTTTGGAAAGGACTTCCTGACAGACCGCGACTTTCTGGGAGAGTATTTGTTGCATGAGGCAGGCCGGCAAATTGAGTCCGACCCGTTTATCCAGGCAAGAATGTCAGGTCCGGTTTACGGTAACACCGCTGTCATGGACAGGATCAGACGGATATATTTGAGCCGGTATTTTGATCGCTACGAGACTTCTATTGAAATCTACAATGAAGTTCCAGGGAAGACTCAGCTGGTTGATTTTCTTCCAAAAGGTTATACCCCGACCGGTTATCCGGGCATTGGATACGCCAATACAGCGGAAGGCAAGGCTTCAAAAGGTTATTATGTGATTGTACCGGTAGGAGGGCAGCACATCAGTGGTTATATCCTTCTGCAATTGACACTGAAACGGATCATACCCAACAGCGTATACCCGGAGCTTTTGGTCGACAACCGCTTCAGTCAGATCTATCGCAGCAAGGATTTCAGTTATGCGATCTACAGCCACGGAGCGCTTGTAAACTCTTTCGGGGCCTATAACTACGACAGGGATTTCAGTTTTGAAAAGCTGGGCCCTGACTTGTTCGGCAGAGGCATCCGGGACGGAAATTACCATCATGTCGCGATTGAGAGCCCGGATGAGGCAGTGGCCGTGGTTTCGGCTTTGGTGTCGAGCACCTCCGCGACTGTGGCCAATTTTTCATTTTGGTTTGTTATGGGTCTTGCCATCCTTTTCATCATGCAGGGAGCCAACGGGTTGTATTCCCTGCTCAAAGATCAACCTGTTAGTTTTGCAGCCCGGATTCAGATCTTTGTTTTTCTCTCATTTCTTCTGCCCGCCATTGCTATTAGTATTATAACGCTCACCCTCATCGGCAGATCAAGTGAAGAAGGCATACAGAGCGAATTTCTGGACCGGTCTACAAGTATCAGCCAAAGCCTGGCCGAGATCATTGAAGATAAAGAACGAGCGAACGAGGGAATCGTGCTTGAAAGGTGGATAGAGGAAAATGCGGCATCGTCTAAATTGGACATCAATGTCTACTCAGCCGACGGCTCGCTGATGGCAACTTCACAACCCGCACTGCTGGATAACCAATTGATTTCGCCGTTGATGGATCACATAGCGTGGAAGCGATTGGCACTTGATAAGGAGGTTCGGACCGTTACGAATGAGAGGATTGGCAAACTGGAATACAACTGTGCATATTCTGTCATTCAATCACCAGGTTCCGGAAAATTGATTGCCATTGTGGGACTACCGTTCTTTGAATCAGCGCTGTTTATGCAGAGGAGCCAGGTTCGCATTCTATCGAGCATACTTGTCGTCTTTGTTCTGACTTTCATACTGTTTTCATTCTTGTCCTACTGGGCCTCGCGAAGCCTCACCTTGCCCATACGCTTCATTACACGCATGCTGGGGATGACGACCCTTACGGGCCAGAATGCTCCTTTGCAGTGGAACTCATCAGATGAAATCGGGATGTTGGTAAAGGAATATAACAAGATGGTCCGGAACCTCGAGGAAAGCCGCGAGGCATTAGCCAGAAATGAGAAAGAACTGGCATGGAGAGAAATGGCCAGGCAGGTGGCCCATGAAATCAAGAACCCGCTGACACCCATGCGCCTCACCCTGCAGCAAATGGAAAGAAACCTCCTTAGCGGGAATTTATCAGAAGAGAAGTCGAAGCGATCTGTCGAGGTGTTGCTTAAGCAAGTAGATATTCTGAATCAGATTGCGGATTCTTTCAGTCTTTTTGCCAAAATGCCCACTGCAGCAGAAGGGCCTGTGGACCTGAATGGATTGATTCAGAGTACGGTCAATTTGTTATCCTCAGGAACGGCGGAATTCAATTTCAAGCCTGAACCCGCCATACCTCTTGTCAAGGCGGACCAGCCAGCCCTCAGCAGGGTGTTTGCCAATATCCTGATCAATGCGATGCAGTCAGGTAAAGAAGGTCAGGAGGTTGTTCATATCAATGTCACTGTATCATCAGAATCCCAGGAAGTCCTGGTCACCATTCGTGACGATGGGCGCGGCATGACGAAGGATGTTCAGGACAGGGTATTTCAACCTCACTTTACCACCAAGGAATCCGGTTCAGGCCTGGGACTCGCCATGGCGCGGCAAATCATTGATCAGGCTGGCGGCAGGATTTGGTTTGAATCCGAAATTCATAAAGGAACAAGCTTCTTCGTGAAATTGCCTGGAATGGCATAAGGCGGCCTGGTCTTGTTATTGACTCTGACAGAAAAGTTCGGTGCCTCATGTAACCTCCTCTTACCTGGGAGGTATTCACCCTGACGTGCATCCTTTTGGGTGCCGGCCTGTCTTTACAGCACTCAAACCCGTCGCTCCTATGCTGAAGAACTATCTCTCCGTGGCCATCAGAAATGTCTTGCGCAGCAAGCTGTTTTCCACACTGAACATCCTGGGCCTGTCTTTTGGCATGGCCAGCGCCTTGCTGATCTTCCTGTGGATCAATGATGAGCTCAGCGTGGATCAGTATCACGAAAAAATCGGCCGGATCTACCGGGTCATTGAAAACCAGCAGTACACAGATGGCCGGCTGTTTACCTTCAGTTCCACGCCTGGCCCAATGGCTCCCTTCATCAAGGAGAAATATCCGGAAATTGAGCTGGCTTCGCGGTTCACCTGGCCCGTAAATGAACTTTTCCAGTTCGGGGAGAAATCCTTTTTTGAGGAAGGGAGATATGTAGATCAGGATTTCCTCAACATATTCACCTTTAAGCAAATCGCCGGTGACCTATCAAAGGCCCTTTCGGATAAGAGCGGCATGGTAGTGACGAGGAGCTTTGCGGAGAAGTTTTTTGGAAAGGATGATCCCATCGGCAAGGTGCTGGTTATGAATACGAAGCACTCTTTTGCCATAACTGCCGTTATTGAGGATTTGCCAAACCGAAGCTCAATACAGTTCAAGTATCTTCTCCCGTTCCAGTTCTTTTTTGATGAGAACAAGTCGTGGCTGGATCAATGGGACAATAACAATATCAGGACCTTCATCACCCTGAAGGAGAATACGGAAGTGGATGGGTTTTCACGGAAATTCAGGGACGAAATAAAATCCCATGTTGAAAAATCGAATGTGGAACTGCTTGTCCAACCCTTCGCTGATTATTACCTGCATGGAAACTTTGAGAACGGCAAGCAGGCCGGAGGCAGAATAGATTATGTGAAAATCTTCTTTGTGGTGGCGATCTTTGTGCTGGTAATAGCCTGCATCAATTTCACCAATCTGGCCACTGCTCAGGCTACACGACGAGCTAAGGAAGTGGGACTGCGCAAGGTGATCGGCGCGTTTCCCAGGCAGTTGTTCTATCAGTTCATGGGCGAGTCTTTCCTGACTGTCCTGTTTGGTGCCGTGATTGCTGTCGGACTTGTCCTGCTGGCGCTTCCCGCGTTTAACGAGCTTACAAAAAAGGAGCTCGGGCTCTTCCTGCTGGATGGCAGGATTGCTATGATTGTAGGCGGGATATTATTGTTCACTGCACTCACGGCCGGAAGCTATCCTGCATTTGTTATTTCTGAATACAGGCCCGTGGAAGTACTCAAAGGACAGCTTAAGAGCGGAAGCCGGGCTACCTTTTTCAGAAAAACGCTCGTGGTGGTTCAGTTCTCGCTGTCAATTGTGCTGATCATCAGTACCCTGGTGGTATTCCGGCAGATGAAATTCATGGAGAACCGTGATATCGGTTTCAACCGCGATAACCTTTTCTACATGTGGATGCAGGGCGACATGAATGAAAAATTGGAGACCGTTCGAACCAGGTTGTTGGGTCTTCCAGGCATCGAAGGGGTTACAGCCTCCAGTCAGCTGCCCATCGATATCGGAAACTCGACCCATGGTGTTTCCTGGGAAGGGAAGAATCCTGAGGACCGCATACTGTTTACGAACATGGATGTGGATGATGATTTTGTCCAGACCATGGGCATGGAAATGGCCGAAGGAAGGCCATTCGACCAGGCCAGCATTGGCGATACATCAAACTATGTCGTTAATGAAGTAGCAGCGGCCAAGTTCAACTTCAAGGGTGAGACGGCAGGGCAGGAGCTGACCATGTGGGATCGTAAGGGAAAGATTGTCGGTGTCGTGAAGAATTTCAATTTTGGATCATTGCATAGTCCCATTGAACCCTTGATCCTGAGGATGCCTCGGAGGTATCGCCTGGGGAACCTGAATTGCCTTATAGTCCGGGCCAGGGAGAATCAGACACAGGAGGCATTGAAATCGGCAGAAAGGGTGTGGAAGGAATATGCGGCTGCGTATCCGTTCAAATACAGTTTCCTCAATCAGGATTGGGAGAACTTCTATGCGGCCGAAGACCAGCGCGGAAAGGTCTTCAATGTACTCTCAGGGCTTTCTATTCTGATTTCCTGTCTCGGGTTATTTGGGCTGTCAGCATTCTCAGCGCAGCGGCGAACCAAAGAGCTTGGTATTCGCAAGGTTATGGGAGCGAGTGTTCCAGGGTTGATGGGTTTGCTGAGCCGGGAGTTCGCCGTATTGGTACTCATAGCCGCCCTGATCGGATGTCCGGCCGGATGGTATTTCATGAACGATTGGCTGTCCAAATATGCGTTCCATGTCGACGTTGGCTGGTTGACCCTCGCGATGGCTGCAATGTCCTGCCTGGCTGTTTCGTTGCTAACGGTCTCCTATCACTCGCTCAAGGTGACCATGGTCAATCCGGCCATTTCGCTCAGGTACGAGTAGGGGATGCTGTGTGTTCAAAATCCAAATTTCAGATTTCAAATTTCAGCATCAGCTATCAGGAATTTCGATAATGGTTGACTTATTGAGTACCGCATATCTGACACTTCGAAATTCAAAGTTCAGAATTCATCTGTTCAAAATTCTTTTGGGCGTCCGGCCATCATCTCTTGAGATTCTGCATGACCTTATTGGAGAACACAAAGTCGTCCAGTTCAGCGACTCCGGAATTCATGATTTCCTTGCTCGAGCCTTCCCATAGTTTGCGGCCCTTGTACATGAACATTACTTTTTCTCCGATGCCCATTACAGAATTCATGTCGTGGGTGACGACAATGGTCGTGATGTCAAATTCATGCGTGATCTCGCCGATGAGATCATCAATAAGAATGGAGGTCTGGGGATCCAGACCGGAGTTGGGTTCGTCGCAGAACAGATAGTTGGGATTGTTGACAATGGCGCGGGCAATGCCTACCCGCTTCTTCATCCCACCCGATATCTCGGAAGGCATCTTCTTGTTTACATTTTCCAGTCCCACACGTTTTAGACAGAAGTTGACCCGGTCTAACTTATCGTGCGGTGTCATGGTGGTCAGGATATCAAGAGGGAACATGACATTCTCCTCCACGTTCTTTGAGTCGAACAGGGCCCCTCCCTGGAATAACATCCCGATCTCACGGCGGATTTCCGCCTTCATCTCTTTGTCGGCTTCCGTGAAGTTTCGCAAATCATAGAATACACTTCCGAGATCGGGGTTAATTAACCCCACGATGCACTTTAGCAATACACTCTTCCCGGTACCGCTGGAACCAATAATCAGATTGGTTTTTCCTTTTTCGAACTCGCCGCTGATATCATGAAGAACCATGCGATCGCCGAATGATTTGGATATTCTACTGATCTTGATCATCGCATGTAGAGGAGTTGTGCTAAAAGATAGTCAGCGGCCAGCACGGCAATGACGGAAGTTGTAACGGCAGAGGTGGTTGCAATACCCACCTCAAGAGCGCCGCCCTGTGTATAATATCCGCGAAAAGAAGAAATGGATGCAATCAGAAAGGCAAACACAAATGACTTGATCATCGCAAAAGTGATGGCGTAAGGATCAAAGAAGGAGCGAAGGCCATAAATAAAATCCGTAGGAGAAATGATCCCGGCAAAATCACCGACAAGGTATCCTGCAGTAATTGCAGCGGTGCCGGCAAGGATTACCAGCAGCGGATACATTACCAATGAAGCAATGATCTTTGGAAGTACAAGGTAAGAGGCTGAATTTATACCCATCACTTCCAGCGCATCAATTTGTTCGGTGATTCTCATGGTGCCAAGGCCGCCGGCCATGCTGGAACCTACCTTACCTGCGTAGATAACGGCTATGATCGTCGGAGCCAGTTCCAGCACCACCATTTCCCGCACCACCTGCGCAATCACATAACGGGGAATGAGGGGAGTGGTCATGTTGTAGGCCGTCTGAACCGTGGTAACAGCACCTATGAAAGAAGAAACGAGAATCACCAATGCCGCTGATTTGATGCCGATGGTTATGCACTCATCCAGGGTCAGCTTATAATAGGTTTTGAATGTTTCCATCCGGACGATAAGCGTACCCAAAAAGATGAAGTATTGCCCGAATGCGCGCATGAAATCATTTAAATTGCCCTAAATATAAAGAAAACCATGAGTAAACTGGCCGTCATTACCGGAGGCACCAGGGGTATCGGAAGGGCGTTATTGGAGCGTTTTGCTCTGGCCGGTTTCGACCTCGCAACTTGTTCGCGTAATACAGATGAATTGACCCGACAGACCGCTGAAGTGAGGCTCAAATATGGGGTGGCAACTCATGTAATGCAGGCTGACTTATCCGACCCGGAGCAGGCAGAGCGTTTTACGTCATTTGTTTCAGCGCTTGACCTGCCCGTGGATGTACTGGTGAACAATGCAGGATATTTTGAACCCGGTAAGGTGTCTGAGGAAGCAAAAGGCATACTCGAACGGATGATTCAGACGAATTTGTACAGCGCTTATTATACAACCAGAGGCCTGATCGGGGGAATGAAGAAGCGACAGGCCGGCCATATCTTCAACATGTGTTCGATTGCCAGCATCATGGCCTACCCGAACGGTGGTTCCTACAGCATCTCCAAGTTCGCACTGCTTGGTTTTACTAAAGTGCTTCGCGAGGAAATGAAACCTTTCAGGATTCGGGTCACAGCCGTACTGCCGGGCGCCACCAGGACCCCCAGCTGGGATGGAGTCGATCTGCCAGACGAACGCTTTATGAAGGCCTCAGACGTTGCGGAAGCGGTTTTTGGCGCCTATTCACTGTCCTCTCAGAGTGTGGTCGAGGAAATACTCATCCGGCCGCAATTGGGTGACATTTGAAACATTTTAGCCCTCCAACGGTTAACTTTGCAGGATTCTATGGATCTGAAGACGGCCGTTTCACAAACAAAACTGTACTGCAATAGCCTGACAAAATATTCACGGCGCAAAACCCGCGAAGTCAGTATTGGAGGAATCCCGCTGGGAGGAGATAACCCTGTCCGCATCCAGTCCATGACTACAGTTGATACTATGGACACCAAGGGGTCCGTAGAGCAGGTGATCCGGATGGTCGATGCAGGCTGTGAGTACGTACGCATTACGGCTCCCAGTATCAAAGAGGCGCAGAACCTGGAAGAGATCAAGAAAGAGTTGAGAAAGCGAGGCTACACGGTACCGCTGATTGCCGACATACATTTCACACCCAATGCCGCAGAACTTGCCGCCCGCATCGTGGAGAAGGTAAGGGTTAACCCTGGCAACTACGCCGACAAGAAACGCTTTGAAGAGATTGAATACACCGATGCTTCATACGAAGCAGAATTGAGCCGCATCAGGGATAAATTCACGCCACTGGTTAAAATCTGTAAGGAGTACGGCACTGCCATGCGCATTGGCACCAACCATGGCAGCCTTTCAGACAGGATCATGAGCCGATACGGTGATACACCCCTGGGAATGGTGGAATCAGCACTTGAGTTCCTTCGCATATGTGAAGATCTGAATTACCATGACATTGTATTGTCAATGAAGGCCAGCAATCCGCAGGTCATGATTCAGGCTTATCGACTCCTGGTGCAGAAACTGGATGAGGAGGGCTTCCAGCCTTATCCCCTTCATTTGGGTGTTACTGAAGCAGGGGATGGCGAGGATGGCCGCATTAAATCGTCGGTTGGCATTGGTACGCTGCTAGAAGACGGGCTGGGCGACACCATTCGCGTTTCCCTGACGGAGGAGCCGGAGGCTGAAGTACCCGTTTGTATTGAGCTGGCTGACCGGTACAAGGACAGAATTCCACATGACCCCATTCCGGATATCAGTCACTATCCCATTAATCCTTTTGAATATTCCCGCCGGCAAACCAGGGAGGTGCTAAATATCGGAGGGCACCAGGTGCCTAGAGTGGTGGCCAATCTCGGCAGCCGCGACAAGATCACCCCTGCCTCCTTGTTTGGACTCGGTTATCAATACTCGGTCTCACTTGACAAGTGGAACATTACCGACATGGCCTGCGACTACGTGTTTGCAGGAGACAAAGATGTTGATTTCCCTTTGCCCGGGACATTAGGGATCATCTACCTTCATTCCACCTGGCTACGGCACCGTGAAACAGAAAGAAGTTATCCATTCATTAGAGCGCAGGAATACGTAAACGGTATGGAACAGTCGCCTGTCCTTAATTTCATTTCAGCGACGCTCAGGGAGATTTCTTCGGAACTTATTGAAAAGCTGAAACACGACACGACTGCTGTTTTGGTTATCAACACTTCCAACAGGCATGGCTATGCCGAAGAGCGGCGGATATTTGTAGAACTAATAGAGCGCAATTGCAATGTGCCCGTTATTATTGGCCGGCACTACAAGGATATCCCCGGTGACCGGCTGCAGTTATATGCTGCGACTGATATCGGTGGTCTGTTTATAGATGGATTGGGCGATGGTGTCTTCCTTTCTGCAGAAAATAGCGGGGGGGATAAACTCATCAATGAAACAACATTTAATATTCTTCAGGCTACCCGTACCAGGATATCCAAGACCGAATACATATCATGCCCTTCATGTGGGAGGACACTATTTGACTTACAGGAGACTACAGCAAAAATCCGTTCCCGTACCTTTCATCTTAAGGGAATCAAAATAGGCATTATGGGATGTATTGTGAATGGTCCTGGTGAGATGGCGGATGCGGATTACGGCTACGTGGGTTCAGGCCCAGGAAGAATTACGCTTTACCGGGGCAAAGAAGTGGTGAAGAGAAACGTGCCCACCGCCCAGGCAGTGGATGAATTGATCGGAATTATTCAGGGGGATGGTAATTGGGTTGAACTTGAAAAGTAACAAGTATGGAAAAGGAAACATCAGCAGAGAAGAAGGTGTCGGGCAAACCATTTAGTCTCCGGGAGTTCTTCTCCCTTGGGGAGGTGGGGGGGTACTTCTTCCGGAAGAAAGATCCCAGCCGTCCGAGCAACATCAACATCAGGATGATGCATGGGGTGAATAAGATCTCCATTATTATTTTCCTGCTTGGGGTCCTGTTCATAATCCTAAAACGGCTTCTTTGAACGTTGAATCATTCAGGTCTTATTGCCTGGGTAAGAAGGGTGCTACAGAGGAGTTTCCGTTTGGGGAAGACACCCTTGTATTCAAGGTGATGGGGAAGATGTTCGCCCTGGCCAATATTGAGCACTTTGACGGCATTAATTTGAAGGTGGAACCTGAGGAAGGGGCGGAGCTAAGAGAGCGTTATGAAGCAGTTTTGCCTGCCTACCACATGAACAAAAAGCACTGGATTACCGTCCGTATGGATGGCGGGATCTCCGATCAACTTGTACGTTCCTGGATCGATAAGTCCTATGAGCTTGTAGTTCAGGGATTATCCAAAAGTATTAGGTCAAGAATGGATAGTTTGTAAACTGAAAATCAATTACTTATATTGGTTACTTCTTGACCCTCAACGGTATAACTTGGGGTTCTTTAGCTAATTTCGTTGATTGCAGTTTCAACCACTATGTTCAGGGGCATTCTCCTCGTCCTGGTCCTGTTTGCCCTGCTGAGTGCGTGCACCCAGCGCCTGATTTGCCCTGCTTATCAGAGTTCATTTATCTATGACCAGGAGACCCTAAGAAAGAAGTTCAGCTATTTCCGCGAAGACTCGACTCCCAAAGTGCTTACAGCCAGCAAGAACAGGTATCTTATTGCTGTGCCTGAATCATACAGGAAGAAATACCGCCGGCTTCAGACGGTTGAGATGAAGCCCGTGTACCCTGTTATTCCCGATTCACTCAAAGAGGATAAAGGGGCAGCCCTGGTGGGAGCAGAAGAAGACATCGCCGACAGTACAGCCGCCAAGAAAGTGGACAGTATCTACGCCATAACAAAGACCAAGGAGAAGTATAATCTCGACCAGGATCTTTACATGTGGTACTTTCGCGATATCCTCGTATTACCTGATGTGAGGGCTGCGCTTGAAAAGAAGGAGGCTGACAAGAACAAACCCAAAGAGGAGGAAGTAAAAGAGGCGCCGAAGAAGAAAGGACTGTTCGGCAGGAAGCAGGCCTCAGACTCAACCCAGGTGAACGAGCCGAAGGAGCAGCCCAAGAAGAAAGGGCTATTCGGCAAGAAGAAATCGGATGATTCCAAGCCGAAGTCGGAGGAGAATAAAGCCCAGAAGAAGGAGAATGACGGGTTCTGACCCGCCGTCAATCAAACAATGTCAGATTGCCGTACTGATCCGCCGGGGGAGACGGGATGATTGCCAGTTTATCATTTCTGTCCGGAGAATTGATCAGCGAAGAAACGGAGTAATGCTCAAATCCGGTTACAGGATTGTCCAGAATCTTCATAACAACATCTTCCCCGGTTGCGTTCAGCCAGTCATGTACAGAATCAGCTGAAAGGACAAACGGAATCCTTGCTGCAATGCTAATATCTGCTGTTGATGCAGGAACGGTCAGGATGGTGAAGGTGTGATTGGTCTCACCTGCCTCGTCTTCATATTCTTCCCACATGCCTGCAATGGCAAATAACCCCTTGTCAGCGAGGGTAAATCGGTAAGGGATGTTGGTTCTCCTTCCGATCCGTTTCCACTCGTAAAAACCATCCGCAGGCACGATACACCGATGGGCGATGAGTTTCTTCCTGAGCACAGTCTTTTCCTCCAGTGTTTCAGTTCTGACGTTGATAATCTTTTCGCCCAGGGCCTTGTTTCGGGCCCATTCGGGCGGGGCGCCCCAGTAGAAGAAAGAAAAGCCCTTCTGGCTGTCGTGTGTAATCACCGGCAACAGCTGCGTGGGGGCAGCATTGTAGATAGGCTTGTAGCGTTCCGGAACTTCTGCCTTATACTTCGATTGCAGTACGTCAGCAGTGGCCGTAAGTGAATACCTGGTGATCATGAATGGTTGACAAAGTCCAACGCACGCAACTCAGACCAATATAGGCCTTTCTTATCGAAAAGGGCGAATCCTACGTGCCCGCCGGATTCCGGGTATTCGATGGTAAGTGAAGAAGACGGAGTCGTTTCGGGATAACACTGCGGACTGAGAAACGGATCGTTCTTAGCATTTACCAGAAGGGTGGGAACAGTAATCCGTGGAAGAAAATGAATTGAACTGCATTTTTGGTAGTAGTCAACCGCATCCTTGAAACCATGGAGCGGAGCGGTGTAACGGTCGTCGAACTCAATCAGGGAATTGATTTTGTCCAGTCCCTGGACATCCAGTTCTTTATGGGTTGCAGCTTTGGCCAGGACTTTTTTGGTCAGGCTTTTCAAAAATCTGCGGGCATACAGGAAGTTAGACCGTTTCGAGATTTCCAGGCAACTGGTGTGCAGATCAAGCGGTACAGACAGGGCTACCGCCTTCTTGACATGCTCGTTAACTTTTGGCTCACCCAGGTATTTTAATGTCAGGTTACCGCCAAGGCTGAAGCCCACCAGCGTGATTTCCGTGTAGTGTTTTGCCGCATAATCTATTACTGTACCAAGGTCATCGGTGGCACCGCTGTGATAGAATCGCAATTTCTTGTTCATTTTGCTGCCACAGCCGCGGTAATTCCATGCCAGCACATCGTATCCCTGCTGATAGAAAGCCCGGGCCATTCCAAGAACGTAGGCCCGGCGTGAATTTCCTTCCAGGCCATGGCTGATGACTACACAATTCGGAGCATTCTGGCGGTATAGATCCAACTCAAGAAAGTCATCATCCGGTGTGGTGATCGTTATCGTCTCGGCATCCTGCAAGTCGATTTTCCGCAACAGGGCCGGGTAGATCGTCTGCAGGTGTTCATTGAAAAGAATGAATGGAGGCTGGTATTCCATAACGTCGCTGCAAAGCTAGGCAGCCCCAATACGGACGCCAAGACATGGTTATGATTTTAGCGCAGAAGTATCTTCAGATGGCCGGCATGGTGTTCTCCATGCCAGGCGTAAAGGTCAACCATTCTGTCGAGCCTGACTGTCTTTTTGGTCTCTGGATGCGTAAACTCCCGGCTGAATTGATCAAGGTCCATGCCTTTAAGAAGGGTGACCCAGCGTGTATGCAAGGCCCTAAGCAGGGTCAGGGAAAGATTCGGATCTGCGCCAGTTTCCGGAGTCTCGGCCCAGGCTTTTTCGTTGTAAGCCTTAATGGTAGGGTTGTTTTCTGTCAAGGTCCATTTGGTACGGATGTAAGCGTTCAGGTGGCTGTCGGCAACATGGTGAATCACCTGTCTCCCTGTCCATCCTCCTTCCCGGTAGGGGGTATCCAGTTGACGGGGGGTAAGTTGGATTGCAACTGCGGCAAATTCCTCAGGTAGTTTTTCGATTCTTTCAATGTTGCGGCTTACATCCGCCATCGCATAGGCTTCTTTGGGGGCGAACTTCCCAATAGGGTAACGAGGGTCAAGCATAGACTATTTTGACTTAAATACTTAATGAAGTGAACGGTGGGGCGCCTCTTTGAGATTCGACTTACTCCACGTTTTTTTTCAGATCATGCACGGCTTCCTTCATCTCCTCTTCTGTGAAGGGTTTGTTGAGTTTGACGGCCGTGAGTTTTCCTTTTCGTTTCTTACGAACGCGTATGTTGGTTAATTCAATGAGCATGGAGAAGGCCACAGCAAAGTAGATGTAGCCTTTCGGGATGAGGTAATGGAGTGCTTCAAGGAACAGCATGAACCCTATCAGGATCAGGAATCCAAGCGCCAGCACCTCCATGGAAGGGTGGTCCTGAATAAATTTGGCAATCGTTCCGCTGAAGAACATCATGACTCCGATGGAGACGATCACGGCAATGATCATGATGATGACTTTATCACGGTCCACGATACCCACGGCGGTCAGAATCGAATCAAAGGAGAAGATGAGATCCAGGAGGATGATCTGAACTACGGTGCCGCCGAGGCTGATCGCAGCCGATTTGGCTTTTTTGGTTGTTTCCCCATCCTCATCTTCTTCACCTTCCATTTCATGGTTGATTTCCATGGTGCTTTTGGCGATGAGGAAGAGTCCGCCGAATCCGAGGATCAGATCACGACCGCTGACAGGCAGTTCGTGATGAATTATCCAGTTTTGAGGTACGGTGAAGAGAGGTTCAGTAAACCCGATAATCCAGGTGATACCCAGGAGGAAGCAAATACGCACAATCATGGCCAGGGAGAGGCCAATGTTTCTTGCCTTGCTGCGCTTTTCCTCTGGGAGTTTATTGGAGACAATCGATATGAAGATGATGTTATCGATCCCCAGTACGATTTCGAGGAAACAGAGTGTTAAAAGTGCGAGCCAGGTGTCTGCCTGATAGAATAATTCCATGTAAGGGGTTTAGCGATTTCTCGGCTACACAACAGCTTTCAAATTAAGGCAAAAGGTCAGAGAAAGAAAAGCAGGAGAACTCAAAGAAAAAGCCCTTTTCCATGTTTGAAAAGGGCTTTTTGACACTTTGAGAATATTCAGAATTCAGCCTTACTCTTCATGAACGATCATCACCTTCTTGCGGGTGAAGTTGCCGTTACCCACATCGATCTGCAGAATGTACACACCTGATGATAGATCTCGCACATTCAGCGTCTTGGAGTCTGCTCCTTCGGGTATCTGCGATTCTATCGTGATGCGTCCGGTCTGGTCAAACATCTGCAACGCTGCAGGTTGCTTCAGTACACCAGGCATACGGATGTGCATCTCGTGGTTGGCAGGGACGGGGTAGACAATGACCTGTTCGGCTGGCAGTGGCTCGAGACCAGTGACGACGGGCGGGTCTGAAGAAACATCAACATAGCTGACCTGGAATACCTCCCTTAGCAGGGATTCATCCTGAATGAAGGCAACAACCATCAGATCATTTGCCGGCTGATAAAGTTTATTAGCATCGACATACCATTCAAAAGGTACCCCCCCGCCAGGGAAGAACCTGTTCTTGCCTACAGCCCATGCGGTATCAAACCGAATGCCCTTGGCCGTAGGCAGCATTTTTTTCAAAATATATTGGAAGTCGGTCTCTCCACTCTTTACCAAAGCCTGCTGGGCTGCTGTCAAAATTGATTTAGCAACAGATTTTTCCAGGACAGCTACCTGCAATACGCTGGTGCTGGGGAGCGCGAAGATGGATGTTACTTTGACAAAGAAACTGATCTTGCCCGGACTAACAGCAACGCCCTGAGAAGAGCTGGAAGAGCTACTAAGTATCTGGATATCAGCCTGAGCCAATGCCAGGCTGCGTGTACCATAGGTAGAGTTACCCCAGACGGAGAAGAGCCTGTCATCTTTGTCGGGTGAACCGTCCAGTATAGATTTTGGTGTGGACTGAATGCCATAATACAATGCACGTGAACTAGGATCGGCCGCATTGTCCAAATTGAATGGATCGTTGGCGGGGAAATTCATGTGATAGTTGATCTTGATCACTTGAGTGCCTGTGGATGTGCCGAGCGGATAAAATGCAGCTATGGCTTGATTTTCAGATTTTTCAGATGAACTGCTGTTTGAAGTGCTGGCGAAACTTTCCAGGAGGATGGTTCGGGTACGTTCACCAATCCGGACGTTGTCGACAGCAAAGCCTTCGAATTGCGGGTTGGTTTTGGCACTTGCCATGGCGAACCGGAACACAACATTGGTTGCATTTACTCCTCCTCCCACACTTGTAGCGACTTCATCCAGGGTATGCTTGGAGGTATTCCATTGTGCGCTTGCGCTACCTGTCCAACCAAAGTCATTTCCGGACTGTGCACCTGGTTTCGCTGCAATTCCCTTGTCAGTAAACCAGCTCACACCCTCTCCAATTGTTGAACCCAGCACCTTCCATACCTTACTCGGATCAGCAACATTCAGGTTATCGGTTGAGTACTCTAGAATGATACCATCGGAGGCTTCAAGCTGTATAACATTATTATACGAAATCATCGGAGTCGAGAGTGCGCTGAGGTCAAAGCTAGGAGAGTACAATGCCGTTCTTTCATTGTTTCCATAGTTACCCACCACGTTATTCGTTGAATCATACCCTGTTCTCCAATAGTTAGTACCGTTCAGACCTGAAGCGTCCGGCTTGATTACAGGTCCGGTTGGTTTCCCGGATGCCCAGGTTATGGACTTGGTATAAGGGTCAATGGGGAACGTAAGGGGGTAAGTTGAATTACTGGCATACCAAGCCTGCCAATTGCCGTCTCCTGATTCGAAGTTCTCCAAATAGCCCGTTGCACTGGTCGTGACAGGTACTCTGTCAAGTACGAGAAGGGTGCGCGTGCGCTTGTTATCAAGATCGCTATATCCTTTAATGTACTTGTTATCCAGCGTTAGGCTGTTGACACATCCAATCTGGCTCGTCACCTGAAGGTTCACAGCATATTTCCCCTTGGTCGAATATTGGTGAGTAAATTGAGTCTTGGGATCAGTCGGCTGTGATCCGGCGGCATATGTAGCAAAACCACTTGTGCCGTCTCCATAATTGACGTCGACGCGTTGAAAGAAGTCGTTTGCAGCAACTGTCGAATTATTACTGTAGAACGTAAAATTGCTCTGCTTGTAAACTCCATCGAAGTACATTTTGACTGTAGGTATGTTTCCCACTACCAGCGTTGTGGTGGTTACGGCCACATCAGAAGACTTACATCCCCAGTTAGATATTGCATTCAGCACAACAATATACGATTGAGGGTTTCCGAAGGTATGATTTTGCAGTTTACCTGAAACTTTGTTTGTGCTGGAGTTAGGATCCCCAAAGTCCCAGTCATAGGCTGTAATGCTGTTTGCCGGCGTACCTGCAGGAGCGTTGGCAAGGGTTGTATTGGTTGCGTCAAAGTTGATCTGCTTGCCTGCGCAATAGGAGGTATTATTAGGGGTAAACTGGCTAATGACAGCATTCTGAACAAATCCCCCGATAGGATTAGGCGTAATGCGGATGATGCGTGTGGTCGTTGATGGGCACACCGCATTCGTCTCCTGATAGTTGTATCGAATCCGGATATCACCATAGAGATAAGCAGGCGGTGTTGGCAGCGCCTTCAACCCATTGATGAATGCTTTGGGATCCAGCGTGGCTGTACCGTTGGTGAAAGCAGTGAACCCTGGAGGCGAAGGAATCACAGTGTTTGTTGCAGGATCTTCGAGAACCCAGGTACCGGTAGAATTCACCCCGTCGGCGGCAGGGTATCCAGCAATGTTGATGGCTCCACCTGCTTCGCAATAGACAGGAGTTCCAATGTTGATCGGATTGTTCGGATTGTTTGCTGCTCCAACCAAAGTCAAAGGATCAGCATTGTCAATCGTTGAGGGTACGCTCACGTCAATGATGGGCACCGCCGGCAGATAAAAGTCCACCAATTGCACCCGAGGTACAATGACCGCCGAATTGGTACGGCTCTGGAAGGTACCTGTGAAGGCAACCGATCCGAGTGAACCACCCTTATAATATCTGAATTTACGGTTGGTGCCATCCGTAGATACGATGACATTCTCAAAGTAGCTGTACGGATCGGGCAAAATACCACCTGATACCGCAGAGGCATTGGCAATTACAGCATCGTCGAAATTATAGTTCGGGAAGGTTCCAGCCCCATTCGTGGAAGTGGAGAATAGATTGGGCAAAGTCTTCACAACATTGGACCAGTCGGTGCCGCTCATTAGTTGAGGAGGCGCACCAACTGGAAGATCTGCTGTCAGATTCTTTAGCCAGAAGGACGAGAGGTTGTCGTGTTTGATATAACGCACATGGCCGGCCCTTCCATAAGTAGGAGAGTTGATCGGTGGTATCACCACGGTAATCGGCGCGGTCACAAAGTTGTCATTGTCTGCACAGTATTCACGTGAGGTGATAGGCGTACCTCCCGAGTCGGTAATGTTGATAGCGGTGTTGTGGTCATATACCGTATACTGAATGGCATTTGCGGAAATACAGCCATTATCGTCAGTGTGCGTAATGGTGATGTTGAAAGGCGCATCCAGGGTTACAGCAGATGTGGTAAATACGTTGCCATTCACACCAGGCCCACTGAAAGCGCTGGGGCCATAATCAGGAATCTGGGTAGGAGGTATGGTCGGACCATAGAGCGGACCACCAGTAACAGTAGTCGGGGTCAGTGTGATCGCATTCGTGTAATTATCCGGAATGCTTGTGATCACGGGGAAGACGCTTCCCGAATAGCTGTTATTAAACGCAATGGAAGGCGCATCAAAGGAACTTAGCGTGGCCATGATGCTGATGTCAGGAATAGCAGCTGTGAGTGCATTTCCACCAAGGCGGAATATTGCTCCATTGGTTGCGGTTGTGGACTTCACCCGAAGTCCTGTAAGTATGATCTTGTCCAGGCTGCTGGATCCGTTATTCTTATACGAGATGGTGAGAATGGAAGTACCCAGGAACCCAAGCGTACCGCTGCCAGCAGTGAAGTCGGCGCCTTGCAGCGTGATCGTTCCGTATTTGGGAACAGTTCCGCTAAGCGTAACGTCGAACTGGAATCCTGCAGGAAGAACGAGGTTCAAGGTCTGAACGCCGCTCGCACTGAATTGAGAAGTCTGTCCCTCTGATATGATGATGGGTGTATTCAACACCTGATAACTGTTATTGCAGAGTGTGACTGTGGGATTATTCAAAGACACACTGGAACTTCCCGGCGTGGCAGTGAAGGTCATGGTAGGGCCGACAACTGCCCCGCCAATGACAGCATAGCCATAGGTGCTTGAGCCATAAGCATCAGCAGTAGGGAAGGGGGTTGGTAGTGCGTCGTTTTCCGCGTACATCCATACATCATAGGATTGACCATTCACAAGATTGGCAGTTGGGGCTATGATACCTGACTGCGATACGGGAACCGTCTGCGCGATATTGATCTTGCCTTGTGCAATGGAGCCCGCATAAGCAGAAGATCCGTTCATTTGGGCTATGGTAGGCTTGGCTGATCCTGAAGTCAATACAAGGAAGTAAGCAGTACCCCGCTGATCAAAAGTCGCGTTAATAATTGCACCACTCAAACTAATCGAACTGATGGTAGGGTTGGCAGCAATGGGTGAGCTGAGCAGCTTGGGAGGGTTGGGTGAAGCCGCCTTGAAGTACAAAGTACCCGGATCTGTAATACCCGGAAAAAGGTTAAGTCCTTCATCCATGACGCCCTTAAATATCCCCGAACTTGAATTGTTTACACCAGGGGCAACCAGTACATAATACACATGATCAGGAGTCAGGGCAATGGGTACAGTGAACTTTAGGGGATTCACCAGAGCCGATGTTGTGCCGGCTGGTGAACCGTTGGATCCGGATGTGCCAGCGAGTGTACAGATGAAAGGTCCTGTGCCGGCAGTTTGATCGTACAACTCAATCTTTTGATCAAGGGACCAAACGGGAACTGTGAAATACAGGTCGATGGTACTCTGATTTGGATTGACATTCAACTGTCCCTGCGATGGATTGGATGCTGTTAAAATAGGAGGGAAGATCGAGGCAAATGTATAGGTCTGCCCAACCGTATTGGACATGGAGCTTGCTCCCACCGGGGTAATCGTAATATTATTATTTGTCAATGATCCAAAGCCTGCGTCAATTACCGACGGCGTCACAGAAGGAGTGGAAGCCGAAGCCGTAGGGTCCACGTCCACCATGAGGAAGTAGGTCAACAACGGATTATTCAGATTTCTCAAGCCGCCGGAGGCAGCCGTGAAATCAATAGTCACACTGTTCGAGCCAACCGTCTTGGTTGCACCGATCGGGGAAAGTTCCACATCCTGAACTGTCGCTACGTTGTAAGACGTGGACGTTGCCGATTCGTAGATTCTGAGGTTGTTCAGGACCCCTGTTACATTGTTGCTGAAACTGATGGTGAAAGTCTTCAGTTTCGGTTCGCTGCCAACCGTGTAGGGCGTGTTGAAGGTAAATCCGAAAATGACCTTATTGGTGGAATTCCCGGCAAGGTTGGTAGTAGTGATCACGCCGCCGGTCGCAATAACCGTAGAAACATGGATAACGTCAACGTGGCTGCATTGAACGGATACGTTGGGTAGGCCATTGACCGTATTGTTTGTATTACTTGCCAGGCTTCCTGAGGTAGCAGTGATTGTGCCATCTCCTGCCGAAGTGTACAGCATACTGGACAAATTGGCTACACCGTTGACGAAGATGAAGCTACCGCTCGTAGCCGCAGTCGGCGTACTCAGCAATATAGGTTGATTGTAGTCGAGATCCAGGATTCCCAGTTGGTCATTGGCGTGGATAATTCCGGCATTAACAGGTTCAGGCGAAATACCGGCGTATGCGGATGGCTGAGTAGTGAAGTCAAGCTTGGTAGCCAGCACATCTATGTGGTTCATGGTGGGAGGAGTAGCGATGCCTCCATTCACTCCGGCGATGTAGCCCGGTCCGCCATTATAGAATCCGGAGCCCACGCCAAGAGAGGCGGCAATGACACTGATTTGTATCATGTCGTGGTCTGTAACCTCAGGGGCAGTGCCACGGAAACTCACTCTTACGCTGATGTCCTGCTGTGAATCATCCGCTGCTGTCAACAGGGGTGCACCCGTAAACACAATATCAACATACGGCGTGCCTGCAGGGGAGGTCACTGCTTGTTCTGTACCAGGTATTTCCGTTCCACCATTATACAGCGCAATGCGCCGAATATTGGACGGATTTGTAATTCTAAGGGTCAGAGAGTTCAACACGGTGCTGGCTCCATCCTGGTCCTGGTTAGGCAAGCCGTCCATATCTGTTCCAGTGGTGAGAATGGCAGATCCGTAAGAATAGTTGGTCCGGCTTCCGTCTACCAGCAGTGCCCTGCCGATTTCCAGACTGGTGGCAGAAGTAGTGATGTTGGTGTTTTCCTGGTGGTTTACGTAATCCAGTGTTGGCTGAATTATATAGGTAGGGTCTCCCACAATTGCAGATTCAAACGACGATAGTAATGTAATCGTAGGGGATGCAGGAGTAGTTGATGGTGAAATACACAAGGCATTGGTTCCGCAAGTTGTGCCGGTACCGGCCTTCACGGAAAGGGTTACATCGTCACCATTAACACCTGTTGTATACTTGAATGTGGCAGGGAAGGTGTATACGCCATTGCTGAACTGTGATGTCCCAACCGTAGGGCCATTTTGCATGGTTTGGCCGCTAGTATTGCTCAGGGCTGTTATAGTGGCATTGACTCCTGTAAAACCGAGGTCACGGTTGAAATTGGCGTCAGTCGCTTCAAGGGTGATGCCCGGGAAGGCAGTATTTAAGCTGGCCGAAGTTGTGCCCGTAGGATAAGTGAATCTAAGCTGGGTGGCTACTACGGTCACTACATCCTTGTTGCCAGAATTGACTGCCTGCGCTCCAATTATGCCGGTGCTGTTGGATGATATTGCCATGTTTGATGAGAGCACTTCAAACTGGAACTGCAATCCATCAATGGTGGATGGGAGCGTTCCACCGAGTGCGCTCTTCAGATAGACTTTCAATGTATAGTTCTGTGTGCCATCATCCGGGACATAGCCAAGTGTATTTACTGCTACAGGAATGCCCGAGAATGTAATGGAGTTTGCTGTAATGGTTGCTGCATTTTGCGAGTGACCATTGCCGTCCGTCAGAATTGCACCGGCGAGAGCCTGCGTCCAGTCTGTGATGGTGTTGAATGTAGCGTTCGCTGTAATGGTGATCTGATTGATCAAGGTAGGCAAACCGTCATTGTTGGTGGGTGCAACCGGCGTTTTATCATCAACCACGTCAAAATTAAATACTGCAACTGCAGCACCAGATGTATTCACCAGGGAGGATATGGTTGCCGGCGCAGAGGCACCAGCTGCGATCGCCGTGGCAACACCTGCCTGAACCGTTACAGGGTTGCTGGCAATACCTGTGAGTACTCCAGAATTGGCAGTTAATGTTCCATTTCCAGTCTGTGAATATTGGAACCCTGCAGGGAATGTATAAACACCTGCATTAGGGGCAGTGTTGTCGCTGTTTAAGGTAGTAGGAGCAAATGCAATGCCGGCAGAAAGACTTACCGGCGTCGCGTAGTCGAGGTCAAGGTTGTTGAATCCGTCAAGGGCTTTTAGCACTGGCACCGCCTGCTGAGAACCAATATTTACTGAGGCAAGGAGGGGAGAGGTCAGGTTGGTGGTGTAGAGGAGCTTGGATGCGATGACCTCAATTCGGTTGTTGTCTCCAGCAACTGAACTTGTCGCACCTCCGGCATCGGGCGCAGCATACAGGGATGAGGTACCTGCCAGAGTGGTTGCTCCAGCTACTTTTATTTGAAATTGTTGATTGTCGACAACATTGGTCGTGAAACTGGCCCGAATTGCAATGGTGAAAGTTGAGTTATCACCGATAAAGATGTTTCCCGTCATGGTAACAAATTGACCTGTAACAGGGACGTCAGAGCCAGGTAGTTCTGCTGTTAGTGCCTGATTATTGACAGCAATTCTGCGTAAAAATTGCCAGTTAGAACCCAGATCAAGTGTTAAACTCGTGAATCGCGTGGGTGCACCATCGGCATCAGCCACACCACCTCCGTCCCGTATATCCAGCATTGCGATTATTGTACTCGTAGTCACACCCGGTGTGGCAATGAGATCGACTGCTTCTTGAAAATTGGCGTACTGAATATTCTGTGGGTACACGAAGCCTGCATTGACAACAATATCTGAACTGTTTGATGCATCTATATTAAAAGGAGAACTAATGGCATTTGAAAGCCCTGACACATTTGATGTGGTCAAAGTAAGCCCTGTTCCCGTTGTATTATGATTAATAGTACTATACGTCCCCAGTCCACTAGCAAACAGAGCTGACGGAGTTGAGGAAACTGATCCGGTTGATAAGAGCGTTACTGTTCCGGCAAAGTCCAAATCACGGCTATTTAAGTTATCAGTTGCTTCCACCGTGACAGCGGGGGTCATATTGACCAGCAGCCATGCATTGGAAGGTTGTTGCACGTACCTTAACTGGGTAGCAGTCACTGCAATCATATTATTATTGCCTGCGGTGGATGTAAATGCCCCGCCTGCATTTGCTGAACTGAACAAAGAAGTTCCATTCTGCGCGGTGGCGCTGCTCACTGTCAGTGAGAACTGCTGGTTATCCACAACAGTCGTGGTGAAACTGACCCGCACCGTGAAAGAAGTGATGCCATTATCCGGGGCCGTGATATTCAACCCTCCAAAATTTACGATCTGCGAAGAAACAACCTGCTCGGTTCCTGGGATCTCAACTGTCCCGGAAGCATCGTAAAGGGCAATACGCCGGATGAAAGTGTAGTTAGGGCCCAGATCAAGAGATATGCTGTTCAGAATAGTGGGCTCAAGATCTCCGTCTGCAACTCCAGCACCATCGCGGATGTCAAATTCTCCAACCACCAGACTGGTTCCAGAGTTGGTGATATTCACATTCTCCTGGTAGTTGTTGTATGGGATGTTGAACGGATAGATGAAGAAGCTATTGGCAATAATATCAGACGATTTAGCAATTACCTCGAAGATCATACTGCCCACATTGGTCATGGTGGGGTGGTTGGTGTAAAGCCAAATGTTGGCCGCCGCAGCATTGTGGATAAGGCCCGGGTAAGTACCTAAACCGGAAACGAAAGTGGCACTTGCAGTTGGGGGCACCATGCTTCCGATGGATTGCACTGGCACGGTTCCTGTGAAATCCTGGTCCTGGTTGTTCAAGGCGTCAATCGCCTGAACGGTTGGAGAAGGTGTCATAACGGCACCCACATAAGTATTGGTGGGTTGCTGGACAAAGAGGAACTTGATGGCAACCACTTCAATCCGGTTATTGTTGCCTGCGGTGGATGTAACTGCGCCACCTGCATTTCCGGCTCCACCGGTGGCAAATGCCGACGAGGTGTTAGGAACTGCAAAGGTTGGTGACGTGACGGTGAAGGCGAACTGCGCATTATCCGTTACAGTTGTTTTGAAGCTGACACGCACCGTAAAAGAGGCGAAATTGTTATCTGGGGCAATCAATGAGGTTCCAAGTCCCGTGAAGGTCACGATCTGAGTTGAAACTGCCTGTTCTGTGCCAGGGATTTCCGTGGTTCCGGTGGCGTCATACAAGGCGATCCTTCTGAACATCGTATAATTCGATCCAAGGTCAAGGGCCAGTTGTGAAAGGGCAGTACCTGCTCCGTCGGTATCCGTGAGGGTTGAACCGCCATCGCGGATATCGAACTTTGCAACCACCAAACTGCTTCCAGAATTGGTGATGTCAATAGATTCCTGGAAGGTGTCGTAGGCAATGTTCTGAGGATAGGCAAAACCGCCGTTAACTGCAATGTCTGAAGTGTTGGATGCCGTGATGTTAAACGAACTACTGGTAG
The DNA here is from genome assembly GCA_018266395.1 of Bacteroidota bacterium. Taxonomy (GTDB): domain Bacteria; phylum Bacteroidota; class Bacteroidia; order Cytophagales; family Cyclobacteriaceae; genus ELB16-189. Next base: position 107,974 of record JAFEAM010000016.1, on the reverse strand, counting down.
GATTGGAGAGCGTTCCGGAGTTCGTGGTTAAAGTACGGGCGGCACCGGTGGTAGTATGAACAATACTGTAAGTTCCAAGGCCCGAAGCAAAAACTGCATTTGTGGGACTGACGGTAAGAACGCCGGTCGATGTTATTCCAACTGTTGATGTAAAGGAGAGTTGTCTTGAACCATATTGATCAGTGGCTTCTACTGTCACTGATGGCGACATTGCATTGCCAATCAATACTGCCGTTGGTTGCTGTACAAATCTAAGCTCAGTGGCCACAACACTGATTTTATTGTTGGTGGAGCCTGAGTTCGTATTGGACGAGGCCATAGTGCCGCTTCCTGCAACGGTAACAACATCAGTGTCTGTTAGGGAGAGAACCAGACTATTGCCATCTGCAGTCGCCCTAATGGCCGCATTCAATGGACCATTAAGCCATAACTTTAGCGTATAGGTCTTGGTAGCCCCATCAAGCACTTCTCCGAGAAGGCCGGATCCAGTGGGGATGGTTGCCACCTGAATGGTGCCTGAATTGATGGTTACCACACCTGCGGGGCCGTTTCCATTGTTGTCGTATAGTTCTGCTCCCGCAATTAGTTGAGTAAAATTCCCAAAGAAATTACCAGTGCCGGGTTTGAAAGTCATTTGACTGATCAATGTGCTGGAAGCGTCTGTCCCAGCATCTGTCACTGTAAAGGAGAATGAAGACACTTCAGCTGGTTGTGTGACTGCCAATGAAGAAACCGTAGCAACACCAGTGCCACCGCCAATTGTTGCCTCTGCAGCAACTGCTGTAGTGGCCTGACTTTGGACCAGCGGAGAGGATGTAAGATAACAATCATTAGCTGTGTTCCACTCAAATACTGCAAAGTTGTAGGTAGTAGAAGGTAAAAGCCCTGTGACAATCACACTGGTGCCTGATCCACGATATACAACTTTATTGCCACTGCCTTGATCAGTAGCAAGTGAGAAATTACTATTGATTTGTCCTGAATAGTTGTTCCCACTGGACGGAGTAAAGGACACCGCACTGGTCTGACGTGCGATGACGATAACCCCTCCTGTTCCATCTCCACGGACCCAATTGACTGTCATGGCCTTGGCCTTTACAGCTGTAAAAGGTGAGCCTGCAGCTGATGCCTGAACCGTTGGTGGCGCGCAGGTGGTGGTAGCATTGTCACTAACAATTGGAGTGGACTGGTTGCCTGCCGCATCTTCACTGAAAGAATAAACGTAGTATTGAGTAAGGGGATTGAGACCGGCAATTGGTTGATTGATGTTACTATTGGCCGTACCTATTGCAAAATTTCCATTGGATACATGACTCGGACCAGTCCCAGTCTTAATTTGGGTCACTGAGGGAGGCGTGGAACTGGTCGTTACTTCATAATATGCAGTACTGATCTCGTCGACATTAAGGGTATAAGTGAAACCATTTGTGCCGATGGATCCAATGGAATGTGAATTAACAGTGGGCTTCTGTGTATCTACAAATAGTGTGGTTGCACTTTGTGTACCAAGTTTGGTGTTGCCGGCCTGGTCTGTAATAATTGCTGTGAATTCAAGTGTCACACCTTGGGCATAACCAGATATGCCGGTGATATCGGTTGCAATAAGTGAAATGGTTTTGTTGCCACCACGATCCCCATTCAAAATAGGCGAGTATGCTGTTCCTATGTTGGCAAAACTACCTCCGGATTTCCTGGCCTGAAGTTGTATACTTCCACCCACTAAAGTAGGATCAGCATTTGCCAAATCAACCGGCACCTGAATATCGACACCAGTATTGGAACCATTCCATTTGCCGGCCACCACATTGCCCCCTGTTGTCAAGACTGAGCCAACAGTGAAATTAGCCGGCGCTGAGGTGTCGAAAATGAGCCCTGTAATCGAGGTTGGTGCTGATGTGTTTCCAGCTGCGTCGGTTCCTGAAAAGTCAATTTGATAAGTATTGCCGTTTACCAGGGGCTGGGTGAGCACCGGAGTAATGCTATGCGCACCTGAAGTCTTATCTCCCGCGGCCATTGTGTATACATGAGGAGAATTAACATCAGCGCCCGAGGTGACGGTATAAGTGATTGTTCCGGTTGATATCGCTTCAGATAATGTGTAAGACACGGCGGTACTTCCAATGTAGGTACTTGCAGCAGGACTCAGTGAGGTAAATGTTGGGGCCTGAGTATCTACCGCGAGGGTTGTCGCACTTTGCGTGCCGGTCGTCGGATTCCCATTGCCATCAGTTACAATTGCAGTGAATTCCAATGTCACTCCTTGGGCGTATCCGCTTATGCTGGTGATATCAGATGCTACAAGTGAGAGTGTTTTATTGGAACCACGGTCTCCGCCAACGATAGGAGAGTAAGCAGTTCCTATGTTGGCAAAAGAGCCACCTGATTTTCTCGCCTGGAGTTGAATGGAGCCGCCGACTACAGAAGCATCCGTACTGGCCAAATCAACCGGTACCTGAATGTTAACTCCAGTATTAGTTCCGTTCCAATTGCTGGCAACAACAGTACCACCTGTGGTGACTACCGAACCCGTCGTGAATGCAGCAGGACCATTGATGTCTATGGTCAGCGTTGTTCCACTTGCCGCTCCATCCCGGAAGTTACCGTTTTTGTCGGTTATTCGGGCTTTAAATGAGAGGGTCTTCCCCTGAGCATAGCGGGTTCCGGCGTCTGTTACAAGGGTCGTTTTCAAGATATTGATTGTAACTGAGCTACCTAAATCAGCTGGTTGAATACTATAAGCGCTTCCCAATGTGGTATAGCCTGTGGAGCCATCGTCAACGTATAGTTGAATAGTACCTCCCCCAGACAAATCCGCATTCTTTTCTACAGGGACAACTACATTCAGGCTGGTGTTAAGACTATTCCATATCCCTGCTATCACTGGGGCGCCGACAGTTGTAACAGATCCAGTAGTGAATGGATTTGGCAAGTACCAGGAAAGTATAACCATACCCACACCACCTGCACCACCAGTACGATCAGTATTGGTGGCTTTGTCAAGACCTCCACTGCCACCGCCGCCGGGAAAGTTTCCGGCGGAACCATTGCCACTTGTATTATTCAGACCGGCTGAGCCGTTCCCTGCCCCATTATTACCTCCGGATCCTGCTGTATCACCAGAGGCATCTCCACCATTGGCAATAGAACCGCCAGCTCCGCCGCCTCCACCGCTTATCGGACCAGTACCAGAGGCAGTCCCACCTGCGCCACCACCTGTAGTTGTGCCAGCGGTAGCGCCACCCCCTGCGCCGAAAGGTCTTGGTGAGCCACCTCCAAATGCATACTGACCACCTGATCCGCCGACCGCACTAACTTGAGGTGATGCTGTTGGAAAAGAAGTGGTTCCCCCTGTTCCTCCGTCACTTGAATTAGTCCCGGCAGTGCCCGCGGTGCCCACCGTAAAACTTACCGATGCGCCACCCACAGTCGAAGATCCTCTGGTATAAGTTCCCCCGCCACCGCCACCGCCGCCCCGGGTGACAGAGCTACTTGCATTTAGTCCCCCGCCTCCGCCACCGCCACCCCAAGCCTGCACAACTACCTTTGTAATACCTGTAGGGACGGTATATGAATTGGAACCTGCCGTGCCATAATACCTGATCTTGACAGGGTTATTGGGTCCAATATCAAAGCTGTAAGTTGGAGATGCTGCGGACCCACTATATTCATAGATTTGAATATTGTACTCGGTATCAGCCGCAAGATTTGTAACCGTGACATTGGTTGCAGTGCTGTTAAGTACGCAAGCGACAATTCCGCCCACACCGGCATCAAGATCATTAGCGGTATTGTCTCCAGGGAAAGCCGTGTTTGCAGAAGGGGAAGGTGACCCATTACTAGGCGTATAAGACCCAGTAGCGTTTCTCACTATAACGATGTGGCCTACACCGCCTGTTCCATTGGTAAAGTCAATTCTAAGTGAAGTGTTTGAGCCCGAAACAGGACTGACGACGATATCCTTGTCTTGCGCAGATGGCTGTGCCATCGCCAATACAGTAGTCATCAAAAAAAATGTGAAGAGCGTAAATATCCTACCCATATTTAAAAAGTATCTTTTTTTGCTAAGCTTCAAGTACCTTACTTAATCAAACCATCCTTATCCGTCTTGGCCAGCATCACAATATCCAACTGGCCTTGGGTAGTTGTTCCCAATACTAAATATCCTCCATCACTGGTTTGTTTCACGGCCACCCCGGCGTCTTTGTACCGGCTACCAAAATTCTGACGCCAAACTTCCTCACCAAAGGCATCAACCTTTATTAGAATGTAATCATCATCTCCGTTTCCATTGATGGATACTGAATTAACAGAACCTAGCAAGATCAGGCCTCCATCCTGGGTTGAACTGATGGCATTGCCGAGGTCGTTGCTGTTATCCTTTGATCCGAGAGGGAAAGATTTGGAGCTGAGTACCGTTCCATCAGATCCCAGTCGCTTGAAGAGAATATCGAAATCAGCTACGCCAATGACATTGCCTTTGTCATCCCTTTTTTGGTTCGTGCTTCCGATTACAGCGTAGCCATATCCGTATCGTGTAAAATCGGATGCGGTTTCACTGAAACCTGGATTGAGAATGGTCAAATCAAAATCAGTATTGACAGCGTTAGCCGCAGTCTTAACCATGCGAATGCCTGTCGCATCCGTCTTGGTCACGGTTCCCGACCAAAGATATTTGCCGGCGTTATCAATGAAGACCTCACTCGCCAGGGTTGTTTTGCCTGCAGCATATGCAGTGGTCCACTTTGCGGTTGTATCACCTTTGATAAATTCCGTGAGATGCATATTGGCATTTCCCGACAGGCTTAAGACGATGTAATTCCCGACAGCATTGACCGTTACCGCCTGTCCTGAAATACTGGACTTCTTGCCAGGTCCTCGCTTGGAAATGGTCTTGCCGGTGCTCTTGCCGTTTTCATCCACCGTCATAACGAGGGTGTAAGCTGAAGTGTCTGGTTTTATATCCTCTCCAGTAATAACGTAACCACCTCCCGGAATCAAATCGAGATCCGTGGACCGATAGCTCTTGGTTGAATCGTTAAGAATTGATTGCCAAACCGGATTTCCAAAGGCATCGGTTTTAATCAATTTGATACGGTAGATGGGAGCTGTAGCCTCTGATACCTGAATTTTCGAATTAGTGAGCAAAATATATCCGCCGTCAGCTGTTTCCTCCACGGTAACGGCCTGGTCATTGTAGCCACCACTGAAGTAATGCACAAAAGTAGTGGCGTTACCAGGTTTGGCATCCTTTTCACTCATGCAGCTGCCCGCCAAAATTCCAATCACACAAAGGGTAAAGAAGTGCTTCATTACTTAATGAGTTTTTTAGGCTTGAAGTAAGGATAGATGACACCAACGTTAATGGCGAAATTGCTCATTCGGTAATCGTTATACTGCATCTGATAATCGAACGCCAGTTGAGCATTTGTCCTGGAAGAAGGGTTCACTACATTGGAGAGACCTATCTGGTAGCGGGCTTCCCCTGTAACATATAATTCGCCAACCTTGTATTTCAGGCCAGCCACAACCGTCGCAGAGTAAACCAACTTGTTGTAAACCTTTGTGTCTTCCACGGCAGGTCCTGTAACTGTAAACGCGTTGGCCAGAGTAGTATTCACCTGGTTGTTAGACGAGAGAAGATAGCTTATGCCAGGCCCTATACCCACATAGGTCTGAAGATTGATTGTATTCTTCAGTTTGTATTGTGCAATTGCATTGAGATCCACCCAGGATTGAGTGAACGCTGCTTGTTGGACACTTTGAACTCCCTTGGGGTTTTCAAGTGTACCCAGATTATTATTGGTATAATTGAATGCACGGCTGACCAAACCCAGTTCACCCGTTATTACGTACTTCTTTTTTGTGGCTCTCAGGGTCTGCTTGCCCAAATCCTTTTCAAAAGACAAATAGACATTGAAGGCGGGCTTGAGTCCGTAAGTACCCTGTCCACCTGCTGTACTTCCAACATTGTAGTAATTGAGCACAGTAGGTTGAGTAACATTCATCCCCAGTTTCAACCCGATTCTGAATACAGGATCTACTCTGAACTTATTGTACAATGCCACAAATTCCGCAGGATCAACCAGATCATTAACCTGGTAGAAATGATCCGTCTCCAGCAACTTCAACATCATGGAATCAGCTGCCTCCGGCTCTTCGAGATAGATGTAAGACAGGGTCAGGTAACGGTAAGCTTCCCTTTTCTCCGCTTTGGTGAATGACTTGTTGGGGTCTTCCGACTTCAAACAACCCTCCACCAGTTTGGGCAACTCATGTAAGCGACCCTGTTCATAAGTGGTTCGCACCAACCGGAGTACCTGGGTACAACTGCTCGTCTGCGCGTAGGCAGATGTACCCAGGAAAATGGCTATAAGTCCGAAATAGAGTTTCTTCATGCAGTCTTACTTGTTATTGGCAGGATAGTTCTCGCAAGTCTTTTCATAATCCAGGTCTGACCCCACATAATTCTCCCATTCAGTCTTGGTCATGTTCCGGTTTACATATCCACACAACAGGGTAGCCATGGTCTCAATCTTGGTGGGCCATACGTGAATGGTCTCTTTGGAATTATTACTGTTGCTATGAACACCGATCATGAGTTGCTCATCATCAGGCGTGAAAGTGGCGCTCCATACCCAGTCTCCATGGTCAGAAAGTACGATCGGTTGGTCGTTCTTTTTCTTCCAGTTCCATATGCGCACGGTCTTATCGCGACTGGTTGTGGCCATGAACGTACCTGCATTGTTAAAGACAATTTGTTCGATATGGGCTGTATGTCCGGTGAGTATGACAGGAGGTATGTTGGAATCCTCAAGAATGATCTTGACCTGGCCATTCTGATCACCCACAACGATCTGCAGGTTATCAGGCGCAAATGCAACAGCCACGAGGTCTACTGTGTTTTTGTAGACGATACGCTCCGCAAAGTTGTTTGCAACATCCCAGACATATAACGCACCAGAAGCAGCAGCTCCGGCAAGTTTCTTTCCATCATGACTAAGGGCAAGCGTGTGGATCTTTTCCTTAGGCTTGATCACTTCACGCACGGTGTTGAAATCCGTGTACTTGATGCTGAACCCGGCCTGGTCGCGGACAAACGCGCCAAACTCAGTTTCAGAGAAGAGTACCGTTTCAACTCCGGAGAAGCCCATAATCTTTTTCGGTCCTTGTCCTGGATTCTTCAGATCATACAATTCAATGTAGTTCTTCGTAATGTCGCCAGTGACTGCACCACCGGCTACCAGCCAGTTATTGTCCGGGCTCAAATCCAGGGCATAAACCTGATAGTCGGTCCTGGCGCCCATGATGGAATCTGATGCCCAGGTGTTTCCATTGGGTCTCCACCTCAATATCCTGCCATCGCTTCCGCCTGAATATATCTCCTTGGACTCGGCCCTGGTAACCAATGCCCTGGCGGCACCCTTGTCATGTCCTGTGAGATTGGCAGTAAGAGGGTCATGGATGTCCTTATTGTCCAGGGCATTGTAAAGGCCGTTGTAGATGTCATCATCAAACGGATTACCGCCATATGTGGCATTAAACTTATATGCCTGCTGAGCCACCAGGGCTTCCTGAATGGCATCGGCATTAAGTTCCTTTGACTTGATGGCCATGGCTTTGCCCTGTGCGATGTAGCGTCGGGCTTTGGCATCAGCCTCGGCCTTACGCGCAGCAGCTTCTGCTTTACGGGCGGCTATGGCATTCTGTTCTGCCACGTTTTTCTGAGCCAATGCGTCCGCTTCAGCTTTTTGAGCACGGACAAGGTTGACTTCTGCCTGTTTCCGGGCCTCAATGGCAAGGTCTCGCTGTTTGGTAGCTTCGGCTTCTGCGGCTTTAGCTTGTGCCTCCGCTATTCTTGCGCGCTCGGCTTCCTCGGTTGCTTTCTTTTCGTTTTCCTTTGCAACCGCCTCGGCCTTAATGGCTCGCTCAGCGTTCAACTCAGCCAGTTCCCGCGCACGGTTGGCGGCGGCCTGCTGGAAGAATGCGTACACAAGCGCAATCAACGCCACCAGCGCGAGTATGCCGAAGACGGTGGCAGTAGTTCTCGCCCTTTGTAGGCGACGTTTCTGTTCTAGTTCCTTGATCCGCTGCTCGGTCTCCCATTCCTTTTTGGAGTACTCGAGGAAGATCATGGTCCTCTCAAAGGCCGGATTGTACCGCTGTCCCCATACAAGGGTAGGGCGGTGTTTCGCCTGCCAGTTGAGGGCCAACTGCAAATCCGGTGGTCTCCAGAGGCCAGCCTTGCCTACCTGGTATTGTGTGGCGGCTTCGGCCAGACGCATGTACATCTGCACAGCATCGGCTTCGTCATCTACCCAGTTCTTCAGTCTGACCCAGATACGCATCAAGCTTTCATGCGAGATGTCGACCATGGACTTAGGCCCGAGCGGAACACCGTAGGCAGGCGTAACAAGTGAACGGCCTGGTTCCCTGAATTTCTCTATGACTGCTGCGACATCGTTTTCTGAAACGTCGGCGATGGCAGCAATTTCCTGGAGTCTTGTTGGACGACGAATACCAAAGTTTTCACCCCGCTTTTCTGTGATGGCTTTAAACAAGACTTCGCAAATGCGCTGCTGTTCTTCATCCAACTCATCGAAAGCTTCATTGGCGTGCATTGAAAGGGCCTCTTTCATTGTGCCAATGGCCTCGTAATGCTTCAAATCGAGGGGTTCATCTTCGTAGTCCCTGAACCGTTGCCAGTAACCCCAGGTACGCATTAGGGCGTGCTGCAGAATGGGGAGCTGATCCGGGTTGTCGCCCAGGTCATTTAGCAATTGCTGTGTAAGACGTGGAGCGATTTTGGCGCTGCCTACGGCAACGGGTCCTTCGATGGCACGCCTCTTCTGATCCCGGGTCATTTGCGGAATCAGGTAGTGGCTGTCGTTGATCTTTCTGGTGAGTTCCGGGAATTGGGCACAGTCTCCAATAAAATCGGAACGCATCGTAATGGCTACATAGATGGGGGCGTCTTCATAGTTAACGGCCTCCATCAGGAGATTCACAAACCCCAGGGTCTCATTGATCGAGTTGGGATCGGTGCTGTCCTTGAAGCGGAACAATTCCTCGAACTGGTCGACCAGAACGAGATAGTTCATTTCGTTGGAGCGACGCGATTGTTGAATCGCTTCCACCAGCCCCAATGAACTGCTTCGCAACAATGTCGATACGATGGTCCGCTTGATCTTCTTATCCTCCGGGTCGGCCTGCTGATACTCCTTGTTGGCTCCCAGCAGAGACTCTGAAAGGTTATCAATCGGGTTGGCCCCTGGGCGCGTGACCACCACCTCCCAGTTGGGACTGGTTTCTGTGAGGAAACCGCCGTACAGGATGGGGAGGACACCGCAATAGATGAATGATGATTTACCGCTACCGGATGGTCCGATGACTGCTACGAAGCGGCTCTTCGACATTTTGAGGAGCACCTCGTCGCTTTGCCCTTCGCGACCAAAGAAGAGGTGACTCTCCTCAATCTTGAAGGGTCTCAACCCCGGGAATGGGTTGGCGGTCGAGACTTTTGCCGGGGCGTTGTGTTGTTCGTCTACTTTCTGTGCCATAGACTGGAGTGTTTATGATTTGAATTCTTGGAGGAACATTTTCAGGGACTCGATGGACTTGTCCTTATCGCCGGTGATAAGAGTCACATCCTGGTTCTTATAGGTGTCGAGATTGTTCTGACTTACAATGGCTTTGCCCTGAATCGGTTTGTTGCGACCGAACCCTGGAGCCTTTAGCAGATCCAGCACTTTCATTCTTACCCACTGATCATTGACTTTGCCTTTGAGGATGATGGCACCGTCAAAACGGCGAAGGTTCTCTATATGCTTTCTTCTTACTTCCATCAGATCGCCTTCAAAGGCTGGATAGACAACATTAAAGCCAGACTTCTGAATGATGTCAATCAGCGGGAGGGCCATTTCATGATCCACTTTGTCGTGAACGAGATAGATGGTCTTGCCCGCGAGTTGCTGCTCATCTTTGCGTTCCTGGACGGATTGGAGTTCTTCGCGCATGATATTCTTGAAATCTTCCAGTGGATTCTGAAGTATTTCAGCTCCTTCCTGGGCTTCTATATCCCGGCGCAGGGAATCAATGAATCCCTTCTGGCGGTCACTTGCATTCCTAAGATTGGGGGCGATCCAGATCAGCCTGGAGAATTCTTCCTTTCGGGATCTCTTCACCACGGCATGTTCAGCAGCCAACTTGTTCTGCAAATCAACCACTGACCGTTCTGATCCTTCAGGGATTTCGCCGTAAGCACTTCCGATGAGGTGAACCGAGAGGCTGCATTCTTCAAGATCTTTTCTGACCACCCGCTCGAGTTCCTCATTCCTCATCGGAAGGGGATGGGAGGGCAGCACCACATATCCGTGACGCTGAAGTTCCCGCTTTATAATATTGCGCTGAATAGACAGGTCGTGTCCGGTCTCAGCGAGGTAAATAGTCTTCTTCTTGTAAATGTTGCGAATCTCACTTTTGGATTGGCCAGTCAACATGGTAATGGTATCGTGAACATCGTAAACCAGGTCAACCATTTTCATCCAGTATTGCTTCTCAGCCTCCTGGCTGAAGAAGTCGGCATACTCCTTCATCTGACCTGTTTCATTGTCCAACTGGAACATGTCATACCCAAGCAGTTCGCGAAGGCGTGGAGGTTGCTCCGGGGTTGAGAGGGGAGATTTCAATACCTTGAACACACGGGTCATACCCGAATCAGCAGTGGCCTTGAAGTAGGATTCCACAGTGTCGAGGCATCTCCCTGACTGGACAAAATCTTTCGACAGGATTACAACCAGAACTGCTGCGTTGCTGAGTGAAGAAGCAGTGAAATCATCGAACTCGGACTTCAGTACGATGTTGGAAGTTTCACCCTTCACCTGATGCAGCATCAGTTCGAGGAATTTCTTGAACTGGGTTACCCAGCCCTGATCATTGCTGTTTTTCTTACCTGCCTCGTTGTCCTTTTCGGCGTATGTTATCAGGACGTCAATATCGTATGCCATAGCAATAGTTATTTATATCAAGAAATTATGCTTCCACGGTATTACTTACTTGTTCTTTACGGGTCACGTTCCTGACCAGTCCTTGTACCAACTCATGATGTTTGGCCATTACAAAGTAGAAGTCGGTCAGGTTGATTCTGAAGATGACTGATCTTTCAATTGCCTCAGCCTCAGTGATTCTTGGCGTTGGCCCTTCCTGGAACAAGTCACCAAACACAGATCCCCGGGTCATCATCATGATCTCCTTGTTCCCGTCCATCAATTTCACTTTGCCATGCGCTGCAATCATGATGGGAAGATTTTCATCCGGGTTATTGAAAAGTATCTTGTCTTTGGGTCTGAGATCAACCGGGATGATCTTGTCCGCCAGATCGCTAAGGATCACGCCTGGAATCCCCTGAAACACTGGCAAAGCTTTGATATACATAACCATCTCGATACCGAGATAGAAACCATCCTCCAGACCTTCCAGGAGTTGATTATTCTCAATTGCGGAATCAAGAAACTTCTTGTCGCGCAATGGCAACCGGTCTGCAATCACTTTATAGGCCGCCTTGTCTTTATTATAGATAACCCACGCTGCCGTCTCCTGAAGCAAGCGATCGGGGTTGAACATCTGGCCGATAAGTCCGCGGCTTACCCTGAATTCCGGAATGAATGCGGATGAATATACCGCACACATTTTGGTCCACCGGTTATTGAGGTTAAAGTCCCGATTCAGAATGTAGTTAACGACCTGAATAGGATTGTAATTCTCCCTTGGGAAGTAGATCTGCAAACGATCCATCTTTTCTTTTACGGGGATGTCATCGTAAATGGGGAAGAGCTTGGGTTTTAATTCCTGATCCACGAACAGATCCAGAAGTTCAAGCGCGTAGGCAATACCGTCGACCGTGCCGGTCTCCACGTTCTCCCGTACGAGCTGCACGGAGTTGGGATCATATAAAATGGAAAGCAGCAGGGACAACTGATCATAATTGTCGCGCAATTCTTCGCGCAAGGCTTCTTTAAGGAATTTAAAGTGCTCGTCTTCGGGTAACTCTTCCTGTGCACAGAGATTCCAAAGCGTCTTGCCAATTTCCGTATCCAGTAATTCCATCACCTGGCTTCTTTCTCTTCCTTTGGCCTGGTAGTTGGTGAAACGGAGTGAAAAGAAGATCTCTTTTACAATACGCTTATCAGGGTAATCGGATTTCTTCCAGAGAAGTTTCCACGCTTCTTCTCCGCCGATGTGGCCCATAATCTGAACGATCTTCAGCATCACCTGATCATTCTGTCCCGATTTATAGAATGCTGTATCCAATACTTGTAATGCAGGAGTTCCCGCCTCTTTCAATGCCGCAGTTACCTGATTGCTGTAAACAGGCGAGATCAGCATGTCGATCATGACAGGCCAGGTCTCGGGTCTCTTTACTTTTCTTGCAGTGAGGATGGCCTCAGAACGAACCTTGGGATCAACGTCCCTGAGAAGTTCCAACAGGATAAAGATGGTGCGCTGACTTACCAGCTTACGCAGAAGTTTGGCAGCGAGTATACGATCGGATTGCTTCACCGATTTTCCCAACTTCATCAGTTTCTCAGGTGAGATGGCCATGAGATCGCTGTCTTCGGCAGCACCGGCTGCCTGCCTGGCAAGGCCCATCGTTTCTGTATTCTGATCTGCATCGAGGCCAAGCTCGTGAATCTTTGCTTCAGCAAACTCCTTTACTTTCCTCAGGTCACTCTTTGCAAGTTTTTGTATAGAGGTTTCAAAGAGTGCGGGCTCAAGCTTTTCCATCAGCTTCAGACCATAGATTACTTTCTCCTCTGCAGTGCTGTTTATCTCTTTAGCAAGCACACTGTTCAATGTGAATTCCCGGACCACATCCTGGGCTACGGAGGCCCGGTTCTTCTGAAGGGACTCCTGGAGGGTATCGCGGTAACCATGATACATCCGGCCTATCAATAAGTACCATACCAAAAGCAGTGGGAGAGTCAATAGCGTTATTGAAAGGAGATTAAAGAAATCAAACTGGTTGATCAGCACGATGAGTCCCCCCGCAAACATGGTGGCAAAAGCCGTCACCACACCTTCAATCTTGGTCTGGGCATCCAGTTTGATGGACTTGTCAATCGGAACGTAATAGAATTTGAAAATGGGGGAGTCCAGTGAATCACGGAGTGAGTTGATCACCAGCTTACTCATGGCCACCATGATAAAGAAGAAGATGGCTGAGTCACCGGCGCTCTTTTCAAAACCGAAGAAGAATCCAAGTCCGAGGGCAGCCCCGGTGAATATGATCAATAGCAATGGGTTGATGATAAGGGAAACACGAAGGCCATAGTCTTCCTGTATTTTATCCGTGGCAAATGTTCCGAATATGAATCCGAATATGACGACCGTCGCCTCGAACAAGCTCAGGAATATGGGCAGTTCGTTGGATTCAAATATGGAGCTGGTAAGATTGTAAAAAGAATAGTCAACGAATCGGAGTGCCGCGAGTGATACGGTAACGAAAACACAAAGCAACACGATGTACCGTATGCCGATGAATTGGAAGATATTCAGTTTCTTGTTTTCATTTTCAATCATCATCCCTGCGGCCTGTGATGGTTTGGCCAGGTATTTTCCTGAAAGCAGGAAAAACAACACCAGAACGCCTGCAATACTGAACAGACCTATGGTGAAAAGTCCTTCAGTTGGAATGAATTGAAGCAAGACGGGAATGGCGAAGAAGGCTATTATTTGTGCAATGTCACTTCCCACAGACACAGAGCCCACCACTTTCTTTTGCTGACGAAGGGTGAATAATCGGTTAAAAGAACCCCAGAAAACCAGCTGAGTGACAAAGGTAAAGGGGAGCACAAGGGCAAATCCCACATAGTAATAGGTGATCGGGTTAGAGAAGTAGTTCTCTCCGAATTCCAGAAAGGCAGTAGCCCCAATGATCATCACCAAGAAGAACATGGCCAGAAACCTGAATGGAATCTTGCCCTGGAGAATGTTGAACAACCCGGTTGCAAGGAATCCAAGTCCGCCACCAAGCACAATGGCCTTGGGTAGGTCATATTTCTCACTCAGGTTGCTTTCCTGGCTCAAAAAGAACGTCTGGGCCGCAACAGAGACGGTTGCAAGGAAGAGCCCCATGAAGAAGCTGATCGCAAGGAGGAGGGACACGGGTCCAGTTTCTTCAGGATCAACACCCAAGACTCTGGTCAGCCAATCTTTCATAAGCAAGGTCGGTTAAGGGACTGGTTTGATTTGTCAATATGGAACAATTCACCGAAAATTCCTATTGACCCGCTCATTTCAGGGGCATCTTGTTACCCCTTGTTTTCTAGGTTGTTATCAAATGATGGTCAAGTCAAGCTTGACCACCCGGCGAATGGAATTTGGAATTAGGTTAGATCACGGAATGAGCAAAGAGCTATCGCCGTAGCTTAGAAAGCGGTATTGGTTCAGCATGGCCTCTCTGTAAAGATCTTTCCAGATCGGGCCAATGAAAGCTGCCACTAGTAATAGGAGCGTGGACTGTGGTTGATGGAAGTTGGTAATAAGGCCCCTGCAGATCTTGAACTGATAACCAGGGAACATGTATATGGAGGTACTACCTGCTATTTCAGATATACCCTGCCTTTCCATCATGGCAATAATGTTTTGGATTGCCTCGTTAGCACTCGTTGTAACCAAGTTTGGGGTATAAGGATATAGCTTTTCAATCAGGAATGTGGCATCTGGATCATGCTGCAGCTTGACCCCAAACCAATAGAGGCTCTCTAGCGTCCTCATAGCAGTGGTTCCAACGGCGACAATCATACGGTTGGGCTGCAGAAGGGCTTCCAGACTTTGCCGGCTTACCACAATTTGTTCTGCATGCATATCATGTTCTATGGCGTTGGCAGCCTTCACGGGCATGAAGGTTCCGGCACTGACATGCAGGGTAAGAAATTCGAGCTGGATCCCCTTCTTTCTCAGTTCGCCTATTACCGTATCCGTAAAATGGAGGCCCGCGGTGGGGGCAGCGACCGCGCCGGAGTGTGCTGCATAGACGGTTTGATAACGCTCCAGGTCTTTTTCATCAGCTTCTCTCCTTATATATGGTGGTAAAGGAACGACACCGGCCATTTCAATAATTTCCCCAAATGAATACTCAGTCGGAAACCATTCGAGTTGAACAATTCCTTCGTCACGGTTGAGCAGAGTCGCCTTAAGCTCGACACCACGGAGGTTTAGTGTAAGGCTTGAACCTGGTTTCCATCGTTTTATGTTCCCCACAAGGCATTTCCACGTCACAACGCCCTTTGTTGCCAGGTTGACCGACAAAAGTGTACTCGGGCTTATGGGGTTCAGGAGAAAGACTTCAATGTGAGCCCCGGTAGTTGTAACGAAACGGAATCTGGCCCTGATCACCTTCGTGTCATTAAAAAAAAGGGTTGTGTTGTTCGGGAGCAGGTTTGGCAGTTCTTTGAACGTTTCATGTGAAATCCGGCCTCCTTTACAGACCAGAAGTTTAGACTGATCTCTTTGGGTCAATGGCTGATTCGCAATCCGGTCCTCCGGCAGTTCGTAGGCGTAATCCCTGATATCGATAGCAGACAAATTCACAGATGGCAAAATTAGAGTCTGGATTGTATTTGCCGCAGGACAAAGCCATATTCGTGCCCATGGCATTGCAGGCTAGCTATTCTAAAAGAACCTTTCATTTTGGATTTCAGGCAAGGACTTCGCGTGGCTCGATGCGGCAAAAGGATTCCTGGTTCCTCAAAGTCTGGGATGACCGTCATCCGGAGGTCTTTGGCATCGGTGAGGCCGGTCCCTTGGCAGGACTGAGTCCGGAAAGACCGTTGGATGTTGAGACTCAGATGGAAAAGCTGGTGGGCCTGATTGCCGGCAGGCAGATGGAGGCACTTGGGTCGCTGGAAAAGGTTCAAAATGTGGCCACCGAATTGAAGCTGAGTTCTTCCGTCACCTTCGCACTCGAAACTGCAATGCTGGATCTGGTCAATGGTGGTAGAAGGATCATTTTTGATAATGAATTCGTAAGGGGCCACGCGATACCCATTAACGGTTTGGTGTGGATGGGGGGCCTGGATTACATGCTCCAGCAGGTCAGCATCAAGATTGACGAGGGCTTTACTTGCGTCAAAATCAAGATCGGCGGGATAAATTTTGAACGGGAGCTTGATATCCTGCAGTTTATAAGGCGTAAGTATTACAGGGATGTCATTACCATACGGCTAGACGCCAACGGTTCCTTTAAGGAGGATGAAGTGGATTATAAGTTGATGGACCTCTCACGTTATGACATTCATTCCATTGAACAACCATTGCCAGTTGGTTCGCCCTTTACAGCTGAACTGTGCCGCAACTCGCCCATTCCGATTGCTTTGGATGAAGAATTGATTGGGATTCAGGGACAAACCCAAAAAGCTGACCTCTTACAGCGACTGAAGCCGCAGTTTGTTATTCTGAAGCCAATGCTTCATGGCGGCCTGGCGGGTGTCCGGGAGTGGATTGCGGCTGCAGAAAAGGAGGGTGTGGGGTGGTGGATAACATCGGCCCTTGAAAGCAATGTGGGGCTCAACGCATTGGCTCAATTCACATTGGAATACCCTGTGAAAATGCTACAGGGCCTTGGCACAGGCCTTATTTATAATGACAACATACCCTCTCCGCTGGAGGTATCTAAGGGCCATTTGCTATTTAATTCCCAAGAAAATTGGGATTTCACCGAATTAGACTAAATATATTAGTCTGATTGTTTTGGATTGTGAAGAATGTTAGTTTTATTTGACTAAACAATTTAGTCAATGAAGCTAAAATGGTCTACTAAACGGCTTGCTTCCGGCAAATTTCAGGTCAGTTTTCAGGCTGAGGGATTTGATCAACCTTGCTATGGTTACCTGCTGACAGAACCTACTTCTACAGTTTCTGAGGTTGTTGATAAGATCCACCGCCACGTGGAAGCAATGCAGCACCGGGAGAATTATTTTCAGCGAAACCTGTATTCACTTCGTTCCAGGAACATTCACTCAGGTCGAATCCTTGTTTTTAACAGCTAATACCATGGTCAAGCTTAATGAAAACATTCGCTATGCGCGAAGACAGCTGGGTCTGACTCAGGATCAATTTGCTCAGCGCCTCGACATTAAACGATCGCTCGTAGGTGCCTACGAGGAGGGAAGGGCGGAACCACGCCTTGAACTTCTTCAAAAGATGGCCGCACTGGCGGGACTCTCAGTTGATATCTTCATCAGTCGCGATATCAGTCAACTGAAGGACTACGAGAGAAAGCTTCTTAACAGTAAAGAGGTGCTTGTCGTTACAGTGGATGACCAGCGAAGAGATAACATTGAGTTGGTACCTCAGAAAGCGGCGGCGGGATACCTGAACGGCTATGCTGATCCTGAATTCATTAAGGAACTCCCGCGTTTCAAATTACCCATACTCAACCAGGGGACCTATCGCGCGTTTGAGATCACTGGTGATTCCATGCTTCCTATTCAACCCGGCACGATCATCATTGGTGAATGGGTGGAAGACGTTCGTGAAATCAAGAATGGAAAATCATACGTACTGGTCACCCAGCGTGACGGGATCGTGTACAAGCGGGTTTTCAACTACCTCACAGAAAACGGTAAACTGTTTCTCGTTTCTGATAACCGCCAGTATGCCCCTTACCAGATCGACGCCGAAGAAGTTATTGAAGCCTGGGTGGCAAAGGCTTATATCAGCATGCAGTTCCCTGAATTCAACGGTAGCGGTCGCGGCGATATGTCGGTAGAACAATTGGCAAGCGTTGTACTGGAACTGCAGAAGGAATTGCAGGAGCTCAAGACGTCGGAAAAGCCAAAATTAAAAGCATCAAAGAAATCTTCTTAGCTGAAGAAAACTTCATTGTCCCTCCCCGTAAGGAGGGGCATGAAGTTGCCATTTCTGGAGATCGGGTGTTCAGCCGTTGTTGTACTGTTGCTGTGCCGTTGCCATTTAACACAAATCACTATAAGGTCTCTATAAGGTCACTATAAGGTCACTATAAACCGCTCCTTTTTATATTGCCATAGTGCAGTATTGAGGGACGACAGACCCGTTTCTATGCTTAGGGAAGGTGCAAAACTGCATTTTTGCCAAATGAGGACCCTTATTAGTTGCGATTGTTGATACCCATTACAGCCAGGGTTCTCCGCCGGTCAATCTTTTGTGTGGGGGTTTCGAAAAAAGACTGTGAATAAAGAATGCTTTTGGGGACATGATATCGACCCTTTTTGCTGGCGACCTTCAGCCGTATACCCTCCTCCAACTCAGGCGCCAATGAATTGCCTTCAATAACAAGGATTACCTTCCGGCCAAGGGATGCGTCTTCAACACTGTCCACAAAATACCGGTTCCTTACCCCAAGTTCTGACAGTATGCCGGAAAGTATGGTTTCAAGCTCTTCCTTCTGCACCTTCACACCCCCAGTATTGATAACATTGTCGTATCTGCCTAACCAGCGAAATCTTCTGGAATCGAGGAGATAGACTATGTCGTTGGTTACAACTGTTTCGGTCAGGTGAGGTGCATGTATCTTCAGACAGTTGCGCTCGTCGACCTCAAAATGAATGCCGGGTAAGCCTTCAAAATAGTCTGGCGCAGCAGACCCGTTCAGCTTTTGCAACGCTACATGGGTAATGGTTTCTGTCATGCCGTAGGTGGCATACACATTGCCGGACAAAGCCTTAAGCCTGTCCTGCAACGCCGGCTCTATCGGAGCACCCCCAATGATTATGTTCCGGACTTTGTTAATTTTCTCCGGAACTTCATTCAGGATTTGAAGCAATTGATAGGGAACAAGGGCAACAAAATCGCAAGGCCCGGAATAGTCCCTGAAAGGATTGCCTGCAGGTTCCAGGACCACAAGATTCATGTTTGCCGTCAATCCTCTTACTAGCATAAGTGCACCGGCGACAAACCGGCTGTCCAGGCATACCAGCGCCGTTTCGCCGGCTTTCAATTGTAGTGCGTCTATGGTGAGTTGTGCACTTGCCAGCAGTTGACTTCTGCGAAATGAAATCTCTTTCGGCGCTCCGGTTGAACCGGAAGTATGGAAAGTGAATGATTCAGCGCCGCGCTCCCAGTCAAGCAGAAAATCAAATGCAGATCGGGTTGCCGCAGGCAGCAGGTCGGCGCCATCAAATGAAACCAATTGCTCCTTTTGAATCCGGATATCGCCGAATTGGATAGTCATTTCATATCTTCTTCATTCACTGAAGAAGTTTAGCACTACGGGAACTTGGGAAACTTGGAGAAATCAGGTTCGCGTCTTTCCATAAAAGCATTCTTCCCTTCCTTGGCCTCGTCGCTCAAATAGTAAAGTAGCGTGGCATTGCCTGCCAATTCCTGTATGCCGGCCTGTCCGTCCAATTCGGCATTAAAGGCACACTTGAGCATCCGTATGGCCAGTGGGCTTTTCTTCAGAATCTTCCTGGCCCAATCAACATAGGTTTCTTCGAGTTTATCGAGGCTGACCACTTTGTTTACGAGACCCATTTCGATAGCCTCTTTTGCATCGTACTGATCGCAGAGATACCATATTTCGCGGGCCTTTTTCTGTCCAACGATCCGGGCCAGGTAGGAGGCACCGAATCCACCATCAAAGCTTCCCACTTTCGGCCCTGTCTGGCCAAACCGTGCGTTCTCGGCAGCAATGGTGAGATCACAAACCACATGCAACACATGACCGCCGCCAATAGCCCAACCTGCAACCGCTGCAATGACTGGCTTGGGAATGGAGCGGATAAGTTTCTGAAGATCAAGTACGTTCAGCCTTGGAACCTTGTCTCCGCCTACATACCCCCCATGTCCACGAACACTTTGATCACCACCGCTGCAAAAAGCCTTGCCTCCTTCGCCGGTCAGGATAATCACACCTATATCAGCGTCCTCGCGACAGATCATCATGGCGTCTATCATCTCCTGAACGGTGAGGGGCGTGAAGGCATTGTGCACCTGCGGACGGTTGATACTGATTCTCGCTATCCCCTCAAACTTGTGGAACAGGATTTCCTTGTACTCCTTGATCGGCTTCCAATCGTTTTTAAGTTGCATACCCTTTCTTTAAGTGTTTTCTGAATGCTTCAAATATTTCCTTGTTTTCTTGTTGTGCGCCTTCAACTTCCAGAACACGAGCCTTTCCGGCTTGCACAAAGAAGTCACTCCACTGAACTGAATTGAGATCATGATAGTGAAGTCCAAACTCAGCGGCGAGGGCTTTAGCGTTCAAAGACTGCCTGGTTACAAAATACTTTTCTGATTCAGGAATCGATGAAGGCCCGTCAATTAAATTAAAAATAATGCCGCCATGGTTGTTGAGCAGCATGATGAAGAGGTTGGGCGTGGGATACTCGTTCCAGAATGCATTGCGATCGTAGAAGAAAGCCATGTCTCCGGTGATCAACACCTGAGGAAGGCGGCTCCCAAGTGCATGACCTACAGCGGTGCTGGTGCAGCCGTCGATTCCACTGGTGCCGCGATTCGAATAGACCTTCACACCTCTACTTTCAGTTGAAAGCCCGATATGGTTGGCGTAGCGAACAGCCATCGAGTTAGCCAGGTGCAAATGGCATGGTTGAGGCAATGCACTCAAAAGCTTTTTTACGGCTGCAAATTCACCACCCGCTCGAGATTGAAAGAATTGATGAATCAGCCCAACGGTCTTGCGTTCATACCCGTTCCAAAGCTGTGCGTAATCTTCTGGAATATCGGCCAGGTTTAATCCTTGAAGATGCTGGAAGAAGTCCCTGGGGTGCATCTGGATATGATGAGAAAGATGCTGAAAGGTATCGGCTACCTGTCCTCCCGACTGGATGTGCCAGTGCATGCCGGGTGCATATTTTCTCAGGAAGATTTTCAGATTCTTCGCTACAAGCGACTTCCCATACGTGATCAGCAAATCGGGCTGGAGTCTTCTTTTCTCCTCGTCCCCCAGCTGACCGATAAAAGTGTCGCTGTGACTGCAAAAGGACGGCAGACCATGGTGGTTGCTGAGGATGTCTCCTGCAAAAACCCATCTGGGATTGTTCTGATGGACCCCGTTGAGAATTTGAATCAGATCATCGTCGGCATCCTGCTGGCCGGCCACGATGAGTACTCTCTTGCATTTGCGGAGCGTACTTTCAAGTTCGCGCCACTGCGCCTCAGAAAGCTGGGGCCGGGCAGAAACGGATTCAATAACCCTGATCTTGTCTGTTGGCACAAAGGAGTCGTCTTTGGGGTAAAGCGGTTCCCTGAAAGGGAAGTTAACGTGCACCGGACCCGCAGGAATTTCCTCACTCAAATTCACCGCCTCATTGATCATGCGATTGGCGTGCCATTCGGTGTCAGGGTGGTCATCCGCTTTTGGCCACTCGTAGAAATGTTTCACATGATCGCCGTACAGTCGTGCCTGCCTGATGGTTTGGCCATCCAATTGGTCCAGCCATTCAGCGGGCCTGTCAGCCGTAAAGACCAGCAAGGGCAGATGCTGAAAGAACGCCTCTGCCACCGCCGGTGCCAGGTTGTATGCGGCGGTTCCTGATGTACAAATTACGATGACGGGTTTGGAGGTCGACTGTGTCAGACCCAGAGCAATAAACCCTGCCGATCTTTCGTCAGCAATAATCCTGCAACGGAATTTTCCGTTGCGGAGGAAGGCCAGCGTAAGGGGCGCACTGCGTGAACCGGGGCAGATGACGACATCTTCTATACCCTTTCGGGCACACAGTTCTGCAATGATTTGAAGGCGTGAAAAAACCACGGCGCAAGGTAGTGTGGAAGAGCTTCAGGGCCTAATGATCTGCAGGAGGGTGTTCATCTTCATTTCTGTTTCCAGCCACTCTTTTTCGGGCTCTGAATCGGCAACAACGCCTGCACCTGCAAAGAGAACGGCTTCATCCTGAAACAACTGCATGCACCGCAGATTAACATACAGGGCGCTTGCTTTGTTGATATTCACGGGTCCCAGGTAACCGCTGTAATACTGACGATCGTAACCTTCATGTTCCTGGAGGAATGTCAAGCTCTCCTTGAGTGGACTTCCGCAAACAGCTGAGGTTGGATGAAGCAGCTTCAACATGACTGAACCGAGCTGCGGAAAATTGGTTTCCTGCATGTCAACTTTGAATTCGGTTTTCAGATGAAGCAAGTTGCCGGCAACAACCGTTCGGGGACCATATTCATCATATTCCCGTACACGGATCTTTTTGAAACAGCTGATGATATACCTCTCTACAAGAGCCTGCTCTTCAATTTCTTTCTGTGTCCACGTAACAGACTTGATATCCATTCCATCCTGATAGGGTTGCGTACCGGCCACCGCCACCGTCTGGAATTGATGGCCCTCCACACTCACCAACAGCTCGGGCGTGGCACCCATCCATGTGCCAGTTACAGGGCTGGAGAAAAGCGAAACCATTGCATGTGGGTACCGTGCGCAAAGGGCATCAAATACAGTTGCGAGATCCAGTCGAGGATCAATGCTGACACGCATGAAGCGGGAGGGTACCAACTTTTCGAACCTGCCTTCCGTTACGAGCTCCCTGCATTGTGTGACGAGGTCCTTGAAGTGATGCTGGGAGGTAGATGCCTGTGCAGGAGCGGGCCGGGCATGCCTGTTTGCTGCAGGCAATTCTTCGCGGGTGGAAACAGCAACAATTTCTGTAGCGACCTGACCCATTGCCTGCGGCCATTCATTTTGTCTGAATACGATCCATTCATCAGCAGGAAGAAACAGCTTGGGCTGGTCCGGATGAAATGGCGCAAACAGAAATCCGGGTTTGCTTTCTTCCAGGTTGACTTCAGCAATCAGCTTGGTCTCAGAACTGGCGGCCAAATGAATTTCGTCTGAATTTGGTTTTCGCCAGACGGCTATGGAATGTCCAATCGAGAAGAACTTGTTGAGGGCCCTTGTAAGAACCGTGTGAACGGAAGAGGATTTTGCTGTTGAAACGTTCATCCGCACCTTTATCGTTTGTCGATTACCGCCATGGTTATGCGGCTCACACAAACCAATTCATTTTGTTCATTTTCAATTCTGATTTCCCAGACGTGTGTACGTTGCCCGACATGAACCGGTCGCGCTGTTCCCGTCACATAGCCACTACGGACTGACTTGATATGGTTGGCATTGATTTCCAACCCAACGCAATGCTTGTTATGGTCATTTACGGTGCAATGTGCCGCAAGACTTCCCAGGGTTTCGGCCAGTGCCACCGAAGCGCCTCCGTGAAGTATGCCGTAAGGTTGATGCGTGCGATGGTCCACCGGCATGCGTGCGCTGATGAAATCATCGCCAACTGTCAGAACTTCAATTCCTAATGTTTCAACAAGCGTTCTCGCAGAAAGCTTGTTCAAAACTTCAGGCGTGTAACGGGGATCAATACGTACTTTACCCATTGGGACCCTTATTTCTTTATATTTGCGGCCAAATTAGGAGAAATTGGCCACCCAAAAAATATATTTGGTCCGGCACGGACAGACCGATTATAACCTTCAGGGAATTGTACAGGGCAGCGGCATCGATGCTTCGCTTAATGCCACCGGGAATGCGCAAGCGGAAGCCTTTTTCAGGGCATACGGTGATATAGACTTCTCCGTGGTTCATACTTCTGAGTTGAATCGCAGCAAGGAGTCAGTGGCCGGGTTCATAAAGAAGGGCATACCCCATGAGGTGCATGCTGCATTGAACGAGATCAGTTGGGGCAACCGCGAAGGTCAGCGCATCACTCCGGAAGAGGACGAATATTATCACTGGCTGCTTAACCAATGGCAAATTGGAAAGACCTCAATTGCAATTGAAGGTGGAGAAAGCCCTGATGATGTAGCCGCCCGTCAGAAACCGTTTGTCGACATGTTGAGATCCATGCCCTCAGGACGACCGGTACTGATATGCATGCATGGGAGAGCAATGCGAATTTTGCTTTGTCAGATCCTGAACTATCCACTCCGCTGCATGGATATGTTTCAGCATCGAAACCTTTGTCTTTACCTGCTGCACAGAACGCAGGCACAATTTGTCGTGGAAGCCTATGACAACACGGAACACCTTTCCCTGATGAACATATCATCAAAAGGTCCAGCTGTTAACATCGGAAAGAAATAGGTTAGTCTTTCAGATCTTCAAGGGCAGCCTTGGCTTTGCTGTCGATCCCGGATTTGTATTCGTATTTGCGGTAGCTGAGCGCCTTCTCGAAATACTTCTTCGCGTTCACCGCATCCCCTTGTGACTGATAAATGTAGCCCAGCTGCAACGAGGCGTTGGGTGCGAAATACCAGGGTTCAGAACCAGCCAGATCAATTGTTTGTTCGTAGAACTGTTTGGCGCCGGTTAGGTCCTGGGTCTTATGTGCCAGACGGCCTTTTCGGTAAAGATATTCCGTCATGTCCTTGGTTTCTTTCAGATCGGAGGGATAGATGGTCTTGAGAACTTCTCTGGCCTCTTTGTAATATCCACCATCCGTATGAAACCTTAGTTTGAGAATCTTGGCATTGGGAAATGTGCCTTCGGCCAGCATGGCAGCCGCGTATTTGTCCGGGTCGGCGGTAGCCCGTCCAGTAGTCTTCGCTATATCGAAATTCTTTTTTGCGTTCTCTTTATCACCCAGCAGATAATAACAGAGAGATATCTTGAAGTAAGAGTCTTTCTTGAAGCTCTGACTTTTGTAGGACTTAAGAAATTTCTGGTAGTAGGGGATGGCTTGGGCATAGTCGCCCTTTTCAAGGAGGGCTTCACCATGCAGGTAGTCGATGTAGGCCATGGCCAGCCCTGAGGATTGCTTGTCGAGATTCTGAATAAGCGTCAGCGCTTCTTCTCCCTGCGAATCCTTCATGAGCATGTTAATGGCGAGGAAGAGGAACAACCTGTTGTCGGGTTCCTTTTGCAGGATTTCGAGGAATCCGGCAGCGGCCTCAGGGAACTGCTGGTTGATGAATCCTTTGATCGTAAAATACAGAACGGTGGCCTCGGTACTGAGCGATGATTTGGACAAGCGCAGTTCTTCCAGGTTCTTTTGCCCCACCTTCACCGATCCTTTCATTCCCAGAAGGCTCATGAACCATTGATACTTTCCCGGGACAGAGCCCACCATCACCTGAAGTACACCATACGTCTTCTTTATCGGAATGAATGAGGGATACTTCTTGATACACTCCTGCGTAGCCTGGTAGGCCTGCCGGATGGCCAGCACGGCATTAAGTTCCTGACTCAGGTTAAGGAGATTGAAACCACGTTGTAGATTAAGTTCAGCTTTGAGGAAAAGGGTCTCGGCAGAAGTTGGCATTTGGTCTAGCCTTTCTATTCTCCTGTGAATTTCCTCGTGCACCTTTTCAAACCTTTTCTCGTCCTCGGTGATGAGAATATCGACCGTTTCAAGGAAAGTCTGCACATACATCTTGTGCAGCTCATTGGCGTTTTTGAGATGGGAAAGTTCGGTGTAGGCCTGATCGGTCTGAAGATTCAGTATCAGGTTGTAGATTTTTTCCAGGGCTGGATCAAACTGCCAGATATTGTCGGTAGCCCGGACATTGGTGCTCAAAAACAAAAAAAAGCAGACGGGTACGACTGCCTTTTTTGTGACATATTTGATGCCGAGCCTAAGCAACTTTCTTGGAGCGGCGTGCGGGTGCGGCTTTCTTGGGCTTGGTATCCTCCTCCATGGATTCCATATCCACATCCGCCAGAATTCTACCGGAGTGTTCGTCGATCACAAGCTTCTTCTTCTCCCGGATCTCTGCAATCTTCTGAGGCGGGATAATGATATTACACCCTTCCGCTGCTCCGCGTACCACCCGCACAACAGCGAGGCCGTTGGACAGGTTGGACCTGAGTCTCTCGTAGTACTTCAATAATTTGTCCTCGATCTTTTTGGTGGCCTTTTCGCGTTCGGCGAGCAGTCTCTTTTCTTCTTCCTGGCTCTCACCTGCGATTTCTTCCAGTTCCTTCTTCTTGTTCTCGAGGTCGTCCATACGCTCTTTTATGGAGCCTTCAATCTTGCCGATCTCGACCTTCTTTTCCTCTATTTTCTCCTTGGCTTCTTTGATCTTCTTTTCGCAGATCTGAACCTCAAGTTCCTGAAGTTCTATTTCCTTGGTAATGGCGTCAAACTCACGGTTATTTTTGACGTTTTTCTGCTGTTCGTTGTACTTCTTAACCAGCTTTTCGGCTTCCTTTATCGCCTCCTTGTTCTTCTTGATAGAATCCTCAATTTCCTTCTGGTCTGCCTCATACCGGGTCATCCGTGTCCGGTACCCTTCAATCTCGTCCTCCAGGTCCTGAACCTCATCCGGCAGATCACCCCTCAGTTTCCTGAGCTGATCAAGTTTCGTGTCTATAGATTGAAGTTTAACAAGGGCCTCCAGTTTTTGTGCAATTGTCTGATTTTCCATCATTTAAAGGTAACTTATTGGATTCGTGACGGTTTTTGAAAAATTGATCGCAAAAGTAGGGAATTTTTTACTCAAAACCTCTACGAGCAGGTCCTTCGTAAACTGCTCACTTTCAAAGTGTCCCACGTCTGCAACGAGGATTTTTCCCTCCGCGTCAAAGAACTCATGGTACTTGAAGTCGGCAGATACATAGGCATCAGCACCGGCCTTAATGGCGGCCTTGAGAAAAGAACTGCCGGCACCTCCGCATACGGCAACCTTGTGGATTGGACCGGCAGGGGAAGTATGGCGTATCACGTTTAAAGCCATGCTGGATTTTAAACGCCTGAGGAACTCGATTGGTTCAAGCGGTTCAGGAAGAAGTCCTATCATTCCTGTACCGCTCTCTTGATCTTCATTTGAAAGTTCGGTGAGATAATAGGCCACTTCCTCATAGGGATGTGTTGCCCTTAAGGCGTCCATGATGGCTGAGGTGAGGTGACGCGGGAAAATTACCTCCGCACGGGTTTCATCAGCTGTCTCCATTTTGCCGGGCTCTCCCTGGAAGGGGTGGGTGCCTTCTGAAGGCAGAAACGTGCCCTGCCCGGCAAGGCGAAAGCTGCAATTCTTGTAGTTGCCGATTTGCCCGGCTCCGGCCTTGAACAATGCGTCCATAACCTGACCCACATGTGCAGGCGGGATGAAAGTCACGAGTTTGCTCAGGGTATCTTTTCGGGGTACCAGTATGCGAGTTTCCTTCAGACCGATTACCGATGCAATTTTCTGATTCACACCGGTTATAACATTGTCGAGATTGGTATGTGCGGCAAACAAGGCAACCTCGTGCCGTATCGCTGAGATGACGGTCCTCTCCACGTAGTTCGCGCCCGTAAGCTTTTTCAAGCCCTTGAAAATAATGGGGTGATGCGCAACGATCAGGTTACAGCCGGTCTTCCTCGCTTCCTCCACCACAGCTTCTGTGCAATCAAGTGCCACGAGAATGCCGGTGACTTCTTTTTCCCTGTCACCTACCAGCAACCCGGCGTTATCATAGGATTCCTGAAGGGAAGGGGGAGCCCATGCTTCCAAAAAAGAAACGACATCCTTTATCTTTGGATTAGCCATGGGCAAATGTATTGCTTTTGAGGGTCCAGTCTGTCGGTCGCATGAACATTCATAAGATACTCTTATACCCGTTCGCGGCCGTGTACAACCTGGGTACGCGCTTCCGGAATCATCTCTATGACATGGGCCACAAGCCCTCGTTCGAATTTACCACCACAGTGATCTCTGTCGGAAACCTGAACGTGGGCGGTTCGGGAAAAACGCCCATGGTGGAATATCTGATCCGCCTGCTGAAGGAGCGGCATGCAGTCGCCACCCTGAGCCGCGGATACCGCAGGGAATCATCAGGCTACCGTCATGCATGCGAGTTCGATAATGCGCGAAGTATTGGAGATGAGCCGATGCAGTTGTACCGGAAATTCGGAAAAGACATTCATGTGTTTGTAAGTGAAGACCGCGTGTTTGCCATACCCAACATACTCCAGGATGTCCCGGAAACGAAAGTGATACTGTTGGACGACGCCCTTCAACACCGGAGAATCCGGCCACACCTAACCATATTGGTTACAGATTTTTACAGACCCTTCTATACAGACTTTCTCATGCCATTGGGAAGGCTGCGTGAAGGACGCTCAGGTGCCTCCAGGGCCGACGTGGTGGTGGTAACCAAGTGTACGGCTGGACTTTCTCCAGAAAAGAAGTCTGAAATGACAGCAAGGATTCAACGCTATGCAGGAAACAAGCCGGTGTTTTTCAGCGGGATCCAATACGTGGATCCTGTACCTATAGCATCAGAACGGAAACTGGAGAAAAAAATCATTCTTGTAACCGGGATTGCCAGAACGGAATCCATTGTTGAATTTATTCAGTCGCGATTCGAATTGATCCGGCACTTTCGCTTTGGAGACCATCACCACTACACGAAGCAGGAACTCGGTAGTGTCCTGAAGTACTGGAAGGAACAAACTGAACCTGTATCGGTGCTGACTACCGAAAAGGATATGGTGCGGCTGCTGAACCCTGAAT
This sequence comes from Bacteroidota bacterium, assembly GCA_018266395.1. Lineage (GTDB taxonomy): Bacteria > Bacteroidota > Bacteroidia > Cytophagales > Cyclobacteriaceae > ELB16-189. The sequence goes on along the minus strand of JAFEAM010000016.1, from coordinate 79,522 downwards.
ACCATCCCTTCCTGGAATTGCTCCCCTGTTTTTATTTGCCTATCCGGCAGTCATTTTTGGAAGATGGTTCGAAATTTGATGACCTCATTCTCCAGACCGTCGGAAAGACGGATGGAACCCAATGAGTCCGTTATCTTTGCGCGTGTTTTTGCGGTATTTTATCGTTTTTCTGGCCCTTTGGGGTCCGCTTGTTGCTGTTGCGCAACGCCGTCAGCAGATTAAGGACGAAAGCAGACGAGGATCGTCAATCATCGACGACACTACGCGGAATGTGTATGGTCCTCAAACCTCCATGTGGACTACGGAAGATGAGATCTTCATGAACCGTGCCGTATACCGCCCGCTCGATACGACCATCCACAATTATCACCGATGGATGTTCACAGAACGATTCTTCAACAAGTACAAGGACCTCGGCGTGATGGGCACAGCGCTGAGCCCCATCTTTCCACAAGTGGGTACCATGATTGGAGCGCATTCAGGTTTCTACGGCTACGAACCCTATTACTCTACCGAGCAGGTGAAATATTTCAACACACGTTCGCCCTATACCCGCATGCAGGTTATCTGGGGTGGCAGCGGCCGGGCCATGACCAGAATAGAATTCAGCCGCAACATCAATCCCCGATGGAACTTTGGATTCAACTACCGCCCGATTCTTGTGCTCAAACAGATTCAGAGCAAGGGGAGAGGTGACTACCAGACGGTAAGTCATTACTATGACATCTATTCGAGCTATTCCTCAAAGAATGGGAAGTACACCCTGCTGTTCAACTTTCAGCGCATCCGTCATCGCGTATATGAAAACGGCGGAGTGACCATGACCGCCGATGATCCTCAGGTCAAGATCTGGGATCCTAATCAAAAGCCGAACCTGCTCTCCGCGCGGGTGGAAGACTACAGGCGCAACATTCATTTCTTCCAGCAATTTCAGCTGGCGAAACCATTCCAGGTCTATCACATCGCTGACTTCTACAAGCAAACCAATGGATACACGGACGACCTGAACGTGGATGGCGCTTTCTATGATTATTCCATGAATATTCACCGGACAGATTCGCTAAGCCCTTCCGACCAAACCACGTTTGTAAGCATGCGACAGGAGGCAGGCATCAAGGGCAGGGCCTCAGGTTTTTTTTACAGTGCCTACTTCAGACTGCGCACCTATAATTACTCAAACCACCTGTTGGATACGGTAAATGTTGCGCCGCGTCTCTCAGGAACTGAAAGCTACCTGGGCGGCCGGATGGTGTTCAATCTCGATTCTGTTACTTCTGTCAACGCCTTCGGTGAATTTCTTTTTGGCGGATTTTACAGGCTGGAAGGCGTTATTGAGTCACCATGGCTCGAAGGATATTTCAGGAGTACCCGCTCCAAACCCGGACTGATGCAGATGGCTTACCGGGGCTCTCATGACAACTGGAATCAAACTTTTGATGGAATCCAGTCCACGCAAGCCCAGGGTTTTATAAAGGCGGAAAAGTCATCCATTCAGGTAAAAGCAGGTGGAACCTTCACCGCATTGTCCAACTATGTCTACTTCAAGGAGGTCTTGCCCGCCGCCTTTCCGGCGCAATCTATTCTCCCTGTTCAGTCCTCCGGAAAGCAGGTAATCTTTTCACCCGAGGTGAGGGTGAGTTTCAGATTCTTCAGGCACTTCTATTTCAGGCCGCAGGTGATTTATACCGCTCTTCTGCAGAATGATGATAAAGCGATCAAGATTCCTGAATGGTTCGTGAATACTCAGCTGGCTTACGAAAATGAACTCTTCAACAAACACCTTCAGATTCAGGCGGGAGTGGATGTTCATTACAAATCAGCATACCAGGCGCTCGGATATGATCCTGCAATCCAACAGTTTTATGTACAGGATCGAATGGTGTCTCCTGCCTTTCCACTGGTTGATGTCTATGTAAACGGCAAGATGAGGCGGGGTCGATTCTTTGTCAGGTTCCACAACATGGTGCAGATGGTAACTGCACAAGGTTATATACCGACACCTGCCTATCCGACTCAATCGATAAACGGAGGTTATCCCGGGCAGCGCAATGCCATTGACTTTGGATTTGACTTTCTCATGTTTGACTGATGGAAAAGCACGTTTTGGGACTGGTTCTTCCTACCGACCCGCGATGGGTTGACATTGCTGAGAAGAATATCCGCGAGATTCTGATCGATCATGCTTACTGTGAACAGAAAGCTGCGTCTTCATGCATCTCCCTTATTGTGCAGTTCCCGGAAAAAAAGGAGCTGGTTGACATGCTGACACCGGTGGTATCAGAGGAATGGGATCACTTCAGACGGGTGTTGGACAAACTGAGCGAGCGTGGTTGGGCACTGGGCAGCCAGCGGAAGGACGAATATGTGGAACGCATCCAGCAGCTGATACGGAAGGGCGGGAGCAGGGAACAGCAATTAACCGAGCGCCTACTTTTAAATGCATTGATTGAGGCAAGAAGCTGTGAACGTTTTCGACTGCTGTCAAAGGAAATTCAGGACGCCGATCTTGCTGCATTCTATCATGAACTGATGGTGTCGGAAGCCGGCCACTACAAGGGCTTTCTGCGGCTGGCAAAGAAATTCGATGATCCTGAACGGGTGGAAAAGCGGTGGAGGGAAATTCTTGCGGGAGAGGCGGAGATCATGAAAACACTTGAAGCAAGGGAAGACAGGATGCACTAGGTCTTTTGCTTCTTCTTCTTGGCTGCAGGGAACAATACGTTGTTCAGAATAAGACGGAACCCTGGTGAGTTCGGATGCAAGGCCAGGTCAGTAGGCTCTTCATAAACCGTGTGCTGGTAGTCCTCAGGGTCATGGCCTCCATAGAAAGTCCAGAAGCCCTTGCCGAAGACGCCATGCAGATACTTGGCTTCGTTGATCTCCTTGTTCTCACCCATAATGACCACGTCGGACTTGACCAATTGTTTCTTGAAGCCGGTGGTCTGCCCGTAGAAACCTTTGATCACTTTGGTGTGGTTTTGGGTCAGCATGGAGGGGATGGGATCCCACTTGGCAGAGAACTCAAAGACGTTGAAGTAGTCATTATCCTGGCGAAGGCCTCTCTCCGGCGCGTTGTTGTCGATATCGGAGAATTCATATTGATAAGGATCGCGCACGAGATGGAAGTTGGTAAAGGCAAGGCAATTGTCGTAGATGAGTTTCTCCTGGGCGCGGGGGTCAGCGGGGTCGCCGTCGTACATTCTTTCGCAGATGTCAGTGTTCTCGGCTGCCAGTGCAATGTCAAATGAGTCAGTAGCAGAGCACATGGCAAACAGGAATCCTCCTCCGGCAACAAATTCCTTTATCTTCTTGGCCACAGCCAGTTTCAGTTGAGAGACTTTTGGAAAGCCGTGCTTTCTTGCCATGTCTTCAGCTTCTTTTTGCTGCTCAATGTACCAGGGCATATTGGCATAGTTGCTGTAGAATTTTCCGTATTGACCTGTGAAGTCTTCATGGTGCAGGTGAAGCCAGTCGTATTTGGTAAGGTCGCCCCGCATCACCTCATCATCAAACACCACGTCATAAGGAATCTCCGCGTAGGTTAGTACCAGCGTAACGGCATCGTCCCAGGGTTGCTTGGACTTGGGGGAGTACACCGCAATTTTCGGATACTTCTCCAGCTTCATGATATCGTAATTGAGCGCCGGGCTGGCAATTTCAAGGAGGATGTCGTTTGCTGTTGCGTCTGAAATGATATCGTAGCTGACCCCCCGCACCACCAATTCGTTCTGGATCAGAGGGTGGTATTTGCACATGAAACTGCCGCCCCTGTAATTCAACAGCCAGTCTATCTCCACCTCTTTGCGCAATACCCAATAGGCGATTCCGTAGGCCTTCAGGTGGTCGGCTTGCTTGTTATCCATGGGGATAAAGATGTAGTTGGCTCTGGCCACCACCCCGGATAATAAAAGGCAAAACAAAAGCAGGAATCGCATCGTTAAAGCAAGCATTGCAAAAGAAAGAAATTAAACCCTCATCCTTAAACGTAAATCAGGGTAAATTTGTGCGTGGTAACCTGTTTTGAATGAATATAATCGAAAACATCAAAGAAGGACTTCGTTCCATTCAGGCCAATCTCCTGCGGTCTGTCCTTACTGCCGTTATTGTGGCAATAGGCATAACCGCGCTTGTGGGTGCCCTTACCGCGGTCGACGGGATTAAATTCAAGCTCAATGAGAGCCTTTCTTCTCTCGGGGCAAATACATTTGAAATCAACTCAATCAGGAACCGCAACCGGAGCCGTGAGGGCATCAAGCAAAAGATGTACAAGCCGCTCGAGTTGAATGAAGTGGAGCGGTTCATAACGCAGTTCAATGTGCCCTCCGTGATAAGCCTTTCTGCCGACCTCACTTCTATCGCGGAAGTGAAGCACGGTTCAAAGAAGACCAATCCCAACATCAATATTACCGGCATCAATGATCAATACATGTCGGTGAAGGATCTCAACTTTGAGTATGGTAGAAACCTGTCTGCCAGGGAAATTGAGTATGGCACCCGGGTTTGCATTTTAGGGAAGAAGGTGTACACCTCCATTTATGAGCCGAATGAAGATCCGCTCAACACGGTTGTGTCATTCAAAGGAATGCAGTTCCGTGTGGTGGGCGTGTTGAAAGAAAAAGGTCAGCTCGCGGAAGACAACTTTGACAACATGGTCTTTATACCTGTTATTGTTGCCAACCAATTGGCATCGGGCCGTGGACTTGATTATTATCTGACCGTCGGCATTTCAGACCCTCAGCAACTTGACAATGCAATGGGAGAGGCCACAGGTCTCATGCGCTCCATCCGGCGTGACCAGATCGGAAAGGAAAACTCGTTTGAACTGGATAAGAGTGATACTCTTGCTGAACTCAATAATCTGATAGGGATCATCCGCTGGGTAGGACTCGGTATTGGATTTGTTACCCTCCTGGGATCCTCCATAGCGCTCATGAACATCATGCTGGTGTCAGTGACAGAACGTACGAGGGAAGTGGGTGTAAGGAAGGCGCTTGGGGCCACCCCGCTTCGCATCCGTCAGCAGTTTGTCATTGAAGCTATTGTCGTATGCCTTATCGGTGGATTGGTAGGAATCATACTGGGCATCGCGGTTGGCAACTTCTTCGCCAGCTTCATGGGCATCACTTCTTTCGTTCTGCCCTGGCTCTGGATGATGGTGGGTGTTCTGGTGTGCATCTTCGTTGGCCTCATGTCTGGTTACTATCCTGCCTACAAGGCATCACGTTTAGATCCCATTGAATCTCTGAGGTTTGAGTAATTAAATGGTTGTGACGGCCAATTTCAGGGTCAGTGAATTGACCATCTGGAATTAGTAATCTGTAATCTGCAATCCCTAACAAGAATCATTTTCTTTACTCCATAATCGGTTTATCTTTCAGGGAAAGGTGGCTAAGGTCTGGTTATGAGTTATGTGAACGCTCATGCGAAACAATGGGAAATCATACATCAGGAGCTTGCAACTGATTCAGACAAAGGCCTTTCGAAGAAGGAGGTTGAAAAGCGATTAAGGCAATACGGGCCAAACTCGCTGATCGAAACCAAGAAGACAAGCCCCATTCTCATATTCCTGAGTCAATTCAAGAGCCCCTTCATTATCGTTCTGGGCATAGCGGCCCTCATGTCAATCTACTTCGGACAATTACTGGACGCCAGTGCCATCGGGGTGGTGCTGCTGATCAATGCCAGCATCGGCTTCGCTATGGAATACCAGGCGCAGCAAAGCATGGAAGCCTTGAAGTTGCTGACGGTAATACCCGCAAAAGTGCTGAGAGAGGGTCAGGTGGAGGAAGTCCCCTCGCACGAGGTGGTGCCGGGAGACATCCTTTACGTAGAGGCAGGTGACATGGTGCAGGCAGATGCAAGACTCTTTACGCTCTCACAATTGGAAGTGAATGAGTCAGCACTAACCGGCGAGTCCATGCCCATCTCCAAGAAACTCGATGTGCTCCCGGTGGATTGCCCCATGGCGGACAGGCGTAACATGCTGTTCAAAGGCACTTTCATCACTAGGGGTAATGGCTATGCCATTGTGACCAATACGGGCATGCAGACTGAGTTTGGCCAGATCGCCGAGATGGTTCAATCCTCAGAAGAAGAGGATACTCCCCTGGAGAAGAAGATCAACGTATTCAGCAGGAAGCTCATTTGGATAACCTCAGTCCTGGTGGTTATCATTTTTCTGGCCGGCCTGCTGCAAGGTCACCCCTTTGTAAGCATGTTCAAGACGTCCATCGCGCTGGCCGTAGCCGCTGTACCGGAGGCGCTTCCCATCGTGGCGACACTGGCCCTAGCACAGGGGATGTTGAGGATGGCCCGTCACAATGTGATCGTGAAAAGACTTGCCGCGGTGGAGACGCTGGGTGGGACAACGGTGATTTGTACCGACAAGACTGGCACACTTACAGAAAACCGGATCGAGGTCAGCATGCTGAGTATGGATGCCGGAGACCTAACCATTGAGCCGGATGCTATACACCAGAGTATCCATATTCAGGATGGTGAGCAGTTGCTCAGAACCCTTAACTATGAAATGATACAACTGGTATCATGTCTGTGTAATACGGCCGACATTTCTGTTCACGGCCACGAGTTGAGGGAGGTAGGTGACCCATTGGAGACGGGGTTGCTGAAGTTCTCGAGAGCAGGCAAAAAAGACATTTTAGCGATTCGCAAACTGCATCCCAAAGTGAAGGAAGAGCCCTTCAGTTCAGAAACGAAGATCATGGCTACTTGCCATGCCTCTGGCGGCGATTACCTGACCTGTGTGAAGGGGGCAGTGGAGGAGTTGTTGTTGAGATGCACACACGTGCTGAAAGACAGGGAGACCTTGCCGATGGATGAGGCTACCCGGGCCCACTACCGAAATGAAGCGCACCGGATGGCGGCGTCAGGTCTGCGGGTAATTGGTGCTGCATTCAAGGAGGGTCATCAGATTCCGGATGTTCTCAGCCGGGAACTCACTTTTGCCGGCCTCATTGGGATGATGGATCCGCCGCGTACTGAAGTGGCAGCGGCCATACATGAATGTCGTACAGCCGGCATCGAAGTCCTGATGGCAACAGGAGACCATCCGGCAACAGCGCGGAACATTGGATTGAAACTGGGACTGCTCAGTGGAGAGGGCGAGATTGTGATGTCGGGAAGTGAAATGGGCGACTATGAGAACCTGACAGAGGAAAAAAAGAAGGCCTGGCTATCGGCAAGAATCTTTGCCCGCGTAACCCCGAAGCAGAAACTTGACCTCGTGAAATTTCTGCAGGAGAATGAACACGTAGTTGGAATGACAGGGGATGGAGTCAATGACGCACCGGCGTTGAAAAAGGCGGACATTGGAATTGCCATGGGTAAGCGCGGAACACAAGTGGCGCAGGAGGTGGCAGACATGGTACTCAAAGATGATTCGTTTACATCCATTGTCGTAGCCATCAAGCAGGGTAGGGTGATCTTTGAAAATATCCGGATGTTTGTGGTCTTCCTTTTGTCCTCCAACCTCAGCGAACTTGCCGTAATTGGTGCAACGGCCGTATTGGATACCCACTTCGCGCTGATCCCACTTCAGATACTCTTTATTAACCTCGTCACAGATGCCTTGCCGGCATTGGCCCTGGGTGTGTCAGAAGCCAATGAACTGGTAATGCAACAGAAACCCCGCAGGACAAGCGAGCCTATTGTAGGGCCGAAACAATGGACTGCACTGATGGTCTATGCACTGGTATTGGCAGGCGCTGCGTTCGCCGCTGTCGTATGGGTTCACTATACTACCCATGTGAATACCACTCACCCGACTGAAGTGTGTAACAATATCCTTTTTCTGACCCTGATTGTGTCAAAGCTGCTGCACGTATTCAACGTGACGCCGGCCAGCAGCAAATCATTTTTCTATTCAGAGGTGGCCAGGAACAAGTTTGTCTGGTATGCACTCGTCATTTGCCTTTCATTAACGGTATTGGCATTCTTTATCCCTGGCGTTGCGGAGGCGTTGAAACTTGAGCCCATCGCCCTCGAGGATTGGGGCGTTGTAATCTTTATCAGTGTCATATCGGTCTTTTTCAACCGGGTGCTGAAGCAACTGCGGATTGTGGTTTGAAGAAAATGTTGGCCTTCCCTGATCGTTGCCACTTTTTCTTCAGCCCACCGGATTTTGCGTCTTTTACGTGCGCGCGGGGGATACTTAGGTTCAGAAATGCTAGATTTAGGTGTGATCAGTTTGATTTTGGATGGTTATGATACCCGTTCTTTCAGGGGGGTGCTCATTGGGCACATAATCCTGATCGGCGTGCTGTCCGGCCTTTCTGCAGATGCACAAAATCTTTCACCGGCATCACGAAGGAATCCCTACTTCACTGATCTTCTGAATGGACTGCCTATTGCCAGGCCGCCAAGCGAAGTCCAGGGAGACATTTATATGAAAGATTGGCTTCCTGGAACAGTTTCACTGATGGACAGGGATATGACGATTACAGGTTACCTTGTCCGATATAATATCTACCTCAAGGAAGTGGAATTTCATACCGCCATGGGTGACCGCGCGCTGCAGAACAGCCTGGTCAGGGAATTTACAATCAATGACACCGTTGCAAACCGACAACACCATTTCATCAACGGAAAGAGTCTCAAGTCCGATGGGGTTCCGATTTGGAATTTTTTCGAGCTGCTTTATGACGGAAAGGTTCCATTGCTCAAGGAGTATTATGTCGAGATCAAAGATCCTGACTACCAGCCTGCCCTGAATGCAGGGAGCCGTGACACGCGTATTATCAAGCATTCACGGATGTGGAGTGCGGTGGGAGGCGATCTTCGTCCGGTAAAAGGGCGGAAGAAAGTCATGGAAATCTTTGGCGACAAAGCGGGGGAGGTAGACAAATATGCCAAAGAGAATACGCTTGCTTACAATGAGGAGAAAGACCTGGTGAAGATATTTGCGTACTATAATACTCTGAGTAAGTAGAGCGGAGAGAGAGGGATTCGAACCCTCGATACCCTTGCGAGTATAGCGGTTTTCGAGACCGCCCCATTCGGCCACTCTGGCATCTCTCCTGGATCTGGGTGCAATAATAGTTCAATCTGCACTTAAGTTGGTAAGAATTGGTGACGAAGGATACTTCTTGATGAAAGCTTCTAGTCTTTCCCTGGAGAGATTTTTAAGTTTCTTTTCTAACTGCATAGCTTCCTGGCGCGTGGTTTTTGTGCAGCACCATAAAAGTTCCCATGGCTTGTAAGGAGACGTGGAACGCTCTGTTCCAGAATTATGTCGGTTCATTCTTTTTGAAACGTCTTCGGTTTGGCCGATATAATATCTGCCATGAGCTCTTGAGATAAGAATATAGACGTAGTACATCATTGAAGCCTGGGAGCAATTTTAGGCTTGGTATGAGTGTATTCAAAATTTGCCTGAAATGGATTTCCTGATAATATCGTGCTGGAAATTCGAATGCTGACGGAAGGTCAGCATCGAGACTCCCGCTTTGCGGGACGTCTCGACCCTCGATACCCTTGCGAGTATAGCGGTTTTCGAGACCGCCCCATTCGGCCACTCTGGCATCTCTCCTGGATCTGGGTGCAATAATAGTTCAATCTGCAATCAAATAAGCAATGATTAATATTGATGAATATATTCTTGATGAGGACTTTATTCCAATAATTTCCGATTGCATCACCCGGGATTTCAATTCTGAAAGTTGATAATCTGGGACAGAGTGCCAAGGGCCCCTGTCCGCCCAATACTCCATAGCGGGGGAATTGTCCTGCGAACCTGGCGTTCAGTAGCGCTTATCAGTCAATTCTTCTCTGTCTTTTTTCTCGTAATAGTTCTCTTTTGTACTTTAACGAAAATTTGGAATCATGAAGAGGAGATTAATTCAGGCCGTTGTGCTGATTTCTTTCTGGAGCCTAATGCTGCTGGCATGCAAGAAAAGCGATCCCGCCCCGCTTGGCGCCCAAACGAACGCGGTATTCCTGGCAGGCCAGACCGGCAAATCCAAGTCATGGAAATTACGAGAGTATACATACCAAATTGGCACCCAGGCGGCACAAACGCTGACATTGCAAGGCTGTTTCTCCGATAACCTCTATACTTTTACAAACAATGCCACCCAGGATTATGCCGCAACTGAAGGCGCGAGCAAATGTTATACTGGCGACCCAGATGGTATTGAGAATGGTAGCTGGGCATTTTCTCTCGATGGATTGACGCTGAGCATTGAAGTGAGCAATACACAATCAGCCAATGGATTGTTTACGGCTGAACCCAGTTATTATGTCGGGGATACAACGACGATCAAGTACTTTTCTCAACTCTCGATATACCCATATAATATTGGCACACCATATCCAGCGTTTGTTAAGAAGATTGATGATAATAACCTGGTTCTGGAGATGAACTACAAAGTTGGCTCTACCGCATACAAGTATACCTTGACCTTTACGCCGGCATAGCAGTTGAAGTACTTTCTCCTTTTTTGTCTTCTCATTCCAGGACTACTTGTGCAGGCTCAGGTAAACGGTAACTCAATCAAATTTCTCGCGCTGGGGGACTCCTATACCATTGGAGAAAGTGTTCCTGAAGCCGAACGCTGGCCCGAGCAACTTGCAGCCGAACTAAGAAACCGGGGTGTAAAAATTGAAAAGCCCAGGATCATCGCAGTAACCGGATGGAGAACGGATCAGTTGAAGAAAGCAATCCTGGATGCTCAATTGAAAAACGAGTACGGAATGGTCTCGCTTCTTATCGGCGTAAACAACCAGTACCAGGGCCGGACATCCGCCAGCTATGCGCCTGAGTTTGAAGGATTGCTGAACATGGCTTTGATGCTGGCACAAGGCAGGAAGGAAAACGTCTTTGTAGTATCTATCCCGGATTACGGCTACACACCTTTTGGCAAACCAAAGCAAGAATCAATCTCAAAGGCCATCGACGAGTTCAATGCTGTGAATCGGTCCATTTGCCAAAAGCAGGGTGTTCGTTATGTGGAGATCACCGACCTCACCCGCCAGGGACTAGATCATCCTGAATACGTCGCCGCCGACAACCTTCATCCTTCGGGCCCAATGTACGCCCTCTGGATACCCAGAATCCTGAAGGTGCTGGGATACTAGACAGGTCATTCTGTTCTGCTAGAGAATCGGCTTAATCACCTTCTCGACATTCTTTGCCACGATCCTGTGCCCTTCAGCATTGGGATGAATGCCATCGGCCTGATTGAGCTTCTCGATGCCCGCAACTCCCTCCAATAGAAATGGAATCAACACGGCCTTGTTCTTTTGAGCCAGCTCCTTGTATAGATTCTGAAAAGCTGTTGAATATTCTTTTCCCATATTGGGCGGCACCATCATCCCGGCAAGGACAATCCTGACTTTGGGATATTTGCTTTTCACTTTGTTGATGATAGACTGGAGGTTATTCCTGGTCTGATCAAGAGGCAAACCGCGAAGACCATCATTGGCACCCAACTCAAGTATGAACACATCAATGTGCTGGCGAAGGATCCAGTCAATTCTTGTTAACCCGCCGGCAGAGGTCTCCCCACTCAAACCGGCATTCACAACACTCACCTTGTTGCCTTCTTTCGAAAGGTCCTTTTCTACCCATGCGGGGAAAGCTTCTTCGGGGGATAGACCATACCCTGCAGTCAGACTGTCGCCAAAGAACAGTATCACCTTTGTGGAGGTGCTTTGAAACAGAAGGAGGCTTACAACAAAGAGGTATAGTTTACCGGCCATCGCGATGAAATTGGAAAAGAGTAGAAGTTCCTTAAAACAATTTTAGTTAAATAACGATTTAATTCATGAACCTGTTTTGGATTCCATGGCAGAAACCGTACTGAACGTTGAAAACCTGACAAAAGAATACGCCTCCGGTGACCGTACGCTAACGGTCCTGGACCATGTCACCTTTGAGATCCAGGCCGGCTCCAGGCAGGCCATTATCGGTCCTTCAGGAAGCGGAAAAACAACGTTGTTGGGTTTATGCGCCGGACTGGATGTCCCTTCCTCAGGCACAGTCACCCTCATGGGCTTCAAATTGAATGCCATGAATGAGGACGACCGTGCCTATCTCCGAAACCAGTATACCGGATTTGTGTTCCAGAACTTTCAGCTGCTTCCCACCCTTACGGCAATAGAGAATGTAATGGTCCCTTTGGAGCTCAGGGGGGACAAGAATGTTCAAACCCGCGCCAGGGAGTTGCTGGGGCGAGTGGGTTTAGGTGACCGCCTGCATCATTTTCCTTCCCAGCTTTCAGGAGGAGAGCAGCAGCGGGTGGCAATTGCAAGAGCATTCATTACAGCGCCACGGATTCTGTTTGCCGATGAACCGACCGGCAACCTGGATGAAGAGAATGCGGGACAAGTGGTAGAACTTCTTCTGGATCTCAATCAGCAGGAAAAGACAACATTAGTGCTGGTCACACACAACCTCGAACTGGCAAAGCGTACCGACCGGATTCTAAGGATGAAAGGGGGACGCGTGGTAGAAGAAATGCTGATGCCGGTATCATGATTGAATACTACATCCGCCTGAAGAGAAAAGTCCTGCCGCTGTGGCGGGATCGCTGGGTGTGGAAAATGGCCTGGAGAGATGCCCGTCATAATCGTTCACGTCTTTTTCTTCTGGTGGCCTCTCTCATCACTGGTATTGCAGCTGTCGTCGCCATAGGGTCCCTCAACCATTCCCTTCAGGAAGCACTGGATCAGAATGCCAAAGAGTTGTTGGGCGCCGACATTGTAATAAATAGCAACAAACCGTTGCCTGTAGAGGTTACGTCCCGGCTGGACACTTTGAAAGTACCGACTGCAGCCGATGCGGAAATGGCATCGATGGTGATGTTCATGAATACAAAGCAGTCGCGGCTGGTGAAGCTTACGGCATTGCGAGGTGATTTCCCTTTTTATGGCCAGATGGTGACGCTTCCCCCAAATGCATACGAGCAGGTACGCAATGGACGGTATGCAATCCTGGACGAAACATTGGCTACTCAGTTTGAAGTCAGCTCCGATGATTCGTTGAAGATTGGCAACAAAATGTTCAAGGTTGCCGGAGTGGTGACCAAAATGCCGGGTGGGGGAGGACTTACTTCCACACTTGCCCCATCAGTCTATATCTCATTGAGTGAATTGGATTCTACCGGCCTCGTGCAGTTTGGCAGCCGTATCAGCTACAGTCTTTTTGTAAAGACTGCAGATGAGAAGCAAACCGAGAAAGTGGTGGAGAAGATCAAACCGATGACGAAAAAGTTCCGGTATTCCTATGAAACGGTTGAGCGCAGAAAGGAGGGGCTTGGGAGGAGCTTCAGATCTGTTTATCAATTCTTTACACTCCTGGCATTTGTGGCGCTGGTTCTCGGCTGTATTGGTGTTGCCAGCTCCGTTCATATTTATGCGCGTGAGAAAAGGGAGGACGTTGCCGTATTACGTTGTGTGGGATCAACGGGCTGGCAGGCGTTCAATATCTATTTCATACAGGTATTCTTCCTTGGACTCTTCGGTAGTGTTGCCGGAGCAGGACTTGGAGCCGCGATTCAAAAGATCATACCCGTCGTATTCAAAAATTTTATCCCGGTTGACCTGCCATTTTCTATTTCATGGACATCCGTTCTCGAAGGTTTGTTGCTGGGTGCCATAGTTTCAGTTCTGTTTACCGTCGTGCCGTTGGCGGCAGTAAGGTTTGTTCCGCCTCTTACGGTTTTGCGGACGGAATCCAAACAAGTGTCCCGCCGGTCGCGACTGAAACTAATAGTTATTATACTCATCGTACTGTTTCCGGTGCTTGCAGCTACCTGGCAAACCAACAGCCTGATGAAAGGTCTCGTCTTCAGTCTGGGTTTGGCAGCAGCCCTCGGATTGTTGGCTCTTGTTGCGTGGGCTTTGCTGAGGCTGGTCAGGAGATTTTTTCCGGCTCATGCAGGATTTATTTTCCGGCATGCGTTATCCAACTTGTACCGCCCCAACAATCAGACACAGGTGCTGATGGTTACGATTGGACTGGGTGGTTTCATTATCGCCACCATGAATACAGTGCAGCATAGTCTCCTTGGTCAGGTGGAGTTCAGAGGAAACACCAATCAGTCAAATACGATCCTCTTCGATATTCAGCCCTCTCAGAAAGCCGGTGTCATTAGCCTGATGAAAGACTACCAGCTGCCGCTCAACCAGACCGTCCCGATAGTGACCTGCAGGATCCGGGAGTTGAAAGGGCGAAAGGTGGAGGCCATGATGTCAGACACGACAAACCGCATCCCCGATTGGGCGTTGGGAAGAGAATATCGTGTGACTTACCGGGACAGCCTTCACATATCAGAGTCGATGCTGAAGGGGGAGATGCAGCATTTTGTGAAAGGAAGCAAGGACTCTGTGTGGGTAACCATTTCGGAAGGGATGCAGGAAACCTTGCGTGTAGATGTGGGCGACTCGCTCGTGTTTGATATTCAGGGGATTCCGCTACGGACAAAAATCAGCGGCATCCGGAAAGTGGATTGGCCAAAGGATCCTCCCAATTTCATTTTCGTTTTCCCGTCCGGGGTACTTGAACAGGCACCGCAAATCTGGGTAACCGCTACCAGGGTGGGAGAGGGCGGATCGGCCAGCCGCTTTCAGCAGGAACTGGTGATGAAATTCCCCAATGTGTCACTGGTGGATCTCCGGCTGATATTGAGCACGGTGGAGAGCCTCTTTGCCAAAATCAGTGTCGTCGTAAGATTTCTGGCATTGTTCAGCATCATAACAGGGCTGGTGGTGCTTGCCGGCGCTGTGGTGAACAGCAAGTTCCTCCGTATCAAGGAAAATGTTCTCCTCAGGACATTGGGCGCGAGAACCAGGCAAATAACGCAAATCACACTTATTGAATATGCGTACCTGGGACTTTTTGCGGCGCTCACTGGGATCCTCCTTTCAATTGGTGCCAGCTGGACTTTATGTCGATTCTTCTTTGAGATCGACCTGAGTGTGGCATGGTTGGCACTGCTGATAGTAGGCAGCGCGGTCACGTTGATGACAATGTTAATCGGCTGGTACAATTCAAGAGAGGTGATCTCCACTCCGCCTTTACAGGTTCTGAGAAAAGAAGGATAGGATCTGTGAAATCAGATGTAGCCTGCAATCCAGTAAGCTACCATCCCCATCCATTCTTTCCAGAGCATGCTCCACTGATTGAGTGGCTCATTTTTTGGAATAAACAATACGTCGGGTGTGAACTGTCTTCTGTGGCTTTGAGGATCCACACTAAAGTGATCGCAAGGCCATCCTGCTTTGGCAAAACATGCCGATGCCCTCCGCATGTGATACCCTGATGTGATCAGCAGTGTGTGATCGGGTGTAGTAAGGGTATCGAGCATTTGTTTCACCTCAACAGCGGATTCATGGGTGTTTCTTGATTTTCCTTCCTGTAAGATATCTCCTGCCGGTACCCCCATCATGACCATGAGGCCTGCCAGTTCTTTGGCTTCATTGTCTTCCGGTCTGAGCAACCTGCCGCTTCCTCCCGAGACAAGGATTTTGCGGATTCTCCCCATTTTGTAAAGTTGAACAGTATGATTAATGCGATCGGCGGCGCTTCGGATGTAAACCCTGTCTGCAGGCCCGAGGTCTGTTCCAGCTGCTCCGCAGAGAAGAATTCCGTATTCATACTCCCTGATCTCATTGAATGGCGTGGGCTGATATTCCCATAACCGAGTGAGTTCATTTGCGATAAACTCATTTGTAAATAGCAGCAACATGCACAACCCAATAAGAAATAACTTCCTCTTCCACCTTTCATTTCTGACGAACCAGGAGGTCACCAAAACAGCAACAGTCAGAAACAATGGCTTAAAGATGTAGCTAACCGTTTTGGAAAGGATGAAGAACATTATTTCCGCCGCTTTTCAAAACCGTTTATGAGCTTGCGCAACAGGTCGTAGTATAATGTGACATAAAGCAGCACCGACATCAGCCAGATGGTAACCAGGTTGAAGTACAGTGTATCAATTTCCCTTCCTGCAAAGTGCTTTGATGGCAGGTAAAACTGGGCATTGAAATCAATCCAGTGCTCCGGGTCCGGACTTTTGTATATGGGATATATTTTCTGCACCAGTCTGCCATTGCGTTCAATAATCCGGTCCGGATCATCAAGGTTCTTGACCATGGCTGAAACGGCTTCATTCTGATAGATGTTTCTAATTGAGTCGAGTTTGTCGCTTCCGCCAAGCTGGGACTGCCAATCGTTGAGGATTTGTTCTTTCCTTTTACCTGCAGTATTGGATTTCTTCCCGTAGAATTGCTTCAGGGTTGTGAGGAATGTCTTTGTCTTCCTGTACAAGGCGCTATCGTAGCTGCCAGGCACGAGAAGGGCAACCTCGAGGAAATGCTTCTTGCCCACAAGACCGAGTTCTGACTCGATCTCCCGCTGAATGATTTTCAATGCGGCCGCGACTTCCTCTTGGTTGTTGCCGGAGCGATTGTAATTCAGGTTGATATAGTCAAGCTTGGACTCCAGCGAAGGGATGTAGTATATCCTTTTGTAATCGGCATCGGCCATGATTTTTTCCTGGTCATAGAATTTCGACTCATACGTATTGTCCTTGAATTGGCTCACCATGGACGCCTCAAAGGCCCATCGCGATGCCATCATGTCTCCCACAAGCGGTACAGTTTCAGTATTGCCGATCAGGGGATTAAGCTTGTCAAATTTGACCACGACGCCGCTCAGTATCAACTGGGGTATGAGCAGGATGGGGATCAGGATATAGATGGTCACTGCCGAGTTGAAGGCGGATGATATGTTCAGGCCCAGCATATTCGCGAAGCATGAGGTTGTGAACATGATAGCCCAGTGAACCAGCATCATATCCTTGATGCCGAGCATGAAGCTCCCAACCAGAACAAAGAGCAGGGTCTGGATGGCGGAAATGGTGAAGAGTATGCCAACCTTCGAAGCAAGGTAGCTGCTGCGGGAAAGGTTAAGGAACGCCTCTCTTTTCAGAATCTTCTGGTCGCGAATGATCTCTTCGGCGCTGACCGTCAGCCCCATGAAAAGCGCGACGATGATGCTCATGAAGAGATAAGCCGGTATGTTGAGATTCTTGCTGAACACATAGCCTGCGTTCAATGTTGCATCTGAACTATAGTACCGTGTAATGAAAGCCAGGATGAAAGCCAGGAGCGGGGCCTCCAGCAGATTGATGGTCAGGTATTGACGGTTAGCCAGTTTGGACAAAAGGTCGCGTGTGCCGAAGAGGCGGCACTGTTTGAGCCAGCCTGGGAGCCTCAGGGTCGAGACGGGTGCCTGGGATGAAGGGACAAAGTGCGGCAATTTTGTCTTCTCGCTGAACAGCGCATTCCATTGTTCCGGTGAAATCTTGCGTTCATTTCCGAAATTGCCGAACTCATCGATGATCTTGGTCTCGATGATGTTGAAGATTTGTTCGGGGTTCACGTTTCCGCACTCCGGGCATTCACCCTGATCGCTGTTGACGAGGTTGATGTTCTGTTTGAAGTAGGTGACCGCTTCTACAGGGTTGCCGTAGTAAATCTGGTATCCACCTGTATCCAGAATTACGAGCCGGTCAAACATTTTGAATATGTCAGAGCTGGGCTGGTGGATGACAGCGAAGACCAGTTTTCCCTTGAGAGATAATTCTTTGAGAAGGTCGATGATGTTTTCAGAATCCCTGGATGAAAGTCCGGAAGTGGGCTCATCCACAAACAGAATGGCCGGTTCTCTGAGCAACTCCAACCCAATGTTTAGTCTCTTTCTTTGGCCACCACTGATGGTCTTGCGCAGGGGAGATCCCACCCTCAGGTCTTTGGTTTCACTAAGTCCAAGGTCATCAAGTGTCTTCAAGACCAGCTTGTCAATCTGTTCCTCGGATAGGTGATTAAAACAGAGCTTGGCAGCGAAGTACAGGTTCTGGTACACGGTTAGATCCTCGATAAGCAGGTCGTCCTGTGGCACAAAGCCAAAGACGCCTTCCACTTTCTCGGGATTGCGGTGAATGTCGATGTTGTTGATCAGGACGTGTCCGTCAGATGGTATTTCACTTCCGTTGAGCACCTGGAGGAGGGTGGACTTGCCGGCGCCGCTCGCGCCCATCAATGCGACCAGGTTGCCTGATTCTTCAGTGATGTTTATGTTGCGGAGCCCCAGCTTTCCATTCTTGAATTTGTAAGAAACGTTCTTGGCCTCGAACGTGGTGCGGGTCTCGCTCCGGTACTTCTTGAAATGACTGAGTATCTCCCCGAAGTAGATGGGCTCGGTTCCTTCCCAGCGGATATGGGCTCCTTCCCACCGGATGCTGCTGCCCCTGGCCAGCGGATTGATGTTGGTGGACTTTTGTGGTACACCGTTTAGGTACACGTCGTTGTTTCCGGTGTATTTGAAGAAATAATTGTCTTCTCCCATCTGGAGAATGGCGATCGTGCCATCCAGCTTTTCCCTGAAAATGTGTTTGCACACAGCAGGCTTCTCCCGGACAGAGTCAATGATTAGAATGTGAGGCGAGCTAAAGGAATTGCGATGATCTCCCAATATGTAGTGGGTGATAAGCTGCAGATCGTCCTGGGCAATGTTGAGGGCGGTCGCAATTTTGTTGGCATAATAGTTTTCTTTTTCTGAGATCACGCCGTCGGCCAGGATGACGCTCATGAGTTCCAGGAGTATCACCGCCTTTTGCTTCTGGGTCACCTCATGATTGATCTCTGAGCAAAGTTGCTGTATGTTGGTTTCCTGGTCGGCAGACAGGCTTCTGGCATAATCGTCGAAAAAGCCAATCTTCTCCATCACCGCTTTGCGGCCAAGATGATCGTTAAGGAATGCCAGAACGTAGTCCCGTTCCTGTACGGTGACCTCATCTTCTTTGGCAACAATGGCGAACAGCCGGAGAATGGCCTTTAGTACCGGTTCACTCATACAGGGGATGTTTTCATTAAAGTTAGAAGAGATTCAATGACCCTAAACAAAAAAGGGATCGGAAATTATCCAATCCCTTTTTGTAGTAAGTGTGTTCAGTTATTTGACCATGTCACCCCGGAGTTTCTCAACAACTGCGGTGATGTCGGCAATAGTCTGATCGTTCAGAATGCTCTTGGTGCTGCCTTTGGCGATCTGGTCCTTCACGGCTCCGAGCTTGCCATAGCTTTCCTGGAGCTGCTTAAGGTCGGCCACGATAGTCGGAACCGATCCTGTCTGCTCTGCTGAACTCAAAATCTTGGATATCTCGGAAACTGAACATTCCTGCTTGATGATGATCTGGATAACGGGGGTGAGGATCCTGTTGCGCTGATCGTCCGGCAGCATGTCCTTGGGATAGGTCTTGATGATGCCGGTGGCGATGTACAAACTTTCGATGAAGCTTCCGGTCACCATCAGTGCGGCAAGCTTTTGGTTGCCCTGTTTCAGAAGATCGCCGGTCTTGGTGCTTGCGCTGTCAAGTAGTTGGGCAAGTTTATCCTTGTTGCCAATGTTCTTCTCGAACTCCTGAAGTAATTTCTGGTCGAAGGTGGCAGAAACGCCCAGCTTGTCGGCCAACCCTTTGCTTACGTTCAGGTGGTTAATCGCTTCCTGGGTCTTGTCATAAGAGCTGAGGTAGGCGATGTCCGCCGAATATCCGCCAAGGTTCATGGCAGCCTTGTCGCTTTGCGAGGCATAGCTGTCTGCCTTGCGGCGGTCGTTTATGAGACTCTGGTTATATTCTGCTCCGGTAGCCTGAATCAGGTAAGGGATTTCGGAAGGTTTGGGTACGCACTTTGTCATACCCTGAACTTCGGAACCAAGGTCCTTTGGAGCATCTTCAAGGCCAGGCTCATCTTTATCGTTTTTGGCTTTTTTGGGGCCACAGGAGACAATAATCAATACAGAAAAAAGGAAAAGAAGTGCTGCGCTTAGTCTTAATTTCATGGTTGTAGCGTTTAGGCCTCCAATTTTAGCACATTTTTCCAATCCTGTGAACATGGGGGAAATTTAATTTTAAACGGCCATCATAAATTATGTAGTATTGCAGCGGTTTTTTGGGCCCTTAGCTCAGTCGGTTAGAGCAGCAGACTCATAATCTGCGGGTCGTTGGTTCGATCCCAACAGGGCCCACTCTTAAGCACACCTGGGGACCAACGCCGGGTAAATTTTTTATAGCCTCATGGAGCTTTCGCCTAAGAAAATTCTTCTCCACACCGGATTGTTCTTGCTCACATTCGTTACCACCACTCTTGCAGGGGCGGAATGGGTGTACAGCAAGTCGATCTTCATGGAGGGTTACTCCTGGGCGGACTTTGTGAGCGGGATGCCTTATTCTGTGCCCTTCCTTCTTATCCTGACGGTTCATGAATTTGGTCATTATTTTACGGCAGTACATTACAAGGTTCGCACAACCTTGCCTTATTATATCCCGCTGCCTCCATTTTCACTGATGTTTGGAACACTTGGGGCCCTCATCCGCCTCAAGAGCCGCGTCCCAACCAAACAGCAGACTTTCGACATCGGCATAGCAGGCCCCCTCGCTGGTTTTGTGGTGGCCTTCATCATTCTTTGGTATGGGTTTGCCACCCTTCCGCCGCCCGACTATGTATTCCAGTTCCATCCGGATTATGCGAAGTATGGCGCTGACTATGCCAGCTATGTCTACTTGCCGGAACATATGCCGGAAGGGACAGTAGACGTAATCATAGGAAAGAATCTGCTCTTCCTGTTCTTTGAGAAATTTGTGGCGGATCCGTCGAGGGTGCCCAATGCACACGAACTAATTCACTATCCCTACCTCTTCGCCGGATTTTTGGCGCTGGTATTTACGAGCATAAACTTGCTACCCATCGGACAACTGGATGGCGGGCATGTGCTGTATGGTCTGCTGGGATACAAGGGCCATAAGATTGTGGCATCTGTTGTCTTTATCCTTTTTGTCTTCTATGCCGGGCTGGGCTTCGTTCAGTTCCTGGGGCCTCAGGCGGATGAACTGTGGGTTACAGGACTCTACTTGCTTTTTTTGTTCTCGGCCTTGACAGGGGTGAGCTCAAGTGCTTTGGATGCGCTGATGTATGCAATGATTGTTTTTGCAGCGCAGTTTATTCTTCAGTGGCTCATACCTGGAATTCATGGTTATTCAGGTTGGATGTTATTCGCTTTCCTGATCGGCCGGTTCCTCCGTGTCCACCATCCGCCTTCTGAGATTGAAGCACCACTATCTACCGGAAGAAAAATTCTCGGCTGGATCGCCCTTCTGGTGTTTATACTGTGCTTTGCACCTGCACCTATAGAGTTGATTGCGCCTACTCCACCTGCACCATAACCTTATCCCTTAGGAGCTTGCCCCCCAGAAGGTATTGTACTAGGTACAAGCCGTTGACGCTTGGCAGATTCAGGGCTGTACGGTCATCCAGACCTGTAAAGGAAATATCAATAGCTCTCCCCATCAAATCCCTCACCACAATATTCGTTGCTCCTGCCGGCAGATAGCACAATCCTCGGGTTGGGTTGGGATAAACCGGAACCTGTCGTACATCTTCTATGCCTGTCGACACATCCTGACCGCTTGGACTTCCGAACCCGGGCCGCACCATGATACTCCCGTGCACTGTGGTGTTTTGTACCCATACCCCGTTGGTGTTGTAGAAGATCTTGTCACCGTTATCGGTATTCTTGTCCAGCCCCACCGGAATATTCGCCGTAGCCAACTGCTTCCAGCCGATGTAGAACTCTCCTTTTAATATGACGTACTGGGAAAGTTTGTACCGGGTAAACTGGTTCTTGCGCGTTCGCACAACAGAAATGATCTGGTTGTAAAGCAGGGCAGAGGGCGCATCCGTCAGGTTGCTTCTGACCTCCAGTTGCAGGGACTGTACGCTCTGGTCGGCAAAGTCGGGAAAGTAGATGTCCACATATATGAGTGTATCCGCACCGGAGGTACTCATGTCGAATTTGAAAGATAGATATGATCCTGCCTGGTTCAGCCCTGCACCATACTCCGCTTTTCCGTCATCGTAAGCATAGTAAGAAGCGAGGATATAGTTCGTCTGCGTGGAGTCATTGACACGAAAATCAATGGGGCTGTATTTGCTCGCATCATAGTCGCCGTTGAGGGAAGGGGGTACATTGTCTTTGGTCGACATACCATAACGGAATCGGATCCCGATGGAGTCCGCCGTGAGATCAAAAGCGCCTGGGGGCGGAATGCTGTTCAGGGTGAGATTGAGGAACTGTTGCCCCTGTAGAATCGTACCAGGGTCCTGCTTATTGTCCAGACTTAATTTACTGGAAGTTATCTGCTGCCCTTTCTTTGTGTAAAAGACAGCGGAGGTGGTGTAGTCAAATGGCTGTAGATTGCCCGCCCTCATATTATAAAGTTGAATGGCAGGTTTGATCAGGTGTGCATTTGGATCAAAATGCCTTAGGGGGATGGATCGGTAATTGGTGAAAAGGGAAGTCAGCGATCCTGACACGGTCCGGTCAGGATACGAGGTATCGGATGTTGAACGGCCGGAGTTCAGATAGATGTAGTCTACGTTCCAGGTATCGTAAGGACCGGAAAGCCGGGAGAAATTTTGAAGCCGGAACTGAAAGGCCGCATGATAGAAGCGATCGTCGGTGATGGGCACAAGAACCTGGTAGAAAGTGGATGGGTCCTGCGAACCATCATTCTCTATGGTCAGCATGGGTTCCCATTTTCCGTCTGCATTGAGGAAGGACAATATAAGATCGTCACCCGGATCAGGCGCTTCCCCGTTTCCTTTCACCTGATAAAAAAAGCTCAGGTAAACAGTTCCGCGCAAAGCCGGATCGACAACATCCATCCGTATGGGCTGTGATACCAGTTGGTCCGCGAGCCCTTTGGCCAGAATATCATTGACATTGTAAGGCTTCCCAAGGCTGTCCACGCCGTCGAAGGTGGCAACATTCTTCGATGGCTGTTGTATTCCGATACCATTGTTCAGATACACTGAACTGCCATACTGCCACAGGTTCTCGTCAGGATAGCTGAGTGAATCTGAATAAGAGAAGTCGTCCCAAAAGGGAATCTGAAGCGGGAGTGTGGATTGTTGTCTGCCGCCAGGCGCATAACGCGTGTGCTTGTCATGATGCGGTGCAAGGGGAAACTCAACCAACTGCGCGAAGAGCAATTGAACCGGACTCAGAAAAAGCAGGCACCAAAGAAAGTGTTTCACACTGCTGTTAATTCCCTTCGTCTTTATGCTCGTCATCCTTGATTGTGTAACCTTTCGGTCCAATCCATATGGTAACCGGATCGCCGATGCTCACAGAATCCCCTGCTGAAGGAACATGTTTGAAAACGAATAATTCAACGCCTGTAGTATCCACATCCTCGGGAATTTCAACACCCCCAAGGTGAAGACTGAGGTTGCCAAGCCTTAACAATGCGTTCTGGTAACGCAATCCCACAAGATTGTTAAGGACGAAGTCACGGGGACCGGCTCCGTCGCCAACCACAAGGTCCACCACCGACCCCTTTTCAACCCTCGTTCCGGGCTTAACCACCTTCCCCTTGATGCGGATTTCGATGAGCAGATCACGGTTGGGATTGCGTTGATAAATGATACGGCCCCGTTTCAACTCGTTGCTTCGGAGAATGGCTTCTGCATTAAGCAGAGAACCAGATTGACCGTCACCGAAGAGATTGGGCAGCGGCAGGGTGGGGGGATGATTGCGGTTGATCGATACGTAAACTTTCCGGTTCCTCTTGACTTTGTGACCGGCCTTTGGAAATTGCTGAAGCACCGTGAGCGGAGGATAGTCGGCAGAGTAAGAGGAGTCACCCACCTCGTAGCGCAATTCGACTGAGTCGAGTTTTGCTGCGAGTTGGTCAATAGGGACACCCAACAGGTCAGGGACTTCAATTGACTCTCCGTGGTTGGTGGTATTGGGCAGATAAATATAGAAGTAGACTGTTCCCAGGATGAGTATCGTGCCAATGGCCAGCACGACGTTGATCAGTACCGAACCCAGCGTTTTGCCCTTTACAATATCAACAAACTTCATCCGTTCAATATTTCAATGAAGACTTGAATTCGTGTTGCACGCCCAGGTCAGCATGCCTCTTCATGGCAAGATTGATCAGTCGCGTGATCAATTCCGTAAAGGAGATGCCGCGATCCTTCCACATCATCGGGTACATGCTGGAATTGGTGAACCCGGGAATGGTGTTGATTTCATTTACAAAGACTTCGCCCGAATCCGCGAGAAACAGATCTACCCGGGCATAATCTTCGCAATGCAAAATTTCAAAAGCCTTAACCGACAATTCCATGATTTTGTCTGCAATGGCTGAAGGCAGGTCAGCGGGCACCTTGATCGTTACAGCCTTGTCATCGACATACTTTGCGTCGAACGTATAAAATTCATAGTTCTTGCTGATTACGATCTCTCCGGGCCGGCTGGCCTTGGGAGGATCGTTTCCAAGAATTGCGCACTCTATTTCACGTCCTTTTACATACCGCTCAAAAAGAAGTTCGTGATCATAACGAAAGGCTTCGGCAACAGCTTTTTTGTAATCAGCCGCACCATTAACCTTGGTTACCCCTACCGATGAACCAAGACTTGCGGACTTCACCATGAATGGCAGACCCAATGTATTCTTCACTTTCTCAAAAGAGGGAATGGCGTCATCCTTGCGCCTCAAGGCAATGAAATCGGTCACCGGAACACCTGCAGCTTTCAGCATCTGCTTGGCTGCGATCTTGTTCATCGATAAGGCTGATCCCAGGACACCCGTTCCAATGGTGGGGATGTTCATGGTTTTAAGGAGACCCTGAACGCTGCCGTCTTCTCCGTCCGTACCGTGGAGCACCGGGAATACGGCGTGGGCCCTTACCGGTTTTCCGTCAGCAACGAAGGGTGACCTTGTCGGATCAAGCCTGAAGACAACCGGTACACCTCGCCGGATATTCTTGTCTACCGTGGGGGTAAGATACCACTTCCCCTCCTGCGTGACGCCGATAGGAACAGGATTGAACTTGCTGCGGTCGATGAACTGAAAGATGTTGCGGGCTGAATTGATGGAAACACCGTGTTCCACCGAGCGACCTCCATATAGAATGGCAACACTTAATCTGGGCATTCGGAATAACTAACTTCCAAAGATAGATAATCCTGTTAATGCCCTATAAAAACTTTCGTTGTGCTGGTGAAATCGTCGGTTTGTAACCGGAAGATATAGAGCCCCGACGACTGTCCGCTGAAATCAAAATAATAGGTTTGATTGAGCACATCAGTCAACAGGTTGTCAGCCACCTGCTGGCCTACAATATTATAGATGAGTAATCTCACGTCCTTTCGTGACGGCAGGGTGAAGGTGAGCGCCAGGTCAGACTGGGTGTTCTTGTTTGAATAATACAACTGATAAGGAAGGCTGGAGACCGGTGGATTGGGATCGTCACCTGCGAACAGCTCAAGGTTGTCCAGGTACAGGTTGTTTCCCTGCGCGTTGGTGACGATGAAGGCCAGCCTCACATTGGATTGTCCTGAAAGCTGGTCGAGGTTGATGTAAATGCGCTGCCAATCTGTGTTGGTGGAAGGCAGCCAGGAGTTGGATGAAGTGGCACTGCTGAATTGGCTCCCAGGCTTGTCAAACAATACGGTTGGGTACGTGATCCCGCAATCCGTTGATGCAACCAGCTGCAACCTTTCTTCCGCTGTGCCATGCTGAGCATAACTCACATCAAAAAAGAAGCTGTTGTTTGAAAAGGAGGAGAGACTGAAAGTGGGACTGACCATCCAGGACTGCTCGCCGATGGTTGCATCACTGAATGCAGGGAAGACAGCAGACTGGCCCTTGTTGGTGCTGACGTTTTGCCATAATGAACCGGCCGAGGGACTCGCACTGAGCCATGGCGGCTCCCCTGCGGCATCAAATGTCTTCCGGAAAGGTGCGATGTCAGAGGTCTGATCAACGTAGGTCATGAAGGTGAGACTGTTGTTTCCGGGAAATGAGTCAGGCAGTCCATTCGGGTTGAGGACACTGACCTTGATTTGGTTGGAGCCTGGGTTCATGCCGGTGATGTTGCTGATGGTGAAACTGCCTTCATCTCCGACAGACAATTGAATTCCTGAAAAGGTTTGGGTAACTGCTG
This sequence comes from Bacteroidota bacterium, assembly GCA_018266395.1. Classification (GTDB taxonomy): domain Bacteria; phylum Bacteroidota; class Bacteroidia; order Cytophagales; family Cyclobacteriaceae; genus ELB16-189. Next base: position 53,482 of record JAFEAM010000016.1, on the reverse strand, counting down.
CTCCTCCATTGATAGTCCAACTCACCTGGAAACTGGTAACGGCTGATGTGCTGAAATTCTTGACATTGAATGTGACAGGAGAATTGATCTGACAATGAACAAGGCCTGGACTCAGTACGCTGGTAATAGCCAGATCATTGACGATGTCATCGCTTACAGCCACGTTATCCAGGTAAAGATTATTGCCATTGGCATTGATCCCGACAAAAGCCAACTGGTAAGGCCCCGGTGTCAGTGTACTCAGGGAAAGGACTTCGGATTTTTTCCATTGATTATTATTCTGGGGAACAAATGCCGATCCGTTGTTGCTGGTGGTTGCCAGACTGGAACCTGATTTATCATACAGCAACACCGCATGGGAAAGATCCGGATTGCAACCGGGAAGTGCATATACTTTAAGATTGTCAGGCGGCTGGTTTGATATGAAGGCATAAGCGATATCGAATTTCACCTGTGAGGTGAGAGGCGTGGCGATGTTGAATGGCGGAGTGACGAGCTGATCGACTGCGCCAAAAAGGGAATAATCATAGAAGTCCAGATACATCGCCTTGTTGGAAGGGCTGTTGTCAGGAGCAGTCACGTTCGCCCACGTAATTGAGCCATCAGGATTAAGTATTGTCCAGTTCGAGGGGACAGTGTTAAAAGGTTCAAGGATAGGGAGGGAGACGCTGGCCGGCACATTCGTCTGTATGGATTTTTGATTGTTGACGCTGTTGCCGTCGGATGTGCCATTCACCTGTAATACCTGAAAGGTGAATTGATTAGTGGTACCCGCGGATAATGAGATCGGACTGAAGGAGATGACCGTCCGTTCATAGGTGTTGAGAGTCACAGGAAAGATTGTGCTGCTGATGGATCCGTTGACATTAAGCTGAACCTGCGCGGAGGTCACGGTATTACTTCCGGCATTGATCAGCGTGATCTGTGGGGTGATGGCGCCATCACAGACTACGGTAGTCGGCGCGACAATATCACTTAAGGCCACATCATTGCTTACCGGAACAGGGTCAGTGGCACCGGGTGAGGTAAGCAGGCTCGCACGTCTCGGGCTGTTGCCGAGCACAACAACCATGCGGCTGATTTGTCCCTGGGTGAAAAGATTCATACAAGCATCATCTGTGTAATCCATGTAGTTCTGGTACATCTTGTGAAAGGGCGTGCAGGAGATAAGCGCAGTGGTAGGGCACGAATTGGTGGAAGAGGACTGAGGCGGCGTGTCGTCTACATAGTCGCCGGGAGGTCCGCAGCCGGGAACATCTTCTGCCCAGATGTGACGAAGCCCCAGGAAATGGCCGATCTCGTGAGTAGCTGTTCTGCCTTTGTTAAACCGGGCATCCAGGTTGAAGGAAGTTCCGGCGCCGAAATCTTTATAGTTAATGGCAACGCCGTCAGTCAGGCGGTCAGAACTGGCAGTCTCCAATCCGCTGAGTTGGCTGGAGACGGGAAGCTGCGCGTATCCGATCAGCCCTGTGCTGCTGTCGAAATTAATAACCCAGATGTTCAGGTAATTTTCAGCGGGCCAGTAACTCAGGCCCTTGAAAGTGGCATTGTCTTCCAGTGTCCATGAAGTTTTGGTCCCCTTCACCCGCCGTATGCCATAACTGTTGCCATTCAGGTTGGCAGGCAACCCGTCAGGGTCCTGCCTTGCCAGTACAAATTGAATATTGATGCTGCCGGCCACTGGAAGAAACTCAGAGGGTGTATTGGAGGCGTCAGCGTTGAGCCGGTTATAGTCTGCATTGATCACATCAATTTGCGATTGGATCTGGGCATCAGAAATATTGGTGCCTGTTCCAATGGGTTCACCATTGTGAATGACATGAACCACTACGGGAATCACGTATGTCGGTGACTGGGTGCGATCGGTCTGAAAATTCCTGATCTGATTTTGCCTGATCTTTTCCTGCATCCACTGTTCGAATTGCACTACCGTTTCTCTGTGGCGGATCTTTTCATACTGTGTGGTGCCACATCTTTCCTGGGCGTGACTGATGCCGGCAGACAGGAGCATGAAAAGAGCGACGATCGGACCGGCTTGAAAAAACGCTCTTGGCATCACCTGTTTGGAATGATCAATTGAATCCGATAAACCACAACTTATAACGATTCAGCGCGGAATCTATGATAAATTCTAAAAGAAATGCAAGGTGTAACCGTTAACTGAAGCTAAATCACCCT
>JAFEAM010000016.1:0-51257 GCA_018266395.1 Bacteroidota bacterium | reverse complement strand
CAACCAGGTACTTTAGACCTGAAGGTCTTCAGAAATATCAGATAAGATCAGAGTGAAGTTACATTGATGACTTCTACAGACTTGATTTCCGGAACTGACTTCATGACGGCCTCTTCCACACCGGCCTTGAACGTCATGGACGACATGGGGCAGTTGACGCAGTTGCCGACAAATTCCAGTTTGACCACCATGTCACGTGTCACCTCTTTCACACGCACATTGCCGCCGTCGGCCTCAAGGTAGGGCCTGATCTTGTCCAGCGAGGATTCCACCCGCTGTCTAAGTTCTTCTCCGGCATGTATCGTGGTGGCGACGCTCATGTGGTGATCTCCACTTTATGTGTAGCGGCAAAGTTAGCATTTCTGATGGCAATCTGTCTTGCGAGGCTTTCAGCGAGTTCTTTGAATGCCTGTGCTGTAATGCCTCCTTTTAGCACGGCCGGTAGACCGCTGTCTCCGCTTTCGCGGATGCCCTGCACCAATGGTATTTGTCCGAGCAAAGGAACGCCGGTCTTTTCTGAAAGACTTTTACCGCCATCCTTTCCGAATATGTAATACTTATTCTCGGGCAGTTCTTCAGGAGTAAACCAGGCCATGTTTTCAACGATACCGAGAACCGGAACATTAATCTGCGGCTGCTTAAACATCGCCAGCCCTTTGATCGCATCAGCAAGCGCTACTTTCTGCGGCGTGGTCACGATGACGGCACCGGTTACCGGAACAGTCTGGACAAGGGTCAGGTGTATATCGCTGGTACCGGGAGGAAGATCGATGAATAGATAATCCAGATCGCCCCACAAGGCATCGGTTATAAATTGCTTGAGTGCAGAGCTGGCCATGGGTCCTCTCCATACCACAGCGCTGTCGGGCGGGGCCAGGAAACCGATAGACATCAACTTCACTCCGTACTGTTCGAGCGGAACAACAAAATTCTTCCCATTGACCTGGCGTGCCTCTGGATGTTCGTGCTCACAATTGAACATGACAGGAATTGACGGACCAAAAATATCGGCATCGATAAGCCCAACGCGGGCGCCAGATTGCGCCAACGCCACTGCGAGGTTAGTGGTCACGGTAGATTTGCCGACGCCACCCTTGCCCGATGCAATGGCCACGATGTTCTTCACCCCTGGAAGTACAGGTCCGCTTGTTCGTTGTGTAGTGACGGATGAGGTCACTTGTATCTGTATCCTGGCATCAGCCCCGGCAACGGCACGCACTGCATTTTCACAGTCCTGCCGTATCACTTCTTTAAGAGGACATGCCGGCGTAGTGAGTACTACTGTAAACGAAATACTGTTGTCCGCGATTACAATATCACGAATCATCCCAAGGCTGACCAAATCCTTTTTGAGGTCAGGATCCTGAACCTTCGACAACGCGTTAAGAACCTGGTCTTGTGTAAGCTTCATTTGATTTTCTAAAAAACACCGCAATGTAGTGTTCGGTTTCCCAAATGGGAAAATAAAATAAACAGCAGGCCATTTGAAGAGAAAATTTGGTTCTCGAATTACCGTATCTTTGACTTCCCAAACTGCTCCCTAACCGGGTTAAGTCCTTGATGATCAGCCGTGAGACCATAGACGAAGTGATGAATCGCGTCGACATCGTTGATGTGATTAGCGACTTCGTTACGCTGAAGCGATCGGGACAGAATTACAAAGCATTAAGTCCGTTCAATAACGAGAAAACGCCTTCATTTTTTGTAGTCCCGTCAAAAGGAATCTTCAAGGACTTCAGCAGCGGCAAAGGGGGGAACGCCATCAACTTTGTCATGGAGCATGAGGGTATGAGTTACCCCGAAGCCATCCGTTTCCTTGCCAAAAAGTATGGGGTGGAAATTAAGGAAGAGGCGGTCTCGGCTGAAGTGGAGGAACAGCAGAGTGAACGCGAAGGCCTTTATATACTGATGGGATTCGCCAGGGACTTCTACCGGCAAAGCCTGTGGGAGACAGAAGAGGGCAAGAGCATCGGCTTGAGCTATTTCCGCGAAAGAGGCTTCAATGACCGAACCATTGAAAAGTTTGAATTGGGTTACGCCCTTGAGGGCTGGACTCACCTGATGGATGAGGCAGTCGGCAAAAGCTATAATCCTGATCTGCTTCTAAAGGCGGGTCTGGTTGTCAAGAACGACGAAGGCCGCATGTATGATCGCTTCAGGGGAAGAGTCATTTTTCCTGTACACAACCTCTCAGGCAAGGTAATCGCCTTTGGTGCAAGAATGCTGGGTAAGGACAAGAACCAGCCGAAGTATATCAACTCTCCTGAAACAGAAATCTACCATAAGAGCGATGCGCTGTACGGACTCTTTCAGGGAAGGAATGCCGTCAGGCAGAAGGACAACTGTTTCCTTGTGGAAGGATACACGGACGTCATCTCCATGCATCAGGCCGACGTTGAAAATGTTGTCGCATCATCCGGCACCGCCCTCACCGAGGCTCAGATCAAACTGATCAGAAGATTTACCGAAAATGTAACAGTACTCTTTGACGGTGATGCAGCCGGCGTGCGGGCGGCCTTGCGTGGGATCGACATGATATTGAAAGGGGGACTGAATGTAAAAGTGGTCCTCCTTCCAGATGAAGAAGATCCTGACAGCTATTCCCGGAAAGTTGGCACGACAAAGTTCCATGAGTTTTTGGCCACCCATGCCCAGGACTTCATCTCCTTTAAGGCTGGCCTTTACTCTGCTGAAGCAGGTCATGATCCCATAAAGAAAGCTGAATCGATCAAGGAGATTGTTGGAAGCATTGCCCTTATCCCTGATCCGGTCAAGCGATCTGTTTATATACAGGAAACCAGCCAGCAACTGAAGATCGGTGAACCTGTCCTTCTGACGGAGTTGAATAAATTGCTGGTTCAGGAACGCAAGAGGAAGGAACGAGAGCGTGAGGGGGCGGAGACCGTCCGTCAGGTAGATGAATCTGCACAACTGGCGGAACAACTGAGCGTTCCGGCGGCAGGTGCGATTGCCGTGAAGGACATGATCTATTACCAGGAACGGGAAACGATCAGGCTCCTCCTCAACTACGCTGAACATGCACTGGAGGATCAGAAGCTTGCCGAGTTCCTGATGCATGAACTGGAAGATGTTCCTTTTACAAACGCCTCATTCGGTGAGATTTATCATCTCTTCCGTTCCAGGCTTCAGGAAGGCCAGATTACAGACAGCCACTACCTTATGGAAAACGGCAGCGAAGAGGTAAGGAAAATAGTGACGGAATTGATTACACCCCGCTATGCAATCAGCCCTCATTGGAAGGAGAAGTATGAAATTCATTACCCGGAGGAACCTGAGATCCTGCATGACCTGGCACTTACCAACGTACTGCGGTTGAAATTCAGGGTAGTTCAGGGTATGATGGAAGATAATCTCCTGAAGATCAGGGAGGCTGAAAAGGCAGGTCAATGGGAGAATGTGGAAAAGCACCTTGAACAGCAGGAAGGTCTTAAACGTGCTGAGCGGGAACTCGCTTCCTACCTTGGAATTGTGGTGGCTAAATGACCCGGAACAACCAGCATTGAAATTGTGTTTTAAAATTTGAAATAAAAGAGAATGTCAGAAGCACTAAAACTGGATACGATACAGGAAGCGATTGATGAAATCAAGAACGGCAAATTGATTATTGTGGTGGATGATGAGGACCGCGAGAATGAAGGTGACTTCATCTGTGCGGCCGAATCTATCACCCCGGAGATCGTCAATTTCATGGCAAAGGAAGGCCGCGGACTTATCTGCGTGCCGCTGATAGAAGACCGATGCAATGAGTTGGGTCTTGAAATGATGGTGGGTCACAACACTGCCACGCATGAAACCCCTTTTACTGTCAGTGTTGATCTCCTGGGTCATGGTTGTACCACGGGGATTTCGGCGCACGACCGGTTCAAGACCATCAAGGCCCTTGCTGACCCCGAGACGCGCCCCGAAGAACTGGGGAAGCCCGGACATATTTTTCCGCTAAGAGCGAAGAGGGAAGGTGTCCTCAGAAGAGCAGGACATACTGAGGCTGCCATTGACTTTGCGCGCCTGGCCGGATTTCGTCCTGCAGGTGTGCTGGTGGAGATCATGAACGAAGACGGAACCATGGCCCGCCTCCCGGATCTTCGAAAAGTAGCTGACCGGTTTCATCTTAAACTCGTCAGCATTAAAGACCTGATTGCTTTCCGTATGAAGGCCGAAAGCCAGGTGAGACGAAGGGTGGATGTGAATATGCCTACTGCCTATGGGGATTTCAAACTTGCTGCCTACGAGCAGATTGACACCGGTGAACTGCACCTCGCCCTGATCAAGGGAACGTGGGAGCCAAGGGAGCCCGTACTGGTCAGGGTGCACTCATCCTGCGTTACAGGAGATATATTCGGTTCCTGCCGCTGTGACTGCGGCAACCAGCTGCATGCAGCCCTGGAAATGGTTGAGAAGGAGGGAAAGGGTATCGTCCTCTATATGAAGCAGGAGGGCAGAGGCATTGGCCTTCTTAATAAATTAAAGGCATACAAGTTGCAGGAGGAAGGATTGGATACCGTGGAAGCCAATTTGAAGCTTGGATTTGATATGGACAGCAGGGACTATGGAATCGGCGCCCAGATTCTGAATGACCTCGGCGTTACGAAACTCCGGCTGATTACCAACAACCCCAAGAAAAGGGTGGGCCTGATGGGCTATGGGCTGGAGATTGTGGAGAATGTGGCCATCGAAATTGCACCCAACAAGCACAACGAAAAATATCTCCGGACCAAGCGCGACAAAATGGGCCACAACATCCTGAAGCACTTATGAAGTTTTCCTGGTTGGCTGTTCTTTTGTTGGCTGCCTTTTCAGCCTCTGGCCAGCGTTTTCCCTCTGAATATTGGCATGAGGGAAAGGCGGTACTGGAAGAGGGTGATACATTGAGAGGCAACATCAAATATGACCTCCAGTCTGACCTCATCCAACTGGACCAGAACAACAAACTGGAATCTTTCTCGGCCAGAAAGGTGGTCTACTTCGAAATCTTTGACAAGCTGTCCAGGAGATACCGTCAGTTCTATTCCCTTCCCTATGCTACTTCCGGCGCTTACAAGGCGCCTGTATTCTTCGAACTGTTGTCGGAAGGCAAAATAACATTGCTGTGCCGTGAATCCGTTGAATACCGGACCTACCCAAGTTCCTTTTACTACTATGGCAGCAATACCCGCCTGGTACTGGTCTATAAGTTTTTCTTACTGACCGATCGCGGCTCCATAGAACCATTCCTGGGCAAACGGATTGATCTGATCTCAATGATGGGTAACAAGGGAGAAGAGGTTGAGAAGTTTGCCAAGAAGAACAAGCTTGGAGTGGAAGACAGAAATGAGTTCGCACAAATTGTAGATTATTATAATTCCTTTTATAAATGAGCAGACCCCTGATCCTGGTTTCCAATGATGATGGCATCACCGCGCCGGGTATAAGGCACCTTGTTAATATTGTCCGCGAACTTGGTGAAGTGCTGGTGGTGGCACCTAATCGCCCTCAATCCGGGATGGGTCATGCCATAACGGTTGGTGATACGCTCCGGCTGAAGGAGTCAACCATATTTGAAGGCATCCAGGCATTCGAATGTTCAGGAACCCCTGCCGACTGTGTGAAGATGGCAAGGCATTACGTGCTGAAGGGAAAACCACAACCGGACGTGGTTGTGAGTGGAATCAATCACGGCAGCAATACTTCCATCAGTGTACTTTATTCCGGCACGATGTCAGCCGCCATTGAGGCTGCCATAGAAGGAACACCTGCGATCGGCTTTTCCCTGTGCGACTACAGCAGTGAAGCTGACTTTTCACACACAGAGGAAGTTGTCCGTCGCATTACAAGCCAGGTTATCAGTAAAGAGCTTCCGCGGGGAGTGGCGCTCAATGTAAACATCCCGCCAAAAAGAAATCAGCCGGTGAAAGGGATCAGGGTATGCCGCCAGGCCAATGCGAAGTGGGTGGAGGAATTCGATGAGCGTCGCGATCCCAACGGGAGAAGATACTTCTGGATGACCGGCAACTTCGTCAACTTCGACAAGGGTGAAGACAACGATGAATGGGCCATCGCCAACAATTATGTTTCAGTGGTTCCGTGTCAGTTCGATCTCACAGCCCATGCTGCTATCCCGGCCTTAAACGAAACATGGGAGATACTTAACTGATTACACCTGACAAGGATCACGGGCCGGTCCGACAATTCCCTGCAAAAATCTCAATTTCAGGAGTTAATTTGTTGCTCCCGGATGTATGCTTCGGCCTGTTAAGCCAACCATAAAGATGGAACTGCTATTGCGTGCCACGGTGCTGGCATCGTGCCTGGTGTTCTCATTTGTTGCCAGCGCCCAAGTGGGTCAGGTTACAGGCGTTGTCATGGATGCTGAAACCCTGGAGCCGCTTCCTTTTGCCAACGTCTTCATCAACAACACAACCATGGGAGCGCCATCAGATGAAAAAGGCAACTTTTACCTCAAGAATGTCCCGGCAGGTGTTCATGAGGTGGTGTTTTCTTTTGTGGGCTATCAACCGTATCAAACCCATGTTACAGTACATGATGGTGAAATTGTGAAACTGAATGTGAAGATGGTGCCCGAAGAGAAGCAATTGGCTTCGATAGAAGTGCAAAGCAAGCGGGATAAGAAATGGGAGAAACAGCTGGACGAGTTCACGACGTACTTCATCGGCACGGGCCGGGTGGCAAGGAAGTGCAGAATTACGAACCCCTGGGTTCTTGAGTTCACCGAAAAGCAGGAACACTTTGAGAAGTCCATGCATGCTACGGCAAGCGGACCGCTGGAGATTGAGGATCTGGCTCTTGGGTATAAGATAACCTGTATCCTCCAGGGATTTGTTGCCAGTTCCAAAGCCTATAGCATTCTCGGTAAATACAGGTATGAGGAAATGACCACCAATGATGAAAAGATTGCAAAGCAATGGACGGAAAACCGTTATGAAGCCTATGAAGGATCGCTCCGCCACATGTTTGCTTCACTGGTCACCGGCAACCTGAAGGAGCAGGGTTTCCTGATGTATAGCGACAATCCCAGTGTTCCCAACAGTTCTGCGCGGTCCAATATGTTTTCCAATAACCTGGGTAAGAATGTGATCCCCCTTACGCTGGTGAATGTGCTGAAACGTGGTGAAACACCTGAAGAATATGTGTTCAACTTCAAAGGCAGGTTGGAGGTTCACTACATTAACGGCACTGCCATGCGCCCCTATTATAAAGACATACCTTACCCGGTGTCATGGATTGAAGTAAAGGAACCACTGCATTTAAGCAGGAATGGTGTAGTATGGAATTCCGCCGGCCTTGTCACTTCCGGAGCCATGAGCGAAGCAAGGGTGGCTGAAATGCTCCCGCTGGACTACCAGCCTTTTCAGAAGGTTACGCCGAAGGGAAAGGAATGATACTTCTTATGGTATTGATGTGAAGTCTGTCCGGCTCAGACGGGATCCACATCAAATACCACCCTCACATTCCGGAACTCCTTTGTTTGCGCAAGCCTTTCTGCGGATGCCTGCAATATCCCCTTGATATCTGACAACCTTCCCTGGTCCCTTGGGATTTTCAGCAGAATAGATTGCACATACTCATTTCTGATTTTGCTGATCATCGGCTCCGTCGGCCCGAGAAGCGTTGTGCCCTTTACCTGCTTCTGTATCCCTGCTGAAAGTTGTTGTGCTGCCTGGTAGCAGAGGGACCGGTCCATGTGCCGCAGGGTAATCTCGATTAGCCTGGTGAAGGGCGGATAGGAGTGGGTCCTCCTGTCATCCAGTTGATCATTCAGAAATTCAGTTACCCGCTGTGTACTTACATAACCGAAGAGCGGGTGCTGCGGTTGGGAAGTCTGGATTACAACCTTCCCTTTCTTTTCCCTTCGTCCTGCTCTTCCGCTTACCTGCAGCATGAGTTGAAAGGCCCGCTCGTAAGACCGAAAGTCAGGATAGTGCATCATCCTGTCTGCATCAAAGATCCCGACAAGACTCACATTGCCGAAGTCCAATCCTTTCGTCACCATCTGGGTTCCCACCAGTATGTTGGTCTTTCCTTGTTCAAAATCGCCAATGATGGATTCATAGCTGCTGCGGTTTCGCGTGGTGTCCAGATCCATCCTGGCAGTATTGGCTTCCGGGAAATGCAGCTTTATCTCTTCCTCCAGTTTCTCGGTTCCATAACCCAGCGTGAGAATCCGGGCAGAGGAACATTCAGTGCATTGCTGCGGAAGGGCCTCCCGATAGCCGCAGTAGTGGCACACCATGGCGTGCCGGTACTGATGGTAGGTTAGGCTTACCGAGCAGTTGATGCATTTCGGTATCCACCCGCAATCCTGGCATTGCACCAGGGGTGAATGCCCGCGTCGGTTTTGAAAAAGGATCACCTGGTTGTTGGAGGAAAGGGTATCCTTGATTTCCTTCAGCAGTCTGGAGGAGAACTCTCCCTTCATGGATTTTTGTTTCCGCTCCCTTGACAGGTCCGCAAAAACAATTTCAGGCAGAGAGGCCTCCCCGAACCTTTCTGATAACAGGATGTGACCGATCTTTCCTGTCACGGCTTGGTAGTAGGTTTCGCAGGAAGGCGTGGCGGTGCCCATCAGCACCTTGGCGGAATGAAACTGTCCAATCATACGGGCCACATCTCTCGCGTGATACCGTGGTGCGGGATCATGCTGCTTATAACTGGGATCATGCTCTTCGTCCACAATGATCAACCCGAGGTTGTCGAAGGGAAGGAAGACTGCGGAGCGCACACCAACCACAAACCGGAAAGTTCCGTTGAGGACGCCATTCCAGACCTCGACGCGCTCATTGTCGGAGAACTTGGAGTGATACACGCCCATGGTACTGCCAAAGACGCGCTGAAGACGCAGAACGATCTGCGTGGTAAGTGCTATCTCCGGCAGGAGGTACAACACCTGTGAGCCTCCATCCAGCGCCCGACGGATAAGATCGATGTAGATTTCGGTCTTGCCGCTTCCTGTCACACCCTGAAGCAGTGCGGCCCCGGTTTTATCAAGTGCTTCAAGTATGCGGTTCCTTGCCTGTTCCTGCTGTTCGCTCAGAAGCAGAGGTGGAGCAATCGAATCCGCAAAACCGAAGCGCGGGACTATCTTCTCAAATTCCTCAAGAATACCATTGCGTATCAGGGTCTGAAGGGATGATTCGGAAACGTCTTCGTCCAAAAGCGCCTTCCTCGCCACACCCTGATCATTGGATTTGGCATCCTGGAATACAGGTACGGCCTGAAGGTACTTCAGGATAACAGTCTCCTGCTTTGGTTTGGTACTGACAACCTCAAATAATTTTTCCAATGCACTTTTAGTCAGGTAATCCGGCATCAGCCTGATTCGCTTTTCCGTCTTGGGATGATACCGCTCCCTGACCGACTCATAAATAAGGACAGCCTCTTTTGAAGTGAGAGACTTCAGAATACTGTAAATGGATTTGACGCCCAGCAGCTTGGCAATGTCAGAATAGGAGGCTGGTTCATTCTCCAGGTGTTTCAACACCATCAATTCCTTGTCTGAAAAGCTGAAGTCACTTTCATCGAGTGAAAATGACGGATGGATCTGCACCATGGATTCACTGGACAGCTTGAGTCCCGCGGGCAGGGCAGCCTGGAGCACTTCACCGGGTGCACACATATAATAGGCGGCCATCCAGTTAAACAGCTTGAACTGTACCGGGGTGAGAATCTCATGTTCATCGAGAATATCCAGCAGGTATTTGGCCTCATATTCCTGAGGAGGATGGGAGTGGATATTGACCACAATTCCTGTCAGGATCTTGCGCTGACCGAAAGGCACAATGCAGCGCTGACCCACACGGATCCTGTCGTTCCAGGTGGCGGGAACGCGATAGGTGAAATGTCTTGCAACAGGAACCGGAAGAAGCAACTCTGCGAAGAGCGTCCCGGTTACTTCCTCATTTTCTTTCTCGCCAGATTCCACGATCCTAAAAGGCTAGTACACTTCGATGGAAGAGAGTGTCAGGCAGGCTCTTGAATCAAGAATATTGATGCGCAAGGCATTGGTTCGCACATTGGTCAGCGGAATGATTCGCTTGAACCCGATAGTGGTTCCCTCTGCAACTTTCTTCCATTCATCGTTTACCCTCGCTTCGATTGAAAAAGACTTGATCCGCTGCCCTAACTCAATGTACTCCTGAAGAAGAATGTACCTGGCTTCAATTTCATCGTCAAATTCAAGTTCGGCACTGGCGGCTTTCACATCATCAGAAGTGGCCCAGTAAGTGAACCGGTCGCCATCTACCAGGTTGGACGCAGCGAACTGATGATCATCCCGCGACTCGGAAGTCTTTACCCTTGCCTTGCGCGCCTTGTTCTTTGTCAACCTCTCGTCCAGTAATTTTCTGAACCCTTCCAACGAAGCCACGTCTTTTTCATGCAGCAACCCTCTCCTGTCCGGAGGCACATTCAGCAGGAGGGTGCTGCCCCTGCCCACGGAAGTGAGATAGAGGTTGAACAATTCCTCAGGTGACTTCACTTTATCATCTTCTTCGGGGTGATAGAACCAACCCGGACGGATGGATACATCAACTTCGGCGGGTATCCATTGCGATCCGTTTTCCGATCCTGTGTTCAGTAAATCGGTAATGCCTGCTTTGCCGGCATACAGGGTATCCGGCGTGATCATGTTCCAGTTTGTTTCGCCGGCCATGCCTTTTTCATTTCCTGTCCAGCGAAGGCCAGGGCCGGCATCACTGAAGAAGAGCAGGTTGGGTTCTACGATCCGCATTTGCCGAATGGTCCCGGGCCAATCATAGTAAGTGGATCCGTCGATGGTTCTGGTTTCTCTTTTTCCGCCATAGTATCCGTCACCGCCATTGGCGCCATCAAACCACATTTCAAAGAAGGGGCCATAGAAGGCGTCCAGTTCTTTCAATTGATTGCGGTAATAAATGATGTAGATAGGTGTGGCATATTCACTGTGATGGCGGTCCCAGGGTGAAACATAAATCCCGAACCTGAGCCCGAACTTGCGGCAGGACGCCGACACATCTCCTACAACATCACCGGTGCCGTTCTTCCACTTGCTGAATTTGACGGAATAGTTGGTGTGCTCGCTGGGCCACAAACAAAAACCATCGTGATGTTTGCAAGTCAGAATGAGGGTCTTGAACCCTGTCTTCTGCAGCACATTCGCCCATTGGTCCGTGTTCAAAGCAGAAGGGTTAAATACATCGGGACTTTCATCCCCGTAACCCCACTCTTTGTTGGTAAAAGTGTTGATGGAAAAATGAACGAAGGCATTCATCTCCATGCTGTGCCATTCCAATTGTGGAAGGGTCGGTACAGGCTGCACCGGGAGAGGCGCGGTAACCGGCTTCCTGGTGCAGGCATTCAGCATGAGAAAAAATACCAGGGGAATCAAGACCCGGAAAATCCACTTCATAAGCGATCAATGAATTTGTTGTAATGCCAGCTGAACATCCGTTGTGGGCAACTGACATGTCTTCTGATGGCAAACATAAATAGTTGTGTCCTTATTAACAGGTGTCCTTTCCCTGAGGAGGGGCAAATTGCTTTTTTCCTTGCTCCCCATCCAAAGAACAAAGGGATTGGGATGACTGGAAAGCAGTCCCCTGACATCTTCGGCATTTGGTCCCATGATAACGACCTCGGTCAGTCCCTTCACCATCTCTGCATAGAGGATTCCCCAGTTCGACATATAACCGGGCTCCGAAGCGATAAGAGAGGCGAGACCCTTCACCATCTGCCTGGATTTTTCCTCCCATTCCTCTTTTTCCAGGATTGTCCCCAACCTGAAAAGGTTCCTCGCCATTACCGAGTTGCCTGAAGGGATGACGTTGTCGAAAATATCCTTCTTACTTGCGATCAGGCGCTCCGCCGTTTTGGAGGTAACGTTGAAAAATCCGTCATGGGAATCGTAAAACCTGTCAAGGGTATTCTCCGTCCAGTGTTCTGCCTTTTGAAGATACGTTTCATTGAATGTGGCCTGGTAAAGGGAAGTGTAGGCCTGGATGAGAAAAGCATGGTCTTCAAGGAATCCCTCCGTTGATGAGGCCTTGCCTTTGTAACTCCTGAACAGCCGATCTTCACCAATAAGATTACGCTCGATAAAGTCCATGCAGGCAATTGCCCGGTCCAGAAATCTCTTTTCGGTAAAGGCTGAGTATGCGTCCAGTAAACCTTGAATAGTCATGGCATTCCATCCTGCCAGCACCTTGTCGTCAAGTCCGGGCCTGACTCTTTTGTTTCGGGCTTCCATCAACTTTGCCTTTGCATTGATCCACTCATTGTCAATGTCCCCGGGTCGATAGAATATGTTCCTTCCATGCTCCCAGTTGCCTTGTGCCGTGGCGCCAAGCCTGGTGAAAAGTGCTGACTTCCCTGGCAGTGTGCTCTCGAGTTCATCCCATGTCCATGTGTAGAACTTGCCCTCCATACCTTCACTGTCAGCATCCAGTGCGGAATAGAATCCTCCGTCAGAGTGGGACATTTCCCGGTTAAGCCAATCGAAGGTTTCTGAAACTACTGACCGGGTGAAAGAGTCTTTCGTGTAGGTATGACATTCAGCGAAGAGGCTGAGCAGTTGTGCATTGTCATACAACATCTTTTCAAAGTGAGGTGCGAACCACTGCGCATCGACACTGTAACGCGCAAAGCCTCCGCCCACCTGGTCGTATAGCCCGGCCCTGCACATCTTCTCCAGGGTGTACTTCACCATTTCAAGCGCATCCTTGTTGCCTGTGATGCGGTAGTGACGCAGGAGGTACAACCAGATGGAGGGCATCACAAATTTTGGGGCCTTGTCCGTCCCTCCCCAGGTCTGATCGAATCGGGATGACAATAAATGATACGGACCTCCCAGCGAAGCAGGAGTAAAGGCATCTGCCTCCGGCTCACGGAGAAATCTTTCGAGATCGGACTTCTGAAGATGTTCTGCCAGGTTCGCCGAGGTCTCGTCGATATCGTTTCTTTTGTTCCGCCAGGCACGCTGGATTTGTCGGAGCAGATTGATCCAGGCAGCCTTCGGGAAATAAGTGCCACCGTAGAAAGGCTTTTGTTGCGGTGTGAGAAATACATTCAACGGCCAGCCGCCATGAGAGCCCATGGCCTGCACTGCCTCCATATAAATCTGGTCTACGTCAGGTCTCTCTTCTCTGTCGAGTTTGATGCAGACAAATGCCTCATTCATGATGGCGGCCACCTCGTCATTCTCAAACGACTCGTGTGCCATCACATGACACCAGTGACAGGAAGAGTAGCCGATGCTGAGCAAAATAGGTTTGTCTTCCGCTACCGCCTTCCCCAATGCTTCCGCTCCCCATTCGAACCAATCCACCGGGTTGTGGGCATGCTGAAGGAGGTAAGGGCTTGTGGCATGTGCCAGGCGGTTAAGCTTTGACATGATGCTTTAGTTGTGACTCAATCATTTTAATTTCTTCCTCCACGTCCATTCTGCTCCGGATGGACTCAAGCTTTTCAATCGTCTGCTTCAGGAATTGAATATGATTTTCCGTGCCCGGTCGAAAGGGTCTGTGCTGGAGTCTGTTTCTGATTTCAGTCCACCGCTCCAGCAGCAACCGCAATTCTTTATCAAAATACGTTTCAGAAAATTTTGTCCAGATGTAATCCTCCGCCATTGTGGTTGGGTGAATGAGGTCATCCTTGCAGAACCGGTAGTCTCTCAGGTCATCCAGGAAAATCTCATAAGCAGGGAAGTATTCTGTGCCTGGGAAATTTCTGGTAATTTCCTCGCATGCAACACGCAGGGTAGACTTGCTCAGGTTGTTTTCGGGGATGCCGTCACGGATGTGACGGACGGGGCTCACGGTAAGGATGATCCTGACGTCAGGCCTGACACTGTTCAGTAGTGTGAAGAAGTGTTCGAATGACTGGACGATCTCTTTTAGGGATGACAACCTCTTGTCAAATAAACTCCCGGGTTGCTTGTGGCAGTTGGCAGCGAGCATCCCATTGCTCCGTCGAACATACCCCCAGGCTGTTCCATAGGTAAGTATGATGCGATCGGTTTTCTGAAGGAAGTTGCCAAGCCCTGAAAGATGCAGTTTCAGTTGTGATGCCAGTCCTTCTTTGCTCGGATGAGAATGGCTGGAATGAAAGTCAAAGTGGAACCAGCTTTCGCCGGACAGTACAAAGCCTTCGGAATCTGGATCCTGCTGTTGAAGCGCCATTCCCAATGCATGATGGATGGCCTCGGGATGGTAAAGGGTTCCCAGAGGGTTGACGGTGGTTTGAAATTTATGTTCTGATAGTTTTCGCCCCATGGACTGCGCGAAGCAGGACCCTGCCGTAATCAGGTTGTGTTGTAGTTGAATGGGAAGTTGAGCAGGCCGTGCCTGGTATTCAGTTCTGAAGTCCACAGGCTAAAGTTAGGCTGAAATTGTGATCAAAATGCCCGGAAGAACTAATTTTGCAGCTCAAATTAACCTCCACATGGTCCTCGATCACTCTGTTGAAAAAATCCCGGTAAGTATCTTCAAGACTTCAGAACAGGCTTCTGTATTTGTTGCGAAAGAAATCGCCAGCCTGATTTTGAAACGCCAAAAAGAAAAGAAGAATGTGGTGTTGGGTCTTGCAACAGGATCCACGCCAACGCGCGTGTATGCCGAGCTGGTCAAAATGCACAAGGAGGGTTTGAGCTTCCGCAATGTCATTACTTTCAACCTGGACGAGTATTGGCCGATGCAGCCGGAGTCGCTGCAAAGCTATGTCCGTTTCATGAATGAACACCTGTTCAATCACATCGATATCCCGCGCAAGAACATCAACATTCCGGATGGCACTGTGCCCAAAAGCAAGATCGCCGAGTACTGCAGGTCGTATGAGAAGAAGATGGAAAGTGCAGGTGGCCTTGATATTCAGATTCTTGGCATAGGCCGGACAGGTCACATCGGATTCAACGAACCGGGCTCCACCGAACGGTCGCTTACACGGATCACCACCCTCAACCAGGTGACCCGCAACGATGCAGCCGCTGATTTCTTTGGCGAGGAGAACGTTCCGCAAAAAGCGCTGACCATGGGCGTGGGAACCATTCTGAAATCGAAGCGAATCATCTTGATGGCCTGGGGAGAAGGTAAAGGGTCTATCGTTCAAAAAGCGGTGGAGGGAGAAATCTCCGATCAGGTTCCGGCCACCTATCTCCAACGCCATGCGAATACACAGTTCATCCTCGATGAAGCCGCCTCTTCGCAACTCACGAGGGTGAAGACGCCTTGGCTGCTGGACAGCTGTGAGTGGGATGACAGGTTGATACGCAAAGCAGTGGTATGGTTGTGCCAGACGATCGGGAAACCGATCCTCAAACTCACCAACCATGACTANNGTGAACATCAAAGTCTTCAATCAGCTGCAGCATACCATTACAGGGTGGCCGGGAGGCAAACCCAAGGCCGATGACTCCAACCGTCCGGAGCGCGCCAAGCCTTTCCCCAAGAGAGTTATCATCTTCAGTCCGCACCCTGACGATGACGTGATCTCCATGGGCGGAACATTCATCAGGCTCGTAGACCAGGGGCATGAAGTCCACGTGGCTTATCAGACCTCCGGCAACATCGCAGTGTTTGATGATGACGCCGTGCGTTTTGCAGACTTTGTCCGCGATTTCAATGCTGCGTTCGGTCTGAGCAAAGGCGATGGAGAGAAGTTCTACAAGAAAGTGGTGTCTTCCATTAAGACGAAGAAACCCGGACAGGTGGACATACCTGAAGTCATGACAATCAAAGGCCTCATCCGGCGCGGTGAAGCAAAAGCCGGGTGCCGCTATACAGGTATCCCGGATTCACAGGCGCATTTCCTGGATATGCCATTCTATGAGACAGGCACTGTGAAGAAGAAACCTTTGAGTGATGCGGATATTCAGGTAATCATGGACCTGATGGAGAAGGTAAAGCCACACCAGGTGTATGCGGCAGGGGATCTTTCCGATCCGCATGGCACACACAGGGTCTGCCTCGCGGCCATCTTCGAGGCACTTAGAAGATTGAAGAAGCGGCCATGGATGAAGGATTGCTATGTGTGGTTGTACCGAGGCGCCTGGCAGGAGTGGGATATCGATCAGATTGAAATGGCAGTGCCCCTGAGTCCGGAGGAACTGATGCGGAAGCGGAGAGCCGTATTCAAACACCAGTCGCAAAAGGATAGCGCGCTCTATCCAGGCAATGACGCAAGAGAATTCTGGGTGCGTGCCGAAGACCGCAACCACGCCACGGCCACTGCCTACAACCAGTTAGGGCTCGCCGAATATGAGGCGATCGAGGCCTTTGTCCGTCACAAAATCTAAGACCTGAACCCTGAAATCTGAAATCTGAACCCTGAAACCTGAAATCTGAAATTTGAAATCTCCCCTCCATCTCGTTTCCTGGAATGTCAACGGCATTCGCGCCATCATGAAGAAGGATTTTATGAAGAGCGTTTCCGAAATGAAACCCGACATGCTGTGCCTGCAGGAAACCAAAGCCAATGAGGAGGAGGCCATGGAGACGCTGTCGATATTGAAGGACTACCATGTATTTGTGAACTCATCCAATGCAAAGAAGGGATATTCGGGCACTGCCATTCTCACCCGTCAGGAGCCAGTCAACGTCACGATAGATATTGGGATGAGTGAATATGACCAGGAAGGCCGTGTGATTACAGCAGAGTATACCAACTTTTTTCTTGTCACGGCATATACGCCAAATTCCGGGGAGGGACTTTCGCGTTTGACTTACCGTGAGGCATGGGATCGTGAATTCAATGAATACATGGTGTGGCTGTCGAAACGAAAGCCCGTGATTGCCTGCGGCGACTTCAATGTTGCACACCAGGCCATTGACCTTGCGCGTCCCAAAGAGAACTTCAATAAGTCCGCCGGATATACACAGTCCGAGATTGATGGGTTTACGAGATTATTGGACACCGGCCTGGTTGACAGTTTCAGGTCGTTATATCCGGATACCGTCAAGTACTCTTATTGGGATTATGTAACCAGCGCGAGGGAACGGAATGTGGGGTGGAGGATTGATCACTTTCTCGTCGATCGCAGGATGATGCCGGCGGTGAAAGATGCTGCGATCTATAATGAATACATGGGGTCCGACCATTGCCCTGTGGGGCTGAAGCTGGATGCCTGAGCCTTAACAGGGGACAGGTGGCCTGAATTTAAAAATGTCTATATGGAAACTTCACTCATATTTTCTACCGCAGAATCAGTGGCTTATTCAGATGGCGCCGTTGTCAGCAAGACCATTATTAAACGTCCTTCAGGCAATATCACCCTGTTTGCATTTGATGCGGGCGAAGGTCTGTCGGAGCACAGCGCGCCATTTGATGCGCTGGTCCAGGTGCTGGACGGCAGTGCCGACATTACCATAGGCGGAAATCCGTTCCACCTGAAATCCGGCGACTCCATTATACTGCCCGCCCAGATCCCTCACGCCCTCAAGGCGCCAGAGCGTTTCAAGATGATGCTGACCATGATCAAGGGGTGAGATATTGACTGAAGTCTGCTTTCGTCGCAGAGTCACCTCTGCAGTAGCACAGAATCAAATTTCAGTAATCTTCCCAAAAAACTAATTTCCTCCGCGCCTCCCCGTCTCCGCGGTTAAATACCTTTGCGGCAAGGCGCCTCACAGGTTAATCCCAAACTTCGCCCTTACAGGGCTTCGCTAGATGGAATAACCTACAGCGGCGCGCGATGCGCACCGCTGTATAAACCACGCCCCTTCAGGGCTTGCCACGAGCTCCTTATAGTTTGATCCAAGGCTCGGTCTTCCTTCAACCAACAAATCCCTAATCACCAAATTACCAGCGCCTCCCCGTCTCCGCGGTCAGTTACTCAGCGCCACCGCGTCTCTGCGGTAAATCAAACTCTGCGGTCTTAAGAAGACTCTGTGTGGAACCCGGAACCCTTCGAGTACTTCCAATCACCCAAACACCTGATGTAGATCATGTTTTTGACAGCATGTCATACTTAGCTTTAGGATCAACAACATTATTTTAGTCGTTGCCACCACTATGCTGCCTGACCTGCTCAAACACATCATTCTGGCATTGATTTTCGGCGCTGCTATGGGGCTCGAACGGGAAAGCGCCCGCACCAACGAGTCCAGCGTGGGAGGAGTAGGGGGTATCCGTACCTTCTCCCTGATCTCCCTGTTGGGAGCCATCGCAGGCGTTTTTTTCCTTCACAATTATTTTGGACTGGGACTTGGCGTGGTAGGGGCATTCATGCTGCTGCTTATATCCAACTACATTTCCGAAGGCTGGAACTCCAAACTGTTTGGGATTACCAGTGAACTCTCGGCCATCGGTACCTTCTTTATTGGATTGCTGGTTGTGCTGGACATCATCCCGCTGCAGATCACGGTGTCCGTGTTTGTGATGTTTGTGTTCATCATGTCTTTGAAATCAAGGACAAGTCAACTGATGGCGGGCATTTCCAAGAATGAAGTGCAGGCTTTCATCAGTTATGCCATCATTGCCCTGGTGGCCATGCCCGTACTGCCCGACTATGCCTACAAGCTGAAAGACATTCCTTTCCTCCACGACATGATGAAAAGCATGAATGTGGATACGGATAAATTTGATACCCTTGACCTCATTAATCCCAGAAAGATATGGATGGTGGTAGTGTTGATCACAGGTATCGATGTTTTTGGCTATATCCTGGGGCGGATCGTGGGCACTAAAGGCGGACTGGCGTTGACAAGCTTCATGGCCGGGTTTGTGTCCTCCACTTCTGCCACGCAGTCACTTGCGCAACGAAGCAAGAAGATGAACTTCAGTTACCACCTAGTCGGTGCAGCTGTGCTCGCCAACCTGGCTAGTTTCCTGCAGATCTTCCTGCTGGTTGGTCCCCTGAACCCGCAATGGCTTCTGGCCATTGTGCCCAGCATATTGATTATGATCGGCGTTGCCGGAGTGATTTCCATTTATTATCTGAGGAAGCCGGAGACAGATACTATTGCTGAAGGCCAGGACAAAAAAGCATCCAGTATTTTCTCCCTGGGCCCTGCCCTGAAATTCGCCGGACTCCTGATTGTTATCAAGATCGTCACCAAGATCTGCCTCATTGTTTTTGGCCAGTCCGGATTTATCGTGAGCTCTGTCATCGCATCCTTCGCCGGCATCGACGCGATTATCGTCAACCTTGCCGACATGGCAGGACACACCATCACATTCAAGTTTGCCCTCCTGACTTTCCTGATGGTCAACTTCACCAACCTGATGAGCAAGTCATTCTATTCCTACCTCCAGGGCAACCGCAAGTTTGCCATGCTCTTCTGGATTTCCATGCTGGGAATAGTCGGCGCGAGCGCGGTGTGGCTGGTGTTTATTTAAATCATTTGTTGATTTTAGATTGGCTGACTTGGCGATTGAATCGCGCCTCAAATGCTGAGCATGTCACAAGTCAGGAGCGAGGGGGAGAAGGACCATCACTAATTTAAGTAATCAAATTAACCCTCCGTGCCTCTCAACCCGGCTAAAACTAATTTCACTTTGTCGGATCCACGATTCCAAAATCGTCATACAATGTGGAAGGAGACCCCGAAAATCCTGCCCCGCTGTAAATGATGGAATTGATGACAAACTGAAACCCCATTATACGTTTGTTGAATAAATAGAACGTTGATGTTGAGCGTTGCTCGGGGTTATAAACGCTTGTACCAACAAGAACACCATTTGTCAGTTCAGGAACAAACCCATAGTAAGCATCCTCGGAAAATCCAGAAGAGCCATAATTGACCCAATTGTCAAGGGACGGGTCGTACTGGAACAGGTTGAGATTGGTACTGTTTATTGGCTGATAAACGTAATAAGCTTTGCTGTTGAACTGAAAGTGTGTGGGCCATCCTATACCGAAAGTACCAGCAGTCAAGCCGGCTTTTTGCTGCCATGTATTTGAACTGGGGTCATAACGCCAGAAGTCAGGAAGAAAATAGGTGGTGTTGTTATAACCGCCTCCAAAGTAACACTGATTATTTAACGTGTAGGTAAGAGCATTCATTCTCGCTGCCCCAGGGAAATCATTCATTTGCGTCCAGTTATCGCTAGCCGGATCAAACTGCCATAGGTCATTGAAGCTGCTCGAATTTGTTTGCCCCATACCTACATAAGCTTTGTTGTTAACTACAAACACAGCAGGATATGACCGGGCCGCTCCTGGAAAAGAGGCAAGTTGAGTCCATTGGCTGGTAGCGGGGTCGTACTCCCAAACATCATTGAAGTAGTTATAATAATCATATCCCATCATTACGTATCCCTTGCCGCCAATTGAAAAACTTGCCGGCCCCACGCGTTTACCGCCCGGAAAAACTCCTAAGGGGGTCCAGGTCCCAGTATAGTCAATTGTCATGGGCATGGATGAAACGGTTGTTTGATCGCCAACTTTTACCTGTAAATTATCCTGCACTTTGAAACTTATTCTGTTGTTTGAAAATAGGGCATCGAGTGATATGGATAATTGATTATGGCTGGCGCTAATTACGTGTGCCGAGTTTCCATTGAATACTACAGTGTTGTAGTAGGTCACGGCACTAAACCCAATACCGGTTATGGTTACAATTTGACCTTTTGTGGTTAGCAAATTAGGACTAAAGTCTGTCAAAGTCGGGGGTGCTACGGGAACTGGATCAAGAATTTTAGTACCACAGACTGTCAATCCGACATTAATCATACCACCACTCATTCCATCCGGGGCTTCTGGTACTATAAAGTCGATGGTCAATGTATTCTGTTTAACAATTGGGCCTAACAATCCACCAGCATAAAGCAAAGTTTCGCTCGAGGGGGACCTCAAAGGGGAATTTAGCGTTAGGGTCGCCGGGATTCCCGGAGCAATTACCGATGGCGTTATACTTTTTATAGATGTATACACGGTGGTCAACACAGGCGTTTTTGCAGAGGGTGCAAAATCTGCGAAAACGTTAAAAGAGGGAGGAAGACATTGATTTTCGTTAATCCTGAATTTTACCTTATTGGCATTCTTAGAAACCACGCTGAGGTTGAGCTCCGGATGGTACTCCATTTGCATCGTGTAGTCCATGCACGAAGGGAGGTAGTTATAGGTTATTTCTGTGGTATCGCCAGGGGACAAGGTTGTCTTGTCTACATTGATAATTTGCGGGCTAACAAAAGAGCCAGAAAATGAAGCCTGAGCCAAGACTTTATAGGCCATCAGTTGCAGACTTGTATTCGTCTTGAACTCTTTAAGAACAGGGATTCGTATTGTATCACCATGGTTGGCGAATGGGTAGCTTTTGCCATCAAAAATCACGGAAGTAAGAGCTTTGAAGTTCTTTCCGGCCACGTAAATAGAGTCGCACAACTTTACTGCACCCGGTGAAGATCCGAGGATTTGAGGGATCAAAAGCTTAAAGGGCTGGCTATTTGCGCCAGCGTTACCCGGCAATTCTACCACTATCCAGGAAATTGGAAGTGGCAACTCTGTTGGAACGAGAATTTTTAGTTCCTTCTCAGTTACCGAGAGTACAGTGGTATAGTAGTTGTCAGCGTTATTGTAAGTAAACCTGACCTTGATCGGATTGAATTTCGAAGCGAAGAAGTTTCTGCCCCTTATAACAATCGTGTCATTTTGAAATCCGGACTTTGGATGGAAATCTGTAATTATCGGACCTTCGCTTCCCTTGCTAACAAATTTCTGAACATTGCCGTAGATGGTATAATTTGAGGTAGTGATATAAGATCGTACAAAATATTCCTTTGAAGAGGTAAACGTGCCTGCAACGGTGGCGTTGAAATTGGTATTCTGTGGAACGCCTAATTCAACTGTATACGAAGAACCAACCTGCAGATCATCTTTTTCTCCCCAAACAAAACCATGCTGAAGAATATCCGAAATAGTAGCACTGTTGAAACTGCCGCTGAACATGGCTCCTTCATTGTATAGGATGACCGGGGGCTGGGTTGTCACGGTTGGATAACTTCTTACAAAAGCTTCCTTTCCGCAGGATGAAATGAAAATGAAAAGTATCAGTATTTTGCTGCGCATGTCAGAAAACAAAGCCGGCGATTAGTAATAAGTCTGAGAAAGTACAATCTGCATATCCGTTTTGAGTTATCATTTTGCCGACGCCGCGTGAATAAGCTATGGAGACAGTGAGATGATTTTTCTCCAGGAACCTGAGAGCAGCTGTGGCCCCGCACGTCCATTGTAGCGGCTGAGAGACTGACGTTATGGGTT
The DNA here is from genome assembly GCA_018266395.1 of Bacteroidota bacterium. Classification (GTDB taxonomy): domain Bacteria; phylum Bacteroidota; class Bacteroidia; order Cytophagales; family Cyclobacteriaceae; genus ELB16-189. Next base: position 29,074 of record JAFEAM010000016.1, on the reverse strand, counting down.
CAGACTCGTTCTGTACAATAACATCGGCACTAGGGTAAGTGTCAACCAGTAGATGAGAACTATTGCTTATTAGGATTGGCTTGCTGAGTCCACCAAAAAAGGAGTAAGTGACTTGATGGCCGCCATGGATCATATACTGTAATGAGATGGGAATATTGATTTGCTGAATCTTCAGCTCAAATTCTGTCACTGCATTAGGGGCCTGAACAAGACTATAAAGCCTCGAAGGTTTGTAGAATGCTCCGGTCCGAAGTGAAAACCTTCTGAGATTACGTGGAGAACTTAAGTTAACTATGAATCCGGCTGTGATGGGTGTATAGTCAGTCAATTTTGATGTGGGTACTACATTATTTGAGGAAATGACAAGAGAAGTTTTGTCCAGCCCCAGGTGAAAAGAACTTTCTAACCTGATGACGGGCAGTGAACCGTTATAGGAATCTGCCCCAACCTGGATGCACTCGTTAAACTGACGTGCAATTTCTGTAAGTGAAGTTCTGGACCACGAGATTTCAGTGATTTTCTTGGTCACATAGGGGCAGCCTTGCAGAACTGTGGAAAGATCGAATTGAAGATTGCCCTCATGGAGTTCACTCAAAACACCATTTCTTAAGATGAAGTAATGTGCCTGCATACGAAGAAGTTGGACCTCACCAATAGTCAATTGCTCCATGAACACAGACTCGCTTTTAGCTTCAAGAGCCATGCGCTGGGAGACAAAGTGACCTCCGCCGTTGATATGATATCCTTTGATTTGATCAGCGCTAACTTGCATAAGGGGCTGATCTTCACGGAGGGTATATTTACAGACTTTGATATACTGAGCAGAATCGCTGTCAACTATGAAGGCGCCCAGCGTTTTACCATCTCCCTTGATTATATAACCGGGCTTAAAGTTGTATTGGGCCTGTGCAGTCTTAGCGATTATAAAGATGACTATTATTGCTAGAAGGCGACTATTCATTATTTGCTGTCCATGTCAACATTACAAATCATAGCCCTAACTATGAACTGCTTGTGAGATTATTTGGATGAAATACTTATTTATAATAATAGCACTTACTGTGGATTGAGCCCTTATATGTCTGCTTAATCAAGAAGAGACAATTTGGAGTTATGCTCACGTAAATGCTGAAAGTAAGCTGGCCTACTTGTTCGTGAGATCACGAGTAAACTGTTATTCACTTTAACCAAGCTTCCAGCAATTTCAGTAATCTTACAGATGAATTCCTCCGCGCCTCCCAGTCTCCGAAGCCCTGAATGACAAAGTTCCTTCAGGCAGTACCTCGGACAAGTGTGATACAGGTTTGCAGTTATGTGAATAAATTTTAAGAGGGATTAAGCGCCCTTTCCCCGCAGTGTCTCCAGCGGGGGACCCAGAACCAATTTCAGTGAACTTACAAGTGAATTTCTCCGCGCCTCCCAGTCTCCGCGGTAAACCAAACTCCGCGGTAAAATGTCTCCGCGGTCTGATTCCTTCAACGCCGTTGAACCTTGAACCTTAAACTTTGAACCTGAATTTTCGAACCTGAAACTAAAACCTCAAATCTGAAATTTGAAACTTCAAACCCTCTCCATTATCGCACCCACTTTCTTCAGCCTTCCCTCTATGTCCTGATATCCCCTGTCAATCTGTTCGACGTTGGAGATCTCGCTCTCGCCCTGGGCAGAGAGAGCCGCGATAAGCAGTGCCACACCGGCACGGATGTCGGGGGAGGACATCTTGATGCCTCTCAGCGGATACTTGCGGTCAAGTCCGGTGACAGTGGCGCGATGTGGATCGCAGAGGATGATCTGCGCACCCATGTCTATGAGCTTGTCGACAAAGAACAGCCGGCTTTCAAACATCTTCTGATGGATAAGCACAGTGCCCTTCGCCTGGGTGGCGACCACCAAAGCCACACTGATGAGGTCGGGCGTGAATCCAGGCCACGGCGCATCGGCAATGGTGAGAATGCTTCCGTCTATGAAACTCTCAATTTCAATGTGTTCCTGTGCAGGGACATGAATATCATCTCCGCGGAAATCCATCTTTATGCCCAGCTTCCTGAAGGTCTCCGGAATGATGCCCAGCATGGGTATCTGGCAATTTTTGATCGTGATCTCCGACTGCGTCATCGCGGCTAGCCCGATAAAGCTCCCGATCTCAATCATGTCGGGAAGCAGCGTATGCTCTGTTCCTTTGAGCGATTTCACCCCCTCAATAGTGAGGAGGTTGGAACCTATGCCGCTGATCTTTGCCCCCATACGATTCAGCATGTTGCACAACTGCTGAATGTAGGGCTCGCAAGCGGCGTAATAGATGGTAGTCTTGCCTTCAGCCAGCACTGCCGCCATGATGATGTTGGCGGTTCCGGTAACAGATGCTTCATTGAGAAGCATATAGGCACCCTTCAGCTGGCTGGCATCGATGTGGAAGAGATTCCGGTTGGCATCGAAATTGAATCTGGCGCCCAGGGTCTGAAAGCCAAGGAAGTGGGTGTCCAACCTTCTTCTGCCAATCTTGTCTCCTCCGGGTTTCGGAATACTCGCTTTTCCATACCGGGAAAGAATTGGTCCCAGAAGCATCACTGAACCCCGAAGGGCCGCGGCCTTCTGCCGATACTTGTCGGTCTCAAGAAAGGCGAGGTCAACGGACGACGCAGTGAACTTGTATTTCTGCGGTGAAAGTCTTTCCACCTTTACGCCCAAATCTCCCAACAACTCGATGAGCTTGTTGACGTCAACGATGTCCGGGATATTGTCGACCGTGACGGGCTGATCGGTGAGGAGTGTAGCGCAAAGAATCTGAAGAGCCTCGTTCTTGGCGCCCTGGGGATGGATTTCGCCTTTTAGTGTACGGCCTCCCTGGATCCGGAAAGAACTCATTGGTCTCTTCTGCGGTGGGGGTTGAATCGCTTGAAATGTCTGCCGCCACGACCCTGGTGACCGCCTTTACCCTGCGGACCACCTTGCTGGTACGGCTTCTTCTTTTCGCGGTACAGTTTTTCAAACAGGTTATCCTCACGAACCTTGTCAATGTTCATGCTAAGCTTACCGTCTGACATCAGCTTGATATCTTTCAATATCACAGAATCATCGAGAACTTCCTTGTTCCATGCGCTGTAGAAGGTCTTCATCAGCTTGCCGAGGTAGATAACGGCCTCTTCCCTTTCCTGGGGATCTTCTTTCTTGAGCGCCTCTTTCACCAAACGTTCAATGTTTTTTCCATAGTGTCTGAATCTTACCTCACTTTGAGGGTAGGGCAGACGCATGGGCTTCTTGAACAAGATGTCTCTTTCCGGGAGGGGGAATGGACTGTTCACATCCAGGTTAAAGTCGGCGATGATCATCAGGTCATCCCACAACCGTTGAGGATTTTCTACTGTCTCACGAACAGTCGGGTTCAACTGTTTAATGAGTTCAATGAGCGTATATGCAAGTTCTGTTCGCTTTTCTATGTCCGGAACAGTACGGATGTAGTCTACGATGTTCTGAACGTTGCGACCGTATTCTTTTAAAATGATATGCGGGCGCTGGGAATTGTAATCGAATGCCATCTATTTGGATTTCTGCCTGAGGAGAGCCTCAGTTCTCGTGTATTTTCAACTTGGCAAAACTAAGCAATAAGGTCTTCTCGCCAAAATCATCGAATTTGATCCTGGCCTTGCGGTCCGGACCTGAATTGTCCATCTGTATCACCTGCCCGAAGCCGAATTTCGGGTGCTCCACCTTCATCCCCTCCTTTAACCCTGCCGTGTCACTCGGAATGAAGTCGGAGGAAGGCCTGTATTGTGTGACTTTCGGTGCCGGCTGCGAACTGATGGTTTTCTTCATGCCCGACACAAAGCTCTTCGCAAACTGACTGGAAGAGGGTGGGGCAGAATCAAAACCTGCATACTTCGTGCTGACCTTGACAAAGTTTGCATCGACGTCATCAAGGAAACGACTCGGCTCACAGTTTTTCAGTCGCCCAAAACGATAACGTGTCAGTGCATAGGAGAGGAACACCCGTTTCTGTGCGCGGGTAATGGCCACATAGAAGAGGCGTCGCTCTTCTTCCAGTTCAGACCGGCTGCTGAGCATCATCTGGGAGGGGAACAAGTCCTCTTCCATGCCCACGATGTAGACATACCGGAACTCGAGTCCTTTGGCCATGTGAATAGTCATCAGCGTCACCTTTTCGGGATCCTTGTCTTTGTCTTCATCCTGACCGGTGACGAGTGAGACCTCCTGCAGGAAGGCGCCCAGTGATTTGTCTTCGCGCTCGGGATCATCCGTAAATTCCTTGATGGCGTTCAGAAGTTCCTGCACGTTTTCAAACCGACTCAAACCCTCCACCGTCTTGTCGGCATAGAGGTCGCGCAGCAGACCGGAGCCTTTTGCAATTTCAGATGCAGCCTCATAGGCATCTTTCCGTTGGATCTCAAGTTCGAATCTTCGGATCATAGAGACAAACTCATCGATTGGGCCTGACGCCCTCCCGCCAAGGAATGAATTGGCATGCTGCAGTACCTCCCAGATGGAGATGGCATGATCATTGGCGGCTACAACAATCTTATCAACAGTGGAATCACCGATGCCTCTCTTGGGGAGATTGATGATTCGCCTGAACGACGCTTCGTCCTGTTGGTTGATGCTGAACCGCAGGTAGGCGAGGAGGTCCTTGATTTCCTTCCGTTGATAGAAGGAGAGCCCGCCAACCACCTTGTACTTGATGTTCATCCGCCGCAGAGCCTCCTCTATTGCCCGGCTCTGGCTGTTGGTCCGGTAGAGGATGACGAAGTCGCTGAACTTCAGCTGATGCTGCATCTTCTCTTCGAAGATGGAAGTAGCCACAAGTTTTCCTTCTTCATTGTCGGAGACTGCCTTGATGAGTTCAATAAGGTTCCCTTCTTCGTTGGAGGTCCATACCTCTTTGGGAATCTGCGCCTTGTTTTTGGCGATGACCGAATTGGCGGCCTGTACAATGTTGTTGGTGGAGCGGTAATTCTGCTCCAGCTTGATGACCCTCAGTTCGGGATAATCTTTTTCGAAGTTGAGAATGTTGGAGATGTCGGCCCCCCTGAAGGCGTAGATGCTCTGCGCATCGTCACCCACCACACAGATGTTCTCATTTACGGAGGCCAGCTTCCTTATGATGAAGTATTGGCAGAGGTTGGTATCCTGGAACTCATCCACCAGGATGTACTTGATGCGATGCTGGTATTTGTTCAATACTTCGAGGTGCTCGCGGAAAAGCTTGTCGGTATTGAACAGGAGGTCGTCGAAGTCCATGGCCCCCGACTTAAAGCAGCGCAGGGCATAGTTCTTGTAGATATTGCCGATCTCAGGGCGCATGTTGGCGGCATCGTCGCCCATGATCAATGCGTTGTTCAGGTATTCCTGCCAGGATATGAGTTTATTTTTGGCACCAGAAATCCTGTTGTAAACGGTGCTGGCTTTGTATTGCGTTTCATCGAGCCCCATTTCCTTGACCACCTGTTTGATGAGCGACTTCGAGTCGTCAGTATCGTAGATGGTGAAGCTGTTGGGATAGCCGATATGGTGGGCCTCAGCACGCAGGATTCTTGCAAATACCGAATGGAAGGTGCCCATCCAGAGGTTGCGGGCTTCTGATCCTACAACCCCCTCAATCCGGTCGCGCATTTCCTTGGCCGCCTTGTTGGTAAAAGTCAGGGCCATTATGTTAAAGGCGTCGACGTTCTGACTGCGGATCAGGTGTGCAATCCTGTAGGTGAGTACGCGCGTCTTGCCGGACCCGGCGCCGGCGATGATCATGCAGGGACCTTCTGTATTGATGACGCCCTCCCGCTGCGGAGGGTTCAGACTTTCTAAGTAATCCATGTAGTGGTGGCGCAAGTTATATCCATCGCCGTAATGATATTGATGGTTTCCCTGATTATTTTGCGCCCGGTTTGCGGACGGCCATTGAAAGCTGTCAAACAATTAGCGGCCAATGGATAAGCTCCGTTACCTTAATGATTTTGTTGCAGAAATAGTTTCAGATCACCTGTCAATTTCTTCCTGATGATGCAAATAGGCGACATACTGGTTTCCGACGACATACGTGATGTCGAATTCGTGTGTAACCTCGAAAAGTGCAAGGGCGCCTGCTGTGTGGAGGGGGAGTTGGGCGCGCCTCTGGAAGAAAATGAACTTCCGGTGATGCATAAGATCCAGAAGGCCATTGCACCTTATCTCACCGAGGACGGAAAGAAGGCTATTCGTGAGCAGGGTCCTTACATCCTGGATGAGGATGGCGACTATTCCACGCCCACCATCGGCGGTAAGGAATGCGCCTATGCACACTATGATGAAAAGGGTGTGTTAAAGTGCGGCATCGAGCAGGCTTACCTCGATGGAAAGGTCTCGTTTCGCAAGCCGATCTCCTGTCATTTGTATCCTATACGCATCACCCGGAAGAGAAACCTCGAGGCTGTGAACTACCACAAGTGGAACATCTGTTCCGATGCCTGCAAGCTGGGCAAGTCGCTGAAAGTTCCGCTGTACAAATTCCTCAAAGACCCCCTCATCCGCAAGTACGGCCAGGCCTGGTATGATGAGTTGGTGAAGGCTGTTGAAGGAAATGAATGATTTCAACGATCCTTTCTTTGTTAAGATGCCAGCAGGCAAACAATGCGTAAACTTCATTTTTTTATGATGAACTCAGGTCTCGGTGATTAGGATGATAGGGTTCACGCAAAGACGCCAAGCCGCAATTCGTTTAATAACAAACTAAGTAGCCCTCGCGTGGCTCGGAAGCTCGCCATGGTTCACGGAACCCCGTGTTTGCCATCTCTTTGCGGGCTCCCGAGCTTGCGAGGCGAACTTGTTTTTAGACAGCGCATTTGCGCCTTGGCGCCTTTGCGTGAAATTGCATTTTTCCCGAGCAAAAGCTCCATGTTTCCGTGGCCATGGTTTTATTAGCAATGGATCGGCAATCCGTTTGCTGATGATTCTTTTGCCACGGATGGCACGGATGAATACAACAGCATTCAATTATTATGGAGATGCCTGCCTGCCGGCAGGCAGGCAAGCCGGTTACTGCCTACGCTCCACTTCGGCAGTACCGGCATGACGGGTGTAGGGGGGTGCGCGAGGTTCCCATGGATACTTTGATCAATGTGTAGGCTGTATCATGAACATATAGGCGAAGCCCGCGTCTCCCCGCCTTTGCGGCTAATTTCTTACCTGCGACCCGAAGGGGGTGGTTCATGATATTTTCGACATTCATGTGACTGGTTGGAGAAGCCTGCCTGCAGGCAGGCAAGCCGGTTACTGCCTACGCTCCACTTCGGCAGTACCGGCATGACGGGTGTAGGGGGGTGCGAGGTTCCCATGGATGCGTTGATCAATGCGTAGGCTGTATCATGAACATATAGGCGAAGCCCGCGCCTCCCCGCCCTTGCGGTCAATTTCTTATCTGCGACCCGAAGGGGGTGGTTCATGATATTGTCGACTTTCATGTGACTGGTTGGAGATGCCTGCCTGCCGGCAGGCAGGCAAGGCAAGCCGGTTACTGCCTTGGCTCAACTTCGGCAGTACCGGCATGACGGGTGTAGGGGGGTGCGAGGTTCCCATGGATGCGTTGATCAATGCGTAGGCTGTATCATGAACATATAGGCGAAGCCCGCGTCTCCCCGCCTTTGCGGTTAAGTTACTCAGCGCCACCGCGTCTCCGCGGTTAATCCCAAAATTACCCGCGTCTCCCCGCCTTTGCGGTCAGTTACTCAGCGCCACCGCGTCTCTGCGGTTAATCCCAAACCACGCCCTTGCAGGGCCCCCCGCCCTCCATACTCTCATCAGACTCTCACCATACTCCGGCAATACTCTCACCAGACTCTCACCAGACTCAGTCAATACTTTGGTCAGACTTTGGTCAGACTTTGCTCAGACTCTGGTCAGACTGGGTTCAGACTATGCTTAGACTATGTTCAGACTCGGGCAAGGGTGTGGTAACGAAAAAAGCCACCCATTTTGGGTGGCTTTTCAGTATCGATCCGGAAAGGCTTATTCGGCCGTTACCTTGATCTTGACGTCGTGCTTCACTTCCTTGTGGAGATCGAGGTGGGCAGTGTACTCACCAAGCTCACGCGGTTGCTCCTTGAAAGCGATCTTGCGGCGATCCACATCGATTCCTTTGGCCTTGAGGGCTTCGGAAACCTGGAGAGAAGTGATGGCACCGAAAATTCTTCCGGTCTCGCCAGCCTTGGTCTTCAGTTCGAGTGTAATATCTCCGATCTTCTGGGCCAGCGCCTCAGCATCCGCCTTGATCTTCGCTGCCTTGTGCGCCATCTGACGGGTGTTCTCGGCGATCATCCGCTTGTTGGACTCATTGGCGATCAATGCGACACCGTTGGGGATGAGGTAATTACGGCCGTAGCCGGGCTTCACTTTCACCACATCATTCTTATATCCAAGACCGTGAACGTCTTGCTTCAAAATTACTTCCATGATACTTCAACGGTTAATGTTACTTCAATGAATCACCCAGGTAAGGAAGCAGCGCCAAATGACGGGCACGCTTCACAGCCTGCGCAACTTTCTTCTGATACTTCCAGCTGTTGCCGGTAAGGCGGCTGGGAAGGAGCTTGCCCTGCTCATTGATGAACTTCATCAGGAAGTCAGGATCCTTGTAATCAATATACTTGATTCCGTTTTTCTTGAAGCGGCAGTACTTAGGTTTTACCTCTGCGCGCTTGATAGGTTCATTTACCAGTGTCATGCTTCAGCTCCCTCTCTTTTGGTTACACTCTTCTTGTTCTTGTTGAATTCACCCTTGCGTCTGCGGCTGTTGTACTCAACGGCAAACTTGTCAAGGACGGTGGTCAGGAAACGCATGACCGATTCATCCCTTCTGTATTCTGTCTCCAAAGTGGCAATCGTTTCAGGAGCTGCCGTAAATTCGATGAGGTTGTAGAAACCAGTCGACTTCTTCTGGATGGGATAAGCCATCTTTCGAAGTCCCCACTGCTCAACATTGATGATGTTGGCTTTGTGGCTGGTCAAAACCTTCACGAACTTATCGACAGTATCCTTTGCCTGGTCCTCAGACAAAACGGGATTTAAAATGAATACTGTCTCGTAATTGTTCATGTATAACTTGGTTTTAATAATGGGCTGCAAAAATAACCGTTTTTCGGCAAATAATGACCATTTCTGCCGGAAATACCGCCAATTCTTTCAATGGGATGGGTTTTGGACTAATTTAACCTAGTTTGAGGGCACCCATGAATCTGCGTTTTTCCCTTTTGGCAAGTCTTTTCCTCGCCCTCGCGGCATGTACTGAAAAGCAGGCAAAAGTCGACTTCAATACCCAGATCAAACCCATCATTAATAAAAGGTGTATCACCTGCCATGGCGGCGTCAAGAGAAATGCGGATTTCAGCCTCCTTTTCAGGGAAGATGCACTGGATACGGCCGAATCGGAGAAACTCCCCATCATCCCCGGCGACCCCGACAACAGCGAACTCATCCGCCGCCTCCAATTGACCGACCCGGAGGAACGCATGCCCTATAAGGAACAGCCTTTGGCAAAAGAAGAGATTGACCTCCTTCGAAAATGGATCAAGGAAGGCGCTCCCTGGGGAAGGCATTGGGCTTACCGTCCTGTCGTTAACCCGGAACTGCCCGAGCAGCCTTCCTTCCTGTCTGGATTCTGGCCTACTTCATCACAAGAGGGAAACGAAATCGACTTGTTCGTCAATGCAAAACTCAAGGAACTCGATTGGGAAGCCAATGACCCCGCTGAACCTGCAGTACGACTGCGGCGCGCTTACATGGACATTATCGGACTGCCGCCAACCCGGGAGGAAGCCACTGCTTTCTTGAATGATCCCACCAGGGAGAACTATGAGAAGATAGTTGACCAACTTCTGGCCTCACCGCGATTCGGGGAAAAGTGGGCCTCATGGTGGCTCGATATGGCTCGCTATGCCGATACCAAAGGTTATGAGCGCGATGTGTACCGTAACCTCTGGCGATACCGCGATTACGTGATCAGGGCCTTCAACAGTGACATGCCTTTTGATCAGTTCACCATAGAACAACTGGCAGGTGATCTGTTGCCTCATCCCACGGAAGACCAGTTCATCGCCACAGGTTTTCACCGCAATACGATGAACAACGATGAGGGTGGTACCGAAGACGAGGAGTTCCGTGTTGCCGCGGTCATCGACCGGGTGAATACAACCATGGAAGTCTGGCAGAGCACCACGTTCGGATGCGTGCAGTGCCATAGCCATCCCTATGATCCTTTCCGTCACGAGGAATATTATAAGGTGATGGCGTTCTTTAACAACAGCCGCGACGAAGACACAGAAGGTGAGCACCCCAATTTGAGGTTCTACGAGGAAAAGGATCAGCAAAAAGTCAATGAACTGCTCAATTGGATGTCGCAACAGAGAGGAGCTTCAAGCCATGACAAAGTTGAGAAGTTTGTCAGGCTAACAGAGCCGAAGTATCATCCGCATGTATTTGACCAGTTTGTGAATGGAGAACTGATCGATACCAAATGGCTCGGCATCCGTTCAGGCGGGAGCGCTCGCATAAGGGGCATCGATCTTACCGGAAAATCCTTCATGTTATTCCATTACCGCACAAGCGATACGGGTGGCACGCTTCAGGTGAGAAAAGATGACCTTAAAGGCGAGGTTATCGTGAACATGCAACTCGATTCCACACGCAGAAGGAAAACTATAGCCATACCCATCAAGTCTGTCCAGGGCAGCCATGACTTGTATTTTGTTTTCAGCAACCCTCGGATTCATCCGGACAAAGTGGTCGCCGACGTCGAATGGATTGCATTCCAGGAAGACGTTTTCAATGACCCGGCGCAATTTCAACGCTACCTCGAACTGCTGAATGCTAAAGTTGACAATACACCCGTGATGGTGGAGAACGACAGTTCGCAGAAGAGACCAACATTTGTGTTTGAGCGAGGCAACTGGCTCGTGCACGGCAAAGAAGAAAAACCTGCAGTACCTGCTTACCTCAATCCCATCCCTGCCGGTGCGCCACTCAATCGTCTAGGCTTTGCCCAATGGCTGATGTCTCAGGACAACCCACTCACCGCTCGAACGGTGGTGAACCGGGTATGGGAGCAAATCTTCGGCAGCGGACTGGTAGAAACATTGGAAGACTTTGGTACGCAGGGCGCCACACCTTCTCATCCCGCGCTTCTGGACTGGCTGTCATCACAACTCATGAATGAATACAAGTGGTCGCTGAAGAGGCTGATAAAGCAGATGGTCATGTCCGAGACATATGGCCGCGACAGCCACGCTACCCCTGAGCAGCGTGAAAAAGATCCGGTCAACAAATGGCTGGCAAGGGGTCCCAGCTTCCGTTTAACCGGCGAACAATTGCGTGATCAGGCGCTGGCAGTAAGCGGATTGTTAAGTGACAAGATGTATGGGAAAAGTGTCATGCCCTTTCAACCTGAAGGAGTGTGGCAGACAGTTTACAGCGATGAGAAGTGGACTTTGAGTTCAGGGGAAGACCGTCACAGGAGGTCGGTGTACACTTTTCAAAAGCGTACCAGCCCGTACCCGTCAATGATTACTTTCGATGGCAGCAGCAGGGAAGTGTGCCAGGTGAGGAGAATAAGAACCAATACGCCACTGCAGTCGCTCCTCACCCTGAATGATCCGGTTTACCTCGAAGCCGCAGGTGCACTGGCAGAGAAGATGATTGCTTCTTCGGCATCAGTCGATGATCAGATACGGGACGGATACCGGAGACTGATGTTCATGGATATAAGAGAAGACAAACTTAAGGCCCTCCGAAAGCTGTACGATTCCTCACTGGCTGCATTCGTAAAAGATCAACCCGGCAGGAAAGGTGTGGAGTTGCAAGCCATGCAATTGGTGGCAAGCGCATTGTTTAACCTGGATGAGGTAATCGTAAAACAATAGACAGATCATTTCTTAATGGACCCGATCGGAAAATATCATCTTCAATCCATCACCAGGCGTCACTTCCTGTGGGAAACGGCTGCCGGCATTGGCGGCGCCGCCTTTGGTTCTTTGCTGGGAGGATGTTCGCACCAACGCAATCCCATCCAGATGGCATTGGATCCCATGGCAGCGAGGGCTCCGCACTTTCCAGCGAAAGCGAAAAGTGTGATCTACCTGCATATGGCCGGCGCACCGTCGCAGTTGGAGTTGTTTGATTATAAGCCGGTGCTGGAGAAACTGCACGGTCAACCTTGCCCGCCTTCCTTCCTCGAGGGAAAGAAATTTGCCTTCATCCGGGGTGTTCCCAAAATGCTGGGACCACAGGCTACTTTCCGCCAACGCGGACAATCCGGCGCATGGATCTCAGATCACCTGCCGCACCTGGCTTCCATAGCCGATGAAATTTCCTTTGTCAAATGTGTGGCCACCGACCAGTTCAACCACGGCCCTGCGCAGTTGTATGTTCATACAGGTGTACCGCGCCTCGGTCGACCAAGTATCGGCTCCTGGGTAACTTACGGTTTGGGTACCGAAAACTCAGACCTGCCCGGCTTTGTAGTGCTGACCTCAGGAGGTAAAACTCCCGATGCAGGTAAAAGCGTGTGGGGAAGCGGATTTCTGCCCAGCGTCTATCAGGGAGTACAGTGCCGCACCCAGGGAGAGCCTGTTCTGTATCTGAACGATCCGGAAGGAGTGAGCCGTGAAATGAAGAAGCATGTGGTGGATGCCATCAGTGAAGTGAATTACAAACACTTTGAGGAATCAGGAGATCCTGAAACGCTCACACGCATTCATCAATATGAGCTTGCTTACCGGATGCAGATATCCGTTCCGGAGGTGATGAACATCAATGATGAACCAGCAGCCATGCACGAACTCTATGGCACACAACCAGGGAAGTCTTCCTATGCAAACAACTGTCTTCTGGCAAGGAAGCTGGTTGAGAAGGGCGTCCGGTTTGTGCAGTTGTTCGACTGGGGATGGGATAGTCATGGTACCGACGAGGGCAATGCCATTGACATCGGCTTCAGGAACAAATGCCGTGAGATCGACCGTGCCACTACTGCACTCATTCTTGATCTGAAACAACGGGGGTTGCTCGATGAAACCCTCGTGGTGTGGGGTGGTGAATTTGGAAGAACGCCCATGCAGGAGAACCGGGAGGGAAAAACCATGCCGTTCCTTGGAAGAGATCACCACGTTGAGAACTTCACCGTGTGGATGGCAGGTGGCGGCATTAAGAAAGGTGTCACTTACGGCGAAACCGATGAGATAGGCTATTACCCTGTGAGCGGTAAAGTTTCCGTTCATGATCTTCAGGCGACGATCCTGAACCAGCTGGGCTTTGATCATGAGAAGCTGACCTATGAATTTCAGGGACGTCCTTTCCGTCTTACTGATGTTGCAGGAAAAGTCATTAAAGAGATCGTTACGTAACAGATTATGGATTTGACCCGAAGAGAATTTATGGGAATGACCGGCGGCTCACTGCTTGCCGGAGCTGTGAGTGCAAACGCAGCTGCAGGATTTGAACTGATCGTGCTGGCAACAAACTGGGGTTTCCAGGGATCCTGGAATGAGTTCGCACATAAAGCAAAAACTGCCGGCTATGACGGCGTAGAAGTATGGTATCCTTCAGATGCTGCCGACCGTGACCAGTTTGAGAAGGCAGTCGCTGGAGAAGGATTGCGATACGGTTTTCTGGTCGGAGGTTCCGACCGGGACTTTAATACCCACTTCTCACAATTCCGCACGAGCCTTGATGCAGCAGTCAAGATGAAGCCGCTCTACATCAACTGTCATTCCGGAAGGGATCATTTTTCCTTTGAGCAGAACAAGCAGTTCATCGATCTCACAAATGATGTAAGTGCAAAATCCGGCGTGCCCATCTATCATGAAACGCACCGGTCCAGGATACTCTACTCGGCGCCGGTATGCCGTCAGTTTATGGAGAAGACTCCCGTTCGCCTGACGCTGGACATTTCACACTGGTGCAATGTGCACGAGTCATTGCTTGAGGATCAGACAGAGACCGTGACCATGGCTTTGAGCAGAACGGATCACATTCACGCCAGGATCGGCCATCAGGAGGGTCCGCAAGTGAATGACCCCCGTGCACCGGAATGGAAGAAGGCTCTTGACGCGCACCTGGCCTGGTGGGATGAGGTGGTAAAACGAAAGAAGTCAGAAGGAAAGAGATTGACCTTTCTGACAGAATTTGGTCCTGTGGATTATATGCCGGCCATCCCGTACACACGGCAACCCGTTTCAAATCAATGGGAGATCAATGTCCATATGATGGACCTGATCCGCAAGCGATATGCCTGACCCGATGGCTTATCAACTGCTGGGTCGTCTCCATCCTCTGCTGGTCCATCTGCCGATTGGCATTCTGATCGCTGCATTTCTTCTTGAATTGTATGTGCGATCTAAAGGAGGACGAAAGCTGAGAAGAGGAGTCCGATTGCTTTTGTTCTGGGGCGCCCTTGGAGCGGTGGCATCTGCAGTTACGGGCTACCTTCTCGCGCAGGAGGGTGGCTATGAAGAAGTTATTCTGGCAACGCACCAAAAGGGTGGGATCGCAACTGCCGTGCTCGCATGCGTGGCCTATCTTCAAAGAAGATTCACATGGTCCCTTTCCAAATCCACACACAGAAGCGTGAGCACTTTACTGATCACTTGCCTGGTGATCCTGATGACCCTTACCGGCCACCAGGGTGGAATGCTGACGCACGGTGAGGATTTTCTTCAACCCTCCGCATTGGACTCAGCAGTTCTGGCCGTCACCTCGATCAGAAAATACACTGGGCCTGCCGGGGACGCAAAAGTTTACGAAGATCTGATCAGACCGCTTTTGGATGAAAAGTGCGTGGGATGCCATGGCAGCAGGAAACAGAAAGGCAAATTGCGGCTGGATGATTTGAATGGAATTCAGGCAGGTGGTAAGCATGGTCATATGCTGGAGCCCGTCAAGGGAGAACTGGTAAGACGGATACTATTGCCGATAGAGGAGAAAGACCACATGCCCCCCGAAGAGAAACCTCAGCTTACCAGTTCTGAGATGGATATTCTTCAGGCCTGGATCAACAGCGGTGCTGAAGAAGGAGCCCGTGTAGCAGATTATCCCGACCAAAAAGTCTTTATCACCTATGTGGAACAGTTGAAGAGTAGTCCTTCTTCCGAACCATTGCCTGAATTCCCGGCACCCGATGAAGCGGTCGTGTTGAAAATACGCTCTATGGGCGCATTGGTGGTGCCGGTAGCTGCGGAATCCAATGCTTTGGAGGTGAATCTCACCTTTTTAAAACAGATACCAGAAGAGCTGGTGTCAACACTGCATGAACTTGCTCCGCAGATCATCCGGCTGCGCCTTTCCGGGTGTGATATCATTGATGATGATCTTCAATGGGTGGCCACATTGGGTGAGTTGCGGGTCCTGTTCCTGGATCACACGGGTATTTCTGATACGGGAGTGAAGAAGCTCGCCTCTTTGAAAAACCTTCAGCAACTTAACCTTGTCGATACGCGAGTTACCACTGAAGTATTACCAGCATTGGGTGATATCCCATCCCTGCGAAAGGTTTATCTCTTTGGGGTTCAGTTGGATCGTAAGCAGCTATTGGATTTCAAAAGCCTACATCCTATACTGGAAATTGATACGGGTAACGCAATACTAAAACATCTTTCATCCGACACTGTCGTTTATCACCGGAAGTGAGACTTCGGAGAGATCGGCAAACACCCAAACCATAAATGGCCGCACAACACAAAAAGATCACACCTCAATCCTGGGAAAAGGCCTGGGTCCAGACATGGAAGCAGATGCAGATGGACTACGAGCTGCCGGTGGAAGCCAATGGTGAACGAAAGTTTCTGACCGAAGTAAGAACATGGGAGAAGGAGAAGAAACGCCTGAACCGCATCATGAAAGAGTTCAAGATGGGATTCAGGGACCTGAAAGAGATCGGGCCGGCAGTTACTGTTTTTGGATCAGCCCGTTTCAGGGAAGGCGACCCTTATTACGAATTGTCGCGCAAGACTGGCAAAGTTTTCGGAGAGGCCGGGTTCAACATTCTGACGGGCGGAGGTCCAGGTGCCATGGAAGCCGCCAACCGCGGCGCCTGGGAAGCGGGAAGTCCCACGTATGGTCTGAACATTGTTTTACCACACGAGCAACATCCCAATCCTTATGTGACGAAGAGTATTGAATTCAATTACTTCTTTGTGCGGAAGGTCATGCTGGTAAAGTACAGCTGTGCCTTCATTGTCATGCCCGGCGGGATCGGCACACTGGATGAATTGTTCGAAGCCGCTACACTGATTCAGTGCAAGAAGATTGGCCCCTTTCCTGTCATCCTGGTTGGGGAGAAGTTCTGGTCGGGACTACGGGATTTTGTTGCATTCATGGCTTCGCAGGGTGTGTTCAGTGAGGAAGAA
The DNA here is from genome assembly GCA_018266395.1 of Bacteroidota bacterium. Lineage (GTDB taxonomy): Bacteria > Bacteroidota > Bacteroidia > Cytophagales > Cyclobacteriaceae > ELB16-189. The sequence goes on along the minus strand of JAFEAM010000016.1, from coordinate 12,701 downwards.
ATAGGCTTTGCCAGGATTGTGGACACTCCCGAGGAGGCACTCGACATGGTGATGCGCAGCATGCCTCCCGGATTGAAAAAGAAATTGAAAAAGACCCGTAAGAAGTGACTATTTCAACCTAACCCCATTTGATAATTATTTAACCTATGAAGATCAAAGTGCTCGGTGCCGCAGGCGGAGAAGTGACCGGTTCAGCGTACCTCATCCAGGCCAACAAGTGCAATATCCTGGTGGACGCCGGGATGTTCCAGGGAAGCAAGACTTCGGAGGAAAAGAATAAGCTCCCTCAGGGTGTGAAGCCAAGCCTGATCCATGCGATCCTCCTGACCCATGGCCACCTGGATCACACGGGCCGGGTGCCCATGCTGATCAAATACGGGTTTGACAGTCCGATATTTGCCACAGATCAGACACTGGATTTGTCACAGATTATATTACAGGATTCGGCCCGCTTGCAGGTGGCGGATGCCATCCGTTACAACAAACGGAAATGGAAGAAGGGGGAACCTCCCAAAGAGCCTCTTTACAACACGGAGCACGTGGAGGTAATGAAAGACCTCGCAAGGCCAGTGAAGTTGAATGAATCCGTGGAAGTAGGTCCCGGCATTCGTGCCCGGTGGATCGAGGCTGGTCACATGCTTGGCTCCGGAAGTATTGAAATCACTGTGAAAGAAGATGGCAAGACCAAAGTGGTCTGCTTCTCCGGTGACCTCGGCCCGATCATTTTCCCCATGCTGAACCCATTTGATCATTTTCAGAAAGCAGATATGGTTTTTCTGGAATCGACTTATGGCGACCGTGATCACCGATCCTATGATGAGACATTAAAAGAGTTTGAAGAAATTATCAGGATAGCGGCGGAGAGCAGGGGCAAAATTCTCGTGCCAAGTTTTGCCATCGGCCGGTCCCAGCAAATCATCTACCACATGGCGGAATTTTTCGCCGCCGGCAAGATCAAACCCTTTCCGGTTTACCTGGACAGTCCCATGGCAATCAAAGCCTTTGAAGTCTACCGTGAGAACCAGAACCTCCTCGATGAGGAATACCAGGAACTGAAGAGAAAGGGTGTATTCCCGCTGGACGGGCAGTACTTCATACCCAGCGCGACGGCAGAGTCGTCCAAGGCCTTGAACAACATCAAGGGCCCTTGTATGATCCTGGCTGGAGCAGGTATGTGCAACGGTGGACGCATCCTTCATCACTTGTCGAGGAATCTCAGTGATCCCGATTGCCATGTCCTGATTGTGGGCTATCAATCCGTGGGCTCGCTGGGAAGAAGATTGGTGGAAAAGGCAAACAAGGTTTCCATATTTGGAGAGGAGAAGATCGTTAAGGCCAAGGTGCACACACTGGGTGGCTTCAGTGCACATGCGGGACAATCAGATCTGATGAACTGGTTTTCATCTCTCGCACGCGCCAAACCGCGCGTTGTAATTACGCACGGTGAAGATGGCCCCAGGCAGGCTTTGGCTGATCTCATCACGCGGAAGTACAAACTGAAGCCGCAGTTGCCTCGTATTGGGGAAGTATTCGAATTGTAGTTTTATTCAAGATAAATGCACCGTTTCCTTTTTCTGTTTCCGGCACTGGTGCTCGCACCTGCAGTTGCCATCGCCTCGGAAGAACATCATGGAGATGTCTCAGCCCCGATCTTTGAAGCCTTTGGGATTGTACTTATCGCAGCATTACTGGGCCGCTTCATTGCAAATAAACTTAAGCTATCAACCGTACTCGGTGAACTCGTCATTGGAATCCTGTTGGGCACTGTACTGGTTATGATGGATCGCCCGGTGATTCATGTCGTCCGCCACCTGGAACTGATCCAACACGTGGTTGCAACAGTTGAGGAGGAGGGAAAGACACTCGCCGAGGCCACAAGCCAAGCACTCTCTGATCCTGCCCTCCCTGACGCTGATCGTGCCGCACTCTCTGACCTTATGGGATCCGGACACGCCGCTTCGAGGATTAACCTTGCGCGGTCCATACAGCTCTTCTCGACGATCGGAATTTCATTGCTGCTTTTTATGGTGGGTCTTGAGGGAAGCATTCAGGACTTGTTCAAGGTTGGTGTTCGAGCGTTGGCCGTGGCGGTGGTAGGAGTGGTTGCCACTCTTGGTCTGGGCATTCTGTCACTGAAATTTTTCCTCGCCAACGCAGATCCCAGGCTTGCCTTCTTTGGCGCCGCCACCGTGGGATCCACCAGTGCAGGAATCACAGCCCGCGTCTTGAAAGATCTTGGCAAACTGGAGACAAGTGAAGCGAAGGTGACCATGGGCGCTGCCGTTTTTGACGACATCATTGGATTGATATTGCTGGCGGTCCTGGCCAACGTAATGGTCTCAGGAGGAGAAGGAAACTCGAGTGTGGTGATGATTCTGGTAAAGATCGCCGCCTTCCTCGCAGGCGTGCTTCTCTTTGGCCTGGTGGCATTGCCTCGCATAATTCCCTATCTGGAAAGACTTGATCTGAAATCCGCCCGTTTGTTGCTGCCTTTCATCCTGATGCTGACGCTATGCTACCTGGCCGATCTGATGGGCCTGGCGATGATCATCGGGGCATACTTTGCCGGTCTCATGATTACGGATGAGATGTTTAAGAGCGAGATGAAAGAGAAGATGACCATTACTTCCCTGGTTTCCCCTCTGGAAGGTGTGTTCGTCCCTGTGTTCTTTGTGCTGATGGGCATGCAGGTTGATATTACCTTGTTTACAGATGTAAATGTGATTTTGACTGGTGTGATACTGTCCGCAGCCGCCATAGGAGGTAAACTACTTGCAGGTATTTTCCTGCCCTCATCCTTTTCGAAGCTTGCCGTGGGTTGGGGAATGGTCCCCCGGGGTGAAGTGGTCCTTATTTTTGCCAACATCGGCAAATCCATGGGTATCATAGACGCAAAATTCTATACAGCGACGGTAATTGTTATTTTGGCCACGGTACTTTTGTCACCCATAGCACTTATGAAGGCCTATAGGAATATTCAATCCACCCAGGCATGATAAACAAAGATCGCAGTGCAGTCTTCTGGAAGAATATCGTCAGGGATTCATCCGCACTAAGCCCTATTGACAGAATCTCAGAGGTCCTTTTTGGACTGATCATGGTTCTGACCTTCACCGGGGCCATAAGTGCATCAGCCGATGGCAGGGATGAAGTGGGTAAGCTGTTATGGGCTGCATTGGGCTGCAATGTGGCCTGGGGTATTGTCGACGGCATCATGTACCTGATGAATGTGCTGGTGGAGCGCGGACATGCCCGTAAAATGCTGCTGAAGTTGAAGCATAGCAAAGATGAAAGCGCTGATCAGATTATCCGGGAGGAATTTCCCCCGGTAGTAGGGCATTTGCTCAACGCAGAGGAGATCAGCAGGATACGCATTGAACTTAAGGATATACCACTGCCTCCAAGGAATGGGCTATTGTCAACTGGTGATTTCGTTGCTGCGATTCAGATATTCTTTATCGTCTTTGTGAGCACATTACCTGTGGCGCTGCCATTTGTCTTTATGAAGGACATGCTGTTGGCCCTCAGGGTGTCGAATGGCATCACGCTGGTGTTGTTATTCATCGGAGGATTCAGGCTTGCTCATTACGGGGGATTCCGTCCCTGGCTCACGGGCCTGATCTATACACTCATCGGGGTGATCCTGGTTTCCATCACGATGTCGCTGGGAGGATGAAAGCGGGGATATTTCTGCTCATCATGATGTCATGCAGTGCGATCACTGCTTTTTCACAGGGTGCCGACAGTACGAAGTGGGAGATCGGAGTGGAGGCCAACAACTATTTTATCCCTGGAAACTATATCCTGAACCCGGTTGTAACGGCCAATCACAACAAACTGCACCTGGAGGCACGATACAACTATGAAGATCTTAGAACTCTATCTGCATGGGCTGGATATAACTTTCATTGGGGTAAAAAAGTGGACTTTGCCCTGACGCCTATGGTCGGCGTCGTGCTTGGTAATACACAGGGAATCGCACCAGGATTTGAGTTTGACTTCAGCTACAGGAAATTTGAAATCTACAGCGAGACCGAATACCTGTTCGACACCGGTGATAAGAATGCCAGCTACTATTATAACTGGACAGATATCACCTATAACCTGAAGGAGTGGCTTTGGTTTGGCGTATCGATCCAGCGCACCCGCCTTTACAGGTCAGAACTTGAACTTCAGAAAGCTCCCTTGATCGGATTTCAACTGAAAAAATGGCAAGTCACTACCTATGGTTTTGACATAGGCACTAACAACGCCTTTGTTCTTGTGACCTTAGGGAAGGACTTCTGACTGGGTCTAGTCTTTGTGCTTGTAGTAGAAACTTGTTCCCTTCAATATCTGGAAGGTGAGTGACAAATAGAACACATTGACTTTCGTGTTTGCGTAAATCGCATTGCCATTGCTGTCCTTGTAACTCTGGTTGAACCAGTTGTCGAGGTAGTACTTGAATTTGATCTGCATACCTTCAGGAAGCCCCATGCCTACAAACACCGTGTTATAGATGGAAGGCTGACGGGATGAGAACCAGACATCAAATTTGTCGGTCTTCTTTTCATCCACGAAGGTCTTTTGTTTGTAGTTGATGGGGATCTCCAGTTCGTACCCTCCAAAGAAATAGCGGCCATCCATTTTACCCAGCTTGAGCCCTATGGGAATACCAATGTTGTAACTTCTGACCTTGTACCGCGTATTGGCGTTGTTGGGATCATCTACAATAAAGCCCACGTTGCGCAATGCAATGCCGGTCATGAGGCCGGCGTGATCATTGAAATCGCGATGAACCTGGCTTTGAAAGTTGAAGACAGGGGAGAAGCGGAGGATCGAATTGGCTTCCGATCCGCCAAGAGTCGCGCTCGCCTCCGAAAAAATCCATTCACCGCCGGTCGTGGTGTAAACATTCTTCTGTCCATAGGCGGGACCAACCAGAGCAACGAGTATTATGACTACTGCAAAAAAGGGTGTGTGTTTCATGACTTCGAAGTTTGAATGACAAAGTTAGTGTTTATGATTTTGGAGTGTACTTCCGCCTGTGGATCGTTTTGATGATCTCACCTTTGACAAAAGTCTGCGTCTCCGGAATGTTATTAACGAGAGAGAGGTAGCCGGCGTTGACCTGGTTTCCCGCTTTTTGTGCAAGTTGCGCGCAGGTCTCCGTACCGCTGGCCTTTATGGTCAGGAGTTCATCCATTTTGATATTGTCCCGGTCTTCTTCCTTCAGATCCCTGAAGGTCAGTGTGCTGGACCGGAAGGTATCTTGCAAATCCGGACTACCGACGCCCAGGATCACGTATGTGAAGTGATCCTTCCTGAACCACATGGTGTAGAGGATTTGGTTGTTCTCCCTTCCGGGAAGGATTACCTCGCTTCCACGCCGGCCGTTCACATCAAACCGCTTGTCGGAGATGGGCTGCTTCCGTGTTTTGGCATAATACCCGTTCACAAAGTTTTCAATCAGCGTGTCCAGCTGCCGGTCCTTGCCAGCAAGGGTTACCATTAGCTGGTTTTCCTTGAATGTTGCGCCTGCTACGGTGGACTCGTTGATGTAATTCCATCCCTTGGGCAACTCCCAATAGATGTTGAGTGTGGGATGCAGAAAGATATTGTCATTGAAAACGCCATGGGATGGATTCGGGCCCAGGGGCAGCTGATTGAAAGCCATCAGGAACTCATCGACGCCATAGACTGATTTTACCGTGGCCTTCCCGACCACTTTGCTTCGTTCCGCAATATTCTTCACCCTTTCAGGTGTCACGGGATGGTCGTTCAGCAGACTGAACTTTGCAGTCTTTCCCGTCTCCGACTGCACCCATCGCTCGATGCGGTTTAGGATATCGGACAGTTTGTTGGGATCATATCCTGATTTCGCTGCCAGCGCTATCCCCAGTTCGTCGGCCTCTGTTTCCTGCTTGCGTCCATAAGATGCCATCATGATCCTTCCTGCTCCCAGCAATGGTGCGGCTACCTTGTCCCCGACACTTCCACCCAGCGTGTTACCTAACAAGACGCCCGGAGCGGCGAGAATGGACGGAACGATAGCCTTCTGTTGTTGCTTGGCACTGTGACGCTGGATGACATGAATAATCTCGTGACCGATTACACCTGCCAGTTCATCTTCATTCTTGAGAAGAGCAAGCAGTCCACGGGACACATACACATGTCCTCCCGGCAGCGCAAAGGCATTGGGCTCCATCTGGTCCACGATCTGGAATGTGAACGTGTACGGGTTGGAAGCCAGGTTGTTCACCAGGCGCTCGCCAACCGATCGGACAGCTTTTTCAGCATCAGGCAATTGAACTATGCCGATCGATTTCTCGACCTGCCTGGCAATCTTGTCGCCTGTTTTGATGTCCCAGGAAATATCCTTTTGCCCGGCCAATGCGAACGATACGCAGATGCCGGAAATCAGAAGAACTAAGCGTACCAAAGTGAAGGTTCCTTATTTCTTGCCTGCAGGGGGATATTGCTTCATGATCAGGTTAACAGCCTCTTTGATACGCTGATCGCGCTGATCAGGTGTGGCATCTTTGTCGAGTGTCTTGACGCCACGGCCCTGCCATACCAATTGCTTCTTGGCATTATCAATAAGATCGATGAAAAGAGTACCCTCGATATAGGTTTCAACATTGATTTGAGTTGTGGAGAATCCACCTCCCCAGCGGTAGCCATAGCCGGCGCCATAAGGTCCGCCCGTATTTGTGGCGGTAGCTGTCTGCTGCCTTTCTGCGGTGAGCTTGATGTCCACGAGCAAATCGCCATTGTCAGACTTTGAGAGGCCCTTGGCATTCAATTCTGATTCGATGGCAGCGAGTACACGCTGACGATTCAGTTCGTTGATGGGATAACTGAGGGCGTCACTGGTAAATGTGTAGGTCTTGTATTGGCCGAAATTAGCGCCGCGATCATAGTCATAACCAACCTTAACAGACGGTCCGCAGGCAGTCAACAGGACGAGGGAAAGGAACATCAATCTTTTCATGTAACAGTGGGGTTAAATAGAGGGGCAAATTTAGGAAAATTGAGGGATATTGATGAAAGCGGTGCGCGTTGCAGACCGCTTGGCAAACAATTCCCCTTCAGGGCATACAAGATCTAATGGAAAGCAGTGATCGCCATGACAGTGCACCGCTACCTGCCCTGAAGGGACAAAGTTGACTCGTACGTACCTGCCCTGAAGGGGCAAGGTTTATTTCGCAGCACGCACCTGTGCGTGCTGGCAGATTCTATTCAAGAGCATTGGAGCCCTGTAAGGGCGAAGTTTGAGCTCAAAGGTTGTAGACGAGACGGATCATCGGTGGTCAACGTGCCTGCGATCTCTCACAGAGATAAACTGCAAATCGTTTGTCCAAATCCAAAGCGGGTCCACTAAATCGCCCAATCACTACATCACGCAATCATCAATGATTGAGGTAACCTTCGCAATTAGCAGCGCGCGTTGCGCACCGCTTGGCAAACAATGCCCCTTCAGGGCATGCAAGATCCAATGGAAAACAGTGATCGCCATGACAGCTCATCGCTACCTGCCCTGAAGGGGCAAGGTTTGTTTCGCAGCAAGGAATAGCTACTGCCCTGAAGGGGCAATGTTCGTTTCGCGGCACGCAACGCGTGCCGCAACAGATAGGCTTATCATTGAAGCCCTGTAGGGGCGAGCTTTGAGCCCAGCGATCTCTCACGGTATAAACTGTAATCCGTTTGACCCTTATCCGAAGGGGACTACGTCCATCACCCAATCATAAAATGCATCCAGACAAACTTCGCCCTTACAGGGCTACGTTAATCTGATTTTCATTAGCGGTGCGCGTTGCGCACCGCTTGGCAAACAATGCCCCTTCAGGGCATGCAAAATCCAATGGAAAACAGTGATCGCCAATGTGACAGCGCACCGCTACCTGCCCTGAAGGGGCAAGGTTTGTTTCGCGGCACGTGCCGATTCATGCACCGCTTGGCAAACAATGCCCCTTCAAGGGCATGCAAGATCCAATGGAAAAGAGGGATCGCCATGACAGCTCATCGCTACTTGCCCTGAAGGGGCAAGGTTTGTTTCGCGGCACGTGCCGATTCATGCACCGCTTGGCAAACAATGCCCCTTCAGGGCATGCAAGATCCAATGGAAAACAGTGATCGCCATGACAGCGCACCGCTACCTGCCCTGAAGGGGCAAAGTCCGTTTCGCTGCACGCAACGCGTGCCGATACAGAGCTCATCGGTTGTTAACGTGCCAGCGATCTATAGAAGCGTTGGAATGTAAACCATTTGAACCCCAGCCGAATCAGGACCACCTCAATCACCTAATCACCAATGCATCTGAGATGGAGCCCTACGAATCATTGAAGTCACAGCCAGTCGCCAGAAGCCAGAGCCCAGAAGCTGTATACATAATTCAACCTCATCCATCGAACTAACCCGCTAATTGATGTAATTTCGTTTTCGACACCACCAACATATCCTGATTGAAAATATGACCCCCTCTGACAACGAACCAGGCAAAGGACTTGCCCAACTAAACACAGTAGTAGACATTGTCGTCCGGCTGGCTGTCCTGGCATTCCTGCTGGGATGGTGCATCCTTATCCTCCAGCCTTTCATGTCACTCATCTTGTGGGGCATCATCATATCCGTTGCTATTTACCCGGTATACGAAAGCCTGCGCAAGCGATTAAAGGGCAGGTCGGGACTCGCCGCGACACTCATTTCGCTTTTCTTCCTGCTGGCTCTTCTTATCCCGACACTTTTGCTGGCAGATTCACTCGCTGAAGGAATTGTTCATATACGCGACATATACCGCGAGGGTCAGTTGGTGATACCGGCACCAGGAGAAGAAGTGAAAAACTGGCCCATGTTTTTGAAACCGGTGGCAGACTTCTGGAAACTGGCATCTGAAAACCTGCAGGCGGCAGTGTCACAATTCCAGGAGCCTGTGAAGAAGGCACTGGGATGGGTACTCAGCTTCCTCATGGGCGCTGGTATGGGCATACTCCAACTGCTGGCATCTATCATTGTCGCAGGCGTGATTCTGGGATATTCTGACAGCGGCTCGGAAGCCATCAAGAGGGTATTCGTCAGGCTGGCAGGTGACCGGGGACATTCCTATGCGGAGCTTAGCACTGTCACCATCCGCAATGTCGTCAAAGGTATACTTGGCGTGGCAGCTACACAGTCCTTGCTCGCCGGCATCGGATTTTTTGTGGCCGGTGTCCCGCTCGCCGGACTCTGGACATTGATCGCGCTGATCTTTGCCATCGTGCAGGTGGGCGTCGGACCGGTCGTGATACCCGTGGTCATTTATGTGTTCATGACTGCAGAGCCCCTTACGGCATGGCTGTTTCTCGGCTGGTCAATTCTCGTGCTGGTATCCGACAATGTGTTGAAACCCTTTTTGCTGGGACGCAAAGCCCCCGTTCCCATGCTCGTCGTATTTCTCGGATCGGTGGGCGGATTTATATCAAGCGGATTCCTCGGTCTCTTCCTCGGCCCCGTGATGCTGTCATTGGGTTATATACTCTATAATAACTGGGTGGAGATTCAGGCGGGGAAGGCGTGATGAATGTTGAACAGATGAATTTTGAATTTTGAATGTTGAAGCGATCTGGAATCGGTAATCACGAATCGGCAAGTGTCAATTAACTGAGAACCGAGAACTGAGAGCCCCGACGATAAATGTCGGGGCAGGCCCAGAACCCGAAACCCTGAACCTGAATGAATGTAGAATTTTGAACAGATGAATGTTGAATGTTGAAGTGATCTGGAATCGGTAATCACGATTTGTCAATTGTCCATCAACTGAGAACCCCGACGATAAATGTCGGGGCGGGCCCAGAAACCCGAAACCCTGAACCTGAATGAATGTTGAATTTTGAACAGATGAATTTTGAATGTTGAAGTGATCCGGAATCGGTAATCACGAATTAGGAATTGTCCATCTATTGAGAAATGAGAACTGAGAACTGAAACTCAGAACCCCGACGATAAATGTAGGTGACACCCGGAACTCGAAACCCGAAACCCGGAACTCTTAACCCCGATTTCGCTCCGCTCGTAGGGGCCAGCCTTGAACCTTGAACTTTGAACTTTCGACTCCGAACCCTCACACTCAACAGTCATCATTTCACCACAAACCCCACCGTCCCCATCTTATACCCATCCGTTATGATCTCAATGGTATAATTCCCTGTCGCATAGTCTGAACCTTTTTCATAGAAGAAGGTCAGTTTCTGCCGGGTGTTGTCGAAGAGGATTTCCTGGGAGGCGGTGTAGAACTCTTCCTTATTGTTGAGGAGGAAAGTGCCTGAGCCGCGTGCCATATCGAAGATCAATTGCCCGTTTTCGTCAAGTATCCGTATAAGTATTTTCTTACCCTCGATCGGAGCCACTTTGTTTTCGGCGATGCTGAATTCCACTTTCAACTTGTCAATCTGTTTGTTCCGGAAGGGAGACTCCCGTTCCTTTCCTTTTGCATTTACTGCCTTGACGGAAACATTCTCTGCTTTCAGCTGACTGGCAATTGCCACCTTGGAGGCCAACTCCTGTTTGCTGGTGGATAGTCGGTTGATGGAGTCGTTCAGCACATTCTTCTGGGTCTTCAGCTGACGGTTCTCGCTGAACAATTCCTTGTTGACGTTCTTAAGCTTGTCGATCTCGTCGTCTTTGAGTTTGAGCAGTTCCTCATAGCCCTGTACCCTGTCCTTTAGTTCCTTTATGGCCTTGGAACTTCTGGCGACATTTCTCTTCAATTGGGCATCCACTTCCGCTTTGGCTTTCTGGAGTTCGGCAACATCGCCGCCAAGCTTCTGTATCTCTACGATCTTCTGATCCAGTTCTGACTGAATTTCTTTCAGGCGCTGTAGGGTGGAGGCAAGATCTTCTTCTACGTTGGCCTTCTGTTCTGTAAGGTCTTCCTTATCGCGATAGTCCAGGTAGATCTTCACTGTCTGAATAATGACCACAATAGAGAGTAGCGCGATGATGATGCCTGCCCGGCTCTTTTTGGGTTCTGTCGCCTCCGTTTCTGCCATGAATGAAAAATTTAGGCAGCAAAGGTAGGGGATGGGAAGCTTATTTCAAGGACCAGACGTAATGCTGCTTGTTCAAGGCGGGGTCAAAGAAGAGGATGCCGCAGCGGTAGAGGTCAATGCTCCCGTACACGAAGATATTTTCCCTGATTTCCTTCCATGCCTTTTCCATTTCGTCGGATCGATGGATATCGTCGATGATCAGCACACTCTTTTCCCACAAGCGTTTGGTCAGCATCTGGTAATAACGAATCGTCGGGCCATAGCGATGGTTGGCATCCATCAGCACAAAGTCCAGCCTGGCGTGCTCTGCAAGAAATTTGGGTAACGTCTGATCGATGTTGCCTTCGATCAGTTTGATATTCTTTTTACCAGACCATTCGAAATTGGTGAGGGCTACGTTGGCGATGTCGTGGCAGCCTTCAAATGTAAATACCGATGCCTCCTTCTTTTGGGCAAGGTACAGGGAGGTAAGTCCGAGGGAGGTGCCAAGCTCCACCACGCGTTGCGATTCCATATAGTGTGCCAACTCAAGGTAGAAGGAGGCAAACTCCGGGGGCGTCAGGCTGGCGGCGGCAATGTCGGCAATGGTCCTTTTGCCGGACTGGCCCGTTCCGAAGTCTTCCACTTGCAGCTGCGTCTCATTCTTCAGCAAATCTTCACGGAGTTTTTCCAGCTGCGCGATTCCCCTTCGTTCTTTCTTTGATGTGGTCTTGACGTACAGGTCGAAGAAGAAAGGTGAATGAATGCTGTGTTCATCCACTTCCAGCAGCCAATGCCAGACAAACGATTTGATCTGGTGAAAGGAAGGGGAAGGGTGTGAGGATTTCAATATCTTAGTTGAGACGCATGGGTGCGACCATGCTGAACTCGGGGATATTCACTTCAAAGGTGCTGCCGTCCACCACGCGCTCCATGAGGTAGGTGCCTACCATCTTGCCTATGCCCGACTTGAGATTGCAGCCCGACACATATTGATGGGTCTGGCCGGGTTCGAGCACGGGCTGCTGGCCCACCACGCCTTCGCCTTCCACTTCCCGCGACATGAACCCGGCGTCGTAGATGTTCCACTTCCGGCGGAGGAGCTGAATGGTGAAATCACTGCCATTTTCAATTGTGATGCGATAGGTAAAAACATAGTGGTATTGACTCGGACTTGAATAGGAGGGTTGGTACTCCGTTTCAACCGAAACCCTTACGCCACGTGTAATTTCAGTGATCATTCTGGTCAAAAATAGGGTTTTTTTTGATTCCGCAAGGATTGCCTGCCGGCGTGTAATCCTTTTGAACGCATGCCGCTGAGGGACCTCAATCAAGAGGTCGCAAGTCATAAAATGTTCTTCTCTGCGCCCGCGCGGTCAATTCCCTCCGCAGTTAGAATCAAACCTCGCCCTTACAGGGCTCCGGTTAAAACGGATGACGTTTAGCGGTGCGCGCTGCGCACCGCTAAACGAACCTAGCCCTTTCAGGGCTAGCAAGGTTTGACGTCAAACCAGGCTAAAAGATCTTGTGCCAAACATGGTCCCTTATGTAGAGCACCGGTACTTGCCCTGAAGGGGCAAGGTTTGTTTCGCGGCACGCATGATGCGTGCCGTTAAATGCGGCTGAAAACGTTGGAAGCCCTGAAGGGGCGAGGTTTGGAATTTCCAATTTTGAACAGAGAATACAGAGAATTTTGAATGTTGAAGTCAACGAATA
>JAFEAM010000015.1 GCA_018266395.1 Bacteroidota bacterium | reverse complement strand
TGTAATCACTATTTCAACAATTGGGTTTACGCCCTGCAGTCCTATCAAATGGGGGCCGGAGGTGTTCTTCGGGCCGTAGGTGATAAGGATTTGGGCAGCCGTCACATGGAAATTACAAGTGAAACATACTGGTATGTGAAGAAATTCCTGGCTCATATGGTTGCCTTTCAGAACATCAGCTCCGTCAAGCCTTCGGTGATGTTGACTCCGATTTCAGCCACCGGGCAGTCAGTGGCCGACATAGCACGGTCGCATTCGGTGGATGCGGATCAGTTAAGGGAGTTCAACAAGTGGCTGAAAACAGATGTAGTTCCAGATGACAAGACCTACACGTTTCTGGTTCCGAACGGAAAGACGAGCGAGAATTTTGGTGTTCTAATGGTTGCGTCTGCAAAACCCTCTGGCCTGACTTCAGGTGTTGGGGGAGAGATAGAGAAATTGGAAATCAATGAGATACCGGCCATTCGCGCCCGGGCAGGTGATAATGCGGGTAAAATGGCGGCTCTGGGTCATATTAGCCTGAATGAGTTCCTTTCGTACAATGAGATAGACATTACTCAGCCTATCAAAATCGGCCAGGTTTATTTCTTTGACAAGAAGAAAAAGAAAGCTTCCCAGGAGCTATACCGGGTTAAGCCGGGTGATGACCTCTGGTCCGTAAGCCAGCAATTTGGCGTCCAGCAGAAATACCTCAGAAAGTACAATAATCTGGATGAAAAGGTCGCATTGTCGCCCGGCAATACCCTCAATCTGGCTCACCGAGGAGTAACCTCAATCAATGAGGGTGAGGTTATTGTACTGAATGAACAGGAATCCTTCCATTGGGAAGAGTCTATGGATGATCCAGACGGAAGCCGGCTTGGTAGCGCTAGCTTGTCAGAAGAGAAGGTTCAGCCGGACCAGAAATCGGGTATAGTTGATGTAACCGCCTCTGCCGCAGATCAATTTCATGATGTTAAACCATCCGACACTCTTTATAGCGTAGCCAGGCAGTATGGAGTGACCATCAAGGACTTAATGGAGTGGAATGACAAGAGGGATTTCAGCATTTCAATCGGCGAACGACTCCGTATCCGCAATACCCGCTAGTTACTTTTTTCAATTTTCCCTCTAAACCTTACTTCTGTCCTTTTCTGTCCTTAGGGTCGTCTTTGGATTATAATTAAAAAGAATAATTTTACCCCATACCTTATGTAGTTTAACTGTTTTCAAGCTAATGGATAGCAAAGGAAGGAAGTTCGATCTGGTGATGTTGGTGGATGACAACGACACAGATAATTTTATCAGCAAGAGGATAATAGAAATAACCAGGTTTGCCGATCAGGTAGAGGTCAAGAACTCTGGGAAGGCTGCGCTGGATTACCTGGCTGAAAATCAGAATACCCCGGAGACCCTTCCTAATATTATATTCCTTGACATCAACATGCCAGTGGTTGATGGCTTTGTCTTCCTGTACGAGTTTGAGAAATTCAAAGAATTGGTCAAGACCCGATGCAAGGTGATTATCCTGTCAAGTTCCGACAACAAGCGGGATATCGACAAGATTGTGAACAACAACTATGTGATCAAATTCATCACAAAACCGCTTACCGAAGCTGCCCTGGACGAGATCAGGACGGCAAACCTCTGAGCCGTCTATTACCGCTTTTTGTAATTTGGTCGCAAAACTAACCTAAGTATGCGCTATTGCTGTTTGTTAATCATCGTCGCAGCGGCTTTCGGCCCGCATCTGCTGCACGCACAATTTGTGAAAGTTGATACATTGACCCATTGGAGGAAGACTTTCCGTGGCGGTCTTAATATCAATCAATCTGCCTTTTCGAGTAATTGGAAGGCGGGGGGTATAAGTTCCTTTGGATTCAATGCCCTGATGAACTACAAGGCCAATTATAAGAAGAACAAGACTTCATGGGACAACGAAATTGACCTCCTGTATGGTATGGTCAATAACGCGGGGCAAGGCTACCGAAAAACACTGGACCGGATATTTATTGATACCAAACTGGGTTATGCCGTGACCAAAAGCTGGGATCTGTTCTATGCCATGAACGCCCAAAGTCAATTTGCAAAGGGATACAAGTATATTAAAGACGCAAATGGCGTGGAGCAACCATTCCTTATCTCTGATATTTTATCACCCATGTTCGTTACTGCAACGCTTGGTGCGGAATACCATCCGGTCAGTTTCTTTAAGGTGCGCTTCTCACCCTTGGCCCCCCGTCTCACCTATTTGGCCAATAATGATGGAAGATACTATACTGTGGATCCCGCCAAGCCCTATGGTGTTACAGTAGGTGAGAATACGAGATATGAGTGGTATGCTGCCCAGATTCTTGCGGAGTTTGGAAAAGATATAGCCAAGAATATAAACCTCAAATGGCGTTACGTTTTGTTTGCGAACTATCAGACTTTCGATTGGAAGGAAGTAGACCATCGGGTCGACCTTAGCATTACAGCCAAGGTGAACAAGTTTATGAATGTCAACCTCGGCGGCATTTTCCTGTACGACTACGATCAGGATTCAGGACCCCAATACAGTCAGGCCTTTTCGCTGGGATTCCTTTATACATTCCAAAACTGGGAGGACAAGAAGTAAACTGATTCAATTCTGAGGTCCAGGTCAGCCGACCCGGGACTTCCCATTGTGACCAGCAAAGGCTCTGCATTTGGCGGGACCAAGAGGCCCAAAGTGCATGTTGTGGCTTTGATAGGGTTCATTTTTGCCTTAAATCAAACGAATTCGGTAATTTTTTTAATAAGTAGGGTCAAAAATTACCCTAATGTTCTCAAATTGGTCAATAAAACACACCCATAAAGCTCATGAGCAAACCCAAAACACGCTGGATCGTGATATTTGCCATCCTTGCGGCGCTTCAGCTTCTTGTATTATTCAACAGCAGCAACCCCGAAACGCTTGCAACAGATTCAATCGATAAGGCAGATACAGCATGGATGATCGTGGCAACGGCTTTCGTTCTCTTTATGACACCCGGTCTATCTTTCTTTTACGGGGGGATGGTGAGCATGAAAAATGTGATCTCAACCATGTTGCAGAGTTTTATTGCCTTAGGTGTGATCAGCCTCTTGTGGTACCTCGTGGGATTTAGTCTCGCATTTGGAGAAACCTGGCACGGTTTAATTGGGAACCCTGCTACTTATTTTGCATTCAGGAATGTGGGTTTAAGCCCCAATCCTGCATTCTCACCGACATTTCCCTTTCTACTTTTTGCGCTGTTTCAGTTGAAGTTTGCCATCATTACTCCGGCACTGATCACCGGAAGTTTCGCTGAACGGGTAAAATTTACTTCATACCTGCTCTTCATATGCCTCTTTTCCCTGCTCATATATTGTCCCTTGGCCCACTGGACATGGCATCCCGAAGGATTCCTGAGGAAGTGGGGCGTTCTTGACTTTGCGGGCGGAACGGTTGTTCATATGTCGGCGGGTTTCGCGGCATTGGCAGGCGCGTTTATTCTCGGTAAGCGTGAGCATAAATATCACCAGCCAGCCAACATTCCATTTATTATGCTGGGAACCGGCATGCTATGGTTCGGCTGGTTTGGATTCAATGCGGGGTCTGCCCTCGCGGCGAATGGTCAGGCAGTGCAGGCCTTCGCGACAACAAATTTTGCGTCAGCATCTGCGATGATGACATGGGTGTTGTTTGATGCACTGGTTGGCAGGAAGATTTCGGCCATGGGTGCCTGCATTGGTGCGGTTGTGGGACTTGTGGCCATTACGCCAGCGGCCGGTTTTGTAAACCTGGGTCAAAGTGTATTTATCGGATTTGCAGCTGCCCTCATCAGCAACCTTGCCGTGTATTACAAGCAGAGAACCTCATTGGATGATACACTTGATGTGTTTCCCTGCCATGGGGTAGGTGGGATAGTTGGGATGATCATGACCGCTGTGTTTGCCAAAGACGTAGGTCTCGTATATGGTCAGTTCAGTACGTTTCAATACCACCTTATTACATTGGCAATTGTTGCAGTATTTACCTTTGGCGGGAGCTTTCTCATATTCAAGCTTACGGGTGTGGTCACCCCGTTGCGGGTATCACCGGACGAAGAAAGGCTTGGATTGGACCTCAGCCAGCATGCTGAGACCTTACAGGTGGAGAATAACGAACCACGCGGCAAAACCGGCACCATGGAAGTCGCTGCATGAGGTACTACAGAGAAAGGTAGGGTAGAAGCCTTAATAATCTTTCTTCCTGCAAAAGTCTTACGGTAAGTATCTGACGAACGCTGTCAAACTTTCCATGCTGCGTACGGTATGCAAGAAGAGCCGCAGCCTCTTTCCGGGTCAAATAGGGATGCGCACTGAATTCCTCCCAACTGGCGCGGTTGAGACTGATTTTCCTGGGATCAAAACCCTGGCTTATGAAGGATGACCTGTAAAGGTTCTTAAGCGTTGTGGAGTCAATACCGTACACTTCCTTGAGCTGCTCCATATTGACAAATCCTCCCAACTTTTCACGGAAGAGAATAATTCTTCTCGCCCTGATGGGACCCACCCCTTTAATCATCAGTAATTGAATTGAGTCGGCAAGATTGATGTCCAGAGATAATTGTACTTTTTGTAGATGAGATGCTGGCGCAGCCTTTTCCTTGCGCATTGGCCTGGCGAATATGAAGTTTGTCTTTACTGTCCAGGTGCTATCCATTCCATATATTTTAAGCAAGTCCGCGCGACTTCTGATTATGCCGCCGGCTTCACGGAAATGAATCAACCTTGAAGCAATTACGCTTCTTAGCCCTGAAGACTCCAGCTGATGCAAGTCAGCGGTTTGCAGGTCGATTGTGACTGTAGGAATGGAGGCAGCGCGTTTTGATAATATATAGGTCATAATGCTGTCTCTCACTTTCCAATTAATGGTGGCCTCCGCGTTTTCCAGCAGATTCCTGTATACAGGTTCTGAAAAAAGGATCACGAGACTTAACGGCAGCAGAAGCAAAAACCCGGTTGTCTCCGTTCTGCTAAAACCAAAAGCTGCCCGAATCAGGACTTTAACTCTCCACACAAGCCAAAAGTATGGGCTTATAAGCAGACTGCGCTTGATATCCCGCCAGGAAAACCTGACATTTTCACGGAAGGAACATCTTGTTCTGTTCGAGACATTCGGAAAGCCGGCGGTATGTTTTTGCAAGATCTTCCCGTGATGGTGAAGAGGGAATTGAGCGGAGAATACGATTGGACAGCGTGCCTTCTGTCAGGATAATGCTTAGTTCAGGCTTCCACTTTTCCAGAGACTGGTATCCTTTCCGGATAAGACGGTCCAGAATTGTTTTCCAAAGTTCGCCCGCTGTGCACGGCGACTTGAAGTCAAAAATATTCAGGAGTTCAGGATGTTGTATCACGGCATGAGGCCCGCCAATCATAACCTCGTCAAGGATGTTAGCCAACGAATCCGTTCGCACCTTCACGAGATCTTCCATGGAGACGAACTGCTCATTCACCAGCGCCTGTATGGTTTCGATGACCAAGGTTTGAACGGCCAGGTCGGCCCCGGGACTTTCCTGGATGTCCATAATCCTGATCTCAATGGAGCCGCGGTCAAACCGTGGGATAGCGCCTCTTGAATTTACCCACACTGGATCGAGAATCTCATTCTCGTTATAGATTGCCAAATCAGATCTTATCTTATCGTACACCGTGTTGAAGTATTGCCTTTTGGAGAACACGGCCTCAGGAATCACACGACCTGTGATGGATGGGATTTTGGCCTGATTGGTTTTGTAATACTTCAGCCTCGTATCCAGACTTCCGGTTGGCTGCCCGTTCAGGATAGGTGAGCTGGCACAAAGCGCGGGAAGGAGGGGCAGGAGCACACGGATGGCAGCATGTAACTTGGAGAATTCCTCGTCATCGTAGAAAGGCAGGTTGAGATGGGTGCTTTGCAAATTGGACCAGCCATGACCACGGCAATCAAAGATCCGGTTATAGATGTGGTATACTTCATTGTTGTCGTGTGGCCAAAGTTTGGTCTCTTCCAGTGGATTCATCCAGGGATGCGCGGCTGTTGGCATCAGCATGGCATTGAATCCGGCAAGCACCTGGTTGATATGCCGCACGTTGTCTGCAAACGCATTTTCAAGAGCACTGATATTGGTTTCAGGGCGGCTGGATTTCAGTTCAATGACATGAAGAACAAGTTCATTCGACCAGGTAATCATCCCGTTTTGAAAATCACCGGTATAGGAACCTGCCTCCTGCCTGAGGAGTTCGTCAGCGATCGGGCGAACGTCAAGCGTGTCGCGGTCAACGATCATGTACTCGAGCTCAATGCCATAAGCCTGGAAAAGGTGATAGCGAAGTGGAGTCATTTAACGGCTTTGATCTTGTTGAGAAATATGTCCATGATAATGTCGTACAGTCTTTCTTTAAGGATTTTGTCTTCAATACCGGCATCGATGTTCGGATTGTCATTTATTTCGATGACATAGAACTTCCCGTCTACCTCTTTCATGTCAACTCCGTACAAACCCTGGCCGATTAGTCCGGTCGCTTTCAGGGCACCTTTCAGCAGCCCTGCAGGTGCCTGGTCAACGGATACGCACTCCACAGCGCCGTCCCTCATGTCTTCTTTCTTAGCGCTCCAGTTGACAATCTGCCAGTGCTGGTCGGCCATGAAATATTTGCACACAAACAGCACCTGACCGTCAATGACGCCCACCCTCCAGTCGAACGTTGTGGGCAGAAATTCCTGTGCGATCAGTAGATCAGATTTCTCAAACATGCTTTCGCGAACCTTCTTGTATTCATTCAGGTCGTCAATTTTGGCTACCCCTCTTGAAAATGCGCCGTCGGGCTGCTTCAGGATGAAGGGAAATCTTAGTTTTTCCGGAAGCACCGAGCAGTTTTCTTCCGTAATCACATAGGAGCGTGGTGTGAGGACTTTGTTGACATTCAACAATTCATGCAGATATACCTTGTTGGTGCACTTCAGAATGGACTCCGGGTCGTCGATAACAGCCAGACCCAGTGCTTCGGCTTTTTTGGCAAACCGGAAAGTATGATGGTTGACATTGGTCGTTTCCCGGATGAACAAAGCGTCATATTGAATGAGTTTGTCAATGTCATTCTTGGTGATGAATTCAGTATTGAACCCAGCCTCCAAACTGGCTTTGTAAAAGCGTTTCAGGGCCCTGTCGTCGGATGGGGGATTGGGGTCTTCCGGATTTACCAGGATCGCAAGGTCATATTTCTTCTTGTCTGGCCGGTAGTCCCTTTTTCGCAGAAAGTATTTCTCCAACGACTGCTCCAGTAACGGCTGATCATCCTCCGGCATTTCGCTCAGCGAGATGGGCCGTATGCTTTGTAAAACCCATTTGCTTTTTTTTGAGAAGTTGGCCCGTATAAGAGGAGCCTGAACCATCTGAAACAGTTGATGTGCCAGACGAGCCAGTTGCTCAGAAGGAGCTGAACCGAAATAGACATTGAATTCTACCCGGTCGTAGGGTTCATGTTTGAAAGTGTTCTGTATGAGCTGATCAAAGTCAAGAGAATCGTCCCTCAGAATGGATGGAAATCGCAGATCCTGAATGGTACTCACTTCGGGTAAGACTTTATGACCTCTGGCTTCAGCCAGCAGGGAAACATAATAGCCTTCAGACTGATATTGATAAGACTTGCAAAGGTTGAGAATCTTTAGGTTCCTGACCGACTGATAGGCCTCATCCGTAATATATTGCGCAGGTGTAACCACTTCAACGTCCTCCAGCCGGATATTCCAGCTGCCTGGCTTTTCGACAATAATCAGTTTTGGCATCGGACTTCAGATGGCGTGGGTGCGCAAATGAGAAGCATCATTTAGGCTGAATAATAAGGAGGTTCGCATCGTACGTAACTATGCCCAGCATGATACTATTGATCAGACGGTCAAAAGTTACGCTATAATATTGGCTTTTAAGCGGGTTTGGATTCATGGGATCTGCCAGATAGACCGCGTTGTTATCTGAGTCAAATCCGTTGATGATGGCAAAATGTCCCACGGGCTCACCCCGGATGCTGTCATATTTGTTGGAGATCGGTATTTCTCGTGGAGTACCGTAAAGATAGGTCGCGCTCAGGCCCGCAAGGATGGGAATCGATTTGTTAAGGTAGCTCTTGATGAGGAACTCATCCAGTTCGGCATAATGCAATTTTCCTCCGGCCTCCAGAAATTTGATATAGGCCTTGCTTGCTACATAAAGCTTTCTTCTTTTCCGCTTGTACAGCATCTGTCGCTTGAGGTTGGCGACTATCCGGGGTGAACTGAGCCGGAACCACGTGGGATCGACCACATTAAGATTGTACGTATAAATGGATGCCTGATAGCCGCGACGAAGAGCGTGATTTCCCATCATCACTGCCAGTGTTCCTCCGGTTTTAAGTTGTTTCACTTCACGTATGACCTGCTTCAGGCTGATGTCATCGTCGTAGTATTGATAAAGTGCATGCAGGCAGGTAGGTCCGCAAGTGACCTCATCCGGTTGCGCTTTGATGTCGAAGTCAAGGAATAGTGCCTTCTGCTGGGCCATATAAGTTCAGAAGATCTTTGACACGATCAGATTCAGCACCTCTACAAGGATCAGCGTAATGATGATCCATTCAAGGAGTGAGCTTTCCCTTTGGTGGGAAATTTCCCTGAACACATCAAGGTTATTTTCGATGATCCTGAGTGTATACTCCACGTCTGTAAAACGCAACCGGAGATCAAAGTGTTTGCTCAAGCCTTTATGAAGAAGGTCCAGGTACTCATCGTCCCAGACCAGATCGGGCTCATCGAATATGTAAAGATTCTCTGCAATGTCATTTTGTGTGTTCAACGCTTTTCCGATGAACTTCAGCATGTTTCTCCGGTTGATGCTGAGTTTCCCATTGGCTTCCAGATCATTGGTGAATTTCCGGATTTCAGTCAGAAGGGTTTCTGAAAGTTTCTGATAATGATCCAGTGATACCGATTGCGCGAGATTAAACATTGCAATCCGGACAAGACTGGGGTTGACGCGGTCTACGGTCAGTTCATTGAAACCGAAATTCATTTGGGCCCCCTCAACGACTTTGATTACCAGGTCATCCTTGAGCCATGAATCGGGGCTCTTGAGGAATGCCCTCATACTTTGTATAAGTGAGCTGAGATCTTCTTCCGTGTACCCTGCAAAAACAATGACGCCGTAATTAAAATAGAAGCAGTATTTCTCATCGGTGATGCAATAGAATAATTCCGAAGATGTGTCTGCCAATGGCTTGAGCTGGATGGTGGCCTTGATACCCTTCAGGTCCAGTTGGTTGGCTACCCGGATGGCTGATAATCTGAGTCCTGTCTGCATCTGGCAATAACCAAATATAACCCTATTATCCCGACGCCGAAACGGGGCTTTGGCGTGAAAAGGATGATATATTGCAGTCAAAAATAGAGGACCATGAAACGATGGCTGTTGCTTGTTTGGGTTGCATGTTTTCCAATTTCATCCGCCCTTTCCTGGGGACCTACAGGACATCGTGTATGCGGATTAGTGGCTGAGCAATACCTGAACGCAAAAGCCAAGAAGAGGCTGGCGAAAATCCTGGGTCAGGAATCCATTGCGATGGCAGGGACGTGGATGGATGAAATTCGTTCCGATTCGACATACAATTATGCCACAGACTGGCACTATACTACTGTTCCGGACGGTAAAAATTACGCCGATGTGGCCTCAAATCCCGAGGGTAAGGTTATCATGATGATTGAAAAGCTTACTTCTGATTTGAAATCCGGAAAACTGAACGCTAAACAGGAACTGGAATCATTGAAGATGCTCATTCATCTTATCGAGGATATTCACCAACCGCTCCATGTGGGAAAGCCGGGCGATAAAGGAGGCAATGATGTGAAAGTAAAATGGTTCAGAAGCGATTCCAATCTTCACCGTGTATGGGACAGTGATATGATCGACGATTCAAAGTTGAGCTACACAGAACTGGCCAATGCCCTGATTCGTCCTGATGAGACTACCCTTGCCAAATGGCAGAGAGCGCCCGTTACTGAATGGGCACAGGAATCGATGAACTACCGGTCACAAGTCTACAATATTGGCAATGGCAATCTTGGTTTTGCCTACACCTATAAGAATCTTCCACTGGTGCGACTGAGGCTCCTTCAGGCAGGCATAAGGCTGGCCGCGGTCCTTAACGATATATACGGCAGGTAGGCTATTGTTTTTCTCCTGCTTCTTTTTCCGTGAGACGGTAAGGAAAGTTCCTCAATTTTTCCTGCAATTCAGGAAGGCCAACCTGAGCAGGGGCATCGAGCTGGACAGTTTGTGTCTCCAGGGAGACATCAATATTGGAAACGCCGGGAACAGATCCGAGGACAGCTTTGACGGTCTTCACACAACCTCCGCAGGTCATGCCGCTAACCTGATACATCTTTTTCATGATCATGATATGGTTGAGGTCACTAAGTCACTCAAAACTAAGCGACGAAAAAGAGGAATTGATCCTAAACAAAACTATTTTTGTCAATTCTATGAGTGAATTTTGTCTTCCCTGCCTGAAAAATCTGATGGCTTTGCTATTGGTCTTTTCAGGATTGGGACCGGTTAAAGGACAAACGACCCAGCCAGCGGATACTTCTTTTGTAATCAGGGACAAAGCCTTCTACCTCCCTGCGCCTGCCCGAAATGGTGATTTTAGACATATGGTTTCCATCACCCGGTTCTTTCTTCCGTCGGACTGGACCAATGTAGCCATCAATGCTCCCATGTTTAATTATACAGCCCGATACTCTTTGCCTGCAGGATTCGCTGTGGAGGGAGGTGTAAGCACACTTTTCATAACCAACAGATTCCCAATTGGCATTCGGTACGCACACTCTTTCAAGAATGTTCATGTAGGTCTTACATATCAATATGCGTATAACATCGGATTCCTGTATGAATGGGGGTTTACTACTCAACTGACATCCTGGAGCCGCATACCCAGTATTTCAGTCGGCTATAGTTTTAAGAGTACCTCCCTTACACTGAAAGCTGGTTGGGAATATATCGGGGCAGTGAAGTACAAAACAGGAGAGAACACAATGACGAGCAATGAATTCAAGTGGAACGGCTCAAATGTTTCGCTGATTCTGGAACAGAAACTCGTCAACAAGCACCTGATGACTTTTGCATTCGAGATGGATCACGTGAATTTTGCCATGGTGGCATGGCCTGCCTATCCCGTTAACAAGAAAATGTATTATGTGCCAGTGGTTATATGGGGGTATACGTTTTGAAAAGCACTCACACTTTCCGGCTCATTCGTCTTTTTCTGCTGTTTGCAGTTGGTGCAGTTTTCATGACCTGCTCGCAGAATGATCCCTTTACCCCCTTTGAGGCCCAACTCTCCGGCACCAATCCAATTGACCGTAATACGCTTCGCGGGCTTGAGGGCGTGTACATTTTTGCCGACGGTAATAGCGGACTTGGCAGCAGCTTCGTTTGCAAGACATCAAAAAACAAAGTCTCTTTCTTCAGCAACGAGAGGGGAATCTTCTTTATCCTTAAAGCAGGATTAGATCCTACCGACAGCACTATTCATCTGGCTGGCTTCTGGCGTGTATCAGAGAATAAGTCCAACGGAGCAATCTCATTAGTCATACCCAAAGTCTACGCGAGGAAGCTTCTGAAGCAGCAGCCCATCAACGGCTTGCCCATGGCTGGAGGATTTACCTCCTCCGAAGGGAAGCAGTCATTGGGCCTACAGTATGCACGCGACTTTTCGGCGAATGCCAAGGCTAAGCCACTGGAAATATTTGGCCACCACGGAATCCAGACAAACTCAAATCCCCCCTTTGCCGAAAATTCTTATGAGGCGTTCAGACAGGCTCAGGACTATGGTGCCACTTCTCTGGAAGTGGATATCCGGCTGACCAAGGACAATGTGCCCGTATTGTATCACGACCCCGATCTTAATATCCGTGTCATCCAGAAGGCAGGAATTTACGGTGATCTTAACCAGGTGACTTTTCAGGCCCTGTCAAATTTTGTAAGGTTGA
Organism: Bacteroidota bacterium; assembly: GCA_018266395.1. Lineage (GTDB taxonomy): Bacteria > Bacteroidota > Bacteroidia > Cytophagales > Cyclobacteriaceae > ELB16-189. Next base: position 86,304 of record JAFEAM010000015.1, on the reverse strand, counting down.
TTGACGGACAGCCGATCCCCAGCCTCGATTCTGCCCTGACGGTGGCCATAGACGAAACAGAATTAAGCCAGATTTGGATGGATGTAAAGGGGGACCCGGACGTCTTCAAGTACCTGGAACCCATCGTGAGAAAGGCCATCGCGAGAGCAAAGGCCAAGGGAAGAAATATTGAATTTATCACCGACCTTCCAAGCGAGGCGGTTATTGATGAATACAACAAACAGCCTTCGTATGCCGACCTTCCCATTATGTGTGAACTGGATTTAAATACCACCATCTCACTGAAGGCCAAATATTGGGGTCCGCGCTGGACACAGGGCACCCTCAATGACGATGTGGCGAGGGCCCACAGCCTCGGAATGAAAGCATACACGTGGACGCTTAATGCAGAGGGATTCATATACACATTCATGAGGGACGGAAATTTTGACGGTTTGATTACAGACTACCCGGCGTACCCGGTGTATCTCCACTACATTCAACCCTGAGTCATGAAGAGGTATTTACTTATTACTCTTTTAGGCTTGATCCAGTTGACGGTAACGGCACAGGAGCAACAGGAACGAACGCCAAAATTTGTCCTCTATGCCTCAGCGGGCCCCAGTCTTTACCTTAACAATTTCGACTACTTCAAAAAACTGGTAGATCCCTGGAGTTATAATTTTTCAGCTAAGATAATGTGGGAACCCCGGTCACGGATTGCACTTGGCCTGAAAACTGGCTATAGGAAACTGTACGATGTCAACTTTCCTGGCAACAACGGAGGCAAGATCACGCTAACCATGATACCGATCCAGACTGCATTTCAGATGAAACTTTATAAGGGCACCTACGCCCACTTTGGCATGGGTCCCTCTGTGTTTTTCAACAAGATCAGTTACTCGAAAGGAGACCTTCTCAACAGTTCATTTCTTTCTTTGGCTGATATTTCAGCCGGTATTGGCTATGTGAAGACAGCCAAAAACAAAATGACCTTTGGCGCGGAGTTCGAGTATTTTCATGCGGCGAAATCGGATGAAAACCTTCTCAGCTTGTCCTTTGTGATGAGGCTGCCGCTCTAGGCAATCCCCTTGCCAGGGAGGCCTTCTTCTTTTCTTCACATTGCGAAAAAGGCTTTTAACTTTGCACCCCTATGACGGAAGAAAAGAGTCTGAATTTCCTCGAGGAAATTATTGAGAAGGATCTGAAGGATGGAAAGCATGAAAGTATTGTAACACGCTTCCCTCCCGAGCCCAATGGATATCTCCACCTTGGCCATGCGAAAAGCATTTGCCTCAATTTTGGGTTATCGCTGAAGTACGGAGGTTACACCAACCTTCGCTTTGATGACACAAACCCGGTAACTGAGGAAACCGAGTATGTGGAGAACATCAAGTCTGACGTTCAATGGCTGGGATTCCAGTGGAAGAATGAGCTCTATGCATCCGACTACTTCACGCAATTGTATGAATTTGCCGAAACGCTGATCAAAAAGGGACTGGCCTATGTGGATGACAGCACTCCGGAAGAAATTGCCGCACAGAAAGGTAGCCCCATTACGCCAGGCTCAGACAGTCCCTGTCGTGGACGCAACACAGAGGAAAACCTTCGGCTTTTCAGGGAAATGCGGGAAGGCAAATACAAGGACGGCGAGAAAGTACTTCGCGCCAAAATTGATATGGGCCACACCAACATGCACATGCGTGACCCAATATTATACAGGATCAAGCATGCACATCATCATCGGACGGGCGATGCGTGGTGCATCTATCCCATGTATGATTTCGCACATGGCCAGAGTGATGCAATTGAAAAGGTCACACATAGTATTTGCACACTGGAGTTTGTGCCTCACCGCGAGTTGTACAACTGGTTCATCGAGAAGTTGGAGATATACCCATCCCGGCAATATGAATTTGCGCGACTTAATCTGACTTACACAGTCATGAGCAAGCGTAAATTACTGCAATTGGTCAACGAAGGTCATGTGTCTGGCTGGGATGATCCCCGTATGCCGACGATCAGTGCCATGCGGAGGAGGGGATACACACCGGAATCCATACGGGACTTCTGTGACAAGATCGGAGTGGCCAAACGGGATAACCTCATTGATATCAGTTTACTTGAATTCTGCGTCCGGGAACATCTCAACAAGATCTCATTGAGGAGAATGGTGGTATTCGATCCCCTGAAAGTAGTTATCACCAACTATGAACCGGGGAAGACTGAATGGCTGCCGAGCGAGAACAATCCTGAAGGAGATCAGACAACTCGTCAGGTACCATTTTCACAAGTGTTGTACATTGAGCGTGATGATTTCATGGAGGTCCCTCCAAAGAAATTCTTCCGGCTTGCTCCAGGGCAATTGGTTCGTTTGAAGAGCGCCTATATTATCAGGTGTGATGAGGTGGTCAGGAATGCCGATGGGTCGATAAGTGAGATCAGGTGCACCTATTTCCCTGAGAGCAAAAGCGGTGCAGACACATCGGGGTTGCAGGTAAAAGGAACCCTTCACTGGGTGGCTGCTTCCACGGCTGTGCCTGTTGAAGTGAGACTGTATGACCGACTTTTCAAGGTGGAAGATCTCAGCGTAATGGAAGGTGATTTCCGTGATTATCTCAATCCAGACTCGCTTAAGGTCATTTCAAATGCATTTGCCGAGCCGGCGCTGAAGGATGCAGGCGGAAGTGATCACTATCAATTCTTGCGCATGGGGTACTATTGCCTGGATCCGGAATCAACTCCCCAGAAGCTTGTATTTAACCGCACAGTCACCCTGCGTGACATGTGGGCGAAGGAAACGAAAAAGAGTTAATCCCTTATAGGCTTCATTCCTTTTCCCCGGTAAGAAGAAATCTTTGAACGGAGGGCAGAAAAAGTTTCATAGGGAGCCTGGTGAGAAACCAGGTTGACCATCCAGGGAGGTACTGCCCCGCCAAGATCAATATCGATGGTATACTCCACATGCAGATGGTTGTTCCCGGTGCGGGTCACAGTCCATATGGCTTTTGAATAAGGAACACGAACAATATTTCTTTTCCTGGGAATGTAATTGGGCAGGCTCTCGGCTACAATGGTTAGCACTTTTGTACGGGGATTCTGATCCGCCTTCAGATGAATTACGAAGTCGCGGTTGTCAGTAAGCACCGGGGCTTTCACTTCGGTATAGTAGATAATCTCTGTTTCGCTGATCCGTTTCAGTAATTCTGCACGCAATGTTTCGTATTGCCACTCCTTCATATGGTCAATATCAAAGACTATGGACGCAAGTTCGGAAAGTCGTGCATGTACGGGAAAGGTGGCTTTTACAACATTAAACTTTGAAGTCTTTGCCTTGCATGAATATACGCTGATGCTGTCCTTTTTCAGCTTCAGGTTGCAGCCCCCCTGTCCCCAGGCTGCACTTATCACAGATGAAATAAACAAACAACAAAGTGTGAGCTGCCTGTGCATCATGATTCAGGGTCTGGAAATCTTAATGGTATATCCGTCACTGAAGCCGGAAAAGTCTTTGGACAATGCACGGGAGACGATGGTCATGGTATGACCGGATCTCTGCAGCGTGATGTAGTGAAAATCCGGCTTGTAATCGCCAGAGATGTCATCAAGCCTGTCCGGTTTCTGGTTCAGGGGCTGATGAATTCCTCCGCCCCCGCCGATGACGAGGAAATCCTTCCCGTCCCTCGTAAACCGCTCAAAATTGTGAGAATGTCCTGTGATGAAAATTCTGGCCTTGATTGATGAGTAAAAGTAGGGGACAAACCTCTCCTGCACAGGTTTTGAGGAGCCGACGATTTTGCTGTTTGAATAGGGGGCATGGTGACAGCTAACGATGACGTGAACAATAGCCGGATCCTTGTCCAGCCTGTTGATTTCCTGCCCAAGCCATTCCTCCTGAATATTTCTGCCTGCCTTTCCTAATTTCTTGAAGTTGGAATTAAGCATTACGATGGCAATGGAATCTCTCACCACCGTAAATCCGGTGCGTACCTGATCCGGGAATCGCATCTGGAATTTCTTTTCGCCGGATCTTCCAAAGGTCATGACGTCATGGTTCCCGAGAACAGCTTCAGCTGTAATTCCTTTTGAACGACACTCATTGAGAAAGCCATCTACTCTTTTCCATTTCTTTTCGCGGTATCCCAGGGCGACTACATCTCCCAAAAGGAAAACGGTGTGGGGCTGGATCTTCACAATATCTTCGAAAACCTTTCCGGTAGCCTCCTCGTTCCTGTTGGCCTTCAACCATATTTTTTCAACGGTCATCGGGGCCTGGGTATCGCTGACAAAGGCCAGTCTGATGGCCTGAGAAGATTGCCCATTGCTGATGGTTGCTGCCATCAGGAGAATGCCAACAAACAAAAACCCGGATGATTTCATTGGCAATACTTCTTCCACCACCATTGAAACACAACGAGTCCCCACATTCTTGCGTGAATGTCGCCCGGATTCAGCGAATACAATTGGTTTCTCATTTTCCTGATCATTCTCGGATTGAATATCCCCTGTTCCACAATAAACTTGTCATCGAGAAGTTCAGTTCGGATCAGCTTCTTCAAATCTCTCCGAAGCCATTTCAGCATGGGTACCTCAAATCCCTTTTTTGGGCGATTGAAAAAGCCTTCAGGAAGCAGGTCTGAGAACGATTCTCTCAGGATCTTCTTCCTCCCGGCCTTGTCAATTTTGTAGGAGTCAGGAAGGCCGAATATGTAATTCACCACCTCGACATCCAGAAAAGGTACCCGTACTTCCAGTCCATGCGCCATGCTCATGAGGTCCACTTTGGTAAGCATATCGTTAGCCAGAACCATACCCATGTCACAACGTAAGATGTCGTTCATGGATTCATCATCCGGAAGGCCGGCAAGCAAGGTGTTCTTGTAATCGTAATAATTCGTTTCGTCGAGTCTGGTTCTGCCGGCTTCGGAAAGCATCTGCCTGGCCTGTTTCTCGGAAACAAAACCCGCCCATGTCCAATACCGTTCGCGCGACGGGAGCGAAAAACCCTGGGCAAACCGGTCTAGTTGTCTGATGGTGTTGGAGAAAGGGGCGCTCCTAGAGTGCGGAAGTAGTTTCCACACATGTCCCAGACCTGATACAGCCTTTTCTTTCCATTCCGGATGCAAGGCACGGTAAAATGCTGAGTGCTTGTTGTAGCCGGCAAACAACTCATCGGCTCCATCACCTGATAGCGCAACGGTTGCATGCTTGCGTGTTTGATTGCTAAGCACGTAAACGGCAATAGCGGAAGAGTCCGCAAAAGGCTCGTCGATATGATCGAGGATATTATGCACGTGTTCAAACATTTGATCTCCCGAAAGGGAAAACACAGTGTGTTCAGTACCGCAATGTTTGGCCACTTCCATTGCGTATGGAGTTTCATCAAAAAAACGGTCGTCGCGAAAGCCTATGGAAAAGGTATGCAAGTTCTGCTTATGACGGCTGGCCAGTGCAGTAACGATGGAGGAATCAACACCCCCGCTAAGAAACGCCCCCAATGGAACATCTGAGATAAGTCGGCGTTGTACGGCAGCATCAAGCATTTCCCGAAGCTTGACCTGAGCTTGAGCATAACCTGGGACCGGAACACTTTCACTGACAGGTATTTTGTAATACTGAAAGGTCTCCATCTGACCTGACCGGACCATGGCGTAGTGGCCGGGCATCAGTTTCTTTACTTTGGAGAAGATGGTGCGGGGAGCCGGAATGTAGTTAAGCTGAAGGTAGGTGTGAAGGGAAACATAGTCCAATTCCTTTTCGATTCCGTAGGCGATGAGTGCCTTCATCTCTGATGCGAATAGGAATTTATCCTCATCAAATAGATAGTAGAATGGTTTGATACCGTAACGATCCCTGGCAAGAAACATGGACTGATCTTGCTTGTCGTAGATGCAGAAAGCGAAGAACCCGTTTAGCTCAGCCAGACAGGATTCCTTGGCGGAGATGTAGAGTTTAAGCAGAACTTCAGTGTCGGATTCAGTACGGAAAGTAAGACCCTGTGCTTCCAGTTTGTGACGCAGTTCCCGGAAGTTGAAAATCTCTCCGTTGAAAATGATGCAATACCGGCCGGATTCATCCCACATGGGCTGATGTGCAATCTCGCGCGTGTCAATAATTGACAGCCTCCTGTGACCTAGACAAACCCACTCATCTGCATAAATGTCCTGAAAGTCGGGGCCGCGGTGAGCCAGCGCCCGTGTTGAGGCGGCGGTATTGATCTTACTGAACTTGCCTACCAGGTTGAATGCAAAAACGCCGGTGATGCCGCACATGGGATTGAGGGGGAATCAGAGATTTCTGATCAATATGTTCCGGAACCATATTTCACTGCCGTGATCCTGTAAGTCAATGTGCCCGTTGTCTTCTGCGGAAAAGCGGGGGAATTCCTTCCATTTGCTGGCGTCCCTCCGCTTAACCCAGTCCGGCGAGCCAATCTCATACTCAAGAATCTTGTCGCCGTTCAACCAGTGTTCGATATGTTTGCCTTTTGCCACAATCTTGCCGTTGTTCCATTCGCCGGCAGGGTGAAGTTTCTTCGTTCCCGTGGTGCCATATAACCCGAATGTTGCCCCTGTCAATTGCATTTCAGAAACCTTGCCGGGATAGCCCAAGTCATCGAGAATCTGATATTCCGGACCAGTGTGATAGGGCTGATCCAGTTCTTCTGACACCCTGAACATGACGCCGCTGTTGGTTTCGCTTGCGAACTTGAAATCAAAAACCAACTCAAAGTTGCTGTAGGTTTCGGTTGATATCAGGTCAGAACGTTCATCGGCTCCCTTCACACCCTCAACAACAGGTCTGCAATGCAGGGCGCCATCTTTAACTTCCCAGGTATTATTGGGACGATTCTTGAAAATCCTCCAACCATTCAGTGTCTTTCCATCGAAAAGCGATTTCCAACCGGTTGAGGCCACGACAGGGGTGGAGATGGAATCATGCTTCGGAAAAGATTCCTGATTGCGGGGTTGCCGGCTGCAGGCTGTGAATAACAGCAATTGAACCATCAGCAGGCAGAATGACTTCATCACTTAGAAAATCTTCCCGGGGTTGAGGATACCATTTGGGTCAAATACTTTCTTGATGCCTCTCATGAGTTCAAGGTTGACTGCACCCAATGCGATAGGCATGTAGGGGCGCTTGGCGATACCAATCCCGTGTTCACCAGAAAGGGTTCCACCCAATTCAACCGCCAGCTTGAATATCTCACCGATCCCTTCCGGAATCTTCGTCTTCCAGTCCGATTCACTTATTTTCTCCTTCAGGATATTCACATGAAGGTTTCCATCACCCAGGTGTCCGAAGCAGACAGTATCAAAGCCGTATTGACGTCCTATTTCTTTTATGCCAGTGATAAGCCTTGGAAGGTTGCCACGGGGAACCACGACATCCTCGGATTTGGTAAGCGTGTACCAATTGACCGCAGGACTGATATTCTTGCGTATCTTCCAGAGCTCCTCTTTTTGAGCAGCGCTGTCGGCAAACAGGACTTCACCTGCTTCAAATTTTTCTACAACAGCCATCACCCTTTCGGCATCGCGCATGAGTACTTCCTCATCATTGCCATCCAACTCGCAGAGAAGGTAAGCATTCATTCCTTCCGTTAATTTCGTGGTGACGGGACTGTTGAGAACCTTTTCACAGTACTCAAAGGTCTTCGCTGCCGCCTCCTTTTCGAAGAACTCCATGCCTGACGGCTGGATGCCTGCCACGAAAATGGCAGAGATGGCTCTGCAGGCTTCTTCATTCGTGCTGAATGGAATAAGCAACAGGACATTCTTTTGGGGATAGCCGCGGAGCTTGAAAACAATTTTCGTGATGATGCCCAACGTACCCTCGCTTCCACACATGAGTTGCGTGAGATTATAGCCTGTTGAATTTTTCAGGACATTGGCGGCTGTCCATATGACTTCCCCATTGGGCAATACCACCTCCACGTTGATGACATAATCCCGCGTAACGCCATACTTCACGGCCTTCGGTCCGCCTGAATTGTTGGCCAGGTTACCGCCCAGGAAACAGGAGCCCCGGCTGGCGGGATCTGGAGGGTAGAAGAGTCCCTTTTCCTTTACCGCATTCTGAAAAACCTCTGTTATTACACCAGGCTCAACTGTAGCCTGGAGATTCAATTCGTCAATATGAAGAATCTTGTTGAAGCGTTCCATCGACAATACCACTCCATGCTTGATGGGAAGGGCCCCTCCGCTCAGTCCAGTCCCCGCCCCTCGGGGTGTAACAGGAATTTTGTGTTCGTTGCACAGTTTCAGTAGTTCGCTCACCTCACCGGTATTTCGCGGCCTCACAACCACATCAGGCATGAAGAAGTAGTCTTCTGTCTTGTCCCGGGCGTAGTCTTCTTTTCGGGATGGCTCCGCAATAACATGGTCTTCGCCTACGATCTGCCGGAACCTGTCCATGATCAAATCCAGCCTGTTTCCCTCTTCTACCGCTATCACTTTAACGTCTGGCATGAAGTGTGTAGATTTGTTATCCAAAAAAGATGGGCATAAAGCGCAAAGGTACGCAAATCCACTTTTACAAAGTGTGCGTTGGCCTGCTCATTTTTGCCTCTTTACTCTCCTGTGCCGGCGCCAGAAAAGCGAAGGTGCGCGACAAACAGGTAACCAAAGTAATTCAGACAGCCCGCACCTATCTGGGTACACCCTACAAGTGGGGTGGAAACACCAGAAGTGGACTTGATTGTTCTGGACTCACTACAAATGCTTTCAATTCAGTTGAGGTAAAACTTCCAAGACAGGCCAATGCGCAAGCCAATGTGGGCGAGAAAGTTAAAATCAAGGATTTGAAGCCAGGCGACTTGCTGTTTTTTGCAACAGGCAAAAAGAAAAGAGAAATCACACATGTTGGAATTGTAACCGATGTAAAAAAGGACAACATCAAGTTCATTCACGCCTCAACTTCTTTGGGCGTAATCGAAACGAATCTGTATTCGGATTACTACATAAAACGATTCAGAACAGCGAGGCGGGTTATTGACTAATTCGAAGAATGTGCAATTCCACGTCTTTGAAAGGATCATTGTGCAGCCGCGTCAATCACCAATCTGTGATCAGTAATTAGCAAATTAAGTCCTACCTTCCATTCCAAAAGACCGGCATATGCAATCATCGAGAAGAAGATTCATCAAGTGGAGCGCATTGGCTTCTCTTACACCTTTAGCACCATTATTGGGGAAACCCGCAGGATCTAAACCGCTTGTCGTATCCACCTGGAATTTTGGCGTGCCATCCAACGCTGAAGCCTGGAAAGTACTGTCAGGAGGAGGGCGTGCCCTCGATGCAGTTGAAAGAGGAGTGTGGGTGCCCGAAGGAGATGCTAAGGAAACGTCGGTCGGTCTTGGCGGACTTCCTGATCGCGATGGCAGAGTAACACTTGACGCCTGCATCATGGATGAATTCGCCAACTGCGGAGCTGTCGCCTGCCTTGAACACATTGTGCATCCTGTTTCAGTAGCTCGCAAGGTGATGGAGAAAACCCCTCATGTCATGCTGGTCGGAGAGGGCGCCCTTCAGTTTGCTCTAACGCAGGGATTCAAGAAGGAAAAACTTCTGACACCAGAGTCGGAGAAGGCATGGAAGGAGTGGTTGAAAAAGGCGGAATACAAGCCTGTCGCCAACATTGAGAACCACGACACCATCGGGATGATAGCTTTGGACATGAAGCAGAATCTTTCAGGCGCATGTACCACGAGCGGAATGGCCTATAAGATGAAAGGCAGGGTGGGGGATTCACCCATCATTGGCGCCGGACTCTATGTTGATAATGAAGTAGGTGCAGCTACAAGCACCGGCGTGGGTGAAGAAGTGATCAGGATTTGCGGTTCGCACCTCGTAGTGGAACTGATGCGCCAGGGCAACACCCCTCAGGAGGCCTGCGAGAAGGCTGTACAGCGTATTGTGAAAAACCAACCTCAGAAATCGAAGGAGATACAGGTGGGATTCCTCGCCATTGACAAGTCAGGTAATTATGGTGCATATGCGCTGCAGAAGGGTTTCACCTATGCTGTCTACTCACCAGAAATCCCCAACCAATTATTTGAAGCGAAAAGCCATTATTGATTGGCTTTGAGCGATATCAAAAGAAAATCAATAATCAGTAAATCATCTAAGCAGTATATCCCTGTTATAATACCACACTGCGCGGCCGAGGTGCTTGTTGGCGCCAAGATGCAATGGTATGGAGACGGCTACAACAGCCACGCCAGCATAGATGTAGGAGGATGTTGAATAATGCCGGCGCCTTTCAAAGAAGGATGCAACTATAAGGCCAGTCCCCGCGGCGAAGCCAATCTTGGCAAAGGTCTCCTGCTTACGGTATTTCTTGAATTCAAATAGCGCATCGGGGGAACCGGACATTTCTGTCTTGAGTCTGCGCAGTGGATAAGCCATCTCGTTCTTATAGTACTTGCCGGATCCCAGCCACAGGATGGAGTTCTCCTGATAATATTTCCGAATGGCAATTGAATCAGTGTTTTGGCACAATGACGGAACTGGAATAAGGAGGAATAAGATGGCGCAGGCGGTAAGCCCTTTCATCCGATTATATTTGAGAAACGAAAATTAATGAAAAACATGACCTGTGAGGTAGTTGTATACAATATTGAATCCGCACTTAAGGCGCAGGAGGGCGGGGCCGACCGCATTGAACTTTGTGATAACCCGGGTGAAGGCGGAACAACGCCCTCCCAGGGCACAATTGAAGTGATACGGCAGAACCTGAGCATCGATGTGATGGTAATGCTGCGTCCGCGAGGTAGTGATTTCTGCTATAGCAGCTACGAGTTTCACGCAATGAAGCGCGATCTTTATCACGCCCAGAAGCTAAGTGTGGATGGTTTTGTGTTTGGCATCCTGAATCCCAATGGAACCATCGACAAAAAGCGCTGTCAGGAATTGATCGGCAAGGCCAAGCCGCAGCAGGTCACATGTCACCGGGCCTTTGACATGACAAGAGATCCCTTCGAAGCCCTGGAGGATTGCATTGAAGCGGGGTTTGACCGTATCCTGACTTCAGGACAAATGCCAAAGGCCCTTGAAGGCGCAGATCTTATCAAACAATTAATAGACCGCGCAGCAGGTCGGATTGCTATCATGCCAGGTTCCGGAGTGAATGAGTACACCGTGAAATCCATTGTCTCGAAAACCGGGGCAAAGGAAATTCACTTCTCAGCTACAAGTAACCGGAGGAGTCTCATGGAATACCAGAATCAGAAGATTACAGCTATGGGAGAGACAGGTGAGACGGAGTTTACCGTGCGAACTGTAGATCCTGATCGGGTGAGGAAGATCAGGGAACTGGCGGAGTCGTGAACTTACAGGTTTGATAATTCAATTTCCATCCTTCACCCAGGCACTTTTCATTTTCCAGCCTTTCACCGACACACCTTCGCCGAATATTTCTGCCCTCAGGTCGGCTTCCGAAGGGAATACCTGGTCGCTGATGGTACGGAGCCCTCCGTTAACAAACACTTCAACAATAGATTCATCGACCAGGATCTCCAGCTTTATCTTTCCGTCTACCGGTTCGATTACTGCCGACTCTTCGCTGGCAAAATCAGGATGGAAAGAAACAAAACCGCTGCGTGTACGATCGAGGTACACGGCCTGTTTTGAATTCCGGTAGCCTATGACCGTCTCACCAATGCCGCCTTTCAATATCCTTATTCCGGAATCTTCTGACTTTCCTGCCTCAATTTCAACTTCAAGCCACAGGTTGTTTCCTTCAATGTTGCCGGAAAGCACCTCACCTTTCAGTGTGCCTGTTGCCAACAATGGTTTCTGCACCAGCTGCATACCATCTTGGGTGTCTCGCAGGGACAATTCTCTTGGAATGGACATTGCGCTTCTCCAGGGCTCGGTAGGAATGGACGCTCCATAGGCCCAGTTGTTTGCCCAACCGATCATAACCGGGTTGCCCGATTCGGTTTTGAAGTTGTTGTACACAATTCCAGCATAGAAGTCCTTGCCATAATCCACATAGCGCGTCTTAACCTCTGACTCATCAGGCTGGAAGGTCTGGCCATCAAAAGATCCCACAAAGTATTGCATGCCCACAAAGCTTAACCCCTGCGGATGACTACAGGAGAGGGAGAGAACCCATTTCTTTTGATTTGGATTGCCTTCGACCGGTACTTCGTAAAGATCAGGGCATTCCCAGATCTTGCGGATATCGCCTTTCTTGCCGAACTCACCGGTTTGTGTCCAACTGGTGAGGTTTTTTGATTCGTAGAACCTGACAACAAATTGATCAGGCACCACCAATGCCATGACCCACTTCTGTTCCGGCTCATACCAAAATACTTTGGGGTCACGAAAATCCTTTAGCTCCATGTCGAGTATGGGATTCTTGTCATAGCGCGTCCAGGTTCGGCCTTTGTCGTTGCTGTAGGCAAGACTTTGATGCTGCACTACTGTATGCCCCCTGGAATGGACATGTGAGGTGTAGATGGCCACCATGCATTCTTTCCCCGAACAGAGCCCGCTCGTATTGTTCTTATCGATCACCACCGTGCCGGAAAAGACCATTGTACTGTCATTGGTTCTCGGGTCGAGGTATTCATGCAAGGCAATGGGGAGGTGTTCCCAATGCAGCAAGTCCTTGCTCACTGCATGTCCCCAGCTCATGTGACCCCAGGTTGAACTAAATGGGTTGTATTGATAGAAAAGATGATACTCGCCTTCATAGTAGACTAGTCCGTTGGGATCATTCGTCCAGTTGATGGCAGGGGTAAAATGATATTGGGGGCGGTACAATTCCTGATAGGGAGTCTGCACGAGCTCTTTCGTTGGACTGCAGGCGCCAACATAAATAAGAGCAATGACTGTCATCAGGCGGGCTACTCTCATAATCATTTTGCTTTACCACCAACTAATACAATGGATGCTGAATTAATGCAGTAGCGAAGTCCTGTGGGTTCAGGTCCATCAGGGAAGACGTGACCAAGGTGGCAGTCGCAGACATTGCATGTAATTTCCACCCTCACCATACCAAAACTCGAGTCTTTGTGATAGGCCACCACGCTTTCATCAACCGGTTGTGTGAAGCTGGGCCATCCGGTGCCAGAATCAAACTTCAGGGTTGAGTCGAACAAAAGTGTTCCGCAGCAACGGCATGCATATTTACCCGGCTCGTGTGACTCGCAGTACTCGCCGGTAAATGCCCTTTCCGTTCCTTTCTTTCTGGCAATCTGATATTCTACTGGTGTAAGCAATTGCCTCCATTCTTCGTCTGATTTTTCCACCCTGTTGGGCGGCGTCAGGTTACCCTTGTTGGCATATCTCAGGACGTCAATCCATTTTAGCATAACCAAATATAAGCGTTGATACGCGGAAGTGTTATATGGAATTTGTGTAGCGAGAGGTGTTGCAGAAGTTGCTCAGCCAGCAGGATTTCAAAAGAACCAGAGTTTAACTGCCATAGCAACAATGGAGGCTATCATGATGCGCTTGATCCACTGCTCGCCTGCTGTAACAGACCACCGGCTGGCGTACCACCCGCCCAGAGCATGGCCAATGGCAAGAATAAGCCCGGTCGCCCAAAGCACCTTTCCTTCAATGGCAAAGACAATGACAGACACGCCAGTATATACAATGGCAGCAAACACTTTCACATAGTTTGTCTTCGTCAGGTTGAGTCGATTCACCGTGCTCAGAACAGCCATGACGATGAAGCCGATTCCTGCCTGCACAAATCCCCCGTATATCCCTATGAAAAAGAAAAGTATGGTGCCGATGATTTGACTCCTCGCATCCAGCTTTTCGTTTCCTCCTGTTTTGAAAGGATCATAGATGATCAGCAGAACGGCTCCGATCATGACAAACACAAAGATCCTGGTGAATATTTCGTCTGCGATCATCGACGCAAGGTAGGATCCCAGCAGTCCGCCGAATAACGATGAGAACCCCAGGTACATGCTGTAAGGCCATGGAAGTTCAACGCCTTTGCTTCTGAAGCCCCCGACGGCAAAAATGTTTTGAAAGAGGAGTGCCACACGACTGGTTGCATTAGCTGACGTTATGGGCAGTCCCATAAAGGTGAGTATCGGCACCGAGAAGAGCGATCCTCCTCCGCCGATAGTGTTGAGAAACGCGGCCAGGAATCCTACAGCGATGATCAGAAGATACTCATACCACTCCATGGTCAATTACTGTTTGCTGTTGGATAGTAGCCTGTCCGCATATTCACATTGCGATTTAGCGAATAACTGCGAATCAACAATTGCCAATAACAAGAACGGAAGAAGTAGATCTCCTTATCGCACCTTGGCTGTGCGGACGATCCTGGCAAACAGACCGGGCAGGTAACGATGCAAGTACACGGCAGAGACTTCTTTGAGTCCTCCGATGTAAACTTCCCGTTTGTTGCCTTCGACTGCCTTTATGATCTTTCTTGCTACGACCTTGGGATCCAGACCATCGCCCGTTGCTGAATCCATCTGCTGCAGTTTGGACCCGTCTCCGATCAGGGAGTTCAGCGAAATATTGGTGCGCACCCATCCGGGGCAAACCATGGTCACCTTGATGTGTCTGCTTTCTTTCCAGAGTTCGGCACGTAGAGAATCAAAAAATCCATGGAGCGCATGTTTCGCACCGGCATAACCGGAACGGAATGGAGTTCCGATAAGGCCCATTACGCTGCTGACCGTGACGATGTGTCCAACCTGACGCGATATGAAGTGAGGCATCAGGTATTTAGTCAGTGCAACGGTCCCGAAATAGTCGACTTCCATGATCCGGCGATCTACATCTACGATGGTATCCTTGGCTAGACTCCGCTGGGATATACCCCCATTGTTGATCAGGATGTCCACATGTCCGAACAGGTGAGTACCCGCTTCTGCGATCAGTTTCAGGGTGGAGGTTTCTGCCAGATCAAAGGGAAGGAGTTTGATATTCGGCTGTGCCAATGGATGGCAATTTCCTTTTACGCGCTCCAGTTCTTCCTTTCTGCGGGCACTGAGGATCAATTTGACTTTCTGCCTTGCGAGTTCATAAGCAAGTGCTTCGCCGATTCCCGAAGAAGCGCCTGTGAGCCAGATGACCTTTCCGGCAATCTTTGTCATGCGGCAGGTGCAGGATTACGGGTCGACTCGATGTAAACCCAAATGGTGTAAATGCCCAGGGCAGTGCCGATGGGAAAGGAGAATAGTTTAAAGCATCCGAGGATCAGTACCAGTGTCAGTGCCCATTTCTTTTTATTAAGGAGCCCGACGCCTCCAATAATGGAAGGAATGGCAAACATCAGCACAAATACAGCAATAAGTATTCTGACGAATGGAAATATCCACCGGATTACTTCAATGTCCTCCGGATCGGCTCTTTCCAGAATAAAGGGTAGCAGTACGCCGAAAAAGGCCATCAGTATCAGCCACGCCATGATTTGTAGAGAGCCTGAAATGATGTAAAGTATTCCGAGAATCCTTTTATGTGAGTCCATTATACCAATTTAGTGATTGGTCTTTGATTCCTTCCTTTCGTAAACCACGAAATCAAATGAATAGGCATGCCGGTCATCAGCCGGATGTGATTTGCGTGATACTTCCTTCCATTCTGCAGGTGTGAAAGGGGGAAAATGTGTATCTCCAGCCAGTATGGCTTTGATCTCAGTAAGGTAGAGCCTGTCGGCCCTGGGAAGAGCAAGCCGGTAGATCTCTGCGCCCCCGATAACGAATACCTCCTTTTCTCCCCGGGCGCGGGCGATCTCCAACGCCTCTTCCAGTGAATGAACTACCGTACACCCCTTCGCAATGAAGTCTTTGTTATGTGTAACCACAATGTTGTCACGATTGGGCAATGGTCTGAATTTTTCAGGGATTGAATCATAGTTCTTGCGTCCCATGATGACAACGTGTGCCTTCGTGGTCTGCATGAAGTATTTCATGTCGTCAGGCAGATGCCATGGGAGATCATTGTTTTTTCCAATGACCCGGTTCTGGGTGAGGGCTGCAATAAGACTGATTATCATCTGGTTTCAGATCTTGTTTCCTGCGAGGTACTCTTTCACGCCCATTCTCCTTTTTCCCTCCGGCTGGAGGTCTTCAACAGACAGCCACTGGTCCTCTGACATGACATGAAGATAACTCTTGCCATCGGATTCAATAGTGCCGGCAGACACATTGCCGGTCCTGCCTGTTGCCGTTACGCGATAGACTTTGAACACCTTTCCATTCAGTTCTGCCCATGCGGCGGGGTAGGGACTTAAACCCCGGATGAAGTTCCTCACACTTTCAGCGGGTTGATTCCAGTTGATGCGGCAGGTTTCCTTAAAAATCTTGGGCGCATGATGAAGCGGACCCGTGTGATGCTGCTCAACAGATGGGCGGTTTCCGGTGTCGATGGACTGAATGGTTTTGAGAACCAATTTGGCTCCCCGGTGCATTAACTTTTCATATAACGTGCCTGCGTCATCATCTGCCAGAATGATTTCTTTTTCCTGGAAAATTATTCTGCCGGTGTCGATTTCATGTTGGAGAAAAAAGGTGGTCACACCTGTCTCTTTCTCACCATTGATAATGGCCCAGTTGATGGGAGCAGCACCTCTGTATTGCGGAAGCAGGGAAGCGTGCAGGTTGAAGGTGCCCTTTGGAGGCATCGACCATACTGTTTCAGGGAGCATCCGGAAGGCAACCACTACCTGCACGTCGGCATGGAAGCTGCGCAGCTCTTCCAGAAACACAGGAGATTTAAGATTTACAGGCTGAAGCACCGGAATGTTATGCTGCATCGCGGACTCCTTCACAGGGGATGCAGTAACTTTCATTCCTCGTCCCTGTGGTTTGTCTGGCGCCGTAACCACGGCCACTACCTTGTAACCATTGTTTACCAGTACCTCCAGACTCGGCACTGCAAATTCCGGCGTACCCATGAATACTATGTTCATCTGCTCTTCTGGTGTCTTTTGCTTCTCCGGGTTCTGCCGTGTCCGTCCGTTGCCGCCTTCTTTCCCTCACCCTCCCTCAATTCCCGTCTCAGGTACCTGCTGCATACGGGGCATTCTTTCCATTTGTGGGAGCGGGCCGGGCAGAAAGTTCTTCCAAAGTAAATGATTTGGAGGTGTGCCTTTTGCCATTTCGACTCAGGAATTAGCCTCTTGAGATCTTTCTCTGTCTGCTCAACGCTTTTACCGTTGGAAAGGCCCCACCGATAGGCCAGCCGGTGAATATGGGTGTCAACGGGGAATGCCGGTACACCAAACCATTGCGTCATTACAACGCTGGCGGTTTTGTGCCCGACGCCAGGCAGAGCCTCCAACTCCTCGAAGGTGTGCGGTACTCGTCCGCCATATTTCTCCACGAGAATCTTCGACAATCCAAAAATGCCTTTGGACTTCATCGGTGACAATCCGCAGGGTTTGATGATCTCCCTGATTTCCTCTTGCGTCAACCTGATCATATCATATGGATTGCTTGCCCTTTCAAAAAGGAGGGGCGCAATCTTGTTGACGCGTTCATCTGTGCATTGTGCAGATAGCAGAACGGCCACCAGAAGAGTATAGGCATCATGATGATGAAGGGGAGTCGAAACATCAGGATAGTGCCGGTCCAGAATTCTGAGAATGTCTTTTACTTTTTCCGCCTGCGTCATGAATGCCGTAGGTCAGGGATAGAGCAAATATTTCTTCCGGATCAGTTGGTAGGCATCCAGATCCTTCTGCCAGCTTTTCCGGATCGCGTCTTCGGTCATGCCATCCCTGATCTGCTGCTTCAGGATTGGGGTTCCCGCCAGTTTGTCAAAGTAGGAAGTGAAAAACTTATCCTTTTCCGGGTAACGATGATAGAGGTCTATAAGATAACTCAGGTCGATCCTTCTCTGAACTTTCGCATTCCTGAGGTCGAGTCCAAAACATTTTACATTCTTGTGAGGCGGATCAACGGAAACACCGGGGATGCTCACAGGAGTAAATTGATAAGGCATGTTGGTCAGCAGGGGGTTCCCGAGTACCTGGAAGGCGGCATCAGTGCCTCGTCCCACCGAAATAACGGTGCCTTCAAAAAGACAGATGGACGGATACAGTGCAATGGCCTGGTCATTGGGCAGGTTGGGTGACGGCCGCACAACAATGTGCCATAGATCAGCATGAGTCCAGCCTTTTAAGGGAATTACATCCAGTTCACAGTGAATTCCTTTGTCCAACCAACCTTCGCCGTTGATCATGCGGGCCATTTCGCCGATGGTCATGCCATGCGCAATGGGAATATTGTGCATGCCTACGAAGGATTTCAATGCGTCCTGCATTACAGGGCCATCGACATATCCATTGGGATCAGGACGATCCAGGATAATGATCTTCTTATTGCTTTCAGCACAAGCCTCCATCACATAATGCATGGTACTGATATAGGTGTAAAACCTTGTACCTACATCCTGTATATCGAAGATGACGATATCCACATCATTCAGTTGTGCTGTAGTCGGTTTCTTGTCCTTTCCATAAATAGAAACTATCGGAATCCCGGTCTTCTGGTCCACGCCATCCTTAATGATCTCCCCGTCTGCGGCATCACCTCTGAATCCGTGTTCAGGAGCAAATATCTTCGTAATGTTCACTCCCAGGTTGTGAAGGGTGTCGGCAACATGAGTTCTGCCGACCAGGGAGGTCTGGTTGACTACAAGGGCCACGCGATGTCCCTTCAGTTTCGGCAGCAGCAGGTCAAGTTGCTGTGCCCCTGTGAGCACCTGCCCGGTGCAGGCCACGGAGGCAAACATAAGGGCCACAAAAAGTCCTTTCATTTTGTTTTCTTTGTACGGAGACGACAGCCAAAATTAAGCCACAATCTTGAACCTTTCCTATTTTCTCGCACGACGGATCAGCCGTGAACAGAAGGATGGCTTTGCGTCAACCATTCATACCATCGCAGTGGTAACCATGACGGTTGGTCTCGCCGCCTCGATTGTATCGTTTCTGATCATGGAGGGGTTTCAGGCAACCGTAAAAAACCGCATTTACAGTTTCAGCTCCAATATACTGGTCACCAAACTCAGTCTGAGCAACTCGATGGAGGAGCAGCCTATTTCTTACAAGATTGACCTTTTCACCAAGACAGAGAAATTTCCCGATATCCGGCACGTGCAGGAGTTCTGCCACAAGGCGGGCCTGATCAAGGCCGATGACGAAGTTTTGGGTGTCGTGCTGAAAGGAGTGGGTAAGCGGTTCGACCTGGCATCCTTTCAGTCGAACATGTTGGAGGGAAACTTCATCCATTTCCCTGATTCAGGTTATTCCCGTGACGTGGTCATCAGCCGCACCATCGCAAACAAGATAAATGCAAAGACAGGTGACGAGATCACAGTTCATTTCTTTCAGAATCCTCCGCGTTTTCGGCGCCTTAAAGTGAGCGGCATTTATGAAACCAACCTTGCCGACTATTTCGATAATAAAGTCATCATCGGTGATCTCAGGCTCATACAGCGCCTGAACAACTGGCCCGACAGCGTGGCCGGAGGATTGGAGATTTATGTGAAGGACATTAAGAAGGTGGATGAAGTGTACCGGTGGGTTGGAGAGAGCATGGACTTCGATCTCTTTATTGAAAAAGTGAGCGACAAATACAGTCAGGTTTTCGAATGGCTTGGGCTCATAAGCAGGCAGGTCAAAATACTACTGGGCATCATTCTTATTGTCATCAGTGTAAACATGATTTCCGTGATCCTTATCCTGGTGATGGAGCGCACGCAAATGATTGGCCTGTTGAAGGCAATGGGCGCGCAGGATGCAACCATCCGGTTTGTTTTTGTGCACCAGGGCATTCACCTGATTACCCGCGGTCTTCTGTGGGGGAATGCACTCGGACTGGGCCTGTGCTTTCTGCAGGATCGGTTCCGGCTCATGAAGCTCAACCCGCATGATTATTACATGAGTTATGTGCCCATCAGTTGGGACTGGCCAACGGTACTGGCTCTTAACTTGTTGATATTCCTGGTCGTTTCAGTAGTGTTGCTTCTCCCCACAGCCATTGTATCGCGCATCAACCCGATCAAGGCAATACGGTTCGACTGACCTATTGAGGCTGGCGCAGGTATTTCCTGAACCAGCTGCGGATGGTCATCTGAATGACTCCAAATACAGCTTCCTTGAAAATACCGCTCGACATTTTGGACTGCCCCCTGGTCCGGTCTGTGAAGATGATGGGCACCTCAATGATATTGAAACCGAACTTCCAGGCAGTGAACTTCATTTCGATCTGAAATGCATACCCGACAAACCGGATCTTGTCCAGCTCAATGGTCTTAAGCACCTCGGCACGGTAGCAAACGAATCCAGCCGTAGTATCCTGAACCGTCATGCCTGTAATGAGTCGCACGTACATGCTGGCGAAATAGGAAAGAAGCACACGGCTCATGGGCCAGTTGACCACATTTACACCTGTAACATAGCGTGAGCCGACTGCCACATCAGCACCTCCTTCTGCACAGGCAAGCAACAGCCGGTTAAGATCTTTCGGGTCGTGAGAAAAATCGGCATCCATCTCCAGCATGTACTGGTAGCCGTTATTGATACCATAATGGAAGCCGTCGATATAGGCGGTTCCCAGGCCCATCTTTCCGGCCCGCCGCAGAAGGTGGAGCCTTGACGTTTCTGAATTGTAATGTTTTTGAAGTTCTGCCACCATATTACCCGTACCATCCGGAGAATTATCATCAACAACGAGCAAATGAAAATCCTGCGGCTGGGCCATTACTGCCTCTACAATGGCATGAATGTTTTCACTTTCATTGTAGGTGGGGATAATGACGAGTGCTTTGTGGGACATGAGCAGGCAAAGCTAGTGAATGAAGAAGGAAGTATGAAGAATACAGGAAGGCACTGATCCGGCTACATCTCCATCACCGGCTCCACAATAAATTCATCAAACACTTTCCTGGCGGGAGTATCCATCAACTTCAGACTGTCACGAAGGATTCTCAGCTGTTCAAAACGAAGGGGAAGGGGATGTTCTTCAGGCTGGAAAGTGGTTCCCGTTGGATAATCTTTTCCGAATGTCATGGTCATCTCAATGTGATTCCCCAGGAGATATTCCACCTGATGGCTGAGGCAAAAGTCGGATAGACGCATAATACTCCTGCGGAAAGCATCCCAATCGCGGACATACAGCCGTCCTGGGTAAAAGGAATCTCCTGTAAGTAACCACCGGGACACGGGATCATAGAACGCCACCGAGGCTGTGTCGTGACCTGGGATGGGGATGATTTCAATTGTGCGATTTCCCAGGTCAACCGAAGTAGTTTGCTCCGGCCATGAGGTTAATCCAAAATACGTCTGAACCTGTTCCTGGGACCATCCAATTACGGTTGTGTGAGGTTTGCCGGCAAACTGACTGTCGGCTCCGTGATGATCCCCGTGAGTATGGGTGTGCGCCACAATTAGGTCCTTTTCCTTAATGATACTGCGAACCATTTCTTCCAGCGGAAATCCCCTGTTCCCAAATGGAGCACCCGTATCTATCAGGAGTGCCCTTTCCTGGCCTTCAAACAGAAACATGAATGGCGCTTCGTAATGAATACACTTGTTCTGACGGAAGATCCAGGTGTCATTCCCACATGCGACTGCCTGGATGGGTGGATCCTGGTTATTCGTACAATCCGGAGATCCATGAATCCACTCCGTGTTATTCAGATCCGCATACTCATTCTGTCTGCAGGCAGTAAGGCATGCAACAAATAGAAAAGTCAGCACAAATGGCTTCATAGGTTCCTTTAGTCCTTTCAAGTTGCGGAGTAAGGGATTGAAAACAAAGTGAGTTTGCTCCGTCAGTGGAAAATTTCTACCCGACTTTGCGGCTTGCATGAACCTGTTACATCTTTGCACCCCATGAACAAAGCGGTGTTTCTTGACCGGGATGGTGTGCTGAATGAGGACAATCCACGGTACACATATGAGGTATCCAACTTCAAAATCCTCCCTGGCGTCCATGAAGGATTGAAGTTACTGAAGGAGGCAGGTTATCATCTCATCGTGGTGACCAACCAGTCCGGCATTGCACAGGGGCTATATACACAAGAGCAGATGCACGCCTGCCACGCCTATCTCCAGGAACAGACCGGTCATCTTATTGACCATATCTACTACTGCCCCTATCATCCCAGTGTGACGGCGTCGCTATTACGCAAACCGGAATCGCTGATGTTTGAAAAGGGTATGGCCAAATTCAACGTCGACCCAACCCAGTCTTTCATGATTGGTGATCGCGGACGTGACCTTATCCCCGCCAGAAAACTCGGCATCTGTACCATTCAGGTTGGCAACGAGATTGAGGCCGAAAACAGGGGCGAATTTGAAGTCGACTCCCTGCTGGAAGCTGCCGAATTGATTGTTCGCCTTGGAAAATGAAATGGTGATGTGGATGAGAAT
The DNA here is from genome assembly GCA_018266395.1 of Bacteroidota bacterium. Taxonomy (GTDB): domain Bacteria; phylum Bacteroidota; class Bacteroidia; order Cytophagales; family Cyclobacteriaceae; genus ELB16-189. The sequence continues at coordinate 63,957 of JAFEAM010000015.1, read as the reverse complement.
CACCACATCACCATTTCACCAAATCAGTAAATGCACTACGCCAGTTCAGGTTCTGCCACTTTCGCTTCCTTCGCCAGCTTCTGCTGAACTTCGAAAGGAACCGGAGCGAATTCCGCAAACTTCTGCGTAAACCGTCCGCGGCCTTGCGTGAGACTCCTTAGTGTGGTTGAGTAGCGGTCAAGCTCAGCCTGCGGAGTCCTTGCCTTGATCACCTGGTAATTGGCTTTGTTGTCAATTCCCATGATCATGGAGCGACGTGTTTGCAGATCGCCCATTACGTCTCCCACCACTTCTTCGGGTACCATCACCTCAAGGTCCATGATCGGCTCGAGCAGCTGGGGTTCAGCTTTCATGAAAGCGTCCTTGAACGCCATCATGCCGGCGATCTTGAAGGAGATATCATTGGAATCCACCGGGTGCATTTTGCCGTCATGCACAAGCACCCTCACATCGCGTACATAGGAACCCGTGATCGGCCCTTCCTCCATTTTTTCCATGACACCTTTAAGTATGGAAGGGATGAACCGCGTGTCAATAACACCGCCGACTATGCAATTGTAAAAGGCGAGTTTGCCGCCCCACTCCAGGTCAATGAATTCTTTGCCACGAACGCTGAATTCGGTAGGCTCAGGCATGCCTTCATAGTAGGGCTCGATTTTGAGCCAGACTTCACCGAACTGTCCTGCACCGCCTGATTGTTTCTTATGCCGGTAATTGGCGCTTGCTGGCTTACGGATCGTTTCACGATAAGAAATCCGTGGACTCACAAAGTCAACGTGCAGGTTGTACATTTTTTCAAGGAACCATTTGCACACAGTAAGGTGCAACTCACCCTGGCCTGAGATAATGAGTTGTTTCAATTCCCTGGAATAGCCCACCTCAAGGGTGGGATCCTCCTGGTGAATCTTGCTCAATACCTCCCCGATCTTTTCGTCGTCGCCTTTTGATTTGGCCACCACTGCCGTACGTATTCTCGGTTCAGGGAAGTCAATAGGTGCGATGGTAACGTCAAAGCCCTTGCTGTGAAGCGTCTGGTTGGTGTAAGTGTCTTTCAATTTCAACGTAGCTCCGATGTCACCGGCCACAAGCTTTTCAACAGGCTGACGGCTCTTGCCGTCCATGATGAACAGCTGATGGAAACGTTCCAGGGCGCCAGTCTGGCTATTGATAAGTTCAGACGATCCGGTAACCTCACCGGAAATCACTTTAAAGAATGTGAGTTTACCAAGGTTGGGTTCTATGTGTGATTTAAATACAAACAATACTGCCGGTTTCGCAGGGTCAAATGGAAGTTCTTTTCCTTCGGTTGTTTTTTCAGGTTTTGCTTCGCGCGGAGTAGGCGCGACGTTGTCGATGAATCCCATCATTCGTCCACTGCCCATGTTTTTCTTGGCGCTCATACAGAATACCGGGAACACGTCGTGATGCACCATTCCTAACTTTAGGCCTTCACGCATTTCATCTTCGTCGAGGTTGCCGGTGGCGAAGTATTTCTCCATCAGCTTCTCGTCGTTTTCAGCAGCTTTCTCCACAAGTTCATTGTGAAGTTTGTTGGCCTTTTCCTTCTCTGAATCGGGTATCGGGAGTTTTTCCGGCTTGCCACCATCTGCGGGGAACTTATACATCACCATCTTGAGCAAATCGATGATTGAATTGAAATTCTCACCCTGGTTGGCGGGATACTGCATCTGTGTAACAGCGGGACCAAAGGACTTTTTCAATGATGCCAATGCATTTTCAAAATCCCCTTTTGGGTGGTCTACCTGGTTGACTGCAAAAATGACCGGCTTGTCAAACTTCTTCACGTAGTCCCAGATCAACTCAGTACCCACTTCCACGCCGTGCTGGGCATTGGTGACGATCACGCAGGTGTCTGCAACACGAAGAGAGGCAATCATTTCACCTGCAAAATCATCAAAGCCGGGGGTGTCAATGATATTGATCTTGTAGTCTTTCCATTCCGTATGAAGGCAGGTTGCGAATACCGAATTTCCACGTTCCTGCTCGACCTCGTGGTAGTCCGAAACCGTGTTCTTTCCTTCTATTGTTCCGCGGCGGTGTGTTATACCGGCTTCAAAAAGCATATCCTCGGCCAGCAAGGTCTTGCCGGCCTTCGGCGCCCCGAGAAGGACTATATTTTTGATGTGTTTGTCGTCGTAGATTTTCATAACAGTATGCTTTAAGGTTGTTGAAATCTTTAGGGGATAGTCAGTTGAGTCAATAACAAAGTCATTGCCTTATAAATCAGGATAGCCGATACGGGAGTGGAATGAAGTTACACAGTAATCCGGGAGAATGCACAACCGGACGGATAAAGTTTTCAGGCTTGCCGTTATGGCAAAAAGACTTGTCAGATAGGCAGCAGGCCGCCGACTTCCGGGAGGAGTCGGGGCCTGCTGCGTTTTCAGTTAACCAATAATTCATTCCACAGGGTATCAACCCCAAGCCAAAATTTCTATTTCTTCTTTTCCTGGATGACAGCCTGCGCTGCGGCCAGTCGCGCCACCGGCACACGGAAAGGTGAACAGCTCACATAGTTCAGGCCGGCGTTATGACAGAATATTACCGACCTGGGCTCTCCACCATGCTCGCCGCATATACCAATCTTCAGATCCTTCTTCACTTTGCGACCCTTCTGAATGGCCATTTCCATCAGGACGCCTACGCCGGACTGGTCTATCGTCTGGAATGGATCGGCCGGCAGAATGCGTTTTGTAGTGTATGCGGGAACAAAGGATCCGATGTCATCACGGCTGAACCCAAAAGTCATTTGTGTAAGGTCGTTTGTTCCGAAACTGAAGAATTCTGCTTCCTGCGCAATCTTGTCTGCTGTAAGGCAAGCGCGTGGAACTTCAATCATGGTGCCCAGCGTATGAGGAATGTTTTTCACTTTCAAACGTTGACATACTTCTGCGTGAACCCGGTGTGCAATTTCCATCTCATGCTTCAGCTCACGCTCATGCCCAACGAGCGGGAACATGATTTCTGGAATCGGCTTTTTGCCTTCACGGGTAAGTTCCACACTGGCTTCAAAGATTGCCCTCAACTGCATTTCGGTAATCTCTGGATAGGTGATGGAGAGCCGAACACCGCGGTGACCCATCATCGGGTTATTTTCAACCAATTCTTCAGCACGCTTGTCAAAGGCTGCCGAGGTTATTTTCAGACTCTCGGCCATCTTCACGCGGTCCTCATGATCTTTGGGTACAAACTCGTGGAGAGGAGGATCAAGGGTCCGGATGGTAACCGGCAAACCGCTCATCGCAGCAAGGGTGGCTTTTACGTCAGCCTTGACAAAAGGATAGAGCTCATTGAGCGCTGCAATGCGGTCTTCAGTAGTCTTTGCCATGATCATTTTGCGCAACAGGAAGAGCGGTTGTTCTGATCCTTTGCCGTAGAACATGTGTTCTGTCCGGAACAGCCCAATGCCTTCCGCACCAAATGCCCTGGCCTTGGCTGCATCTTCAGGGGTATCTGCATTTGTGCGGATCTTCAGTCTTCTCACACCGTCGCAGAGCTTCATGAATTTGTCAAATTCAGGGTTGTCCTCAGCCGCTTTCATCATGCCGAGTTTCCCTTCATAAATATTGCCATGTGTTCCATTCAATGAGATCCAGTCACCTTCAGATATCTTCTTTCCGTTGGCGATGAGGATTTTCTGGTCTGCATGGATCTCCAGCTCGCCGGCGCCCACAATACAGCATTTGCCCCATCCCCTGGCCACCAGTGCGGCGTGACTCGTCATGCCACCACGGGCCGTGAGTATTCCTTCCGCGGCACGCATGCCTTCCACATCTTCCGGGTTTGTCTCTTCGCGCACCAGGATCACATCCTTGCCCTCCTTCTTCCACGCAACTGCCGCAGATGCGGTAAACACGGCCTGGCCGCACGCGCCGCCTGGACCGGCAGGCAGGCCTTTGCCCAGAATGGTGGCACTCTTTTCGGATTTAGGATCCAGTATAGGGTGAAGCAGTTCTTCCAGTTGAGCAGGACTTACCCTGTTGATTGACTCAAATTTGTTGATGAGCTTTTCTGAAAGCATGTTCAACGCCATCTTCATGGCTGCAGGCCCTGTGCGCTTGCCCACCCGGCACTGCAACATCCAGAGTTTGTCTTCCTGAATGGTGAACTCGATGTCCAGCATGTCGTGGAAATGTTTCTCCAGTTTGTTGACGTATCCGGTCAGCTCTTTATAGAGATGCGGCATGGCGTCGGCAAGGGTTTGCAGTTTGGCGTTCTGGTTGTTCTGACTGAATGTGTTAACAGGGTTGGGAGTCCTGATGCCGGCGACTACGTCTTCACCCTGTGCATTGGGCAGCCATTCTCCATAGAATCCTTTATCACCCGTTGCCGGGTTGCGCGAGAAGCCTACACCGGTGGCCGAAGTGTCGCCCATATTGCCAAATACCATGGCTTGCACATTCACGGCGGTGCCCCAGTTGTGAGGGATAGCTTCGATTTTGCGATATGCGATGGCGCGGTCTCCGTTCCAGCTGGCGAATACTGCTTTGACGGCATTCCATAGCTGAACATTTGGATCTTCCGGAAACTCGACGCCCATTTCTTCCTTTACCTTCTTCTTGTAAATCACCACAAGCTGCTTCAGGTCATCGGCAGAAAGGTCACGGTCGAATTCGACGCCCCTTTTCTTTTTCAGAGCTTCGAGTTCGGCATCCAGTTTCTTACGGATACCGTCGCCGTTTACCTGGCGGCCGGTTCCCTTTTCCATGACTACGTCGGCATACATTTGGATGAGACGGCGCTGACTGTCATATACAAAATGCGGGTTGTCGGTCTTGCGGATGAGCCCTTCACGGGTTACGTCGGTGAGGCCCACATTAAGAACCGTTTCCATCATGCCCGGCATGGATTTGCGTGCACCTGACCGTATAGAAAGCAAAAGCGGATTCTCAGGGTCGCCGAATCCGCACTTCATGATTTTCTCCACGCTGGCCAGTGCCCTCTCCGCCTGTTCGACCAGCTGGTCAGGCATCTTCTGCTTGTTATCGTAATAGTAGTTGCAGGCTTCCGTTGTGATGGTGAAACCCGGAGGCACGGGCATTCCCAGTTTAGCCATCTCGGCCAGGTTGGCCCCCTTGCCACCCAACAACTCCTTCATGCCACCATTGCCTGCAGTGTCTTTTCCCCCGAAAGGGAAAACCCACTTCGAAATTTTCCTTGGTGATTTAGCGCTCTTTTTCATGGTGTGAATGATTATCGTTAAGCAACATACCGTTGCATACTCAGCAAGGGAATGACTTAATCGTATACGGGTTATGACAAATGTCATCAGGACGGGCAGGAAATAAAGAAAGGGCTTTCGCCCTTCCTGAATAAATCCCCGTTGAACCCTAATCTCTCATTTGGCTTTAAGCGTCCGGATGAAATTAATGACGCTCCATATCTCTGTTTCATCCTGGATCTTCTTCTTGAAAGTCGGCATCTCGTCCCGGCCCTCAGATATCTTGTAGAACATGGATCCGTCAGACTGGCTCTGGACGTCAGCAGTTGAGAAATCCTTCATTTCGGTTTCGAGCGTGGCGGCTTTGGTGCCATCTCCGGCCCCGGCTTTTCCGTGGCACGACTGACAATGTTTGGACCATACTTCTTTTCCGGTTTTGAGCGACTCAGCATCGGACTTGACCGGGTTACTTTTCTTGACAAATGCTTCAGGCGCATTCCATGGCTTTGCCTGGAAGATCCGAAAGGATGACATGCTCAGCACCAGGCTGAGTACCAAAAGGAATGAAAGTGATCTTTTCATAACAGATTCAATAATAGGTTTAGTCTGAGTTAAGTTTTTTGCATCCCGCTTCTTCTGATCTTCACAAACAGATATACAAGATAAAATATAGATCCCCAAACCGCCAGAATAATCAGGTTGGGTCCGATAAGCAACCACCACGGCGTCTTATCCCTGGAAGCCCACAACGTCCGTTGCGAAAAGCTGTTGTCCGGTGGCGTCGGAACTCCCCATTTCATTTTACTGGTCGCAAACAGCGTGCCATAGGCTTCATGATCTTCGAGTTTGGCACCCAGGGTCAGGTTTCCCTCAGCATCCCCCGGAAGCTTCATATCAAATGTGGTTGACGCTTTCCCTTCATCATCTGTTGTATAGGTGTCTTCGCCCACAGGCAGATCACTGAAGAGGGTTTTGACAATCAACTTCACCTCTGTTTGAGGCACGGGTGTCCACTTGCCGTCTTTCCATTCTGAAAGAATGGCAACAATGGTACGGGTACTGTCAGCCTCCTGGAAGTCCACCTGTAATCTGGCTCTTGTTACATCTGCCTCGGCAGACGCGCCTTTATATGTTTCCCCTTCTGTGAGTGTGGCCACAAAGTGCCAGGATGCGGTGCTGTCCATCCGTGTAAGAAATGAGGCGGGCACGTTTACATCCGCAATTCCTTTGCCATTGGTTTTTGTTGTCCCAATCAGATTGCTGTTGTTCTCTTCAGAGAAATAGATATTTACTATGGCATTTTCTACAGGTTCGAATCGCTTGCCTGCTTTGGTTTTGGCTTCGCACCGCAGCACCGCCGGCTCATCGTTGACCTTCCTGAACGTAAGACCGAGCCTGACAGAGGCCTTGTCCTGTGCGATTGCAGAGACCACACAGATCAGAAATGTAAATATGAGGGCACCTTGCTTCATGACTTTGGATTTAAGATGGCCTCCTTTTCTTCGATGGTCTCATGGATGGGGATGATGGGGAAATACCGCACGAAGAAAGTAATCACCAGCAACGCACCTGAAAGTGTGCTGAAGGTGATGGCCCATTCTGCCAGTGTAGGATGATAGTTTGTGTAGGACTCAGGTACATCATACATGGGGAGGAAGGGGCTCAGCAAAGTTGGGGTTACGATGAGAAACCTTTTGTACCAGGCGCCGACCACCACCAGGATTCCCATGATAAACATGGGCAGCGGTCGCCTTCCTTTCTTGAACATCAGGACAATAACCGGCACGATCATCCCCAATACAATTACAGACCAGAAGAGCATGGCATATTCACCTGTAAAGAGACTCTTGAGGTGATGCTCTTCCGCTTTTTTCATTTTAAAGGCTGGCACAAGGTATTCGTTGAGATTGAAGTACAGGTAAAGCAGGGCTAGCATGACAAGAACTTTCCCCATATTATCGAAATGCTTGTCGGTGATATACTCCTCGAGATGATAGGCGCGGCGGAAGACATACATGGCAATGACCACCCCGCCAGCACCCACCAGGAAAGCTCCTGAAACAAAATAGGCGCCGAAGTTGGTGCTGTCCCAGCCCGGGCGATAGGTGGTGGCAAATAACCAGGAAGTCACAGTGTGAATGGAAAGCGCCACCGGAATGATCATGACAGATATGATGCGGATGGCGGTCTCACTGTATTTCCTTTGATCATCTTTTCCCCTCCAGAAGGACCCAAGAAATCTGTACAATTTCCCTGTAAAGTCTTTTGGGTTGGCCTCCTTGCTTTTGATCAGCATTGGCAGATCGGGCAGCAACGGGAAATACAGGAAGAGCACACTCAGCACCAGGTAGGTCGTGATTACAATAACGTCCCAGATAATGGGCGACTGCAGTCTGGAGTAGACAAACAAGTGCCACAGCCTGTCTGGCCGTCCCATGTCGATGATAATGCCTATCGCTGCAAAAATGATGGCTGCTACAGCAATGATCTCGGAAATTCTGGTGAGGGGTGTTCGCCACTGCACATTGGTAAGCCTGAATATGGCCGTGATCAAGGAACCTACAAGGCTGATGGCAACGAAGAAAACAAAGTTGGAAATGTAGATGCCCTATGAGGCGTAATCCCGCATCGCCGTAATACTCAATCCTTCCCTCAACTGCTTGATATAGGCAACCAGACCGACAATACAAATGATTACCAAAGTAGAAGTCCATATGATGCCAGCCTTTCCAAACCTGGCAGGCATGAGATCTTTCACAACTTTATCGTGCACAGTGGTCTCCATGGCTCAGGGTTTGGAAGCTTTGTCTTTCAGTCCGTCTTCGAAGGGGAACAGCCGTTCGACGGGTGGCAGGTAATAGACGCTGGGTTTGGTGCCCAGATCCTCCATCAGCCTGTAGCCTGAACGATCTTTGATTAAATCACTGAACCTGACGGTCTCCGATCCATTGGTTACCACATCTTCGTTCATATCTCCAAAATAGAAGACACCATTAGGGCAGGCGGAAACGCAATGGGGCAGTTCTCCTTTCCGGGTCATGTCAGGGCAGAAGTCGCACTTGGAAACGGTTCCCATCTTGGGCGGGCAACTTGTTTCAGGTGAGTATGGAACATTTTCCAACTCCGGACGCGCCTCGGGTTTCTCCCAGTTAAAGACGCGGGTCGAATAGGGGCAAGCCGCCATGCAGAATCTGCAGCCGATGCATCGTTCATTGTCAATCAGCACAATTCCATCCTGCCGCTTGAATGTCGCGTCTACAGGACAGACCTTCACGCATGGAGGTTCATCGCAATGCATGCAGGTGGTGGGCTGCCAGTAAGGAGCCTCGTGTTCACCTTCCTGCATTGGATATACTTTGATCCAGTTCTGGTGCTCATGTACAAAGTGTGCCTTGTTACAGGCGGCCTGGCACTTTTTGAGATTGTGACAGTGTGAGAGATCAATCACCATCACAAACTTTTTCCCCGGCATGCCGCGCCTTGCCTCCTCGTTGGTTACAACAGATTCCGGCACCTCTTTCAGGAAAGCTTTGTCTACTTCGATGACTTCACCTGTTACGGAGAGCAGCTGGACCTTTTCTCCACTGGGAGCAACACCACTTGAACCGAAGGCAGTAAAAGGATCGGCTGCGGCGGTTATTCCGGTCAGAAGCGCAGCCTCCAGAAAATTTCTTCTGGGAACCCGCTTCTCTGTTTTGTCTGAGTCAGTCATTGCGCTCATCACTTTCTACGTTGCACCCACTTTTGCATTTCCTCCTTACCTGCTACCCTTCCTGTTAGGGGCAACTTTTGGATGTCCACCTCCACCAGCTTTCCATCATGGGTCAGGAACCGCGCCTTTGCACCCGGTTGCTTGCGGACAAAAATTGATTTGGTGAGAGCCCACAGGGAAGCCGCTCCCAAGCCTGCCAGTAGAAATTTCCTTCTGTTTGCCATCACGCCATTATTAGAAGTTCCACAATCTTGAGATGTTGAAACCAATCAGGTATTGCCCTTTCGTATAGTCATTGGTGTTGAAAAAGTTATTGCGCTGCTGAGCGATATAACTGTAGTTACTGAAGAACACCTGGAACTGGTGACCGCTGGTAACCCACTCGCAGCCAAAACTGACATTGGGGTGTGGGTTGTTTGTCTGGTGCTGCGTGATGGGCTGGTCGTAATTCACCAGTATAGTGGTTCCCTCGGTAATCTTGTATCGGCCTGAGAATGCAACTGCGATATGCGTGTTGTGCATCGACGGTTGAACGTTGCCCTGTTCATCAAGATAACCCTGAATGTTGTTAAAGTGGGAAACGCTCGGCGCCACCTGTGCGGAGAACTTGTCAGTGAATTTCCTGGCGATAATCAATTGGCCGAAATAAGAAAGGCGATCCGTGTTGTTGACGAAATTGTCCGCAGACCGGGTATCTACAATCATGTTGCCGAATGCTGTTACACTCACCGGCATCTTGTTATCCCTTGTCTGCTGCCAGATGGAGTATTTGACATTGCCATCGACCTGCATGGGGTCACTGTAGGATCCAATGCCTACCTGAAGATTCTTGATGGGGACATAAGATACTCCCAGGCGGATAGTGGCACCTTCATAAAGGCCAAACATGTCCTGAATGCCATGGGTGACCAGGCCAAAGCGGTGCTGGAAATCGAACTCAAAAGTCCCCTTGGGATTTACCATCACTGTTTGATTGTCAATAATGAAGTTGCCGTCAAAAGTATTTTTGACCGGCTTTCTGCCAGCGGTCAACGCCTGCTGCACTGAATCTGAAGGTTCCTGTGCCAGGGCAGGCAAGGCTATCAGGAGCGACAGGATGATGATTCCTGAAAGGGCCTTATATAATTCTTTGATCTTGTTCATGGTGTGTCGGTTAGTTGTTCTTTGCCCCTTGGATAATCCAGGCAAGTACGAACTGGTTGATGTTATTCGGATTGGCTGCGGATCCCAACGGCATCTGGGGAGTCTTCTTGCCGGTGAGGTACAGGTAAATGACACTTTGCTCAGGAGCGCCCACATTTACATAATTGCCTGTGATAAGAGCATTATAGGCATTGGCTTCTGATAAGTTGGGCTTCCTGCCTCCGGTGGCATGACAGCCGGCTGTATTGCAACTCTTGTTGAAGAGTGGAATTACATCGGCTTTGAAACTCACGGTTCTGGTTATGGTCTGGCTGTTGTCGATCTTTACCGTGGTTGCATCATAGCAACCCTGCATCACCAACAGCAGTGCCAGGAAGGCGAGTATTTTCCAGTTTAGTTTTCTGATCATGATCTTTGAATGAGTTGGCATGTAAGACTACTTCTGGAATTTCAGCACCATGCCAGGGTAAATACCGTGCTGATTATTGGAGTTGTTGAAGAAAGCCAGTCCAAACGGCTGGTCCTGGAGCGTGCCATCTGAATTCTGAACCGTGAAGTCAATATCCTGCTTCTGTGCATCGGCGGTCTTCATGGCTCTCGTATACTCAACAACCCAGCCTGTGCCCGTGTAAACGGCTGCTGCTTTGATATCTGATCTTCCGTTGAGCAATGGCATTCCTATGTAGTTTGCGATGGCCTTGACGGCGGTAGGGCCTGTGATGGGATCACCCGTTCTTTGATAGTCGGTGCCGACGGTCGGATCAATTTTCGAATTATCGCTTAGTGTCAAGACTCCTGCAGAACTGATACCGATCACCTTTTTGGCATTTCCACTCAGGGTGTCTGCCGGGAGAATGAAACCTGTGCTCGTGCCGGTGACCAGAACCCAAAGGGGAACTGAAACAGAGGCTCCGGTTCCATCCAGTTTGAGACTCTGTGAATTGCTGAATTCTCCCTGTTTGGGTGGCGTTACCGTATAGTTGGGCCTGCCTGGCCAGGTGCTTGAAAATGTTCCATCAGGTGCAATGCCATCGACATGACGACCATTCGCATTGCCACCGGTCAGGTTGGTGATGGCAGGACCACCGGCCCAGTCCTGGTAATTATCGTCTATGAAGTTAAGAGTAGCATCTCTGCTGATATACCCAAGTCGACCCCACCACATATCTATTTTCTCAGCTTGACCATTGGTGTAGTGATTTCCGTTTCCGGCGTTGGAGGTATAGACTGCCGGATTTTTTGGAGTAATCCATATATGGTCCAAAGACATGGCAGCTGGCGTAACAGGTCTGTGTGATGAACTTAGGGGTAGAAGCATTCACATTCCAGAGCATTGCAAGCCGGTCTTCGCCAAAAGCTATCCGGGATAAATTCCCATTGGCATCATAACTCCTGCTGCCAGGCTCCTTGGCCCAACCGGTTTTGCCTGTCGTGTTGGCGGCCGGATTGAAGTACCAAGGTGAGGGCAGAATGGTCTGGGAGTCATCCGTAATCTCAGCGAGGAAGTAGATGTTCGTACCGTCATACATGGACCTCAGTGTAACTGGGTATTGTTCACCGATGTATCCGGTGAATAAACCGTTTCCAGGATCCGGTACTGTGGGCGTAATCTTCAGTTTCGGTGCGTTCTCCCACATGGACTCTATGGTGCCGTCAATGGTGGGAGCTGAGCCTGCTTTCACCGACAGCAGTTCAGTGGTGTTTTCAGATGGATTGGTAAGAATAATCTGATCCTTCTGTGTGCAGCTCACGATATATCCCACATAACCGAAAATGGAGATGAGGATGGGGAGCTTCAGGAATGTTCTGGACAAAATAGTCTTAATAGGTTATTCCATTAGTTTAGTAAGTGATTCTCGTAGCCGAGCGTTGTTGTTTTGCAATGCATTTAATCATCGAATCTTCGCACTATTATCAAGTTTAGTAATGACGTGCATCGCGGTGTTCAGTGATTTAAGTCACAAAACGCAGTGGTGACTTCTTTGGGCAGGCTCAATCCCAAGCTTGGGCACTTGTGTGGCTGGATGTTGAGAAGTCAATCTCAGCGGTTCATTATTTGATTACATTTGCCTATTACCCTAAACCTTATGAAACAGAAAGGAATCATGTTGCTCATTATGGTGACGATATGTCTACGCGTGAGCGCCCAGTCATTTGAAGGAACCGTGAAATGGTCCATGAAAATGGAAATCACAGATCCTGAAAAGAAAGCCAAAATGGAAAGCGCCCAGCAGAAGATGAACGATCCAGCCAATCAGGCCAAAATGAAGGAGATGGAAGCCAAGATGAACGACCCTCAGTTCAAAGCCATGATGGAGGCCAACCCGCAGATGAAGGCGCAGATGGAAAACATGAAGAAGATGAACGGAGGCGGAATGAACAGCATGATGCCGACCGGCATGACAGTGAAAGTGAAAGGAACTTCCACACTTACAAAAATGGACGGAGGGATGATGGATGGCATGGAAATTCTACATCAGAAAGACAAGCCCAGCATCCGGATCGACCGCGCCAATAAGACATGGTCTGCAATGCCGGGAGGCAATGGCCAGACGGGTAAAGAAGGCATGAATGTTTCTTCCAAGGTTACCAAAACCGGAGAAACAGCCACGATCCTCGGATACAACTGCACGAAGTATATAATGGAAACCTCGGATCGGGGAAGAACAATCACGCAGAATATCTGGACCACAACCGATATCAAGGATATGGATATGAAGTCACTGGCCCGTCAGCGCGGCCCGGGAGGCCGCCCATTCTTCAGCGACCAGATCGACGGTGTGCCTTTGAAAATCGAAGCTACCACCGAGGAAGGGAAGATGGTGATGGAGGTGACAGAAATCAAACGCGAGAGTATTAATGCAGCGGATATGACCGTACCCGCAGACTACAAAGAGACCAAGATGGGGATGGGCATGAATTGATTTGAAGCAGCTGACCTTAACATGATGTCAACTCTTCCCATTTCCACATAGGCTTCTTGACAATGCAACAAATAAAGAAGAACGCGCTGCTGCTCATGATCTGGGTAGCAGCGTTTTCTGTTTATGGCCAGATTCAAATTGGAGAATTAAAGGGAATTCCGGGTGAGAAGGTCAGAACCTTCCTGGTGCCCTCCGAAGATGTGGATGGCACTCCTTTAAAACTTCCGATTGTTATCGTCACTGGAAATCGTCCCGGACCTGTGGAGTGGATTCAGGCCCTTACTCACGGCGATGAATGCGGTGGCGCCGTTTCCATCCGGTAAATTGTGACCACGCTCAATCCTTCAGCGATGAGTGGTGGTGGCCCTGATGGTGGCCAATCCTGCAGCCCGAACCTCGATGACCCCGATGATCCTGGAAGCGCTTTTCCCGGGTATCCCGAATTAAGTATGAATAGTTTTATCTTTGCAGCATCAACCCTTTGTGAGTATGGATTTAGCAGTAAAGAAGGTAGAGCTTATAGAATGGCTGACCAAGGTGAATGACAAATCAACTATCAGGAAGGTTGAGAATTTGAAAAATCAAAGCATCAAAGAATCCTACGAAGCCAAATTGAAGCCGATGACTTCAAGGGCATACAAGTCCATGTTGGAGTCTTCTGAAAAGGATTATAAGAAAGGAAGGGTAACAAGCCAGAAAGCCCTGGAAAAGGAATCTGAGAGCTGGTAGTAATGAAGGTAATCTGGACCGAATTAGCGAGATCTCAGCTAAAAGAAGCCTGCCAATATTACAAGGAAGTTGTGAGTGCAAAGGTGGCTGCTTCTATCAGATCAAAGATTTACGAAAGGACGGGTAAGCTTTCACGCCACCCGGAAATAGGTCAAAGAGAAAACAATCCACTGGTAGCTGCCATTGGATACCGCTACCTCGTATCTGGCAATTACAAAATTGTCTACAGAATCATATCAGAACAGAAGACTGTACTGATTGCTGCAGTGTTCGACACGCGCCAAAACCCTGACGACCTCCAGGTATGAGTTGGGCCAACTGTTCGCGTTGACACCAAACCAAACATCACAGGTTTTCAGGTTGCCTTCACTAAACTTGATCGATGTTCGACTTTGGTCTTACTGCCCGCCCGGAACCGCCAGAACGGGCGCCTTCGCATACCCGAGCACCTTCATCATACTTTCGCTGGTCTGTTCAGGCGCAAAGAGGCTGGTAACGATTTCGCCGTCTTCATTGCGGGTAACAAGTACATGTTTGGGTGCGGGAACCAGGCAGTGCTGGATGCCGCCATAGCCGCCCAAAGATTCCTGGTAGGCACCTGTATGAAAGAAGCCGATATACAGCGGCTCTGCATCATTGATCATGGGAAGGAATACCTCACCGATATGTGCTTCTGAATTGTAGTAATCCATGCTATCGCAGGTGAGGCCGCCAATATTCACTTTGTGGTAAGGATCATCCCATTTGTTTACAGCCAGAAGTATATACTTCTGATTTAGACCCCACGCGTCGGGCATCTGGGTGATGAAAGAGCCGTCAATCATGTACCACAGTTCCTTGTCGTTTTGCAGTTTCTGGTCTACAATGGAATAGAGGATGGCACCGGACTCGCCTACCGTGTAGCTGCCAAACTCGGTGAAGATATTGGGGACAGGTACATTATTCTTGTCGCAGATCCATTTGATGTTCTCCACGATCTGCTCGATCATGTATTTGTAATCGTAATGGAAAGTCAGTGAAGTTTTGATGGGGAAGCCACCTCCGATGTCTATTGAATCCAGCGTATCGCACATCTTCCGCAGTTCACAATATTTGAAAATAAAACGGCTGAGTTCACTCCAGTAGTAAGCTGTGTCCTTGATGCCGGTGTTGATGAAAAAATGCAGCATCTTCAGCGTTGCCTTGGGGCTGCCTGCAATCTTCTCCTTATATAAAGGGACGATATCACTGTAGCGTATTCCCAGGCGGGAAGTATAGAATTCAAACTTGGGTTCCTCATCAGAGGCGACCCGTATTCCTACCTGGTAGGGGACATTCACCTTCTGTTCATAGACGTCGATTTCTTTCAGCGTATCCAGCAAAGGGATACAGTTGACGAAGCCCTCGTTCAGCAGGTTGGAGATATTCTCTGTGTACTGCGGCATTTTGAACCCATTGCACACAACGTAGGTTTCCTTGGTGATCTTACCCCGTTCAAAAAGAGACCTGACAATGTTTATATCAAAGGCTGAGGATGTCTCGATGTGCACATTATTCTTCAGCGCCTCCTCCAGTACAAAGGAGAAATGCGATGATTTGGTACAATAGCAGTAGGTGTACTTTGCATTGTACTTGAACCGCTCCATGGCGTTGTTGAAAGTCGCCTGGACGAAGCGTATGTTTTCACTTATGCGGGGAAGGTAGGTCAGCTTCAACGGCGTGCCGTATTCCTTGATGATGTCCATGAGAGGGACATCGTTGAAAAGTAACTCGTGCTCCCAGACCTTGAATTCTTCCTGTGGAAATTCGAACGTCTGTTCGATGAGTTCACGGTAGCTCTTCATTTCACTTGACGGTGTTTAGTCATCTGGGGGCTCTCGCTAAAAAACGCAATATTGGAATAAATTTGCCATCTTTGCAATACAAGCCTTCTATGGCCAGTCAGCAGTTTCTACGCTCCTTCGCACACCTGCACTCGCTTCCCGACCTGTGAGGCGGGAGAGGTCACTTTTGTCTCTTTTCGGCTGTTCATTCCCTCTTAATCTGGTGTCTTGTGAGCGAGAAAATAAAAATCATTGAAGTAAAGTCTGAAATCGGAGCGGGTACGCGCGGTGCCAGCCTGGGCGTCGAAGCCATCAAGATCGCCAGCCTCGATATGAAGTCTGACTTCTTCAGGGAAAATGAGCGGGTGGAGGTGGAGAACGTGAACGAGCTCCTCTTCAACAGCGCCGAACATGCCTACGCCAAGTTCATCGACGGCGTACTTATAATGGAGGAGAGGGTTTGCCTGGAAGTCTATGAGCAACTGCTGGACGACTATTTCCCGGTCGTGATCGCCGGCGACCACAGCACGGCTTTCGGCACCATCGCCGGAATCAAGAAAGCCTACCCCAAAAAGAGGTTGGGTGTAGTCTGGATTGACGCCCATGCTGATTTTCACTCACCCTACACCACGCCTTCAGGCAATATGCACGGTATGACCCTGGCCATGGCCACTGCCATCGACAACCTGGAATGCAAGATCAATGACCCGAAAGGGGAGACGGTAGAATACTGGGAACAGATTATGAATGTGGGCACCCCGGGAGCCAAAATCTACCCGGAAGACATTGTGTACATATCTGTCCGCGACCTGGAGAAGCCTGAAAACTATCTCATCAACAAGTACGGCATTCCCAACTTCACCGCCGATGAAGTAAAGAAAATGGGACCGGTTTCAGTGGCCAGTGAGACCTTGAAATACCTGGATCACTGCGACATACTCTACATCTCATTTGACGTCGACAGTATGGACAGCCGTATTTCGTCCGGGACAGGAACACCGGTGCCGAATGGCCTTACGGTGGACGAGGCGAGAAAACTCAACGTCGAACTGGCACAAAGCGCTAAACTCGTGGCCTGGGAAATCTGCGAGGTCAATCCCACACTGGATACACAGAACAGCATGGCAGAAAATGCGTTCGAGATCCTGGAGGCAACCGCCAGGGTGATTATGTCGCGGCCGGTACTGGCGAATTGATTGGGCGGCTGCTGGATGCTAGCTGCTGGCTACTGGCTGGCCTTCCAATTTCGATGCGATTTTTCTGATAGTAAGTTTGACTCAAGTCGAAGCCAGGGATGTCCTGCCAGCGGCCAGAAGCCAAAAGCCAGCAGCCGTTCCTTCAGACTCCCCACTCTTATCCGCGATGTTCCGCTATATACCCGCTATACACCTGCCATAGACCCGCTATACACTTTTTATAGACGTTTTATAGACGTTGTATAGGCGCGCTTTTGAATGTGTTTTGTATGTATTTTGACTGTGCTCGAGAATTCTTCAGACGACCCGGCCACGTTCTATAGACCGCTTTTGACTACCCAGTTACGTTCTGCCAAAAGTTCCGAAGGCCCTGCCAAGTTCTGCCAAATCCGGCCAATACCGGCCAGATCCGGCCAAACCCGGCCAGTGCGTCAAACGAGTTTTTCACATTTGCACCAGAAAGGTGACCGAACTACACCGTTGGCTTTGTGAAATCAAAAAACCGTTGAACATGAAATCAGTACTTAAGTCCACCAGCCGTAAGCTGCCACCAGCCAGGAGCCATTCCCGAGTGCCTGCTGGCAATTCAGCCATTGACAAGCAAAATCCCAAGTCAAACATGCTTGCAACTGTCATCAGGTTGGGTAAGACTGAACTCTTGAGTAATCAGCTAGCTCCCAGAAGCCAGAAGCCAGAGGCCATTTACTATTCCAGTCTACTTCGAAATTCTGAATTCATCTGTTCAACATTCAAAATTCTAGCCCCCATACCTCACACCCGCCTGTCTCAGAATCTCATCGGCTGCTTCAGCCATGTTGAGACTAAGCGAATGAGGCATCAGATCGTTTTCTTTCTTGCCGGCGTTGAGGCATTCGACAACCGATCTTATCTGAAATTCAAACCCGTTGCCGGAATGTGGGTATCGAAAGTCCTGCCGCTCTCCACCGTTGGGCAGGAAACTGACGGCTTCCGATTTGTGCCATGGTGCATGCAGGACGAGGCGTCCTTTGTCGCCCACGATGTGTGCGTCTTTCGGCGAGTCGGCAACAATGGACGAGAAGATGTGACCTATCGCACCGCTTACAAACTTCAGTTCAGCGGAGGTGGTGGCATCTGCACCGGTAGAAGCCTTGGTACTCATGGCCTTGATTTCATTCGGCTTCCCCAGCAGGCAAAGCACAAGAAATAATGGATACACTCCTACGTCCAGTTGCGCGCCGCCGCCCAGGGCCATGTTATATACTCTCCCCTCGAGGTTGACAGGTGCGGAGAAGCCAAAGTCGGCATGAACGTATTGGATCTTTCCGATGGCACCTGAGGCAACTAGTTCCTGCGCTTTGAGCAAGGCAGGGAAGAAACGCGACCACATTCCTTCCATCAGAAAGAGATTCTTTTTTCTTGCCGTGTCTGTCATCTCTTTTACCTGCTTGAGATTCATGGCCATGGGCTTTTCGCACAGCACGGCCTTGCCTCCGTTGAGGCAAAGCAGCGTGTGTTCATGGTGAAAGGGATGCGGGGTGGCCACATAAATAATGTCTATCTCAGGATCGTGAATCAGTTCTTGATACGAGCCGTAGGCCTTCCTTATCTGGTGCTTATCCGCAAATTCCCTCGCCTTCTTTTGTTCCCTTGACGCAGCAGCGAGTACAGCGGCGCCGTCAACGTACCTGAATGCGTCGGCAAACCTGTTGGCAATTTTGCCCGCTCCGAGAATTCCAAAATTCAAAACCCTGCTCATTTCTTCTGACTTTGCTTTTTGAATGGTACATGCAGCGCTCTTGACGTGCTGAGCTGGAAGCCGGTTACCTGGCCCTTCTTGTCTCTCGTGAATTCATAAAGATCAAGGTCCGGCGCAGTAAATCCATCAGCAAAAACCGGCTTCAATTCAATTGGCGGTAGATTAGGCGCATCTGCCCAGAGCTTGTTTTCCCTCACAGCAATCTTGAACAAAGCATCAGCCTCCTCGCTGTAGTAGGAACCCGCCAATGCACTCCAGCCGGCATTGTTCGCGGCAGGTGGCGGCATCCTGCGATAGGTCGTGGTGTCATAGGGGTTTTGAAGAAGCAGTACACCCGCTTTCCTTTGAATCCAGTAATTCCCATCCAGGTAAAGTGTATCGCGATGGAATGGCGTAAGTTCATGACCATCGGACAAGATTCCATTCTCCTTTCGCTCAAGCCGGATGACGTCGTAACCACGGGCGCTCCGGTAGACTCCGGCAAAACGTTCAGCATCTGCCGCTGCGAGCGTTATTCCTTTTCTGGTATTTGTTGATTTCTTTGGACCTTCACCAAGGTAGATGGAAGCGATGCGATGGCCGAGTCCCACCACATCTGCATTGGATGCATTGCTTAGCACGACTACAGAGATCTTCTTTTCAGGATACCAGGCGAGCCATGCACGGTAGCCTGCAGTGGCCCCGCTGTGTGAGATCGACTGAAAGCCGTGAAAATCCTCAACCACGAGCCCAGATGCATAGCTGATCTCTTTTCCCTCGGTGAGACGGCCTCTCCGTATACGTTCCTGGTAAACCCTGTCTCCGCCGATGGCATGGGTGGAGAGCAGGGTGTTCCATTTTTCCAGATCGGCGGTGGTAGTCAACAATCCGCCGTGGCCATGGATATTCTCAAATGGCATCATCTGCTGGTATAGACCATCGTTATACTGGTAGGCAATTGACCGGTTGGGAATGATTTCCCTGAAGTTGTAGCGCCAGCGGGTGTGTTGCATGCCCAGTGGTTCGAAGAACTTTTCCTGCATAAATGCCTGAAGGCTCTTTCCTGAAACTCTTTCAACGATGGTGACCAGCAGGGAGTAGTTGCTATTGCTGTAGGAGTATTCCATCCCGGGCCGAAAGTTCGTCGACTTCTGCCTGGCCATGATTTGCACGGCAAGATCCTGGGTGTAAACACGCGTGGTGCGGGGCCAGCCAGAAATGGCGCCGATGGTTCCCCAATCTTTAAGCCCGCTGATGTGGTGCAAAAGGTGATCAATCGTGATGGGGGCTTCGTACCGCGGAATTTCCGGAACATACTTCTGGATCTCATCCTTGACGTTCAGTTTGCCCTCCTGTGCCAGCAGAAGTATGGCCATGGCGGTAAACTGTTTGGCCACTGAGCCACTCTCAAAGATTGTCTCTGTAGTATTGGGAACGGCATGCTCCAGGTCGGCAAGTCCAAACGCTTTATTATATAGCACCACGCCGTTGCGCGATACCCTGATGGCACCGCCGGGCGTGGCATTGTTCCAGCCTGCGCAGAGTTGGTCGATTTGTCGCAGGGTATCGGTGGGCTGTGCAATGAGCGTTGTGCCACTAAAGATTGCAGCGAGAAGAATAACGTGTCGGATGGGTTGCATAACGAAATATACTGTTTTAGGTCGTTGACGCCGGCTTCTGCCTGAAACTTCAGGCTGAAACTTTTGTGGAACCGAATTCGTATTTTCGCCCAAATTTTTATTGCCCCATGACGAAGCAAGGACCGATCTCAGAATTCATCGAAAAGAACTACCTGCATTTCAACGCGGCTGCGCTGGTGGATGCAGCAAAGGCCTACAAGAAACATATTGCCGACGGGAAGAAGATGATGGTGACCCTGGCAGGCGCCATGAGTACCGGAGAACTGGGAATCAGCTTTGCGGAAATGATTCGTCAGAACAAGGTGCATATCATCTCCTGCACAGGCGCCAACCTGGAAGAAGATATCATGAACCTGGTGGCCCACAGTCATTACCGCCGGGTTCCAGGCTACCGGAACCTCACCGCTGAGCAAGAGTGGGATCTGTTGCAGAACCACCTGAACCGGGTGACGGATACCTGTATTCCGGAAGAAGAAGCCTTCAGAAGGCTGCAGAAGCATTTATATAAAGTGTGGAAGGACGCCGAAGACAAAGGTGAGCGGCTTTTCCCGCATGAATTCATGTTCCGCATGCTGAATAGCGGCGACCTCAAGCAGTATTATGAAATCGATCCGAAGAATTCCTGGATGATTGCGGCAGCAGAAAAGAACATGCCGATGGTTGTTCCGGGGTGGGAGGACTCTACCATGGGTAATATTTTTGCTTCCTATGTGATCACCGGCGAACTGAAGGCCTCCACCATGAAATCGGGGATAGAATATATGGTGTGGCTCGCGGACTGGTATACCAACAATTCTGGTAAGGACGGTATCGGATTTTTTCAGATTGGTGGAGGTATTGCGGGCGACTTCCCGATCTGTGTGGTGCCCATGCTGCACCAGGATCTCGAGAGGGACAATGTTCCGTACTGGAGCTACTTCTGCCAGATCAGCGACTCAACCACCAGCTACGGATCCTACTCCGGTGCCGTACCCAACGAGAAGATCACCTGGGGAAAGCTTAACATCGATACCCCGAAGTTCATCGTCGAGAGTGATGCGACTATCGTGGCACCACTGATGTTTGCCTACATCCTGGATATGTAAGGAAGAAATTGTGCGGAGCCAACATACAGAAAGCAAACTTCCTGGTGTGATTTGCCCTGTACAAGATTGAGTTGAATCCCCGCTCTTCAGCGGGAAAATATGAGATTGCCAAAATGGACATAGAGCAAATATTAGAGGAAAGAATATTTGAGGCGCTCACTGCCCTTTTCGGCAAGCGTCCGGAAAGCCTTCAGATCCAGCCCACCAATGTTGAATTTGAGGGGACGCATACATTGGTGTGTTTTCCTATTTCAAAAATTGCAGGCAAAGGACCTGAGGAGACCGCTCGGCTCATCGGGGAGTATTTGCTGCAACATGCAGGCATCGTAAGTAAGTTCAACGTGGTGAAGGGTTTCCTTAACCTCTCACTCTCCGATGCCACCTGGCTTCAGGTATTTGGCAACATCCTCAGCAGTCCACAATATGGTGTGGTTCCTCCCTCAGGGAAGGAGATCATGGTGGAATATTCTTCGCCCAATACCAACAAGCCCCTGCACCTTGGCCACCTGAGAAACAACTTCCTTGGACATGCTGTAGCTAAAATATACGAAGCCCTGGGGTACAAAGTCCGCAGGGTGCAGATCATCAACGACCGCGGCATCCACATCTGCAAGAGCATGGCGGCGTGGAAGAATTTCGGCAAAGGGGAAACACCGGCCTCTTCAGGATTGAAAGGCGACAAACTCGTGGGCAAGTACTATGTCGAGTTCGACAGGGCGTACAAGTCAGAGATAAAAGCACTGGAAGAAAAAGGAGTAAGCAAAGAGGCTGCAGAGAAAGAGGCGCCTATCATGAAGCAGGCGGTTGACATGCTGCAGCGATGGGAGGCGAAGGACCCTGAGATTCTTTCGTTGTGGAAGATGATGAACGGCTGGGTGTACGAGGGATTCGAAGCCACTTACCGCCGGATGGGAGTATCGTTTGACAAACTGTATTATGAAAGCCAGACGTATCTGCTCGGCAAGGACGAAGTACTGAGGGGAGTTGAACAAGGTGTATTCTTCAAAAAGGAGGACGGCTCAGTGTGGGTGGATCTCACTTCAGACGGGCTGGATCAGAAAGTACTGCTGCGGTCGGACGGCACTTCGGTTTACATGACGCAGGACATCGGCACGGCTATCCTCAGGTTCAGGGATTTCCCCAACATTGAAGGCCAGGTGTACACCGTTGGCAATGAACAGGAGTATCACTTCAAAGTACTCTTCCTTATTCTCAACAAGCTGGGATATGCATGGGCCAGGAAATGCTACCACCTGTCATATGGCATGGTGGATCTTCCATCTGGAAAGATGAAGAGCCGCGAGGGCACGGTTGTGGATGCAGATGACCTTATGGCCGAGATGGCAGAGGAGGCAGCACGGCAGACACAGGAGCTCGGCAAGATAGAAGGGATGACGGATAGCGATCTCAATGCGTTATCAGAAATGATTGGTCTCGGCGCATTGAAGTATTTCTTGCTGAAAGTCGATCCGAAGAAAAGGATGCTCTTCGATCCAAACGAATCAATCGCCCTCCAGGGGCACACAGGTCCATTCATCCAATACACCCACGCACGCATCCGGGCCATTCTTAGAAAAGCCGCTGAGCGGGGAATGCATGTTGATCCGGGCATGAAAGTAAACGCCACTGTACTCGATCCTTCAGAACGTGCCGTCATCGCCAAATTGTATCAGTATCCCGCCAAGGTCCTTGATGCCGCTCAAACCTATTCACCCGCTGTTGTTGCCAACTATGCTTACGAGCTCGCGAAAGAGTACAACCAGTTCTACCAGACCATTCCGATCTTCAGTGAGGAGGATCCGGCAAGGCTCCAGCTGCGTATAGCCTTCTCCAATTGTGTTGGCGATGTGCTGAAGAAAGCCATGGGACTGCTGGGAATCGACGTCCCCGAAAGAATGTAATTCATTGCCGATGGCAAGGCAGTTCCTGGAAACCGAAAGACTCATCCTGCGCGACTGGACAGAGAAAGACTTCACACCCTTTGCAGCCATGAACGCGTCACCAGTCGTCATGGAATTTTTTCCGTCAGTGCTTACCGCTGATGAAACCCGTTCCATGATGGACAGGTTGCAGAAGGAAATCGATGAAAGGGGTTATGGCCTATGGGTGGCCGAACTGAAAGATACGGGAGCATTCACCGGTTTCATCGGACTGCATGAGGCCACGTTTGTCAGTGATTTCACTCCCTGCGTGGAGATCGGTTGGCGGTTGCTGCCCGCATATTGGGGGAGAGGACTCGCCACGGAAGGAGCCCGCGCCTGTCTGGACTTTGGATTCAGTTCAGGACTAAAGGAGATCTATTCATTTACTTCCATTCACAATACAAGGTCGGAGCGTGTGATGAAGCGCATCGGGATGGTAAAAATAGGAGAGTTCGATCATCCCAGGGTTGCAGAAGGGAACTGGCTCAGACGCCATGTGTTGTACAATTTGAAAGTGGCTGATTATTGATTGATGGGAGGGACGCGTGGCCTCAAATCACGCAATCGCCAAATCACCCAATCACCCAATATTTGCCCCATTCCTCAAATAATGGCATCAGCCCGCAATCAATCGTTTACTTTTTGAACAAATCATGCCCATATTTGTTGACCCATAATAAACCAGAAATCTTATGAAAACCTTAGCGTTGTTGTTTGGGCTCCTGGCATTTATGCCGGCAGGCTCCCTGTATGATTTCAAGATGAATGCAATCGATGGGAAGAACATCGATTTCACAGCCTACAAGGGCAAGACCCTGCTTATTGTGAATGTGGCTTCCAAGTGCGGATATACCCCACAGTACACAGACCTTCAGAAACTGAACGAAACCTATGGCAGCAAGGTCACCATTCTGGGTTTTCCGGCCAATAATTTTGGCGGACAGGAACCTGGCGAAAATGCCGAGATAGCAGGTTTCTGCAAAAAGAATTACGGCGTCACTTTCCAGATGTTTGAGAAAATATCCGTTGTTGGTGCGGATCAGCATCCTTTGTATGCATGGCTGAAAGAGAAGACAGGAAAGGAACCTTCATGGAACTTCTGCAAGTACCTGGTGAAGCCCGATGGCACAGTAAAATTCTTCCCGTCCAAGGTGAACCCGATGTCCAAGGAGATCACGGATGAGTTATAAAATCGTAATCGGCATTGCCATTGTTGTTATGTCCATTACCGCATTCTTTTCAGGTAAGAGTCCGGCATCGAATGAACCCTTGCCGGACTCTATCTATGATTTTAAAATGAAAGGCCTCATGGGAGAGGAGGTCGACTTTTCAAACTTCAAAGGCAAGAAGATGCTCATCGTCAATACGGCATCGAAGTGCGGCAAAACTCCCCAGTACGCAGACCTGGAGAAACTCCACGAACAATACGGCGGCAAAGTGCGCGTGATGGGTTTCCCTGCCAATAATTTTCTCTGGCAGGAACCCGGAACCAACCAGGAGATTGCGGCCTTCTGCGAGAAGAACTATGGTGTAAGATTTCAAATGTTTGAAAAGGTATCGGTGAAGGGTGGCGACAAGCATCCATTGTACCGGTGGC
The DNA here is from genome assembly GCA_018266395.1 of Bacteroidota bacterium. Taxonomy (GTDB): domain Bacteria; phylum Bacteroidota; class Bacteroidia; order Cytophagales; family Cyclobacteriaceae; genus ELB16-189. The sequence continues at coordinate 39,308 of JAFEAM010000015.1, read as the reverse complement.
TGGAAGCAAAGACCGGGGAAACACCTGACTGGAACTTTGCAAAGTATCTCGTTAACGAGGATGGTACCCAGGTAACTTTTTTCAAATCGGGCGTGAAGCCCCTCGACAAATCTTTGCTCGATAAAATTCTGGAATAAGAATGCTGAGAGTGATCTGGAGTTCTTCATCCCTCGCCTTGGATCTGGGACTTCTTGTTATGCGCGCGGTGGCAGGATTGCTGCTGATGCCGCATGGTTGGGCAAAGTTGATGTCATTCAGCCAACGTGTCGAAAAGTTTCCTGATCCGCTGGGCGTTGGCCACACACCTTCGTTAATGCTCATCATTTTCGCCGAGTTGATTTGTTCCTTTTTCCTCGTGTTGGGATTGTTCAGCAGGGCAGTACTGATTCCTCTGATCATTGCAATGAGCGTAATCGTTTTTGTCATCCACGGAAGTGACCCTCCTGGAGAGAAAGAAAGTGCCATCCTTTATCTCTCGACCTTTGTTGCTTTGTTTTTTGCAGGACCCGGCAAATATTCCTTGGACAAACTTCTCAGAAGGTAAGCTATGATGAGTGCGTGGATTTCTGCATTCCGGCTCCGGACTTTGCCTTTGTCTCTTTCCTGCATCGGCATGGGAGCATTCCTGGCCGCGTCTGAGGGACATTTCAGGCTTTCCGTATTTTCCCTTTGCTGCCTCACTACAGTTCTATTGCAAATCCTTTCCAACCTCGCGAACGACTACGGCGACTCGATTCACGGCGCCGATCATGCTGGCCGATCCGGTCCCTCAAGGGCAGTTCAATCAGGCGCAATTCCTGCCCGCTCCATGCGCAACGCTGTCATTCTCTTCTCTTTCCTTAGCCTCGTCAGCGGATTGGCACTTCTCTGGATCGCATTGGGAACAAACTGGCAGGCAGTCAGCTACTTCCTTCTGATGGGAGTGGCTTGTATCATTGCTGCCATAACGTATACCGTTGGGAGGAAACCATATGGATATGCAGGCTTGGGCGACCTCTCTGTGCTGATATTTTTCGGGTTGGTGGGTGTACTCGGTTCACTATATCTCTTTACAGGAAATGTTAAAGGGCCTGACGTATTGCCTGCCCTTTCATGTGGTTTTTTTGCCATGGCTGTCCTGAATGTGAACAACATTCGGGATATCGACTCAGACCTTCACGCGGGCAAATTCTCTGTGCCTGTACGGATCGGAAAGGAGAAGGCAACAGTTTACCATTGGTTCCTTCTTACTGGCGGGCTCCTGGCAGGGGTTGCCTATACCTTGCTGCAGTACGAATCTCCATACCAACTCCTCTTTCTTCTCACCCTTCCCCTATTCATAAGAAATGGAATGGCTGTGACCAGGAAATCTTCAGCCGAGCTTGATCCTTACCTGAAACAAATGGCCTTGTCCACCCTGCTGTTTGTCGTCCTTTTTGGTTTGGGCGTAATTCTTTGAATTAGGCCATTTGACTGCCTTGCAGACATCGTGATGACAAACGTCATCAAATAAGCTGACCGCGGTCACGGAGTACCGCCATAGACCTCCCATATTTTTACTGCCTGTCCGCCCAATTTATTGCGGATCAGACTGTGCTGACCGAACAACTCCTGACCCAATATGGCGCCACAAAGTTGAAGCTCCGAAAAGGCCAATTCTTGTTCTATGAAGGAGAAAAGGCCGTCAATTATTTTCAGGTCATGCAGGGCGCGGTAAAGATGATCACCCGCACTAATTCCGGTAAGGAATTGATTCAGGGTCTTTTCAGGTCAGGCGAAAGTTTTGGAGAACCACCGCTATTGAATTCCTTCCCTTATCCGTCTTCCGCAATTGCCATGGAACCCTCAACGGTGTGGAGGCTACCTAAAGATCACTTCATGGAGTTGCTTCGAAACAATTTCAATGCCCACCTGGAGTTTGACAAAGTCTTGTGCGAGCGATTGAGATATAAAACCATGTTGCTGACCTCCATATCATTTCTTGAACCGGAGGAAGTCATCTGGAATGTGATTCTTTATTATTCCAAACGAAAGCCCCTTCCGAAGGCAGAAGATGGACTCCATTATATAGTGCCACTGACCCGCCAGGAGATTGCAGATATGACGGGTTTGCGGGTCGAAACGGTCATTAGAACGGTGAAGCGAATGTCCGAAGAAGGGAGGCTAAGCCTGATCAACCATAAGATAGCCGTTTCTGCCCCCGTTATGACTTAAATCAGTTTTCTAATATGCGTTTAAGCATAAAGTGACTATCTTTTGTGCCTCTACCTTCATGCAACCAAACCAATCAAAAAAACTATGAAAAAAGAACTTATAACAGCGGTAATGTTTGGTCTTTTGATCGGCTGTGCGCCGGAAAAACCAAAGAATGTGGAAGATCTGCCCTCACAGCCGAGCACCTCAGCTCCTGAAGCCGTGTTGACAGATCCCACCAAAGGAATAGGGGCAGTGAAGAATGTTACGTTGAAATCTCCGCTGGAAAAAGAACGTGTGGACAGGGGTTTGGCCATATACGAGATGAAATGCCAGGCCTGCCATAAACTGGATGATCAGCGTGTAGTGGGCCCGGGCTGGCACGGCGTAACTGAGAGAAGGAAACCGGAGTGGATCATGAACATGGTAACCAATACCGATGTCATGTTGGACAAGGATACCGAAGCCCAAAAACTACTCGAGTTGTGTCTTACAAGGATGCCCAATCAAAACATCTCCATCGGCGATGCCAGGGATATCCTTGAGTTCATGAGGCATAATGATGGACAAAAATGATTCCTTTTAACAACCGCCCATATATGAAAATGTTTATGAAAGTCCTCGCTGTGATCAGCGTGGCATTCACAATTGTCGTGGTCGACAGTTGTAAACCCAAAGGCCCACAGGAGGCCGTGACCGGCAATGCCGCTGCCAAAGTGTACGTGGCACCGGGCAAGTATGATGAATTCTATAACATCGTGTCAGGTGGCTTCAATGGCCAGATGGGAATTTATGGTTTGCCCTCAGGCCGTTTGTTCCGCATTCTTCCGGTCTTCTCCCAATTTCCTGAAAATGGCTGGGGCTTCAGCGAGGAAACCAAGCCGATGCTGAACACATCACATGGTTTCGTGCCATGGGATGACCTTCACCATATCGCATTGTCTGTGACAAACGGTGTGCATGACGGCCGTTGGGCATTTGGCAATGCCAACAATACGCCGCGCGTGGCCCGTGTAAGCCTCAAAACCTTCACCACCCAGGAGATTCTGGAATTGCCCAACAGTAGCGGCAACCACTCTTCACCTTTCATTACAGAGAATTCCGAATACATCGTAGCAGGTACGCGCTTTAGCACACCGATGGGCGACAAGACGGATGTTCCTATCAGTTCATACAAAAAGAACTTCAGGGGCACGGTAAGCTTTATCAGCATAGACAAGGAGAGCGGAAACATGAAGATCGCCTTCCAGCTTCTTACTCCCGGATTCAACTTTGACCTGTCCCGTGCAGGAAAGGGTCCGTCACACGGCTGGTTCTTCTTCAGCTGCTATAACACCGAACAGGCCTACACGCTCCTTGAGGTGAATGCCTCACAAAAGGACAAGGACTACATCATGGCGGTGAACTGGAAGAAAGCCGAGGAATATCTTGCACAAGGCAAAGGCAAGAAAGTGAAAGCAAAATATGCGCATAATACTTTCGATGAGAAGACACACATGGCCACTTCAACCATCATGGACGAAGTGATGACCCTGGATCCGTCTGAATTGAAGGACATGGTCTACTTCATCCCGTGCCCTAAATCGCCTCATGGATGTGACACTGACCCTTCAGGAGAATATATTGTAGGCAGCGGCAAACTGGCTGCTCTGGTCCCCGTGTTCTCGTTCACCAAAATTCAGCAGGCCATTGCCAACAAGGATTTTGAAGGCGAATTTGCAGGTATCCCGGTTATCAAGTATGAGTCTGCTCTCCACGGTGAAGTGAAGAAGCCAGGCCTTGGACCGCTCCATACTGAATTCGATGCAAATGGCAACGCCTACACCTCCTTCTTTGTTTCTTCAGAAATCGTTAAGTGGAATGTCAAAACGCTCCAGGTACTGGACCGTGTACCCACTTACTATTCCATCGGTCACCTTTGCGTGCCTGGTGGCCCCACAGCAAAACCCTGGGGTAAATATGTGATCGCCTACAACAAGATCACCAAAGACCGCTACCTGCCGACAGGCCCTGAGCTGACCCAGTCAGCCCAGTTGTATGACATCTCTGGTGACAAAATGCAGCTCCTGCTCGACTTCCCGACTACCGGTGAACCGCACTACGGCGAGGCGATCCCTGCCAGCCTGATCACACCTAATTCAGTCAAGTTTTACAGGATTGAAGATAATGCCAACCCATACGTAGCCAAGGGCGAGAAGGAAGCCAAAGTGGAAAGGAAAGGAAATCAGATTCACGTGTATCTGACCGCCATCCGTTCCCACTTTACTCCTGACAATATCGAAGGTGTGATGCTGGGAGACGAGGTTTATTTCCATGTCACGAACCTCGAGCAGGACTGGGATATACCGCATGGATTGGCCGTGAAAGGCGCTCTCAATGCAGAGATCCTGATCATGCCGGGTGAAACACAGACGCTGAAGTGGAAGCCGGACGCAGTAGGAGTATTTCCTTTCTATTGCACAGACTTCTGCTCGGCACTGCACCAGGAGATGCAGGGATACATAAGGGTATCTGCTCCTGGAAGCAAGGTTCCGCTCAAGTTCTCGACGGGCAAGATCGAGGATGAAGGAACCGGAGCGAAGTAACCTGTTTTCAATTCATAGTTTACAGGGGAAAAAGGGGCGTCTTTCGGTACCCGTTATCGAAAGCGCCCTTTTGATAAAAACCCACTAAAGAAAAATATTATGCATCCTGTTTCGCGTTTGTTGGTAGCCGTCGCTGCGCTGATGCTCGTGTCTGCCTACTTTGTGCCGCTGTGGCAGATCCAGATGTGGGCACCTCAGTATCCGGAAGGGCTGGAGATGAAAATATGGATCAATACGTTGTCTGGTGATGTCAAAATCATCAGTGCCCTGAACCACTACATTGGCATGCGGCACATCGAAGTGGGAATGTTTCCTGAGTTCAACTACATGATCTATATCGTAGGCTTTATTATTGCTTTTGGACTTCTGACGGCTCTCGTGAACCGGCGGTTCATGGCTTACGCTTTCTTTGTGCTCCTGATGGCAGCGGCCATAGGAGCACTGGTTGATTTCTATATGTGGGGCTATGACTACGGCCATAACCTCAACCCTGACGCGCCGATCAAAATTGAAGGAATGGCCTATCAACCACCCCTGATCGGTACAAAAGTGCTGCTGAATTTCACCGCCTTCTCCGGCCCGGATATCGGCGGTTGGATATTCATCAGCTCAGGGCTGATTATGATGGCAGTGGTAGTAATGGAGTGGAGACGAGCGAGAAAAACTGCATGAAACTTCTTTTAAGACTGGTCACTCTGGTTCTCTTGATGGCATCCTGTTCAACCGAACCGGAGCCGCTTATCTATGGCAAAGACCAGTGCGAGTTCTGCAAGATGACACTGATGGATAATCACTTTGGCGCCGAACTGGTGACCCATACCGGCAAAGTCCACAAGTTTGACGACATCCGCTGCCTTCTTGATTTCTATCATCAGGGTGAAAACCCTCACGAACAATATGCCCACCGGCTCGTGGTGGACTACAACCACCCCGGACAGCTGATCTCCGCCCTGGATGCTTATTACATCAAGGCTGATACGATCAGGGCGCCCATGAACAGCAAGCTGGCTGCATTCAGTACGGAGGAAGACATGAGAGCATTTAGAAAGCGGTGGTCAGGAATCTACATGGCCTGGGGGGAAGTAGTCGCCCAATTCAAATGAGAGCCCTTCTCCTTTTCTGCCTTTTACCGCTGTCCGCATGGGCTGCCGTGATTCGTGTGGAAAACGGAAAGACTATCCGACAGGCGATTGAAATGGCACAGCCCGGCGACAGCATCCTGATCGCAAAGGGAATCTATCGGGAAGGCAATCTGACCATAAAGAAACCGCTGACCCTGGCAGGTATTGACTACCCTGTACTTGACGGGGAGAATAAATATGAGATCCTCACCGTTACCGGGCCGGATGTCACCATCACGGGATTGAAATTCATTAACACCGGTACCGCCAACATTGAAGATATAGCCGCCATCAAGGCATTGGATGTCATGCACCTCCGCGTGATACGGAACAAATTTGAGAACGCATTTTTCGGGATTTACTTTGCTAATTCCAACAACTCCTGGGTTCAGGAGAACACGCTCATTGGTGAAAGTAAATCCGACAACCAGGCCGGCAATGGAATTCACATGTGGAAATGCGACCACATGACGATAGAGAAGAATGAGATTCGCGGACACCGGGATGGAATCTATTTTGAGTTTGTAACAAAATCGAGAGTAGCTGACAATTTCTCGCATGAGAATCAGCGCTATGGACTTCATTTTATGTTCTCCCATGATGATGAGTACGAGTCCAATATTTTCAGAAACAACGGAGCCGGCATTGCCGTGATGTATTCAAATGGTGTGAAAATGAAGGGCAACCGTTTTGAAGAAAACAGCGGCAACTCTTCATACGGATTGCTTCTCAAAGAAATTGCCGATAGTCGCATCATCGACAACATCTTTAGGAATAACTCCATTGGAATCTACATGGAAGGATGCAGTCGAGGGGAATTTATCCATAATACCTTTACCGGCAACGGATGGGCCCTTCGTGTTCAGGCCAGCTGCGATGCCAACACGTTCACGCGCAATGGATTCTTCTCCAACTCTTTTGATGTGGCGACCAACGGATCCATTTCACTGAATGATATCCATCACAACTACTGGGATAAGTATGAAGGCTATGACCTGAACAAGGACGGCGTGGGAGACATTCCTTTCCGTCCTGTAAGTCTTTATGGCATGGTGGTGGAGAAAATGCCGATCTCGATTGTCCTGTGGAGGAGTATCCTTGTCCTGTTGCTGGACCGCACAGAGAAGATCCTCCCCGCTGTTACGCCGGAAAACCTGGTCGACAAAACGCCCCTGATGAAGTTTGATAAGACTAAGAGTGACCTCATTACCAAAACTCCCTGAAGTGCTGTATGATTACCGTGAGAGGACTATATAAAAAGTTTGGCAAGTTGGAGGCGCTCTCCAATCTCTATCTTGACTTTGAGAAGGGAAAGTCTTATGCCGTGATCGGACCTAATGGGTCAGGCAAGACCACGTTGATTAAATCCATCCTTGGATTGGTGATTCCCGATGAAGGCCAGCTTCAATGTGAAGGCACCAGCATACTCAATCACTGGCACTATCGCGAGAAGATCGGCTACATGCCGCAGTTTGCAACCTTCCCGAATCACCTGAAAGTCGGACAGCTCATGGAGATGATGAAAGACCTCCGGCCCGGACATTATGTGCTGGATGAGGAATTGATTCAGGCCTACCAATTGGCTGATATCTCCAATAAGAGATTCTACACTTTGTCAGGAGGAACGCGGCAGAAGGTCAGTGCAGCTCTTGCATTTTTGTTTTCACCTCCCATACTGATCCTCGACGAGCCCACTGCCGGATTGGATCCGTATGCAGTGGAGATTCTCAAGAGCAAGATCCAGAATGAGCGCACCTCCGAAAAACTTTTTATGATCACCTCGCATATCATGAGCGAGCTGGAAGAACTCACATCTGAGGTTGCGTACCTCGATTCCGGCAAACTGAGATACGCCGGCAGCATTGAGGACCTGAAATCTTCCACCCGCGAATCCAGACTGGGGAAAGCAATTGTGGCGATGCTCCAGCGTCAACCGGAAAAGACAACGGTATGATAAGGGTGGGTAAACATATTGTCCAGGATTTGATGCGGAACCGCTTCATCCTCGCATACACGGGCTTGTTGCTCGTTCTGTCTGTCAGCATGTTCAGCCTGGACAGCGATCCCGGCAAGGCTACTTTGTCCTTGTTGAATCTCGTTTTGCTGGTGGTGCCGCTGGTGAGCATCATCTTCACGACGATCTACTTCTTTAATTCATATGAATTCATTGAGTTGCTGCTTTCCCAACCCATCAATCGCAAAGTTGTTTTCTTCAGCGAGGTGGTGGCACTTTCGGCGGCATTGGGGATGGCGTTCATGATCGGCGTCGGATTGCCCCTTCTCATTCTCAATCCCGGAGGAGCCACCGGGTATATGATATTGGCCGGACTCCTGCTGACCTGGGTATTTGTGTCGCTGGCGTTTGTGGCGGCTTTGAGTACCCGTGACAAGGCCAAGGGAATCGGACTCACGCTTCTGTTCTGGTTCTATTTCGAACTTATTTACGACGGATTCCTGCTGTATATCATCTACGCGTTCAGCGATTATCCGCTGGAAAAAGTGACGCTCGCGCTGACTGCACTCAATCCGGTCGATCTCGCCCGCATTCTTATCCTTCTTAAGCTGGATATTTCCGCGCTGATGGGATACACGGGAGCATTTTATCAAAACTTCTTTGGTTCAAGCCAGGGAGTACTGGTGGTTGGAGTATTGTTGATTCTGTGGGCGGTGGCACCTGTATTGCTGGCCTGGCGCAAATTCAGCAGAAAAGACATATGAAATCAATTGCACGTCTTCAACCTTATTAACCTACCTGTTATGAAAAACAAACTATTCCTTACGCTGGTCTGCCTGATTTGGGCATGCAGCAATCCTCAACAAACTACTGAATCCACTGCTACCAATGAGCCCTTGGGGGGTGGACAATCTACCGTTCAGGATAATGAATCGGCAAAGAATGTGGTTGGTGTTGCGGTAAGTTCTCCTGATCATACCACGCTGGTCACCGCAGTGAAAGCGGCCGAACTGGTGGATGCCCTTTCTAATGCAGGCCCCTTTACAGTGTTTGCCCCAACCAATGAGGCGTTCAACAAGCTTCCTGCCGGAACGGTGGAAAACTTGCTGAAGCCCGAATCCAAGGAAGACCTCCAGAACATTCTGCAATACCACGTAGCGGTTGCGGTTTATAAGCCGGAGAACTTCAAGGACGGCCAGGTGCTGAACATGGTGAACGGCGATAATGCCAACATCACGGTGAAAGATGGAAAGGTACAGATCAACGGAGCCAATATCGTGGCATCGATTCCGGCCTCCAATGGCATCGTGCATGTGATTGATGCAGTGATCTTACCGCCGAAAAAATAGCTTTACTGAATCAGCTGCACCAGCTTCCGGATAGCCTCCTGGTTGGCGGGTGCATGTATGGTTTCGACCACGCCTTGCTTTTCGCGGGTGGTCAGCCGCCAGCTCAGTGACGCACGGGCGTTGTGCAGGCGAATGCTGTCCATTTGCTGAAGAATGGTGACATAGCTGGAGGATGCATATTGAATGTCCACCCGCTCGATGGAACCCTTGAACCAGGAACGTGCGTAGCCCAGCAAATCGTCATTGGTGATGTCCTGAAAATTCTCAAAGTTGTTGTAGACGCTGGAGATGGGTTGCGTGAAGGCGTCTATAATGTCGTTGTTCTGCTGCGGGCTGACAGGAGTGAGTTTGGGAGAATCCCGTATGGAGACAATCACAATGCCGGCAGTGTTGGCTGCTATCCATTCCCGGAAAGGATAAATAAACCGCACGGCATCTGCAATTCCAAAGTTGTCTGAAATACCGGCATCCATGATCTGAATGGGCGGATCCGTTGGCAACGTGGTGTTGGGCGTAATGTAAGGGAAGGTGGCACTCATTCGCAGTGCGGTAAGGAACCTGAGATTGGGTCCGCCTCTTTCCCTGAACATCTCCTGGAAGTCCACACCGCCCTGTTTGGAATTGGTATAGTCAGGAAAATTGAGCAGACCGGAATTGAGATAGGCTACAGGCTGGGGAGAGATGTAAAGTTTACGCCCGTCATTCACAATGGTGGGAGAGAAGATGATCATGGGAACCAGTGCCTTCATTTCCGGCTCACGGTAACCGGAGATAGATTTGTCCATCAGGCCTTCCGTGTCAAGGTTGAGTTGTTCCTCAAAAGTGTAGCCCCGGTCCCGTGCATAGCGCTGACCACCGGCTTCGAACTTCGTGAAGCCCACAAACAGATCATTGGCCAGCAAACTGAAGATGAGTGGATTGAGATTGTCGGTGGCAATCTTGTGGCGGTGTTCTGCAGCATACGGATCGATCTTTTCGCCCATCCGCTGCCGGAGTATTACTTCCCTGAAGTAAGAAGCACCAATGAGTCCTCCTGATGCACCGGTGATAAGCATAGCCTGGTTCATGAGCTTGCCATGACTGAGGCTGTCGGCCTGCTGCAGCGCCGCCATGGTCCACAGCGCCGCGCGTTTGCCGCCGCCGCTGGCACAAATGAAAACCATCTTCGGAGCGGGTTGCCCATCAAATTTCTTCTTCCAGTTCTCAAGGATATTCAGCGTGTGGATTTCAGATGCTTTCACATGGGCACTGTCATTCAGCTGACTGATGGTTTCGGGAGAATAGGCGACAGGCGATTCATTATAGTTCAACCCGAATGCCTGGTACTTGCGGGTAAGGACTCCTTCACCGACCAGGTAATTGAAAAACAGGAACAGAACAATAAAGACGGAGATGGACCAGCCCCCAAACCAGTAGGAGAACGCTCCTGAGAGCATGACCATGATGGTCAGGAAAATCATGAAGCTGGCAGCCGCGGGTAACTGAAAGGCAGGATAGTCCTTGAAAATGCCGAGGGTAAGTACCAGGGCGAAGATGAACAATTCGATGATGACCAGGTTGAACTGGTTCTGGTCAAAGACTTGGACGATGGCGCTCTTGTCATAGAAGTCGCGCTCCTCGGGAACCACCTTTTTGAAGCGAAGGCTGAAGTCGAGGTAGTTGTCCACCCTGACCTGCTTGCGCTTCACGATGTCGAGCTTCTTCATCACGCTGGCACGCGTAACGGTTACACTTTTCTTCAGCCTGTCGTCGAGACGACAGACCATGTATTTGAAAATATCTTTTTGAGTGAGGAGGAAGTAGATATGAAGGATGCCTCCCATGGCGAAAAAGCCGCAAAAGAACCCGGCCAGATCCATAGCGAGTTCCGTTGTCGTGGTGTACTCGTTGTTAATCTGGAAGGTGATGATTTGATAGAGATAGATGACAAGAAAAATCAGGGGAAAGATGCTGTTATTAAGGCTGTATTTGGTGAAGGGCCTGGACAAAGCGCCAACAAATGAAAAACGGTGACCGTCCGATATGTAACAGGTGATGTGGTAAGCCATGGTGAAGCCTGAGGTCAGCGCTCCCATGATCAGGAAGCTGGTGAAACTCACTTCATTCAAATATTCGGGATCGAGGAACAAATAAGGGATGCCGAGGTATTTGCCGAAATTCCCGGTAACCATGGCGACCAGTATAATCCACGAGAGGAGAAGGACGTGGTTTCGCTTCAGGTCGTTGATGAGAAGCTGAACAGGAAAGGAATAAAATATGGACTCAACGATCCTCGAAAGCCTCGCCATAGAGAATTATATAATCTTTGAAGATAGGGGATAAATTACTGATTTCTAATTTTCTGATGCCAGTTACACGATGCAGAAATGAAGAATAAGCTCCTCTGTCCGGACGACCTGAATTCTGAAATTTGAAATCAGTAATCACTATTAATCAGTAATCAGCAATCATTTCGTAAATAGTGGCAGGAATCAAGTCCTTGGATCCGCGTCCTTACATCATCTATCGGTCTTCCGCCGGGTCAGGTAAAACTCGTACACTGGCGAAGGAGTTTCTGTTGCTGGCGCTCAGCAGCGAACCGGGCTATCTCAAGCATATTCTGGCGGTCACCTTCACCAACAAAGCCACGCAGGAGATGAAGGACCGCATTGTTCGTTACCTCGCAGACTTCAGGGACGGCAGGCACAACAACCTTCGCGATGAATTGCTGAAAGAACTCGGCATGGATGAACCTGCGCTTAAACGCAAGAGCGAGGAAGTCCTGTCCACCATTCTGCACGAGTATTCATCATTTGCAGTCAGCACCATTGACGCCTTCTTCCAGCGCGTAATACGCTCGTTCACAAGAGAGGCTGGTCTGCTTGGCAACTTCAGGCTGGAAGTGGACTATGATATTGTATTGGATGAAGTCATCGCCCAACTCCTTGACGAACTGGGCAGCGATCCGCAGCTGACTGACTGGATGATCCAATTCTCCTCGCGGAAACTTCAGGATGGCGAAAACTGGAATGTGGCCAGAACGCTGAAGAGCTTCGCCATGGAGATCATGAAGGAGCAGTTCAAGGAGATCGAGGAAGAAGTGTTAAAGGCCACACCGGAAAGACACGTGGCAGTGAGAAAACTTCTGGAAAAGGAATCCGGGGAGTTCATGAAGGCCATGAGCGGCATGGCACGCCAGGCCATGGGAATCATTGAAGCCCACCGCCTGACTAAGGATGATTTCAAAGGCAAGGACAGAGGCACCGTTTTTAAATATTTCAGGGAGTTTGCCGCAGGTGTGTATGTGGACAGTTCCAATCCTACGATGCTAAGTGCAATTGGAGGTGCGGGAGAATGGATGGCCAAACAGTCATTGAAGTACAAGGAACTTCTTGAGATAGCAGAGACGGAGCTGAGACCGATTCTCCTAGAGATGGTCGAATACGAAAAGACCCACGGTCCCGGTTGGCATGCCGCGACGGCCATACTGGAAAACTACTACTCCTACGGACTCATTTCCGACATCACACGGAAACTGCAGTCCTACAAGGAGGAGAATAACCTCATGCTGCTGGTGGATGCGTCCAAATTCCTGAATGGCATCATCCGACAAAGCGATACACCCTTTGTGTATGAAAAGGTGGGTTCCTATTTCCAGAACTTCCTCATCGATGAATTCCAGGACACCAGCAGCCTGCAGTGGAAGAACTTTCACCCCCTGTTGAAGGAAGCCGGCGACCAGGGAAAACTCAACCTCATTGTCGGCGATGTTAAGCAATCCATTTATCGTTGGCGTGGGGGTGATCTTTCACTGCTGCAATCTTCGGTGCCCGAACAGTTTGGCGCCGGTCAGGTGGATATCCGCAAACTGAACAGAAACTTCCGCAGCGGCGGGAGAGTGGTCTCCTTCAATAACAAGTTCTTCTCCTCGGCGGCAGCACTGCTGTCGATGACGCTCAATCATCCGCTTCCCGCGGAGGTGTATGCCGATGTGGCACAGGAAATATTTTATCCTGAGACCTCGGGATTTGTGGAAGCAACCTTCCTTGAACGGGGCGAGGATGATTTATGGAAGAAGAAAGTGCTGGATGAACTTCCCAGGATTTTCGAAAGGCTTCAGGACCAGGGAGTACCGCTGAGAGACATCGCCATCCTTGTCCGTCGCAATGATGAAGGACAGGAAGTGGCCAACCACCTGCTACGCCTGCAGGGCCTTGCGGAACGGAAGCGCAGCAAGTACAAGTACAAAGTGGTCTCCAACGAGTCCCTGCGTGTGGACGGATCCTATACCGTAGGTCTTCTGCTGGCGGCACTGCGGTACCTCCACAATCCCGACGACGCTGTGGCAAGGGGGCACCTTGCCTATGAGGTTACGGGAGGACAACAGCTCGACACACTCTTCGCGAAAGCACGACACCGCAAACTGGATGAAGTGCTGCCCGAAGAGTTCCTCAGGCAACAACCTCACCTCCGCAGGCTGTCGGTATTCGAGCTGACGGAAGAGCTGATCAGGATATTCCAACTGTCGGTACACACCACGGAGATTTCCTACCTGCAGGCGTTCCAGGACATCACGCTGGAATTCTCTTCGCGTGAGAAGACTGACCTGGGTACTTTCCTGGAATGGTGGGACAGTATCAAGGTGGACAAGAAATCGATTAAAGTCTCTGACGGCGGAGATGCAGCAACCATCCTAACCATCCACAAAGCCAAAGGCCTTCAGTTCAGGTATGTGATCATCCCATTCTGCAACTGGCGCATGCAGCACGAACATCAGTCCAATATGTTGTGGGTGCAGCCAAAAGAGGAATCACTGTCCGGACTTGGGCATGTGGCAGTACGCTATGGATCAGACCTGGCAAAGACATCTTTCCGAGAAGAATATGAACTGGAAAAAGTGAAGGTGAACCTGGACAACCTCAATCTGTTATATGTGGCCTTCACCCGTGCAGAAGCAGGATTGATGGTTTTTGCACCACGGCCTGGTGAATCTTCCAAGGGCATTAGCAGTGTCAATGACCTGATGTATGCTGTGATGAATCAGCCAGAACTTTCTCATGCTTTTGACGGCAGTACCTTCCGCTCAGGGAGCCTGGAGGAGGGATTGATGGTGAAGGAGAGTGCAGAAGCCCTTGAGACCATTCAACTGGATCGATACCACTCCTGCGACTGGAGAAAGAAGCTGGTCATCAAGAGGGAAGGAGCTGAATTCTTCGAGGATGAGATTTCGGAAGCGAGAACAAAGATCAATCGCGGTATTCTCGTTCATCGGATACTCTCCCTGATCCGTCACCAGTCAGATGCTGAGACTGCACTGGACAGTTTCTTCCTCGAGGTCACCTTGTTGCCGGAGGAACAAAAGGACATTCGGGATAAAGTGATGTCGGTGGTACAGCATCCACAAATTGGTCAATGGTATGGGAAAGAATGGGATGTTCGCAACGAAGCCCTGGTGTTGCTGCCGGGAGGAGGACAGAAGCGGATGGACCGGCTGATGGTAGGTAAGAAACAGACGATCGTTGTCGATTACAAGACAGGAGCACGAAAAGCAGCCGATCGTGCACAAGTGGAGCAGTACGCCGGCGTATTGGCCAGGATGGGATACCCGGCCGTGACAGCTTACTTGCTATACCTGGATGACCTGCACGTGGAGGAAGTAGTGCGCAATACAACCTTGGGATTGTTCTGATGAAACCGTTTCTGAAAGAGCTGGCTGAGAAGATGGTGAAGGAGCGGACCACGCTCGATGAGCTTACTTTTATTTTTCCCAACCGGAGGGCTGCACTCTATTTCGAACATCACCTTGCTCAAAGCCTGGAAAAGCCCAAATGGGCACCGCGACTGTTTAGTATTGAAGAGTATTTCAGAAAGGAAAGTAAACTTCTGGAGCCTGACCGTCTTACCCTCATCTACAGGCTGCACCAGGTTTACAATGAAACACTGAAGCGCCAGGAGGCCTTTGACCGCTTCTACTTCTGGGGTGACATGTTGTTGCGGGATTTCGACGAGTTGGACAAGTACATGGTCAACGCTGCTCATCTGTTCAAGGACCTGAGTAAGATCAAGGAACTCGATGAAGTGTTTGACTACCTCACCGACGAACAAAAGACTTTCCTCAAGAACTTCTGGATACACTTCAGCGAGAAAGAATCCAATACCAAGGATGCCTTCCTGCTGTTGTGGCAGAAGCTTCCAAAGATATATTCAGACTACACCAAGGGACTCCGAAAGGACGGGATGGGTTACGAGGGCATGATTCACCGGGAGGTGGCGGAAAGAATATCCAAGGCCGCCAAAACCGCCGACAATTCCAATGTCGTCTTCGCGGGATTCAATGCACTCACCAAGGCAGAGGCTGTTCTCATCAGCAAGATGGTTGAAGGCGGCGCCCAGGTATTCTGGGATACCGATGCCTATTATATGGAAGACCGCCTGCAGGAGGCAGGTTTGTTCCTTCGCCAATACCGGGATCATTCCAGTCTGAAGTCCACCTTCCCACCGGATGCGCCTGACAATATTCGCAAGTCGCCCAAGAAGCTTGAGCTGACCGGTGTTCCACTCCGCATTGGACAGGCAAAATTGGCCGGAGGCAAGGTGGCGGAGATTCTAGAAGGGATGAAGAGGGAAGATATGGCTGTCGAACTCGCAAGGACTGTCATTGTCCTCCCGGACGAGTCCATGCTGTTGCCTGTGCTTCATTCCCTGCCCGATGAGTTGCAAGATATCAACGTCACGATGGGTTACCCCCTTCGCGAGACGCCTCTCTACAGCCTGGTGGATCTCCTGGTGGAAATGCAGCTGCGACAGCGGAAAAATACTTTCAGCTACCGCGAGGTGCTGGCTATCCTGGGTCACTCTTACGTGGTGTCCCTTGCTGCAAAGGAAGCGGAGGACATGCGCAATGAGATCATTACCCGGAACAGGGTATTTGTGAACATTGATGATCTACAGAGCGAGCATCCTGTCTTCCCGCTCTTGTTCCGGTTGGTGGAGCCAACACAGGTTACGCATTACCTGCTGGATGTTGTGCGTTTCCTGGGAACCAGTTTTGCCGGCAAGCAGAGTTTCGACCGGGAATATGCATACCATTTTTACAAGCAGCTCGCCGGATTGGATGCCATACTCAAAGATTCCACTACCATCGACTGGAGGGGATACCAGAAGCTGTTGCGTCAGGTGATTCAATCACAACGCATGCCTTTCAGCGGCGAACCACTCCGCGGCCTCCAGGTGATGGGTGTGCTGGAGACGCGTAACCTGGATTTCGATAACGTGATCTTCCTCTCCCTCAATGAGGGGATGTTGCCTGCCGCGGCATCTCAAGGGTCGTACATCCCTTTCGCAGTCCGACGGGCTTATGGTCTGCCAACCAATGATCACCGCGACGCCATCTATGCCTACCTGTTCTACCGGCTCCTCCAGCGATCGAAGAATGTGTACTTCTATTACAACACAGAACCTGACATCATCGGCAATGGCGAGATGAGCAGGTTTGTGCAGCAGGTGCTGCTGGAGTCCGGACTGCAGATAGAAAGGAAGATTCTTTACAACCCTGTTGATCCTCATCTGCCGAGGCAAATTGAAATTCCAAAGACCAGCGCAGTGATGGAACAGCTCAACCGCTATGTTCCCGCCTCCAATCCCGAGGCACGAGGGCTGTCACCATCGCACCTCAATGACTATATCGAATGCAGCCTGCGATTCTATCTCAAACATGTCGCACGACTAATGGAGGCAGATCAGATCGATGAGGACGTGGACGCAAGGGTGTTCGGGAATATCATCCACGACTCCATCCACTGGTTCTATGACGACCTGAGACAAAAGGATAACGGATGGGTGAAGCCTGAGGATCTACGCAACCAACGGGCCGTGATGGAGCAGTACATCGACAAGGCTTTTATTAAACTCTACAAATTGCGCGAGCATGAAGCTGTTGTCTATGAAGGGCAACGGGTGGTGGTTAAAGAGAGCGCACTGGCCTTCCTGCTGAAGATCCTGGAGAAGGACGAACAACACGCACCGTTCCAGATATTGTTATTGGAGCATGAGTTCGCTCACGATATTACAGTCTCCGATGGGAGAGTGGTGAAGATTGGCGGGAAGATTGACCGCGCAGACAGAAAGGATACCGTGACACGCATCATCGACTACAAAACCGGCGGTGATGACTCCAATTTTGAAAGTATTCCTGCGTTGTTTACCCGTGACGGCAAACGCAACAAGGCGGCATTCCAGACTTTCCACTATGCCTTTGCCTTCCGCTTAATGTATCCCTTGTCGGGCGAAAAGCTCATGCCGGGACTCATCAACCGCAAAAGTCTTTTCGACAGCCGTGTAGGTTTTGGTCATACCATGGGCAAGGTCTACTCCAGGACCACGATCTCCGATGCAACGCCCTACCTCGACGAATTCGGCAAACTTCTGGAACAAACCGTCCAGGAAATCTTTGACCCCTCCGTTCCCTTCAGGCAAACCACGTACGAGCCAGCATGTGAGTGGTGTTTGTATAAAGGGATGTGTCGGAGATAGGTGCTGGCTACTGGCTGCTAGCTGCTGGGTTCGAAGACTGGCATGGCTCAAATACTTAATAGGCAGAGTATGCCTGGGCTTTGAGTGCAAAGCCAGCCGCCAGCACCCAGCCGCCAGCACCTAAACTTTCAAATAACTCCACTCCTTCGAAAACGGCACCCTGCTCTGCAGTACGCTTCCGGTTTTGGTAACGAGCAGATTGTCGCTGGGGTTGACGCCGATGCCGCCGGCTTCGTCATACATTCCGGGCTCGACGGAGAACATCATTCCTTCCTGGATTACCGTGGTGTCACCAAGTGCTATGAAAGGCGCCTGGTGGCCTTCACCATTCTGACCGGTTCCATGACCCGGACGGTGATAGATAAATTCCTGCATGCCGTTCTTGATCTGATGCTGGTGGATCTTATAGGCCACATCGCAGCAGAGGACGCCGGGTTTGGTTTCTTCCGCCATTATCTGCACGGTCTCCGCCACGACCTGCCAGAGCTTGTCCTGCTTGTCCGTCCACGGTGCGATTAGGTAGTTGCGGTATCCTTCGCCTCCCATGCCTCCGAGGCTGATGTCGGTGTTGATGTACAGGGGTTGTCCCCGTTGCACTTTGTTGTAGAAGAACTGGTTCGGATGGGGATAGGCTGTGCTCACGCCCGTGCGCACATAGTGGGCAGTGGAGTCGATACCAACAGCGGTGTGGGGACGGCCGTCATATTTCACATCGGCCATCATGAGCTTGATGGCATAGGCCTGCAGGGCCTGGCCAATTTCGAAATCCGTCACATTCGTACCATGCTCCAGAACGAAATCACGGGAGAAGGCATGGACCTTGTCAAAGTATCGGTAAGCGCGCTGAAACAATGCGATCTCTTCCGGCGTCTTGATGATGCGCATCCCCAGGCAGTCGTCGAAGATGTTCACCCACTTGGATTGTGGCAACACCTTCTTGGCAGTTTCCAGTTGTGCCGGTGAGAGGTTCTTGTCAATGCCTATGGTCTTTCCGTCAAGACCGCGCTTGCGCAGACCTTCGAGCATCCACACAAAGATGTCTTTCGTGTTTCCTTTGACCAGTTGGCCTTTGTTGGGATAACCACCGTCGGCATGGGGATAGCAGAAATAATATTCCAGCTCCGTGCACCACCACGTGCGGATGAGGTCACGGTCGATGGCAGGCGCATACCAATAGGCTGTGTCCTTTTCGTTCATGGGAAACATGACCCAGGTCGTGCGCTCGCCGCTGTGCCTGAAGCATCCTGAGAAGTACACCTTGTTCAGATCACTCTCCAGCAGAATCGCGTCGACACCTTTGCTTTTCAATTTGTCTTTTAGCCGCTGTGTGGTGGCCTTGTACCATTCCAACGGGAGGCGGTCATAGCCAATAGGGGCAGGGGTGGGTTGCACACGGTCGGTGACGAAAAGACTTTCAGAGCCTCCAGCAGGTGTGGCGGCAAGTCCCTCGGCGCTCAGTGAAGCGGCGGCGAGACCCAGTCCCATATTGCGGAGGAAAGATCGGCGGTCGGAGGTCATTTGGCTTTGGTTAAGGTTTTCACAGATGATTTAAGCAGTTTGGTGAGCGCAGCGGTATCCACTTCTTCGAGGCTCTTCACGTAGATGCAGCCTTTTCCGGTTTTCACTTTTCCCAGAATGGTGCCGAGGGCTTTCGGATCGACGTGGCTCAGTTGGTAGAGCACGAGCGCCTCCTTACGGGGAGAGAAGCCCATGATAAACCAGTCGAGTTCGCGCCCGCTGGCATATTTCAATTTCATATCACCAAACCCGATGATGGCCGGTCCCCACATCTTCGCGGTGGCACCTGTGGCCTCCTTCATCACTTTGAGCATGATCTTGCTGTCTTTGACCCGTTGTGGGTTTTCGATTCCTTTCAAAAATTCACTGACGCTTGATTTTGATTTCTTTGTCTTTAGTTCGGCCATACTTTATTGATAATGATTAAATATATAAAATTTCAGATCTCAGATCTCAGATTTCATGGTTCCGCTGATCGGGTTTTGACAAAAGTGGAATGCATTTGTCCACGATCGGCAAGAAGATCAGGAAAACAGGCAGGGCTTACCATTCTTATATGTACAAATTCGGATTTTATTTGGGCCTGATCATCGTAACAATGGGTGCAACTTTTGAAGAACTACCGGTATGGCAAAAGGCAAATGACCTATGCCGAAGAGTTTTTGAACTAAGCGAGAATAGTTCGCTCAAGAAGGATTTTGGATTGA
The DNA here is from genome assembly GCA_018266395.1 of Bacteroidota bacterium. Lineage (GTDB taxonomy): Bacteria > Bacteroidota > Bacteroidia > Cytophagales > Cyclobacteriaceae > ELB16-189. The sequence goes on along the minus strand of JAFEAM010000015.1, from coordinate 19,391 downwards.
AAGACCAGATCCTGAGATCCGCAGGATCTATTACAGATAACATTGCGGAAGGATACGAGCGGGATGGGAGGAGAGAATTGATTCAATTCCTCTCTGTTGCGAAAGGTTCGGCGGGAGAGCTAAGGTCGCAGTTGTACAGAGCCCGTGATAGAGGTCACTTCACGCAAGAGGAATTCGATGAATTGTACAGAGATGTTGTATCCATTTCAAAAATGCTGGCGGGCTTTATTCACTACGTTAAACAAAGCGAATATACCGGCACAAAATTCCGCCCCTTAACCTTTCACCTGAAACCTGAGATCTGAAATTTGAGATCTGAGATTATCTGAGATCTGAAATCTGAAATCTGATATATTTAAGTATGGATTTGGATCAGTTCAGAAAAACGTCTCAGGCACGGGCCAAGCAGAATAAGGCGTTCCTCAAGAAACTCTCTCAACTCGATGCAAGAGAAGTTGACGATGCTTTTCATACTGCGCATGAGGAGGTCTTTGCTGAGATGGACTGTCTGACTTGTGCAAACTGTTGCAAGACTACAAGCCCCATATTTTACCAAACCGATATTGAGCGTGCTGCAAAGGCCCTTCGAATGAAGCCGGGTTCTTTTGTGGAGCAATACCTTCGCGTTGATGAGGACAAGGACTGGGTACTAAAATCATCGCCGTGCCCGTTTCTGGAAGATGATAACAGGTGCAGAATCTATGACAGTCGGCCCAAGGCCTGCAGGGAGTATCCCCACACAGACCGGAAGAAGATGGTGCAGATCATGGATCTGACTTACAAGAATACGCTCGTCTGTCCTGCGGTACTGGAGATGGTGGAGAGGGTGAGAAGAGAATTCGAGAGCTGACCTGAGGCTATTGATGGAATTATTTCACGCAGAGGCGCAGAGCTCGCAGAGGATTATTTGTTGATTGTTGTCTTGCTTAGAGGCTTCACATTGTAATGAAAATCAGATCATTGATTTGACATACGGGAATACGCTGGTTTGCGCGGTGGTGTTGGAAACAGTGGAGAGGGTGAAAAGAGGCTATTGCTGGAATTATTTCACGCAGAGGCGCAGAGCTCGCAGCGGATTATTTGTTGATTGTTGTCTTGCTTAGAGCCTCCACATTGTAATGAAAACCAGATCATTGATTTGACATACGGGAATACGCTGGTATGCGCGGTGGTGCCGGAGACACTGGAGAGGGTGAAAAGATGGAATTATTTCACGCAGAGGCGCAGAGCTCGCAGAGGATTATTTGTGATTGATTGTTGTATTGCTTAGAGGCTTCACATTGTAATGAAAACCGGATTGCGCCGGAAATTGGTCCAGGCTATTTTTACTTAAATGATGACTAGCGAAAACCATATCACTGGCGTTGTGATTGATTGTGCGTTGAAAATACATCGGCGGCTCGGTCCGGGTCTGCTGGAGTCAGCCTATGAACATACACTTGCGTATGAATTGAATATGGCTGGGCTCAAGTTTGAAAGACAGGTGCCCATACCTATTGTATATGAAAGTGTGAAACTCGAGATGGGCTATCGGGCTGATATGATTGTTGAGAACAGAGTGATCTTGGAAATAAAGTCCGTGGAACAGGTATTACCAGTTCATGCTAAACAACTGCTCACATACCTCAGGCTCGCGGACGTTCACGTTGGACTGCTGATTAATTTCAATGTGGAGCTAATCAAGTTTGGAATTAGAAGAATTGTTAATAAGCTTGAATAATAAGTTGTTTCACGCAGAGGCGCGGAGTACGCAGAGATTATTGAAGTTAAAGGGTAGTCTGTACTTGTAAATTAGGGATGATTGGATACATCAAATGAAGTAGGTCTATATATTTACATGCATTACTCTGCGAGCTCTGCGCCTCTGCGTGAACCTGTCATTCAGCTTTCGCTTTCTGCATCGGGTATTCACATGATGATCAGATAACCTTGTTCTTCCAAAATAATCTCTGCGAGCTCTGCGCCTCCTGCGTGAGCCTGCATTCTCTTCTCTCGTGCCCACAGCTCCATCCATTTGATTTCTCACTCCCCCTCACTACATTCAAACATCAGAAAACCTATTCCGATGAAACGTATTCTCCCTATCCTTTTCTTTCTCCCGGCGCTTGCCGCCTCTTCCCAGATCCGCCTCCCCGCCGTCATCGGCGATCATATGGTTTTGCAGCAGCAATCCGAAGTGACACTCTGGGGTTGGTCTGGCCCAGGCGAGGATATCAAGGTTAAGCCATCCTGGTCTGAGGATACCGTGAAGACGATGGCCACCAATTATGCCAAATGGTCTCTTAAAGTGAAGACGCCGGCTGCCGGGGGTCCCTATACGATACTTATCCGTGGGAACACGGACCTTACCATTTATGATGTGATGATCGGAGAAGTGTGGATTTGTTCCGGACAATCCAACATGGAGTGGAGTATGAACAACGGTGTCGCCGATGCCGCGGAAGACATGCCCAAGGCCAACTTCCCTGATATAAGACTATTTCATGTGAACAAGTCCGGCGCAGCAACACCGCAGGAGCACGGTGAAGGAACCTGGGAACTGTGCAGCCCTGAGACAATGAAGCGTTTCAGTGCCGTGGGTTATTTCTTCGGTAAGAAGTTAAATGCCACCATGAAGATACCCGTGGGTCTCATCAACGTGAGCTGGGGCGGAACCCCTGCGGAGGTGTGGACGCCGGAAGAAAAGGTAAATGCCAATGCCGATCTGAAGGCTTCGTGGGAAAAGCTCAACGAGATAAAGTGGTGGCCTAAGAATGCCGGCTCCACATACAATTCCATGATCCGCCCTCTCGTGCCTTATGGTGTTGCCGGCGCTATCTGGTACCAGGGAGAGAGCAACACTGCCTCACCATCTACATATGCGCAACTGATGCGCACCATGATTGAAAGCTGGCGCGCAGATTTCGGGAGGGAGTTTCCTTTCTACTTTGTTCAGATTGCCCCGTTCTCTGGCTACGGCAGAGATTTTGAGGCGGCACTAATCCGCGAACAGCAGGCGAAGACACTGACTGTTCCCAAAACCGGTATGGTGGTGGTGTCCGACAAGGTGGACAATATCAAAGACATCCATCCGAAGTTCAAAAAGCCAGTTGGTGAAAGACTGGCCATGTTGGCACTTTCGGAGATGTATAATCATCGTACTCCCGGGTATAAGTCGCCGGTATACAAGTCGATGACTGCGGAAAAAGGAAAGATTCGCATCAGTTTCGACTATGCAGAAGTCGGACTCATCAGTTTTGGCGGCGATCCGAAGGAATTCTCTATTGCAGGCGAGGACAAGAAGTTCTATCCTGCCATCGCGAAGATCGAGGGCAGCACCGTGGTCGTCTCCGCCAAAGAAGTGAAAGTGCCGGTTGCCGTGCGCTTCTCCTTCTCCAACGACGCCGTCGGCAACCTCTTCAACAAGGAAGGCCTGCCGGTGTCACCCTTCAGGACGGATGATTGGGAGGTGATTATGACGGAGGTGAAGAAGTGATTGAACTTTGAACCCGACGATGAATGTCGGGGCTAACCTTGAACTCTCAGCTTTCAACCTAACCCAAAACTCACTCCTCCCTGATCTCTTCCGCCGGATTGGTCATCGCCGCTTTGAGCGTCTGGAACCCAAGGGTGAGCAGCGCAACTGCGGTCATAAGCATGGCAGCCAGAACGAAACTCCATAGATTCAATTCAACCCGATTGGCAAACTGCACCAGCCACTGGTTCATTGCATAGTACCCGATCGGCGCGGCAATAAGGAATGCTATCGCAATCCGCCTGGTGAAGGTCAGCGTGAGGAGATTCAGTATGTCGATGGACGTGGCGCCAAGCACTTTGCGAATCCCCATTTCCCGGGTGCGGCGCTGCACTACGGCCCAGGAGAGCGCGAACAACCCGAAGCAGGACAGGATCATCGTAACCACAGCAAAGGCAATGACGATCCTGAAGAAGAAGGTGTCCTCTTTGTATTTATTCATCAGCACCTCCTGAATGATCTGGTAACTGAACGCGTAATCAGGAAAAACCTCCTTCCAGGCCGACTGCAGTCTCGGCAGTAATGAAGCCATGTCGCTGTCACTGTAATCGATCAGCAAAGATCTCCCTGTGGGGTTGTAGGATATGATGACTGGCGGGACAGCCATTTTGAACGAGCTGCAGGTGAAATCTTCCACAACGCCAGCGATGATGTCACGCGTACCTGGTATCTTTTCCCCGACCGGATCGGTCAGGTGAAACTGCCTTACGAGGGCCTGATTAACCAGTTTTCCCTGATTACCGGCGGAGGGCATCACGCCAGCCACTAGTTTCAAATCGAGGGTACTTAGGTAGTCAGCATCACCTTCAAACAAATAAGGTGTGTAGAACTGCTTGTTCTCCAATTCATACCGAACGATCAGGTTGCCTGCAATGGGATTGCCGCTGCCCACCGCCACATGGGCGATTTCAGGCAGCTGTACCACACGTTGCTTCAGCACCAACAATTTTTCTTTTTCCTTTTGGTCGGGACTGTTCAACTGGATGATGTTCCGGTTGAAGCCCAGGGGCGCTGATTCCAGATATTGCATCTGCCGGATGACAGTGATGGAGCAGATAACCAATGTAATGGAGATTACGAATTGAATCGTAAACAACCCGCGACTGAACGACATGCGTTCGGATTCACGGCTCATCAGACTGACAGGCTTCATCCTCCATTGGCTGATCAGTGAAAGGAGGATTAGCAGAATTGCTGTCAGTATCAGTACCGCACCGACTAATAACGATACCCTGAAATTCATCAGGTATTCCATCGTCAGTTTGGTTTCAAACACCATGCTGAACAAAGGCGTGAGCAGGTATGTCAACAGTAATGAGAGCAAATAACTGATCAGGATGTAGAACCCGGTCTCCATCGCCGCAAAGCTCAGGAGGCTGGTGGGGGACACGCCCAGGGTCTTCTTGATTCCCACTTCCTTCTTTCTGTCCTGCCAGAACAGGGTAAACAGGTTGAAGGAATTGAAGCCGGCAATGAGGAGAATCAGCGCGCACACCACATAGCCCACCTTCATGAACATCGGGCTCCTGGTCTTCATGTAGCTCATCCTGTTATCGGTATTGAAATAGGATTCACTAAGGGGAGAAAGGGTGTAGGTCATTGTTCCGGCCCCAAGCAGACCGGGGCGCTGAGGATCCTTGTTTATTTTCTCACGCAGCCCATCAGCTGATGCTGCGCTACCCATCATCACATAACTCGCGCCTCCCGTCCAGAATTTTGGAAGTACGCTGTGATGGATCAGGGCATCGAAATTCAGATGGCTATTGTCAGACGGCTGATCTGTCACCCCGCTGATCACCAGGTGCAGTGTAGTGTCAGACACCTGGAGTGTCACGTCTTTACCTATCACGTCGCCTGTTCCAAAAAGAGAGATCGCCTTCTCACGGGAAAGCACCAGTTGACCGGACTCCAGGTCATGCCTGCGATCACCATTGAGAGGAAAGTCAAACATCTGGAAGAAGCTGCTGTCAACCGACAAGATGATCAAATTGTCTGCTGTGTTTCCATTCGCTGTTACCCGCGCTCCATCTATCGAACCGATCTGGCAAACCGCCTCGGCTTCGGCATAGTTGGAGAGGAGGTAGTCGGAGAAGTAGGATGGGATATAGGCGATCCGCCCGTTGCCTCCGAAAGGATCATCCGTGAATGCCTGGAATATCCGTTCACCTTTTAAATGAAATCGGTCCGTGTTGTTTTCATAGACCAGGAAAGAGATAAGCAAATTGGAGCAGACAAATGCAACCGTGAGGCTCAGCAGAATGACCAGGGCATAGATCTTCCTTCTAAGAAGACTGCGGACGATGAGCTTGAAATGGTATCGCAGCATGCGCTGAAGGTAAGGAGGTAAATGGTTGCGCGCAAAGGGGTAAGGCTGTCAGTTTTTGGGTGGTGAGAGGTGAGAGGTGAGTAGTGAAAGGTGAGCGGTTCTACTTTTCGAAGGGTTTGCAGAACTTGTCGGCTTTCAGGATCATTGAATTCAGCATCCTGGAAAACCTGTCGTAGTCATGATGAAGTTGATCCCCTTTATCTTTTTCGAGATAGCCGCAATCGACAGCAGTCCCAATCCAATGTTGTGTTTCCAATAGTTCGGCATTTGCATCAGTCAGTTTGCTTACGAAATGTTTTGCGTATTGCCTTTTGCCCCAAGCCTCGGCTATCTGTGCACCAATCGACCTTGATGAGCGGCGGACCTGACTGGTCAACGAGTAGACCTCCTGCGGAGGAAACGACTTACTGAATTCATAGATCTCCAGACTCAAGCTTCGGGAAAGTTTGTAAACCTCCAGTTCGATAAATCTGTCTGCGAGCGGCATAAACAAAAGTAGCGCAGCCGCCCAACCCTTCCTCTCTTTCCGGCCAATTAAAACCTGATTCATTTAATTGAGGAATTCCTGACCATTCACCACTCACCTTCCCACCACTTACCTCTTACCTCTCACCACTCACCTCTTACCACTTACCTTCCCACCACTCACCACCCCTAGTCGCTCTCCCATCAACATATGCTTATACCCACTTCCACTCTCGTTTTTAGCAGCCTGTAGCTCGAACTTCACTTTGTCCTGGAACACGAGGATGAAGTCGGAGCCGCCGAAGGCGAACCATCCGAGCGGGTCGCCCTTCTTCACCACGGCGCCGGGCTTGACGCTCGCTTCAAAGTTGACAGAGCCTACTACCGCCATGCCGATAGGCACTAATGCCACGAGGCCGTACTTTTCAGTTTCGAGGATGACCACGCCGCGGGTCTCCAGCATCTGCCATCCCACGGAGGAAGGCGTGAAGGAATATCTTTTCTGATCAGGGTGCCATTGCAAAATTCCGCCGCTGGGGTTTATGCCGTTGATGATGCGCGCATCCTTGACCGTGCCGCCCAGTGAGAAGTGATAGCGGTGGTAGTCGTTCACGTTGAGGAAGGAGTGCATGAACGTGCCGTTGGCAAATGCATCCTTGTAGGGATTGTCGTTGCCGAGGAGGTCGCTGACAGATTTTACAGTGGCTGACTTTACCGCAGCCTCTTCCACCAGGTTGGAGCTGCCATCGACCGCCCACACGCCTTGCGGTTCGGAGTCGGCGAAAGAGGCCACCACGGCGTCATCTTCAGGAGAGGCGATGGGACGCGCTGCCGGCGAGCTGAGGTGACGGGCGAAGAACTGGTTGAACGTCTTCCAGTGGGACGGATCTTCATACCATCCATTCTGCAGTCCGAACATCGGGTCGGCGAGGACGAGCTGGTAGTAGCTCTCGTTCCAGGAGGCTTCCGTGTCGAGGTATTTCCCCCACGACTTGTTGAACTGCGTCATCCATCCCGAGAAAGGTTGAACATACTGGAGCGTGTTGCGGAAACCTTTGCCTTCCAGTTCGGGGAGAGGCTGATCGATGATGAAGTATATGGAGCAGAATCCCTGCATGATATCGTCGAATACATTGACCTTCTCTTTCTTCAGCACCATCCATGGCATGGAAGTCTCCATCCGGGAGAAGGAAGCGTAGTAGTCTTCCAGTGTCTGTGCGCGATTGGTCGCCGTGTCGGGGTTGATCTGTTTGGCCTGCTCGATGGATTTCTGGAGGTTGGCCTTCAGCTCCGGGTTTTGTTCCACCAGCGCCACCAGCTGTTGAGTGGCTTCGCCGTACGTTGCCTTGTTGTCAGATTTCTTCGGCCCGCAGGAGGTGACCACCAGAAGAATGACGGCCAGAAGGGAGAGGAGGGACTTTTTCATGGGGATTGGGTTTGGGGAAGTGAAGGTAGTGAGGAATTGAATATTTCACGCAGAGGCGCAGAGAGCGCAGAGAAATGCATTTTGAAATAGCTAGCCTTGCTTCATATGGTGTCCAATTATGCTTCACTTCATTACAATAACAGACCACCCTTTTAATTTCAATAATCTCCGCGAGCTCTGCGCCTCTGCGTGAGCCTAATTTTCTGTATTTAATGTATTTCACGCAGAGGCGCAGAGGGCGCAGAGTAATGCATTTTAAAATAAGTGGCCTTACTTCATTTGGTGTCCAATCATGCTTCATTACTAGAACAGACCACCCTTTAATTTCAATAATCTCCGCGTGCTCTGCGCCTCTGCGTGAACCTATTCATTTCAAAATTCAGCAAGAGGGAGCAGCAAGTAGTCGCCAACTACTCACCACTTACCTCTTACCTTTCACCTCTCACCACTTACCTCTCACCACTTACCTCTCACCACTTACCTCTCACCTCTCACCAACCTACCCCTCCATCACAGCCTCCCCACTTCCCTTATTCCCCGGCCGATCGTAGGCAATCGCTCTGATTCTCGTGCCTGCTAGCGACTTGATCGCCACACTTGTCCGGAAGACCCACGTGTTGACCAGGTCGGAGGAGGCGACCGCTTCGCCTTCTTCGATGAGTTCGCCCGCCTGGTTGCGGATGGTCACTTTCACCTTCGTCACCATGAAGTCGTCGGTGGCTTTGACGAGGATCACGTCGCCGGCCCTTCCGTAGAAATCGCTGGTGTCGATGGACGTCACTTCAGGTGGCTTGATGTAGTCCCTGAGCGCCACGATGAAGGGCGAGATTCTCCGTTGCTTGTCGGCGCCACGTGCATAGAGGGCACGGGACTCCTCCCGTTCCATCTGCATGTTGGCATACTGCGTGGCCTCGCGGAACTTCTTCTGGTACTCGGCCGTCTTTTCGGACGGCTCGCCGCGCTTGCGAACAGGCCGGTTCGTCACCACAACCCGGTTGCTCAGTTTGCGGATGGTTACACTTTCTCCCAGCACACCGCCGAGATTGGTCTGATCAAATAATTTACTCATACACATTTTTGTTTTGGTTTCACACGGCCGGCCGGCTCTTCTTGCCTGGGATGTCCAGGTGAGCGCCTTTTCCGCTGTGCTTGGGTCAAAGGTGTGGCGGCCGTCTGACACGCTGTCCCCAGATGACCCCTAACGACCTCAAGTGACCTTTAATGACCTCATATTCCCCTCCCTCATCCATATCCATCCGGCAAACATCCTTACGTATCCGGCAAACGAGCTTATGCATCCGGCCAGATTCCTTATGCTATCCTTATAGAATCCATGTACGAACCTTACGGAATCCTTACAAAGCGTACTGGCACTACTCCTTAATAGTAATGCGTGACTGTGAAAAGTGTCTGCCGGATGAGCTCAGGGTTCAGGCCAGGTGGCTGACGAGTAGCAAAACGCTGGTAAAAGGCCTATTGAATCAGATTAATGACTGCGTAAATTTACTGAGACAACAAGGAATATCGAACATAAACGTCGTATATACAGGTTGGCTGCCATATGCATTCGGACACGATGAGTAATTCAAAAGATACAATGAAGGAACAAATTCGAGACTTGCAAACTCGAGGTAGGACACTTTATTATCATGCGGCCCTGACAGAGGACAAATTGGACAAGAAAAATGTAAAACAGTTTAAGGAAAGTAAGGAATATACTGATTTTCTCAAATCGTTCCATACAGTTCAAGCCTCGTATCAGAGGTGGTACAGTGAAGCGATGCTCGTTATCAAACAACTACTACCTGACAGAATTGATGAGTTCAAAAGATTGTATCATGACGAAAAGAGAAGCAAAGACATAACTTATCTAACATATTCAATCTCTGACTACCTAATAGGTTTGAAAGTATCTCGAGGTTATGGAAGTGAAGTAAATAGAGCGGCAGCCTTTTTGACAAAATTTGACCAACAATTAGAGATTTTGAATTCATGCTTGAAAGTTTTCGATTCAAAAATTGCAAACATCGTTGGGATACTTCAGTCAGAACTTTATGAAAGCGAACTTGAAACTGCCAAGGATGCATTAAAAAAGAAACATATTCGAGTTGCTGGAGCATTAGCGGGGATTACACTTGAAGGACATCTTAAAACTGTATGCACTAACCACAAGATAAAATTAACCAAGGCAAATCCAACCATCTCAGACTTTAATGAAGCTTTGAAGTCAAAAGAATTAATTGACCTACCAACATGGAGACTCATTCAACGACTTGGAGACATAAGAAATATGAGTGTGCATTCAAAAGAAAGAGAACCTAAGCCTGATGAGATTGAAGATTTAATCAGAGGCTGTGAAAAATTAATAGCTGAATTAAACTGAGCGAAAATCAAGAAGATATTGGTTATTCAATTCCTTTAAACATCTGAAATAAAACATGCCTGACATATGGGACTTTCGAATTTTTTCAGGATCAACATGCCGTATGGAATTTCGAGAAATAAGAAAGGTGAATGGTTCGCCTTTAATAGAGAATATTTACCAATTGGTTGGAACTCCATTAAGCATCAAAAAAGTATTTATGAGGACAATGTTTATGGTGACAACCCAATTTACACCAAGTACATCGGACTGACCGAATCTAAATTAAGGAAATTAGCACACGACAAAGATGCAGTCAAACTTGACAACAAGGGAAAAATTGAGCGAGTGTTTTTTTACAACGACCGTACAAACCCTTCTTCAAACCCGAAGAATTGGCCTGACTACTTTGACAAACTGAAGATTCTCGGAAGACTGAATAGAAGGTGACCACTGAGAAGTTGCCAACAGTTACCTTGAGTACCTAGATATTACACAATGAGAGGAATCATTATTATTAGCTTGACGTTTTTGATACTATTGACAACGCCAATTGTTAAGGGTCAATTGTTACAGAGCTATGGGCACACAAGTAGGATTGTGGCATTTTCGTTTTCTCCGGACGGTAAACGCCTTATAAGTGGAAGTTGTGACCCTAATGATTATAGCTATAGATCACATTACTTGATTATAGCTGATTTGGGCAGGAAAACAACGGAATTTCTGGCTGCAAAGGATTATAGCTGCTCACCTTTAGCTATACTCCCTGACAATAGAACTCTAATCTTTGAAGGTCAGGATCATACATTACAGTATTGGGATATCTCGCAAGGTAATTTGCTAGGCAGCAATGCTGGTAAGTGGGAAGACTTTCTGGCGTTTTCACCTAATGGGAAATATTTGGCTCTAAAAGGCGAAGGAAATACAATCAAAGTATTGGATGCATCAAACCTTGGACTTATTAATACTTTTCCCGGCCGAGCATTCGTAGGATTTTCCTTTGACGGTGAAAAACTGTTAGCTGAGAGTTTTGGGAGAATCATGCAACTTTGGAGTATACGTGAAAATGTTCTGATAAAAAGCCTAGAACAAATTGACTACCCATACAACCAGCTACCAAGTGTAACAAGTGACTTGACATACCTCGCGACTTCAAAAGATCAAGCAATACAAATTTGGGACATTAATAGAGCTCTGATGGTTAATAACATACCACACACATTAATTGGGCAATTTGGGCCTATAATTGCACTTTCGAATAGCGGGGATCTAGTGGCTGCTGGCTCGCAGCAGAAAATATTCGTATGGGAGACTTTCAGCGGGAAGTTAGTCACAGAACTCAGTTTAAGCGATGACCTTAAAGTGTCCAACCTTATGTTTTCACCGAACGGTCAGTATCTCGCATCGGCAAGTACAAGCGGCGCACGCATAGAGACAAAGAATAGTCAGACAGAATCAAACTTACAGGGCAATGTTCATATTTGGAATATTGAGGATGATATCTTCAAAGCAAACAGTGATTCGGAAGTTATATCTGCAAGCCCTGGATCAACTCAGACAATCAAAATGTCCAAGGAGAATGGGGTATATAAGGTTCCGTGCAAAATTAATGGCCTTTCACTTTCATTTATCATAGACACCGGAGCCAGCGAAGTTTCAATATCGCTAACTGAAGCTCTATTTATGCTTAAAAATGGCTATCTCGCAGAAACAGATATCAAAGGTGTAGAAAAATACAGAATTGCAAACGGCCAGATCGCTGAAGGAACAAAGGTTATTTTAAGATCCATTAAGTTAGGTCAATTTGAGATCAATGATGTAGAGGCAACAGTTTTGCACAATATCAATTCGCCTCTTTTGTTCGGCTTGAGCGCATTAAAGCGTTTTGGAAAAATTGAATTAGACTACGACCAGCAAACAATTAAACTTGGACGATAAGGATTTGTCATACATACATTGCCTTCCCGCCCTCGGTTTTTCGAACCAATAGGCTCCCATTATCAAGCCGCACTGATTAACATGGCAGTGTGGGCTTATGAAAAAAATTCTTGTTCAATAGTATTATACGAAGTGGTTGAGGTAGGCTTGACGAAAGAAATAAAACGTAACGACACCAAGAATCGTATAGGACAAGAAATAGAACAAACCCCAATGCCACTTCTTTTCCTTGCCAACAAGCTTCATGATTAAAGTGGATAGTAGAGGAATAGGCAAACTACATCCTGCAAAAAGCACTGTCCCACCCATAACTCTGCCTAAAATAAGACCGATGATGGCCCCTAGCTTGTAATAGTCTCCGTCAAAACGAATCATTGTCCCTGAAGCATAAGAAACTACCAAAGACCAGATTCCTCCAAATATTGAGGCGACTAATATGAACGTCCAAAACATTTTCTTTGGCCTAGTCATGTTGTAGGGGCATAACTAAAGTTACTGGTTTTTGGAGATTTGCAAGAGCGGCTCGCAATAGTCAATGGACTGATTCTTTATGATAGGGCAGCCGCAATTTATTTCTTAACTTTGTTCTAATGATTAATTGTATAAGCCAAGAGGAATTAATTCATTTAGCTCATCTCCGCATACTGTTTGTTCAGGCTGATCATCAGTATGTGAACACGAGAACAGAGGAAAATCTGGAAAGGTTGACTGAGACCAAAAGAATGATTAGGCAGTTTATTTATGGTCTTAGAGATCTTGAAGTAGACATTCCTAATTGGGTACATTCCTACTACCTGTGACATGTAGTGGGAATTTTCGCCGACGTTGGCCCTCCCCCTTCAAATAGCACGCACTCCGCCCTTGTTGGTTTTTCGAGCCGACAAGCCCACGCACTATCAAACCGCACACACTTCTTTAATCTTAGATAAGTAGAAAGAATTAGCAGGGCCTTTGCGGCAAGGTGTTTGCAAGTACTTTCCTACCCGGGAGTCAGAATTCAAGGATAGTTCTTAGAGAACTCCTTGCAAGTGAGTATATTATTTCTTCAGTCCCTTTACATCTAACCCCAAATCCTATGAAAACCATGAAGTACTGGTCTTCTTTTCTGGCCATTGCCGGCATCGTGTTGATGTCCGCCTGCAATCAGGGCGCCCAAAATAATTTTGATCTCGTTGCAGCCCGAAAGGCTGTCGAAGAAGGAAACAAGATGATGATGGATCACATCATGAAAGGCGATTCTGTGGGGATGGCCAACATGTACGCTGCAGGCGCCAAGATCATGGCTCCGGGTTTTCCGGCCGTTGCGAAGGAGAACATCCAGCATTTTGCTCACGGCATGATGGCTAATGGCGGCATGGATTTTAGATTAAACACCGTGGATGTCTGGGGCAACCAGGACCTGCTCGGCGAGGAAGGCTCCTGGTCCCTATTCGATGGCAGCGGTACCCAACTGGATCACGGAAAATACATCGTGCTGTGGAAACAGGAGAACGGCCAGTGGAAGTTGTTTAGGGATTGCTGGAATAGTGACGGGAAGTAGTTAAAAATTCAGGTTCAAGGTTAGCCCCGACATTCATTCTCGGGGTTCAGAGTTCAAGGTTAGCCCCGTGTCTATGCCTGAATAAGGTTGACTGCTGACCACGGTACCTGTTGGTTCATCCTGACTACCTTCCAGGCAGAACCAAAAAAAACTACGCATTATCAAGCCAAGAATATCCAGACAGTTCACATTCCGGTTTTCCTTATCATTTCACATGGGAAGCCCAAAAGTCTAACAGATTAGCTCCATTTGACGCGTGGAACGATTTAGTACTCGTATATGGGATCAACGCCACATTGGTTAACCACACCATGGGTGGAAGTTATTCCGGCTGACTGGCTCCGCTAATGAGAATAGAATTAAACAAAGAGGTGGTCGCATTTTGCGACCACCTAGACAAACCTGACTATGAATAAGAAAAAAGCAGAAGTGTCCATTCCCGATGAGGTAGTGATCAACAAAATATTTATGATCAGGGGAAAGAAAGTGATGATCGACTCCGACCTGGCTGAGCTTTACGCAGTACCGACCAAAAGATTGAATGAGCAAGTGAAACGAAATTTAAAACGCTTCCCGGAGGACTTCATGTTCCAATTGAACCAGGCAGAAAAGGAAGAACTGATCAAAAGCCATATACACTTAAATAGACTAAAATACTCACCGACCCTTCCGTATGTTTTTACCGAACACGGTGCGGTGATGTTGGCCAGTGTATTGAACAGCGAAAGGGCCATTGAAGTAAACGTGCAAATTGTTAGAATATTTACGCAGATGCGTGAAATGTTGCTCACCAACAAAAACATATTACTTAAGCTTGAAGAACTGGAGCGACAAATGAGCAACCATGACGAAAATTTCAAAGTGGTGTTCAAGTATTTGAAGGAATTGTTAAACCCACCGGCAGAGCCCATGCGCAAGATCGGATTCAAACAAAAGGGGAAGTAAATACAGCCCTTCAACCAGCATGACGTCCGCTGCAGAACAGTGGATTGACCGTCAGTACTTCTTTTCAAATACTTCTCCCTTATAAGTAAGGAAGTAAGTCCGGATGGAGTCTCTTTTGCTCAGGAACAGGTTGATGTCCTGCCCGAATTGATTTGTGACGACGATGGTGTTGTTTGTGATTTTCCACTTTGAATTTGGATTCTTCACATCTATGAAATTGCCATCGGGATCAAGTCGAATGAAGCCAGTTATGGATTCGCCCTGAACAGGAATCGTGATCTTCTTGTTATCCGAAACCTGACCAATACCGGTCTTTAGTCCATTTAATTTCTCCGCTGAATTCCTCACGTTGCTCCACGTCCCCAGGATTTCTACAATGTTGATGGAGGAGGTGTCAGAGAGTTTGGATTGCTCGTCCTGGGCAAAACAGGCAGTGCAAGAGATAACTAGCAGCAGGAATCCAATGTGTCTCATATCCTGTGATTGACGGTTAATTAATGAAAAAAGCAGGCCCTATCACAACATGGACACTAATAAAATAAACACTAATTTTGGTTCATGGATTTTAGCCAATACATTGAAATTACTCCCGAAAAGCGATTCGGAAGACCTTGTATAAAGGGAACGAGGATTTCAGTTTACGATATCCTCAATTGGCTCGCCAACGGGATGACCAAAAATGACATCATCAAGGACTTCCCTGAATTAAAGGAAGTGCACATAACTGCCTGCCTTTCTTTTGCAGCTGAACGTGAGCATAGAATGCGCGTTGCTTCGTGAAATTACTTTGCTAGGTAATGGAACTAAGTTGTTTGGAAATTATTGACTGATCATCCTCAATCAGTTGCCCTCAAGAACCTGGGCAACAATATTGGCCAGAATCTCTACTCCGTACATATCAGGGTGCCCTGGGTCGCTGTTTAAAGAGGTGAAGAACTTGTCAATGTCACCTGGGCCCAGGAAACCGAACATCACTATTTTGCCCTCGATGTCCTCTTTGGAAACTCTTCCCCGCAAAACTTCCCTGGCGCTGAACTTCGCAAACCTCCTGCCATTCCTGTAGTCAATGTTAACTTCTTTGGGCTGGTTCTCCACGAAACGAGCCGCCCTGATGCTGTCATAGCACATTGCTGTACTGACTGAAAAGTGATACTCGATTTGATCAGTAAAGGCTTCCTTTTGATAGGTGTTGAACCTCTTGGTTTGCGGCCATCCATTTTCTCCCTTCTCACTTACAAAGCCAGTCTTTGCATGGGAGGGAAAGAACTTTAAGCTGCTTAGGAGTGCAATGGGAAACTTGATTTTCTCCTGTTGAATAGACTTTAGTAGCCATGACAAGATTCTGGCACTTCCAAAGTGCCTCAACAAGAATTTGATTGTGTTTTTGATTCCTCTGGGTTGTGAATGCGATATCAATGGCTATCACTTTCGGATTCAGAGAATTAATTATGGATAGCTCCTTTGCAGTCTTTTTGTAATTTGTATTCCCCACATTGATGAGCACAATGTCCTTGACGAGGGGCTGGGCAAGACATGTATTGCAAGTCAGAACGAGGAACAGGAATCCAATGTGTCTCATATCATCTGATTGCCAGGTTAATTAATGAATTATAGGAGGAAAGAGCAAACTAGTGGGTTCATCATCTATATGGGTTATGAGTGCGTGCGACTTGATGGTGCAGCAGGCTTGTTGGTTCTAGAAACCAACAAGGGCGAGGAACCAACAAGGGCGACGTGAAAAACATTTCCCCGGCGCGAAGCGCCCTCTGCGAACTCAGCGCCTCTGCGTGAAATTTACGGTCTCCTGCACCTTAAATATCTTCTTTGCGAGCCTTGCGCCTTAGCACGCAATAAAATTTCCCTCCGCAAGAGATAGGATGGCAGATTAAATGACAGAATGCAAACTCCGGGCTAACTTTGTTCCGGTTAAAGCAGATACGGATCGCTACCCTAACGAAGAAAATATGAGAGCAGGTTTCATAACCATTGCATTTTTCATTTCAGCTGTCGTTGTCCTGGCTCAATCAGGTGCCGACAGCACTCCAAAAAAACTTGAACAGGCGAAGGCGCCCAAAACACTGCTCTTCGGTCCTGAGGCATTTCAGCCGTCGAAAGAAACTACGATCCGGTGGCTGGGTATGGCTGGGTTCCTCGTAAACAGCCGCGGGACAACCTTTATGATTGATCCACTGCTGGAGGGCTATGATATGCCTCTTCTGATGAACTTTCCCATTACACCAAAAGAGGTTCCGCATGTGGATGCCATTTTCGCTACCCACAGTGATAACGACCACTACAGCGTCGAAACATTCAAGGATTTATCACCGGTCACAAAGGAATACCATTCCACGGTCTATGTGGATTCATTAATGAAGAATGACGGTTTGCATTCCTTTGGACACGGCATCGGCGAAAGCTTCCAGTTTGCAAACATAAAGGTGAAACTGACACCTGCCGACCATGCCTGGCAAAATGCTTACCCCGGAGCAAGCAAGCGTTTCTTTAAACCTGAGGACGCATGTGGTTTCTGGTTTGATACACCGGACGGTTCGATCTGGGCACCGGGAGACTCACGCCTGATAACGGAGCAATTGCACATGCCTGCACCTGATGTTATTCTCTTATTCTATTCCGAAGACAGCGTTTGGCACGCCGGTCTGGAAGGTTCTGCAAAAATCATAAACGCGTATCCCCAGGCAACAGTCTTACTCAGTCATTGGGGATTTGTAGACGCGCCGAACTTTTCTCCATTCAATGGCGACCCTAAGCGGCTGAAAAAACTGGCTGTAAATCCTGAACGAATTCATGTGTTGGCACCCGGAGCACCTTTTGTTATGAAGCCCCGGAAAACGACCAGGAAGAGATAGCGCTGCATATCATATAACCTTTTTGGTTTTTAAGCCAACAACGACGATGTTGTGCCGCTTGAATAAAGCCAACCTTTGAAGGCTAGGCTAAATCCTGTACCAAATCTTTACAAAAAGTGAACATCGATTTCATTCATTGGAACATCAACCCCGAGATCATCAACATCATGGGGTTCTCGTTGAGGTATTATGGGGTCTTGTTTGCCGGCGGCATTATGCTCTGCGTGTATATTCTGAAATGGGTCTTCAGGAATGAGAACATCTCGCTGGACAAACTGGAAACACTCACCCTGTACGGTGTGGTGGGGATCTTTGTAGGAGCAAGGTTGGGCCATTGCCTGTTTTATGATCCGTCGTATTATTTCAGTCACCCGCTGGAAATGATCCTGCCCATCCAGGTGACGGAGAGCGGCGAATACAAGTTCACAGGATACCAGGGCCTGGCAAGCCACGGCGGCGCGGCAGGTTTGATTTTAGCGCTGATACTTTATTCAAGGAAAACAGGGGAGTCGATATTGAACACCGTCGACCTGATCGCTGTGGTTGCCCCGCTGGGCAGTTGCTTCATCCGGCTCGGCAACCTGATGAATTCAGAAATCATAGGGTTTCCAACCGATGTCCCCTGGGCATTTGTTTTTGAACGTGAGGATAGTCTGCCGAGACACCCTGCCCAGCTCTATGAAGCGTTGGCCTACCTGTTGATTTTCTTTTTTATCCTCTACCTGTACAAAACGAACCGCCCCAACCTGCGAAACGGGTTCTTCTTCGGATTATGCATCGCGTTGATCTTCATCGCCCGGTTCTTCATTGAATTCCTCAAGGAGAGACAGGTCGCCTTTGAAGAACAAATGCCGCTGGACATGGGGCAACTACTGAGTATTCCGTTTGTGTTGGTGGGAGCGGGGTTTGTGATTTATGGGTTAGT
Organism: Bacteroidota bacterium; assembly: GCA_018266395.1. Classification (GTDB taxonomy): domain Bacteria; phylum Bacteroidota; class Bacteroidia; order Cytophagales; family Cyclobacteriaceae; genus ELB16-189. The sequence continues at coordinate 1,083 of JAFEAM010000015.1, read as the reverse complement.
GAGGACGAGGAGGGAAAGGCGCCAGATTGAATTGAGGGAGTAGATGGGCGCGCTAAGGCGCAAAGCTCGCGGAGAAAGCTTAATTGAATACTGTCGGTTTTATTTTAAGCAAGCTCGATAGATGTCATGCTCTTTACGCGTGCTTCAGTTATGCCACCCCTTCAGGGTTCAACTACCATTTCGAATGACTCTTGCTATAATCCTACCATCCCTTCGGGATTCCAGGTATTCATGTGAATATTTCGTTCATCAAAAACCTTGCGTGCTTTGCCTTTGCGCGAATAGCATTTCCCCGGCGCGAAGCGCCCCTCTCCGAGCTCAGCGCCTCTGCGTGAAAGTTACTATCTCCTGCACCCTAAAGAATCTTCTTTGCGAGCCTTGCGCCTTTGCGCGAAATAAACTTGCCTCCGCGCGAAGCGCCTTGAAAAAATAGCCCAGGCTCGGCGATGTCACTCCTTCGGGGTTCTGCTATAAATCGAAACACGTTGCCATAAACATACAGGCTTCGGGATTCCAGGTATTCATGTGAATATTTCGTTCATCAAAAACCTTGCGTGCTTTGCGCCTTAGCGCGAATAGCATTTCCCCGGCGCGAAGCGCTCCTCTGCGAGCTCAGCGCCTCTGCGTGAAATCTACTATCTCCTGCCTACCGGCCAGGTGCGTGCATTAAAATTTCCCTCCGCGCGAAGCGCCCCTCCAGGATTTCCAGGTTGATTTTTATCCGTTTTGCTTTTAGGACCTCTAAAACGAATTGATGTGGAATCCGTTAAATTTGAGTAGCAAAGTTCAAACAGATGAGAACACTAAATATTTCAATATCTGACGTGGAGTTGGAAAAATTCGGTATCAAGAAAGATAAAATTGCATTCTCGGAGTTTGTAGACCTCGTAAGCAAGGAACTAACAAGACAGGCTTTAAATAGGTGTGTCGAGTTGGCTGAGAGGTATGGACTTTCAAGCATGACCATGGCCGAGATTACAAAGGAGGTTAAGGCTGTCAGGAAGAATGCAAAGAGTCGTAGTTGACAAGCGCGCTGACAGAATAGCCCGGGCTAGATGATGTCACCCCTTCTATGTTAAAAAC
>JAFEAM010000014.1 GCA_018266395.1 Bacteroidota bacterium | reverse complement strand
GGGATGAAATTATTATAGCACGCGATATTCGATATTACGGCAGAACCACGAAGTGGTGACATTATTTTCCGAAAATTGAATGTTGAACAAAGAATATCCAATGTCCAATTTCGAAGTATCCCGAGTTGCCAGTGTCAGGATATGTAGACATAGCCCCTTCAGTCATCAGATGATCTCACGAAGAGGCGGGACTAAGTCCAATCCCGCAGGGATGAAATTATTATAGCACGCGATATTCGGTATGGCAGCAGAACCACGAAGTGGTGACATTATTCACCTAAAATTGAATCTTGAATATAGAATGTCCAATGTTCAATTTTGAAGTATCTCGAGTTGCCAGTGTCAGGATATGTAGACATAGCCTCTTCAGTCATCAGATGATCCTACGCAGAGGCGGGACTAAGACCAATCCCGCAGGGATGAAATTATTATAGCACGCGATATTCGATGTTGAGACAGAACCACGAAGTGGTGACATTATTTTCCGAAAATTGAATGTTGAATAAAGTTGAATAAAGAATATCCAATATCCAATTTCGAAGTATCTCGAGGCGTCGGTGTATGGATTGACAGAAATAGCCCCTTCAATCAGCTGATGAATCCATACCGGGACGGACTGCCCTAAATCAACAAATCGCCAAATCACCCAATCAGCAAATCCATACCCTATTGATAAGCATGGATTTGGCATTGCTTAGGGATTGACAGGGATAGGCATGGGATAGGGAAAGTATTGCCAAGGATAGGGAAAGTATTGCCAAGGATAGGGAAAGTATTGCCAAGGATAGGGAAAGTATTGCCAGGGATAGGGAAAGTATAGGCAAGGTATAGGCAAAGGGTTGGTAAGTACGGACAAAGCATGGGAAAGTACGGGTGGAGCACGAGTGGAGCACGGAAAACCACGGACAGAACCCGGAAAAAGCACAGATAGCTCACATTTTCTCCGGCAAGGCAAAGCCCAAAGGCCAGAAAGGTAATCTGATTAAGACCCGCCCTGGTCCAGGCGGGAAAACATCAGGCCTTGAAGAACATTCTGATGCCCAGCACGATCAGCAGGCCGCCAAAAACTTTTCGAAGAGTTTCCTGGGGAATTGACACCGCCGTAGTTCCACCAAGGTATCCCCCCAGCACAAAACCAACGCAGATAATTGCGGCAGTCCTTATGTCGACATATCCATCCTGAAAATATTTCCATACGGCCAGAATTCCCACGGGTGGTACCAACAGCGCCAGGGTAGTGCCCTGGGCCGCGTATTGAGTAAACCCGAACATCAGCACCAGAGCAGGAACGATAATGACACCACCACCAATCCCCACAAGCCCGCTGAAATAACCAGCAGCTAATCCAAGGGCCAGCAGCCCTGCAATCGTTATAACCGTCATTCTCGGAATTTTTTGCTGTTCCTTAATCATGTTTGAAAATCTTCTTCCCCCATTTGATCCGATCCCAAAAGCGCTCATGGAGAAAATAACCGATGGTGGTGTAGATGTTGCTGACCACCATAAACCCCAACGCCAGTTCGGCTTTACCGGTAAACAGATACACCGTAATAAAATCCAGGATAAGAATAAAGACACGGTAAGTGACCGTCTTCAGCAACGTTCTGGATATCGCCTCTTCGGCATGATGGGTTTGATGGGAAAGTATTTGCATGGCAACGTCTGTCTATGGAACGATTCCATACAAAATATCAAATTCCCGTATCAACAACACATCATCCGGATGAATTCCATCCTGTAGATGAGCGACCCAGCCGTTGGTCACTTCAATAGTGAAGATCAAATGAAGGCAAGAGAAATACTTATGACATTGCAGCAAAAGAAACAGAACTACCTATAGTCACTTCCCGGTTGTACGAATAGTAGGCTGGCCCAGTATAAGGCCACGATGCAGGTGCGCAGTGCCTGACCACACTACGGTCGGTTCTCCTATGGCGGTAAGTGACAATTCCGATGATGCATTGACCCTTAGCTTGCTGTCGCCGTAAATAGTGGAAGTCACTTCCTCGGCCGACAATTTGGACGCCTCCACTTCGTTGGTGCCCATCAGTCTGAATTTCTGTGACGTCACTTTGCCGCCATCGATCTCAAGGTGATTGGTGCCATATAAGACCACTTCCATCTTGTCCGCATTCAATGACGGAATGGTGATGTCGGCCTCCCCATAAGACTTGACTTTCAATTCGTCAGTCTTGAGTCCTCCCTCAAATGAAACGGTCTGATGGCCTCGGATTTCAATTTCATTCAGCTCAGTATAGGTGATATAAGCCGTAACGGTTACGCCTCTGTACATGGGGACTGAATGGTCATAACCATCATCATCCAGGTATTGATTCTTTTCCGTCCAGCGGGCATGCTCAAGATAAATCTTCAGCGTGCCATTGCTTACTATAACATTCACCTTGTCGGGTGAGACATTGGTACAGACCAATTTGACAGCAGGCTTTGCCCCATGGATCAGCACCGCGTTGATGCGGTTCGACACCATTACTTTGTCAAATTCTTTCACCGACAGAGAATCTGTCGTCCCAAGGGGCTTGCCGGCTGCGCTGGTATAGAAAAGTACAAGGAAGAGAAACATGGGGCTTTTCATAAAGTGTGATTTAACATTGAAATGACACCTTATACCCTGTCTTCCCCTACTTCCCAATCAGATTTATTCCCTCCTGAGAGACTGCACCGGGTTGGACCGGGCCGCCTTGAAAGATTCGAGGCTTACCGTAAACCATGCAATCACGACTGCCAGCAACCCGGAAGCACCCACTACGAGCACATTGATGTTAACCCTGTAGGCAAATCCTTCCAGCCACCGGCTCATTAGGTACCATGCGGCCGGTGATGCAATCACAAAGGAAATGACAACGAGGCGAACGAATTCCATACTCAGCATGGAGGACAGTTGTGATACCGATGCACCCATTACTTTCCGGATTCCTATTTCCCGCGTTCTTTGCTCCGTGGTGTAGGCAGCCAGCGCATACAATCCCAAACACGCGATTATAATGGCCAAACCCGAGAACAGCATGATCACCTGTGCCATCTGTTCTTCCTTATGGTAGATTACTGCCAGGCGCTGATCAAGGAACGTATATTCAAACGTGGTAGGAATTACAGCAGAATAAGTCTTCTCAAGCTGGCGCATGGTTTCCTGAAGCGTCCGGGTGTCCAGTTTCACCAGCAGATAGTTGTAAGATTCTGTGGGCGCATTGTGAAAACAATAAGCGCCGATCGGGTCGTGCAGCGAACTGAAATGAAAATCTTCCATAACCCCTGCCACTTCAACGGGAGGTCCGAATCCATTCACCTTGAGCTTCATTCCCACGAGGTCATCCGGGGATTTGCCAAGAAAATCGGCAGCTGTCTTGTTTAACACCACCTGGATCGTAGTATCACCCTGCGCTTTTACCTCGGGCAGTGACCTTCCTGCCAGCAGTTTTATCCCCAGCACTCCCAGGACCTCGCCTGAAGTCCTGACCGTCATCAACGACTTGCCTTCACCATTGCCGTTCAAGGGAGGCAGAATGCGACCACTTCCGCTTTCACCCGGGAACGCCTGGGATCGAACACTTCCCAGTACACCCGGAACGCGGCTAAGCTCGGATTTCAGTGTACTGATCTGCTCTTTGTTCTGAGCGCCGCTGGTCAAAATTGCAACTACCTGTTCGGGGTTATAACCCAGTTTCTTCTGACGGATAAACGACAACTGCTCATAGAAAACAGCTGTGCTGATAATGAGGATAATCGATACAGAGAATTGTACTACAACAAGAGTTCTTCTCAGGATGGGGCTGCCACCGGAACCTGAAGAACTTCCTTTCAGGACCTGCTGCGGAAGAAATGAAGACAGATATAGGGCCGGGTAAACACCGGCGAGCAGGCTCAGCAGCAACCAGATCATGACGATAGTTCCCCAAAAGATTGGATGGGTGAGAAAACCCATAGCCAACTGCTTGCCGGTAAGGGTGTTGAAGAATGGCAGGAAGGACAGTGATATCAATACGCTTATCAACAAGGCCAGCCCGACAAATACAAAAGTCTCGAGGTAAAATCTCCGTGCCAACTGCTGGCTGGTCGCCCCCATTGTTTTGGTGACCCCGATCTCCTTGAATCTTCTCTGCGATTGTGCTGTAGAGAGGTTCATGTAATTGACCGCCGCAACAACAATTATGATCAGCGCAAGCCCAATCAGAATTCTGACTTGCTGAATATCGCCCTTAGGCACCAAAAGGGTTCCGAAGCTCTGCACATCGCCCGATCGCAGGTAGACATCCTTTAACGGAATCAAGTGAAGGGAAAACCATCTCTCGTCCTTTACAATATTGCGCTCCACCATGCCCACCAGTTTTTGCTCGACCGCAGCCGGCTTAACATCTTCCTTCAGCAAAAGCCAAGTCTCAAAACTCGCATTGCCCCAGGACAAATTGGCGTCTTTGGCAAAATAATGCGAGTTGAATGAAGCGATGATCGGATTCTGGAATCTCGATGTGGCAGGCGGGTTTTTGAATACTCCCGTGATCTCCAGGTGATCGGTATTATCGACTACAATCGACTTGCCCAACACTTCTGTGGTTCCAAAGTATTTGATGGCTGCCGTCTCGCTGATTACCGCCGTATTGGGTCTTACCAGAGCCTGTTCCTGGTTACCCTTGATGAACTCATAGGTGAGAATACTGAAAATATCCTGATCTGCCCAAGCCAGCAGTTTCTCGCTGGATTTAACGGTGTCGGTTGAAACAAAAGCGATGTTGCCAAAATCGTGTGCAAATAAGCGGGCAGCTCTTTCCACTTCAGGGATTTCTCTGGCAGCTGTTGGAGCGACAAGGTTGGGAACCCCGGTCCACCTGGCGGTCTGACCGTCCCAAGTTGCCTCGGTGTAGACCAGACATATCCGGTCAAGATTTTTCTGGTTGCTCTCAAAGGACAACTCATCAGAAACATACAAGCCAATCAGCAGCGCACAGGTGAGCCCCGCTGCCAACCCGGTAATGTTGATGAAGGTGAAAGCCTTGTTACGAACGATGTTCCTGAACAGGATTTTGAGGTAGTTGGACAGCATAGACTTTTTGTATTACGTACTATGACTCGATTTCAGGCCTTCAGGTTGCACTGCAGCAGGAAATTCAACAAAGGCAGGCTCTAAGCAACACTTCTGCGCGCTTGTACCCCCTGCGTCCCGCAACCGCGCTCCCTCCCCTTTTGGGTGATCGATGGATTAAAACCCAGACGGTCTGTATGGAATTCACTTCCCACCTGCATCCTATTGGCAAAAACACCAAGAAAATGAAACCATTGAAAATTGCGCTGGTCATCCTGGTGGGTGCAGGCGCCATTGCGTTGCAGTCATTCAGGGGGCCCGAAAAGGTCTTGACTAACTACAAGTCAATTCCAAAAGGATGCGTTTACCGCACCCTCATGGGGGAAGAGTCTTCAGACTCATCGTTTCGATATTTTACAGACGTCAAAGTGATGCGTTCATTGGAGCACGGCTTGGTTTGGCTTATGCAGGCCCAACATCCGGACGGAGGCTGGGGAGCGGGAACACATCGTCGACAGGATGTAATGGATCCGCACGCCGTGCAGCCAGATCCAGCCACTACAGCCATGGTTTCGATGGCTATCCTGAGAAGCGGCAGCAATCTTCAAAGCGGACCATATGCCTCTCAGTTGAAAAGAGCACTGGGGTACCTTTTGGAAACCATTGAACACTCACCCTCGGAGGCTTCCAATATCACGGAACTTACCGGCACCCAGATCCAGACTAAACTGGGTTCCAATATTGATGTGATTCTCGCATCGCAGTTTCTCTCCAACATGCTCGACGGGCAACTCGGTAATGATCCACAACTCAGAGAAAGAGTAAAAAGAGCCAACAACATCTGTGTCTCCAAAATCCAGAGATTCCAGGAAAGCAACGGAAGCTTCGCAGGTTCAGGATGGGCAGGGGTACTTCAATCATCATTGGCCACCAATGCGCTGGAGTCTGCACAAGCACAAGGCGCTCCCGTTGACAAGAAAGCACTGGATAAATCCCGGGAATTCCAGAAGAGTAACTACAACGCCCGTACCGGCGATGTTAACACTGCCATGGGCGCAGGCGTGATGCTCTACAGTGTGACAGGCTCCGTGCGTGCGAGCGCCAAACAGGCACGACATGCGGAAGAGGAAATTGAAAATGCCAGGAAATCGGGGAAGCTGGGCAAAGACGATGCACCCACCGCCCGGAATCTTGAAAAGATCGGATTTTCACCGGATGAGGCGATGAAGTATGCCACCGCCTATGAGGTGTACCAGTCAGCCAAAGCCAAAGCACAGGAAGATGCTGTCATGAATGGATTCGGCAGCAATGGCGGTGAGGAGTTCCTCAGTTATCTGCAGACCGGTGAGAGTATGGTCATCGGCAAGGATCAGGAGTGGAAGAAATGGTATGAAAACATTTCCGGTCGTATGTTGCATATCCAGAATGATGATGGAAGCTGGAATGGCCATCATTGCATCACCAGCCCCGTATTCTGTACCGCAACCTGCGTATTGATTCTTTCCATCAATCAGGATACAGATAAGCTTGTGAGGTTGGGAGAAAGCCGATAATGCACAAATTGATTATCGGGTGTCGGGCGCTGGCTTCAGGGCCCGGCATCTGATTCTCAACACTCAAATTAGCTATCTTTAAGTCCATGAAACATCTCTTACTTCTCGCGTGCATCATCGTCACTGTATCGGGCTATTCACAAAAGGTGGAGCGCTTAAGGCCCGGTCATCGCTACGGTCCTGGCGAAACGATTCAGGCACCTTATTTCGGATTCACCAGCAAGATTCCCGAGGGATGGGAAGGCGTCCTGCCGCGTGACACCGAAGCATTCCTCATGCTTCCGATGAGTGGTGAGATGGGCGAGATTTATGTCTTTGGCAATACAGAAGACAATGTTGACAAGCTCAAACAGCGCTGGGCAACAGGTACTGACATGGGTAGCAACATCAAACTGAAGGCTAAAGGTCAGATCACCCAACGCGGTGAGGCCTGGGGCGTTGAAGGTTTCCTCTCGGGCAGCACCAATCAGGCTGATAGAAAGATTTATGCTGAAGCCAAGTGCAGCACCTATGGTGTGTGCGTCACATTCCTGATGCTGAGCGACCGGCAGAGATATGAGCCGGTAAAAAAGGCGCTGCAGGCTTTCGTGGATGCTTCTTCATTGGGCGAGCCCCGAATTGTTTCCTTATATGAAGGGTTCGACTGGAAGGAATTTCTCACCGACAAGGTTCTTATGACCTACTTCACGGCGGAAAAACAGCGCAGTATGAATGAAGTTCATTTCTGCGCCGATGGATCCTTCCATTCCAACATTAAACGGAAAGGGCTTCTCAAAACAGAACTAAAAGAATATCAAGGCAGCAAGACAGGTACATGGAGTGTTACCACGGGTCAACGAGCCGAACTTACACTTACTTTCCCCAAGGCACCACCGGCCACAATCGAGTTATTCATCGATGATGAAAAAGTGTTTGCCAATGGAGAACGACATTTCGTCGGAGCCAGCGAACGATGTAAGAAATAGATGTTTACTTCTTCCTTCCGAATTTATACCCCACATGAATGGTGTAACGGTAACCCGCCTTCCAGGTGTTGGTGCGTCCGTTGATATTGACCTCCTTGGCATCCAGAATCTGGTTCAATAGCGGGAATTTGGAGATGATATCCTGGACAATCTCGCTTTGTTCGTCGAGGTTGAAGTTGCCGTTCAGCTTGAGGTTCAGGTTATAGTTAGTAACAGAAGGGCCCATAAAGATGAAGTCAAATGCCCATCGGTTGTTCAACACAAACTGGTATCCTATCTGGAAACCCACACTTGTGAAGGAGATATCAGAGTGAAGATTACCTTGTGTGGTAACCCCTGTCAGGTCTGAAGTAATGATGCGATCATTACTGAATCCATAATAACTGGCATACGGGCCGATGAATACCCCGTGAGGGGCGGCATACTTATTCTCTTTTTTCAAGTAGAAACGGTAATCCGCACCGGCCATGAAGCCCGACTGCGATGTGGAACTGGCCTTTATGGTACCCAAAGCTGTAAAAACCGGGAAAGTCACATATCCCGCAGAAACCGACAGGGTTTCATGCGGCTTGAGCACACGCTCATAAGAGAATATGTAACTGTCGCTGTACAGTGCCCTTGAACTCAAATTGATTTTGAAAATGTTGGGTCTTGATTTGAAGGCGGTGGAATCCTGTGCCACCAATTGCCGCGAAAGGGCCATTCCAAGAATCAGGCATACCAAAAATATGATGCGATTACCCATAGCACACTGTTTTTTGACGCGGCAATATAGACATGCCGGATGGGCAGGCGAATGACTTATGTCAATTTTTGCGTTTACTCGGTTCGCAGAGATTGTGCCGGATTGGCGCGGGCTGCGCGAAGAGCCTGTGTACTGACAATCAGCAAAGCAAAAGACAGTGCAATGATACCTGTCAGAGGGAAAACCCACCAGGGAATGTCAATACGGTACGGATACCGTTCCAGGTAAGAGGTCAGTAGCCACCATGACAATGGTGCCGTTATGCCAAAGGCAAGAATGACCATCCTTGAGAAATCCGATGACATGAGTGCAATCAGACTGGTCACCGAAGCCCCCATTACCTTGCGGATTCCTATCTCTTTGGTACGCTGCTCTGCGGTGAAGGCTGCAAGTCCGAACAGTCCCAAACCTGTAACAAGAACGGCGAGAAAAGCGAAGACATTTGCCAACTCACCGGTCATCCGGATGGTGGTAAACTTCCTGGCAAACTGTTGGTCCACGAACGTGAATTCGAAGGGATAGGCAGAATTGTAAGTCTTGAATACCTCCTCCACTTTGGCCAGTGAAGCCTTGAGATCATGACCAGGCTCGAGCCGAATGGTCACGGAACTGACCCAATTGGGTTCAAAAATGTAGAATGCTGGACCCACAGCCTTGAAAGGCGAACCCATCAGCACGTTATCCACAATGCCAATGAGGGTGCGCTTGTTTTTTGGATCATCCCACACATCCAACTGCGTCCCTATTGGATCCTTCAACTGCATAAGATCCGCCCCGGCCTTGTTGACCAGTATGCCTGTTGAATCACTCTTGAATTCTTCCGAGAAATCCCGTCCCTCCAATATCTTAATCCCCATCGTTTTGATATAGTCATACTCCGTTGCAATGGTGGCAAACATGACTTTCAGGTCCTTGGGCTTGCCCGGCCATCCAAGGAAATTGTTTGACCATATTTCGGTCACAGGACTGTTGGACTTCGTTACTGAAGCCACTACTCCCGTCCTGAGGAGTTCTTTCTTGATGATGCTATAGTTCTTTTCTATCTGATCCGTATAATCAATGGTAATGAGATTTTGCTGACTATACCCCAGTTGGCGGCTTTGCACATATTGAATCTGTTTGTAAACCACCATTGTGCCAATCATGAGAAGAATGGAGAACCCGAATTGAAGCGTAACAAGTACTTTTCTCGGAAGGCTCGCATTACGCCCAGCCTGAACTTTTCCCTTCAGCACTTTGACCGGACTGAAAGAAGAAAGATAGAATGCAGGATAACTGCCGGCCAAAATGCCGGTGAAAAACACCAGACCTCCTATGAATAACCAAAATGCCGGTGCAGTCAAATCAATCCTGAGTTGCTTCTGGACCATTTCGTTGTAAAATGGAAGCAAACCCTCGGCCAGCAACAATGCCACACCTGCCGCGAGTGAGGTTATGATGAGGGACTCTCCCAGAAATTGAAAGATGATCTCGCGTCGTCTCGACCCGACACTTTTACGAATCCCTACTTCCCTGGCACGACGCTCGGAGCGGGCGGTCGCAAGGTTCATGAAGTTGATACAGGCAATCACAAGGATAAAAACGGCAATGACCGTGAATAGCTGCACGTAATCGATCATGCCTCCGTTTTCTTTTCCATTCTCAATATTGCTGTATAGCCGCCAGCGCGTCATCGGATGCAGCCAGAATATTCTTTTGACATCTGTCTGCCCGTTCTTTTCCAGCACATTTTCAATTGTGGCTTCCACAGGCTGTTCGGAAGAAGGGTTGTCCAATTCCACAAAAACCTGAAAGGAGTAATTTCCCCAATTGGTTTGGTCCCGCTTGACCCAATCGCGCGTCTCATTCAGCTTCCATGGCAAGAGAAAATCAAATTGAAATGTCGAGTTGCCCGGAACATCCTTCACCACACCCGTCACCTTCTGCATGTCCTTATTATCAATCTGAATGAGTTGATTCATAGGATCAGCATCTCCAAACAAAGCCTTTGCCGTGGACTCAGTAATAACAATCGAACCCGGATCACCAAGCGCCTTTGCGGGATTTCCCGAAATCATCGGGAATTCGAACATAGTAAGGAACTCTTCTCCGACGTAGTAGGATTTCTTGTTCATCCGCTTCTCCCCGGCCGTCATCAGCCTGGTTCCGCCCCAGTCGGTTACTACTGTATTCTTGATATGCGGATCTACCGTTTTGAAGGCCTGGTAGGTGGGCAAGGGTACGGAGGTCCAGGAACTGATCTTGCCATCGAACCAGGCATTGATCCAAACCTGGTAAAGCCGGTCCGACTTGGGATGGAACCGGTCATAGCTTAATTCGTCAAAAACCCATAAGAGAATGAGCAATGAGCAGGCAATCCCGATGGACAACCCCGAAATATTAATGAAAGAATAGACCGGGTTCTTTCGAAGATTTCTGACAAGCACACTCAGGTAATTCTTAAGCATATGCGGCAAATATTAGAGAATACTGATACGGCGTCAAATGGTAACAAAAAATCTGGCATTTAACTTACAAAGACGGCCTCTTGGAGATAAGGTTGTTCGGCAAGAGCAAATAGTTTTGAGATCTATGGGAAAAGTGGTGGCAGCGTCTCATGAGTGAAGAAAACATGTATAGGTCTACTCGTCTCTTTCGCCTAGCTTCTTGCTGAACCCAATGCCGAACAGTGCACTGTCATAGGCGCCCAACTTGCCTGTGTAGGCCAGGTTGAAGTTGACTTCCCAGGTCCGGTCAATTTCGATATTGTATTCTGCCCCAAAAGCCACCACCCAAAAGTCGATGCTCTTCTCATACTCTCTCCCGCCACCCGCAAATACAACCCAGTGCTTCGATATCTTGTACATTCCGGCCAGGCTTATCTTGATGGGATGCGATCGGGTAATCACCTTTTCTTCAAACCTGACTTCATATTTCTGGATGGCCATGTCGCCATGTAAACCCAAGGCAAAGTGCGGAGTCAGCCAATAGTCATAACCCAAACCCCAAACCGGGACGACATACATCCCCGTCTGGGTATCAATCCCCTCGGCTGCCGGTATGAAATCATAAGCCATCACAGCCGTAATCCGGTGGAAATGGCTAAATCCCTTCCGGAGAGACAACTCCTGACATTGAGCCAGAATAGACAAAAACATGAAAGCCGGAAGAAGAATGCAGCGAAGCATAAGGACGCTTCAAGCGCATCTAAATATGACTGGTCAGATTGCGATTTGGAATGATGTAAATCAGCCGAGAAAGCAATCCCTGTCGCCTCAGGCCTTCTTCCACTTGATGTTGCAGCCTACGCTTGGGCGCTGATCTGACGGCACCGATTTGCCATTCAATATTGCATCCAGTGCGTTCCTCAGGTCCTTGCCGGTAACCGGCAGATTCTTCCCCGGGCGAGCGTCATCAAACTGTCCACGATAGACAAGGTTCATCTCTGAGTCAAATAAATAGATATCAGGAGTGCATGCTGCATCAAACGCCCTTGCCACCTCCTGCGTTTCGTCGTACAGGTATGGAAATGGGTAGCTTAACCTTTTCGCCACTTCCTTCATATGCGTTGGGCCATCGTCCGGATATTGGGTTGCGTCATTTGAGCTGATGGCCACAAAACCTACGCCTCTCTCCTGGTACTGACGAGCCAAGGCAACCAGAGACTCGTTGATCAATTTCACGTACGGGCAGTGATTGCAAATGAATAACACCACCGTGCCCTTGCTTCCCTTCACATCCTGCAGGGTCATCACTTTATCTGACACGGTATCCCGAAGCTTAAAAGCAGGCGCTTCCATACCCAGTGGCACCATAATGGATTTTGTTTCGGCCATGGTCTTTAAGAGCTTATTTCGAGGTCCTCAGCTTCTTGCCAAGTTGAGGGACGAATTCAATTACGATGGAATTCATGCAATATCTCTTCCCGGTTGGAGGCGGACCATCATCAAAGAGGTGCCCGAGGTGTCCTCCGCAGCGACCGCACAGCACTTCGATTCTGTCCATACCGTAAGAATGATCTTCCTGGTACGTCACACTGTTCTTTCTGCTCACTTCGAAAAAGCTGGGCCATCCGCATTCACTGGCAAACTTTGCATCAGACATGAACAACTCGTTACCGCATGCCGCACAATAATAAGTTCCAAGCCCTTCGAAATTCCAGTACTTGCCGGTGAAAGCCCTTTCAGTTTCCTTGTTGCGGGCCACCTCATAAACACTTCTTGACAATACCCGGCGCCAAACGGAGTCGGGTAGGTTGAGTCTGGACGTATCCGTTCTCGAATAATAAGGATTGGAAACAGTTGTCGACTGACCGTCGCTGGCGGAGGCTTTTGCTGTCCCACTCTTTTGCTGCGAATGGGAACAGCCTGACATCAGAAGAAAACCTATGAGCATCAAGATTGACGAGGCACGCATAATTCTGGTTTTCCAAAAATAACAGGAATGTAGGCCAGAAGGTTGCGGCCACGGCAGGAAATTGACTATCGCGAAGACGAAATTATGGATTCCATCCAAGCGGCGGTTGTTGCTGCCAGGTCCGGGATCACATTCTTGCCTGAAACTTTGAAGCTGTGGTCCGCCCCCTCCCATTGCCTAAGCGTTGCGTTTCTGAGTGAACCGCAGACCTTCTTAATTAGGGTCCAATCGGCCAGAGCGTCCCTTGTTCCCTGATGGAATAGCATTGGAATTGATACTTCCTTAAGATGTTCTGCCCTTTCGACAGAAGGGTTCCCCGCAGGATGTAGGGGAAAACCAAAGAAGACCAATCCTCCTGGAAGTCCTTCTGATTTCCTGGCAGCCCATTGAGAAGTCATCCTTCCCCCAAAGGACTTTCCTCCGGCAAAAACAGGAAGTTTGGGATACGACTCCAGCGCATTTCCAAAGGCAGCCTCTACCGCGGAATGGGCTACTGCAGGAACATCCGGACGCTTCTTCTTCATTTCCATGTAAAGGAAATTGTAGCGGAGTGTTCCCACCCCCTTGCCGGCAAGTTCCAGCGCTAGAGACTTCAGGAAAGGATGATTCATCCCCGCACCTGCGCCATGGGCAAGTACAAGGATTGATTTTGGTTTAGGTGGAACAATAAACTCCCCTGAGACTCTCCCTGATTTTCCAACCGAGATGGTTACGGCTTTGGTTGATGACCCGGCTGACATATAGATTGCAATGTCTTATCTGTCAAACTCTACTCCCAAGGCGTCAATCCGGTAAGGCGGTTGTTTCTCAAACTTGAATCGCATTTTGCCTTCTCCATCAACAGCGGACAATTGCATGATCAACACCTCGCCTTCCTGCTTAAGGGAAGTCAGTTTGCTGCCGGCAAAGTCACTGTGCAATTGCTTCATCATTGCAATCTTCGCCTCAAGATTATTTGATGGCTTGGCTTCTGATTTTGCGGGGCCGTCATCCCCCACAACTTTGGCCGTCATCGGACGATCGATGAGCGCCTGTGTATAGTTCTCCTTTATAAACTTCTCCCATGCTGCCCGGTCATCAAGGTTCAGTACCCTGTGCATTTCGCGCGCTCTTTTTTCCTTGATCTGCTCAGGCGTCTGCGCCACGGCTGAGACTGCAAACAAGACGAGAAGCAGTGTAATAGTTTTCATGGTTGTGAGTTTTAATTGCTGATGATCCATCCTTGCAAATAGTTCTATGGTGAACGAACGTAATGAAAATTACAGTAATACGGGTAGTCCGCCAGCGGTCACTTCTGGCCGATGCTGAACGCTGGCTGTTATTTGTACATCTCAAATGGGGCTTTTTTCGCACGTTATGCGATTTGGATTCAAATTTGAATTGTCCCCGCCATACCCATTATCCATGTTAGCCAATTACCTCAAAACCGCGCTCCGCAATCTACTGAGAGACAGGCTCACTGCCTTTATTAACATATCAGGGCTGGCCATCTCAATAACTACGGTTCTCCTGATATACCTGTTCATCAAGGATGAGCTAAGTTTTGACCGCTATCACAGCAAGGCTGACCGCATCTATCGCGTCACCCGCAATTTCCTCGACCAGGATGGGAAATCAACCCTTCATCTCGCTACCATTGCGCCTCCCTTTGGACCATTGCTGAAAAATGATTTTGGTGAAGTGAACAAAATGGCGCGAACGCTGCAGTACAGCCTCGTCATGGCCGTTGAGGAGAATGGCGAACGCAAAAAGATGGCCACGGAAAATGATGTGTACATGGCCGAGCCGGCGTTGTTTGACATTTTTGATATTCCCATGGTGTCAGGGGTTCCCGGTTCGCTGGAGAGACCCCTGACGGTATTGTTATCAGAAAAGGCAGCTCAGAAATACTTCGGCACAACCGAGGTAAGTGGCAAACACCTGAAAGCCGGCAGAAGACTTGACCTGGAGGTAACGGGTGTCTTCAGGAATTTTCCTTTACAGTCGCACTGGCATCCTGATTTCCTTGTTGCCTTCAGCACGCTTAATGACAGTACCATTTATGGCCGCAAGAATCTTGAGACCAACTATGGAAACAATTCGTTTTGCACCTATCTGCTTCTGGACGAAGGCGCAGACCCGGCCAAGATCGAGGCACGTTTTCCTGATTTTATTAATAAGCACTACGGCACTTTCGCAAAGGCAAATTTCGGGGCCCCCGCCAACTTCGTAGCATCCCGGACGACCACTTTATTCATGCAGAAGGTTACAGACATTCACCTCCGGTCCCATTTGG
Organism: Bacteroidota bacterium; assembly: GCA_018266395.1. GTDB lineage: Bacteria > Bacteroidota > Bacteroidia > Cytophagales > Cyclobacteriaceae > ELB16-189. The sequence continues at coordinate 109,835 of JAFEAM010000014.1, read as the reverse complement.
ACGATGAACTGGAAGCGGGTGGCAATATCAACAACGTTTACACCATGGGGGCCATCGGGGTGTTTATCATTCTGATAGCTTGTTTCAATTTTATTAATCTCAGCACAGCTCAAGCCACACGCCGGGCCAAGGAAGTTGGCTTAAGAAAGGCACTCGGTGCATTCAGGAAACAACTGGTATTTCAATACTTAAGTGAGTCTGTCATGGTTACTGGTCTGGCATTGATTCTGGCTATTGCCCTGATCCTTGCAGCCTTACCCTGGCTCAATGCCTTTACAGGCAAATTGTTGAGATTGTCCATTAGCGATTGGCAGTTTGGGGTTGGCGTACTGCTATTTTCCGGCTTAGTGGGATTAGCCGCAGGAGCTTATCCAGCCTTTGTCCTCTCCGCGTTCAAGCCTGCCATGGTGCTTAAGGGAAAGTCGGGAAGCCACGCACGTTCCGGGCTCAGAAGGGCATTGGTCGTGATGCAGTTCACTATATCCGTTGTACTCATCATAGCAACTGTAGTAACGCAACAGCAACTGGCATACGTGAATAAAAGTGATCTCGGCTACGATAAAGATCGGGTGATCCTTCTTCCCATGTACAGCGAGTTAAATGACAACTACGATGCCTTTTACAATGAACTGACCAAGTCATCGGCCATAAAAAACCTGGCGAGATCATCGAGGGTCCCCACAGGCAGACTGCTGGATTCCCAGGGTGGTGTTAGCTACATGCAGGGAGACAGCCTGGTCAATTCAACCAATTCGCTCAAAGGTGTCGTAGCCGACTATGAGTTCTTTGACACTTACAACATAGCGTTTGCCGCCGGCAGGAATTTCTCCAAAAGCATTCCCACCGATGATTCACTCGCCTTCATCATCAATGAAGCAGCCGTGAGAATGATTGGATGGAAGTCCAATGATGAAGGGCTCGACAAAGACTTCGCCTATGGTGGAATAAAAGGCAAGTTGATCGGTGTTGTCAAGGATTTTCACTTTGAGTCACTCCATCAGCCTATTGTGCCATTGATCTTCAGTATGGACAGGAATAATTACAATGCCCTTTCCGTTAAACTTGCAGGTGGAAGCCTTCAGGATGGAATCGGTCATCTCGAACGGGTGTGGAAATCATTTCTTCCCATAAGGCCATTCGATTACCAGTTCACCAGTGATCGGTATGCCAAATTGTACGAAGCCGAGCAAAAGCAGGGAAAACTGTTTGTTGCCTTCGCCGGGATGGCCATTTTTATTGCCTGCCTTGGATTGCTCGGTCTCACCACCTTCAGCACACTTCAGAGAATTAAAGAAATCGGCGTTAGGAAAGTAATGGGCGCATCTGTAGCAAGTCTTCTCTCACTCTTGTCGCAGGAGATTCTTGTTCTGATAGCACTGGCGAATCTTTTAGCCTGGCCACTGGCCTGGTACATGATGAATCTTTGGCTTGGTTCTTTCGCGTATCACATCAGTATTACAGTATGGGTTTTTGCAGGCGCCGCGATGATGGCCTTTCTCATCGCACTACTGACTGTGAGTACCCAAACATTGAAAGCTGCTATGACGAACCCATCAGAAACCCTGAGATATGAATAGGGTGATGGGTCTATTGGCTTTTCAGACCCATTCTGGCTTCGGCAAAGCGTTTAACGCCGTATCCTACCAGCATACCAAAGCAACCAAAGCCTGCGATGATGAACAGGATGTTCTCTTCAAAGTGACTCGCCTGCAGTTGAAATAATTCGCCGGCAAGAAACCCCACGGTGCTGACTACAGCCGCCCAGAATAGACCTGCCGCGATACTATAGAAGAAAAGGTCGCGCAGCCTGATCGTGCTCATCCCGATGATAATCGGCAGGATGATCCTGAAACCATAAAGGAAGCGGTAGCTGATGAGTACCTGTAGCCGGTTTCGCTCGAAGAACTCCTGAGCTGGCAAGAGTTTGGCTTTCAGAGCCGGGCGACGATCGACAAAGTATTTTCCGTTGAGGCGGCCGATCAGGAAGTACACCCAGTCACTCACGAAAGAGCCCAAAAAGCCGAACAGGACAGCCTGTGGGGCATCGAAGACTCCACTCGGCACAAGAGATGACGCCACCAGAATGGCAGTCTCACCTTCGAAGAAAGTCCCGATGCTGAGTGCGAGATAGCCGTACTGGTGAAGGAATTCTTCCATGACTAAAGTTGACTGCGAAGGTATGACTTCAAGTGATACTTAATGCACCGAACCTTTTTCTTCAAAAAATCGTATGGATTGTTTTGGTATTGTGACTTAATTATCATTTAATTTTGTAAAAATTTCAGACATGCTCTGATAATCCAACACGATTAATCCGGAACAACGAAATTGAAAAACAACTTCACCCTCGCGCTCACAGGCTTTCATGAAAGCCTTCTCCGCAGCCGGTTCACCTCCCTCCCAACGGTGATCAGAAGTTTCCGAAGGCAGATTCGGATTTGATACCGCACCACCAGATTTGACAGATAACACGCCGCATGGAGTGCGGTCGTGGCTATTGGTGTTTATCATTTTTTTCAATTACCCAAACTCATTCTATTTAACAGTGAATCAGGATATTATAGTTCGGGATGCAACCCCGGATGATAAGAAATATGCGGAAACCATTACCACCGAAATGGCCGAGTCAGCCAAGGCGCGTGGAACAGGTATCGCGAAGCGCTCCCCGGAATACATCCAGATGAAAATGGATGAAGGTAAGGCCGTCATTGCCGTTACGCAGGACGGTTCATGGGTGGGCTTCTGCTACATTGAAGCCTGGGAGACGGCGAAGTATGTCGCCAACTCAGGACTTATCGTCTCCCCTGCTTTCAGGAAGTCCGGCGTGGCTACCGAGATAAAGCGCAAGGTGTTTGAACTCAGCCGAAAGAAGTACCCGGATGCCAAGATTTTCGGACTCACCACGGGATTGGCCGTCATGAAGATCAACTCTGACCTCGGGTATGAACCGGTGACCTATTCTGAACTAACCAATGACGAGGAGTTCTGGAAGGGGTGCAAAAGTTGTGTCAACTATGACATCCTGATGAGCAAGGAGCGGAAAAACTGCCTTTGCACTGCCATGCTCTATGATCCGGCAGAGAAGGCGGCTCAGCTTAACGCAGCTTCCCAGCCTGCCGCCACCGTCGCCCATAAACCATACCGCAGGCCCAACAGAAGTTTTGCAGGAAACTACAGGCTCTTCGAACGTTGGGTAAGGTTCAAGCAATACGTTTTGCTCAAAGGATGGCGCAGGAAAGATGGCGAAGGGGAAGAAAAGAAGAACTCCATCCTTAGCTTTCTGTTCTTCTGGTAGCCCGGAGGAACAATACTTATTCTTAACTAGCATCATGAAAAAAGTGGTACTTGCCTTCAGCGGCGGTCTTGACACGTCGTATTGTGCGATTTATTTGTCCAAAGACCTCGGCTATGAAGTGCACACCCTCACCATCAATACAGGGGGATTTTCAGCCGAAGAAGTAAAAGAAATAGAAAAGAGAGCGCTTAGCATGGGTGTGGCGTCCCATCTTACCGTTGACGAAACGCGAAACTACTATGATAAGGTCATACGGTTTCTGATCTATGGGAATGTTCTCAAGAACGGAACGTACCCGCTGAGTGTGAGTGCGGAAAGGATGTCACAGGCCCTGGCCGCCGCAGCATATGCCAACAAAATTGGAGCGCAGGCCGTAGCCCATGGAAGCACAGGAGCCGGCAATGACCAGGTGAGGTTTGATATGGTGCTGCAAATCTTGTCACCCGGGCTTGAGATCATTACTCCTATCCGCGACAAGAAACTGAGTCGTGAAACTGAGATAGAATACCTGAAAGGCAAGGGCGTCCAATTCAATTTTGAGAAAGCCCGGTACTCCATCAATAAAGGAATGTGGGGAACCTCGGTGGGTGGCAAGGAGACCCTTAATTCATTAGGTATGTTGCCGGAAGAGGCCTGGCCCACGCAGGTCACCAAAACCGGATCTGAAGAAGTAAGACTTGGGTTCATCAAAGGAGAGCTTAATTCCATCAACGGCGAGCGATTTGAACACCCGGTTGAAGCTATTCAGGCATTGCAGGCAATCGCAGGTTCCTACGGAATCGGACGTGACATTCACGTGGGTGATACTATTATAGGAATTAAAGGGCGTGTTGGGTTTGAGGCTGCTGCGCCAATTGTGATTATCAAGTCTCATCATGCCCTTGAAAAACATGTGCTTACCAAGTGGCAGTTGAGTTGGAAGGATCAGATTGCTCAATTCTATGGAAACTGGCTGCACGAAGGCCAATACCTTGATCCGGTGATGCGGGATATGGAAGCGTTCCTCCAGAGTACGCAGAACCATGTGACCGGGGAAGTTTCCGTGACGCTTTATCCGTATCGCTTTCAGATCAATGGCATTCAGAGTGAATTTGACCTGATGTCGTCGAAATTCGGCAAATACGGTGAGATGAATCTGGGCTGGACAGGTGATGATGTGAAAGGGTTTACAAAGATCTTCGGCAACCAGGTGGCGATCTACCACCAGGTTCAGACAGAAGCAGAGCATAAGAAATCATGAAAGTCAAGGCTGGAATTGTAGGCGGTGCGGGTTACGCCGGTGGTGAAATGATCCGGTTGCTTCTGAATCACCCCTCCGTCCAACTCGAATTTGTTCAGAGCCGAAGCCAGGCCGGCAAGCGGGTAGATTCCATCCATGCCGATCTCGCCGGCGATACCCATCTGGTGTTTACGCCATCCTTTCATGAACAAACGGATGTTCTTTTTCTGTGCATGAGCCATGGAGAAAGCAGGAAGCTCCTTACAGACGAAGTGATTCCCTCTTCCACCCGTATCATTGATCTTGGCAACGATTTTCGATCAGGTGATGAAGTACGGGGCCGCGCTTTTGTCTACGGCTTGCCTGAACTTCAGCGTGAGAAAATCAGAAAGGCACATAACATAGCGAACCCTGGTTGCTTTGCCACTGCCATTCAGCTCGGTCTGTTACCCGTTGCAAAAGCCGGAATCCTTGGCGAAGTGCACGTAACTGCTGTTACAGGTTCAACCGGTGCCGGGCAGAAATTGCAGGACTCCACGCATTTTACCTGGCGGGCCAACAATATCTCTGCCTATAAAACCCTTACACATCAGCACCTTGGTGAAATACGGCGGACCCTGCAGCAGCTTCAGCACGGATACAACAAAGAAGTGAATTTTGTTCCCTGGAGAGGAGACTTCACGCGAGGGATTTTTGCAACAGCAGTAATTGAAACACAGCTTTCGCTGGAAGAAGCCAACATGCTGTTCAAAGACTACTACAGGGAGCATCCCTTTACGCATGTGGTGGATCACATGGTGGACATCAAACAGGTTGTAAACACAAACAAGTGTCTCATCTTCCTGGAAAAAATCGGCCACAAACTCGCCATCCACACCACGCTCGACAATCTTGTCAAAGGGGCCAGTGGTCAGGCGGTACAAAATATGAACCTGATGATGGGCCTTGACGAGAAGGCCGGTCTTCATCTCAAATCTTCCGTTTACTGATGGCACTATTTGACGTTTATCCCCTTTTCTCAATCGAGCCAGTCCGGGCCAAGGGATCATGGATCTGGGACAACAAAGGTGATCGGTACCTCGATCTTTATGGCGGACATGCCGTGATCTCGATCGGACATGGTCATCCGCGCTATGTGGAGGCACTCAAGGATCAACTGGACAAGATTTCCTTTTACTCCAACAGTGTGCAGAACCCCCTCCAGCAGAAACTTTCCGAAAAACTGGACGAAATATCCGGCTATCCTGATTACAGGCTATTCCTCTGCAATTCCGGAGCTGAAGCAAATGAGAATGCGCTGAAAATTGCATCCTTCGCCACCGGGCGGAGAAAGATAATTGCTTTCAAGAAATCCTTTCATGGCCGTACATCAGGTGCGGTAGCCGTAACAGACAATCCGAAAATCGTCGCTCCTTTCAATGCAGGGCATGAGGTCGTCTTTTTAACGCTGAACGATGTTTCGTCGCTGAACTCAATTGATCATCAGACTGCAGGCGTAATCATAGAGGGCATTCAGGGAGTGGGCGGCATCCAGGTACCAACCGATGAATTTCTGCGGGTTGTTGAGAAGAAGACAAAGGAAAGCGGCGCATTGCTGATTCTGGATGAAATTCAATCGGGCTATGGTCGCACAGGCAACTTCTTCGCACATCACGCTGCTGGAATCAAGGCCGACCTTATCACTATAGCCAAGGGTATGGGGAATGGCTTCCCGGTTGGAGGTGTGCTCATCCATCCTCACATTAAACCTTGGAGCGGCATGCTGGGTACCACTTTTGGCGGCAACTATCTCGCCTGCGCCGCTTCAATCGCCGTGCTTGAGGTAATAGAAAAAGAGCAGCTCATGAAGAACGCCTCAGAGATTGGCGCCTACTGGATTAATCAACTCCGTCAGTTCTCATCCATTCTCGACATCCGGGGCAAGGGGCTGATCATAGGCTTCGACCTGCCGGAAGAGCTGAAGAATGTGCGCAACGATCTGTTGTTCAAGCACCACGTTTTTACAGGAGAAGCGAAACCCAATACCATAAGACTGCTTCCATCTCTTGCGATCACATCTGAAGAAGCGTCCTTGCTTCCGGAAGCTCTCGATGCAGTACTCAACTCCATCCACGCATGAAACAGTTCTTATCTGTAAAGGATGCTCCCGATGTCAATGCGCTCATTCAGAGTGCGCTTTTATATAAGTCATCGCCCATGCGAGACGAAGATCTGGGTCGTGGCAAAAGAATGGGCCTCCTCTTCCTGAACCCCAGTCTGAGAACAAGGCTCAGTACACAGGTAGCGGCAAACAATCTCGGTCTTGAAGTAGTGGTATTTAATGTGGGCCAGGAGGGCTGGGCATTGGAGTTTGCCGATGGCGCCGTTATGAATGGCTCCACCGTTGAGCATGTCAAGGACGCAGCACCTGTTCTGGGACAGTACTTTGACCTCTTGGGTATAAGGACTTTCCCCGGGCTGACCGACCGGTCCGCCGACTACAGCGAGCATATCATTAAACAATTTGTCAAATACAGCGGTGTTCCCGTGGTGAGTCTGGAGAGTGCCACCCTTCACCCCCTTCAAAGTCTGACCGATCTTCTCACCATGACCGAAACTTTCAAGGAAAAGAGAAAGCCGAAGGTGGTACTCACCTGGGCCCCTCATGTGAAAGCATTACCCCAATGCGTGGCCAATAGTTTTGCTGAATGGGTCAATGCCTGGGATCAATCCGAATTTGTGATTACGCATCCCGAGGGATATGAACTTGATGGGAGCTTCAGCGGGGACGCCCGCATCGAATATGACCAGGCCAAGGCATTGCAAGGAGCGGATTATGTATATGTGAAGAACTGGAGTTCCTATTCCCAATACGGAAAGATTTTGCCAGAATCAGGCAACTGGATGATGAACCTCGCCAAGCTGGGCAAGGCACGGGCCATGCACTGCCTGCCTGTCCGCAGAAATGTAGAACTCAGCGATGAGGTCTTGGACAGTCGCCAGAGCCTTGTGACAGCCCAGGCGGCCAACCGCGTGTGGGCGGCACAGGCCGTTCTTTCCGAAATTCTGAAGTCAATGAACGCTTAGTAAATTTGAAGTGCCATGAACAGGCTATTTATCATCAAGATCGGAGGGGACGTGCTGGATGACGAACAGCAGTTGCATTCCTTCCTCAAGAACTTCGCATCCATCCAATCGCCCAAGATCCTCATTCATGGTGGTGGCAAGATTGCCACCAAAATCGGCGAACAGTTGGGCATTCAATCCAAGTATGTGCAGGGAAGGAGGATCACCGATGCGCCCACCCTTGACCTCGTGACCATGGTTTATGGTGGCTTGATCAACAAGCAGATGGTTGCTCAGCTTCAATCGATGGGCTGCAATGCCATCGGGCTTACCGGCGCAGATGGCAATATGATCAAAGCGGTCAAGCGTCCGGTAAAAGAAATTGACTTCGGATTTGTCGGTGACATCACACCCAACAGCATTAACTCGACGCTTCTCTATTTTCTTCTGAAGCAAAATGTTATTCCTGTATTCGCCCCGCTGACTCATGCTGACGGAATCATGCTGAACACCAATGCCGATACGATCGCCTATGCCATTGCAGTTTCGTTGAGTAAGCATTTTGAGATTCGGTTGATATACTGTTTTGAAAAAAAGGGTGTCCTGAGGGACGTGAATGATGAAAACTCCGTCATCCGCATTCTCGAGGAGCAGGAATATTTGAAGTTGCGTGAAGGCGGCGCACTGGCTGACGGGATCCTGCCCAAACTGGAAAACTCCTTTGCAACTGTACGGGCGGGGGTGAAGGAAGTGTTGATAGGTCACGCCAGCGATGTGGTGCAGAACACCCATGAAGACACAATTGGAACGCTAATAAGACTTTGATGCCAGCAGCGGAGATCAGTCGGCTCACCGATAAAGCTGTCGAATTGCTGAAACAGCTGATCACCACACCTTCATTCAGTAAAGAAGAGCAAAGGACAGCATTGTTGATCGAAAGCTTCCTGAAAGCGGAAGGCATCCAGGCGCACAGGTCTGGCAACAATATCTGGGCCGTCAATCATCACTACGATCCAAAGCGACCCACCCTCCTCCTCAACTCACATCACGATACGGTCCGGCCCAATCCTGGATATACCCGCGATCCGTTTAATCCGGCTGTGGAGGGCGACACGTTATTTGGTCTTGGGAGCAATGACGCCGGCGGGCCATTGGTCAGCCTGATCTCCGCATTCATTTACTTCTATTCCAAAGAGAATCTTCCTGTAAATCTTGTGCTTGCCGCCACAGCTGAGGAGGAGATCTCGGGGACGAATGGAATCGAAAGTATTTTTAAACTCCTTCCTAAAATCGACTACGCAATTGTGGGAGAACCGACAAAAATGGAAGCTGCAATAGCTGAAAAGGGACTATTGGTTCTTGACTGCGTTGCCCATGGTAAAGCCGGTCATGCGGCACGCAATGAGGGAGATAATGCCATTTACAATGCCATAAAAGACATTGAGTGGTTCAGAACTTATGAGTTTCCGAAAGTTTCAGAAAGGCTTGGCATGATAAAGATGTCGGTGACCATCATTCAGGCAGGTCAGGCTCATAACCAGGTGCCGGCCGAGTGCAGGTTTACTGTTGACATCCGTGTAACAGAACAATATACGCTCGAAGAAGTCCTGGACATCGTCCTGAAAAATATCCGCTCCACTGTCACACCGAGATCGTTACGCATCAGGCCATCCGGCATTTCCCCGGATCATCCGCTGGTTGCTGCAGCAGTCAAATGCGGGCTTAAACAATACGGCTCACCCACTACCTCAGACCAGGCCCTGATCCCTGTACCCTCAATCAAGATCGGTCCAGGCGATTCAGCAAGGTCCCATTCAGCTGACGAGTACATCCGCATAAGTGAAGTGCGCGACGGCATACGAGGATACATCCAATTGATTGAAGCGCTTTAGCTCATCCAAGAGAAAGAATCGGTAACTTTAACCCTCGGCCATTTTACAACATGAAGCTCTGGCAAAAAGACAAAGACGCACTTCACGCGGTTACTGAATTCACTTCCGGCAACGATCGTACCATGGATCTTCATCTGGCTCCCTGGGATGTCCTGGGTTCTCTTGCCCATATTACAATGCTGGAATCCGTCGGGTTGCTGACCAGCGCCGAACTGAAACTTCTTTCGGGAGAATTGAAAAATCTTCATAAGGAAATAACCAACGGACACTTTGTAATCGAGCCCGGAGTGGAGGATGTTCATTCACAGATTGAACTGCTTCTTACAAGGAAATTAGGTGACGTTGGCAAGAAGATCCACAGCGGCAGGTCCAGGAACGATCAGGTGCTTGTTGATCTAAAGTTGTTTTTTCGTGCCGAAATTGAATCCCTTACGATACCTGTTCGCGAACTGTTTGGCCTTCTGATTGAGAAAAGCGAGGCACACAAAAATCATTTGATGCCCGGGTACACACATCTTCAGCTGGCGATGCCTTCCTCCTTCGGTTTGTGGTTCGCCGCGTACGCAGAATCGCTTGTTGATGACCTGATTTGCCTGCAGGCCGCATATCGCGTTTCCAACAAAAACCCCTTGGGTTCCGCTGCCGGTTACGGCTCATCCTTCCCGCTCAATCGGCGACTGACAACTGAGCTCCTTGGTTTCGAAGATCTCAATTACAACGTAGTCTATGCCCAGATGGGAAGAGGGAAAACTGAGCGTATCTTGGCTTCGGCTCTGTCCAACTTCGCGGCCACGCTATCAAAGCTTTGCATGGATGCCACCCTATTCCTCAACCAGAATTTTGGGTTCATTTCTTTTCCTGAAGAACTGACCACAGGATCAAGCATCATGCCCCACAAGAAAAATCCTGATGTTTTTGAATTGGTGAGGGCAAGGTGCAACGATCTCATGTCGCTCCCCAATGAAGTGGCTCTTGTTATAGCCAATCTTCCATCCGGCTATCATCGCGATCTTCAGATATTGAAAGAAAAATTGTTCCCTGCCTTCAAAACCCTTAGAGATTGCTTGAAAATGCTCCACCTGATGTTGTCCAACATTGAAGTGAAGGCAGATCTACTTAAGGATGAAAAATACCGATTCCTGTTCAGTGTGGAGGAAGTAAACAAATTGGTGCTCCAGGGGGTTCCCTTCCGGGATGCCTACCGTCAGATCGGGCTGAAGATCGCCGAAGGTCAATTCAAGGCGTCGGATCAGGTTCACCATACCCACGAAGGCAGCATCGGCAATCTGAATAACGACCGCATTATGGCCATGATGGAATCGGAATTGAAGAATTTCAGATTTGGTGATGCCCAAGTCGCCATTGAGAAACTGCTCCGGTAATTTGTATCTGGCCCGGGTTAATTAACTTGGTGCCTTAAACCGCGAATCATGAGATATTCACTGTTACTTGCAGGACTCCTGTTGCTGATCGGGTGCACCAAAAAAGAAAGTTCATCCGGTAACACCACAGCACTTCAGCCGGAACCAGAGGCCACCTCCTTCGCCGGCAAACCACTATTTCCAAAACCCGTTGACTCACTTGCCAGGAGGAAAGCGGACAGTGTGCTTGCCCTGCTTCAGGCAAAAAGCGATCTCAGCGAAGATGACTACATTGAAATTGGCAGGCAATATGTAGGCACCAATCGTTACCGTCTCGCGGTAGCCAATTACACGGAAGGCCTGAAGAAGTATCCCGAGTCATTCAAGCTTCTTCGCAACCGCGGTCACCGCTATATCACATTGAGAGAATTGGACAAGGCTATTGCAGATCTTGAAAAAGCCGAGAAACTCATCCGCAATCAGGCCGACGTGTGGGAATACGATGCGTCCGGGAAACCTGTTGCCACCTACCAGCACCAGATCTGGTATCATATAGGCGTATACCATTATCTCACCAAGAATTACGCTGAGGCAGCCAGGGCTTTTGAACATGCCCTAGCGGCAACGAAGGAGAGCAAGAACATGGTTGGCGCCAGCGACTGGCTTTACAATTGCTACATGCGAAGCGGACAGGAAAAGAAAGCAGAGGAACTTTTGAAACCCTTCACCGCAACTTATGACACAGACCGCGATCATCCTTACTTCAGGCGAATCATGCTCTATAAAGGACTTATCAAACCGGAAGAACTGATGGACGAAAATATGGAGGTAGACAAGATGACTGTCCTTGACATCACCAAGATGTATGGTCTCGCAAACTGGTATGCCTACCATGGCAACAAGGAGAAAGCGAACACGCTGTACTGGAAAATACTGAGCACAAAAAACTGGGAAGGCTTCGCCTATGCTGCTTCCGAAAAGGAAGTGGACAATTCGGCGCCGAAGCACTGATATGCAGCCTGGGACCATACTGTACATTATTGTCGGAATTTCCATCGCCAACTATTTGCTTGATCAGTTCCTGGATTACCTGAATCTAAGGGCACAGCGAGCAGACATTCCTGACGAGGTTGCCGCGTTTTACGACAGGGACAAGTACCTGAAGTCCCTTGAATATCACCGGGAATTGACGCAGTTTGGTTTCATTACCTCTGCCACCTCAGCCACACTCTCTCTTCTCATGCTGCTCTTCGGCGGATTCGGCATGCTGGACACATGGCTGCGCTCATTCATTACAAGCGATATCATCCTTGCACTGGTCTTTTTTGGAATACTGATCCTGGTAATGGATCTTATCACTCTGCCCTTCCAATGGCACTCCACTTTCGTGATTGAGGAAAAGTATGGATTCAACAAAACGACGGTCCGGACTTTTTTCCTTGACAAGCTTAAGTCCTATATACTCGGTGGTGTTATCGGCGGTGTGCTTCTGGCCGCACTCATCCTGCTCATTAAGGAAATGGGGCCCGACTTCTGGATCTGGTTTGGAATTACTGCATCCGCCTTCATATTCCTGGTTAATATTTTCTATACTTCACTCCTCTTACCGCTCTTCAACAAGCTCACGCTCCTGCCTGATGGAGAATTGAAAGATGCTATCCGTCAGTTTGCATCTAAAGTGAATTTCCCGCTGAGCAATGTCTACGTGATGGATGGTTCGAAGCGCTCGAGCAAAGCCAATGCATTCTTCTCAGGAATCGGTAAGCGCAAGAAGATTGTGCTGTTCGACACCCTGATCGAAAAGCATACCAGGGAAGAACTGGTCGCCGTATTGGCCCACGAGGTTGGTCACTTCAAAAAGAAGCATATCGTCATTGGATACGTGTTTTCTGTTATCCAGGTTTTTTTCATGCTGTATGTACTTTCACTGATGGTGTTCAACTCCAATATATCACTTGCACTGGGCGGGCACGGGTTATCCCTTCATCTGAATATGATTGCATTCGCCATTCTCTTTTCCCCGATCAGCACGATAACCGGAATTGGCATGCGCCTCATCAGCAGAAAGAACGAGTTCGAGGCGGATGCCTTCGCACGCAAAACATTTAGTGGTGCGGCACTTGCCACTGCGCTTAAGAAGCTTTCCGTTGACAGCCTGAGCAACCTATACCCTCACCCCCTATACGTATTCTTCCATTATTCCCACCCGCCCCTTCTGAAAAGGCTGGAGGCTATTGAAAAGGCCGTCTGATTAAACCCTTAACTCACCACGCTGCATGAAAACCATACTTATTGCTTTATTGGCACTGCTTAGTTGCGACTTGATGGCCCAGCCCCATGCCAGCGCTTCACGGATGGAAGAGCGCATTAAAAAGCTGGGCACGTTCGGGGCCAACCCGGAAGGTGGCGTCAGCCGGGTGGCATTCAGTGAGGCAGACCTTCAGGGAAGGGCTTATGTCATCAGCCTGATGAAAAATGCGGGGCTTGAAGTTAGCATCGACGCGGCGGGAAATATTATTGGACAAAGAAAGGGCAAGAATAACAACCTCCCCGTAATCGCCTTCGGATCTCATATTGACAGCGTTCCCAACGGCGGAAACTACGACGGAGATGTAGGGTCCCTGGGTGCCATTGAATGCATTGAGTTACTGAATGAAGGAAAGATTCAAACAAATCATCCGCTGGAGGTCATCATCTTCGAGGATGAGGAAGGAGGTCTGACCGGCAGTGAGGCGATTGCCGGTATTCTCGGAAGCAACAAACTTGATCTCCTCAGCCATAGTGGCAAAACCATCAGGCAGGGTATTCAACTCCTGGGTGGAGATCCCGAGAGACTTTCATCAGCTGCCAGGAAGAAAGGAAGCATTCATGCATTTCTGGAACTGCACATTGAACAAGGTGGCATTCTTTTTCAGGAAGGATTACAGATCGGGGTGGTGGAAGGGATTGTGGGCATCAATCAGTGGAGAGTTACTGCAGAGGGAAAAGCCAATCATGCCGGCACCACACCGATGAACCAGCGCCAGGATGCCCTCCTGGCCTCATCAAAGTTGGTGGTTGCTATCAACGAAGCCGCCACTTCGATTCAAGGCCGGCAAGTTGCAACAGTCGGAAAGATCGCTGCATGGCCTGGTGCACCGAATGTTATTCCGGGCAAGACTGAATTTATGCTGGAGATCAGGGATCTCTCTCATGACAGGATAATGGAAGTTTTCAGCAAAGTAAGGTTGCGCGCAGAAGAAATCAGTAAATCATCCGGTGTGAGCTTCCGTTTCGAATTGTTAAACGAGAACCTTCCGGCACTGACAGATAAATATGTTCAGCAGACCATTGCGGATGCCGCCAAAGAACTCAACTACAGTCAAAAGTTCATGCCCAGTGGAGCAGGTCATGACACCCAGGACATGGCTCGTATTGCTCCCACCGGGATGCTCTTTATCCCTAGCAAAGATGGAATCAGCCATTCGCCTTATGAATACAGCACGGCTGAAGACATGGCCAGAGGGGTTGACGCGCTTCTTCACAGTATTCTGAAGCTGGATTTGTCAGGAAAATAGAACAAAGACCGCCTCTTCTCTAAGGTCACAAATTGTGACCTTAGACGCTGCTAAAAACTTCCTATGGCAGCCAAGACAAAAATCGCCCTGACAGAAGAGGCGCTTTATTCAAGGATTTATGTAATCCGGAAACAAAAGGTGATGCTGGATTTTCACCTGGCCGAACTCTACCTGGTTCAGACCAAGGTTCTTAATCAGGCGGTCAAGCGGAATATTAACCGATTTCCAAAGGACTTCATGTTCCAGTTGAGCCTCTCTGAATGGAAAGTTCTAAGGTCACAATTTGTGACCTTAGACACTGGCAGGGGTAAATTTTCAAAATACCTCCCCTTCGCGTTCACGGAACAAGGAGTGTCTATGCTCTCGAGCGTACTGAGCAGTCAGAGGGCAATCTCCGTAAACATTCAGATCATGAGAATCTTTGTGAAGATGCGCACCATGATCTTAACCTACAAAAGGCTATTGAGGAAGATCGAGAAAATAGAAGGCGATCAATTGAAGAACCAGAAGGAAATTTCTTCCATCTACAAGCTTATTAAAAACCTTCTCGAGCCCACCTTTCGAGCCCGGAGGGCTATAGGATTCAGATTGCCATCCAAAGATTAAGGTGCGCTTTATGGTGTTAGTCAATCTTTCAATAAATTAACTGCCCATGAAAAGACTCATCCTGTTCCTACTTTTCTTCCCGGCACTTGCCGTAGCACAATCCAAATCAACGGCCTCCGTCCATTTTAGCTGTACGGACAAAACCCTGGAGCAGGGGTTTACATGGGCTACCCGACAGGCACTTGGATATGTTCGACGTAACGGAGATCCCGTTGGCGACTGGTATGAGGCCGCCCTCCCCAATCGCGAGGCCTTCTGCATGCGGGATGTTTCCCATCAGCTGATTGGCGCAAATATCCTCGGTCTGGCGGATATTAACCGCAACCTCCTGACCAAATTTGTTAAGCCTGTGGCCGAGTCGAGAGACTGGTGCGGGTATTGGGAAATTGACAGGTTGGACCGACCGGCACCGGTAGATTACAAAAGCGACACGGACTTCTGGTACAACCTTCCAGCCAACTTTGACATCCTTGATGCATGCTTGCGCCAATACTACTGGACCGGTGACACCACTTACCTTATTAACCCAGACTTTCAGCGGTTCTATAAAATCACGTGCAATGAGTATACTTCGAAATGGGATCATGACGGAAACGGGATTATGGAAGGAACAAGGGATGCGAAGCTCAGGTACCGTGGAATAGGTTCTTACAATGAAGATGACTCTGGCGTAACCGGAAATGACCTGATAGCAGCACAGGTGTTGGGACTTCGCCGGTATACAGAAATACTGACCATGATCCGGAATACGCGCCAGGTTGCCTCCTACCAGAAAAAGGCCGACCGCCTGGAGTACACATTTGAGAAGACGTGGTGGGATGATTCAAAAAAAACATATCATCAATTTCTGAGAGAAGACGGAACCTGGACCAGGAATGACATCATGCTACTCTTCCTTCTGCGCTGGAACTTTGTCAGGGAAGACAGGATTGAGGAGGTGCTGAAACGACTCGATGAAACCGAAGCGACCATCAACGTTGAATCGTTTTCTTATTGGCCGCTTGAAGTCTATCGTTACGGGCAACAGGAAAGAGCTACAGCGTTGCTTAAAAAGCTGGTATCACCCGAACTAAAGCGTCGTGAATATCCGGAGGTATCTTACGCGGCTATTGAAGCCTATACGATGGGCCTCATGGGTATTGAACCCAACGCCAAAACAAGAACCATAAGAACGCTGTCAAGACTGGATCAGTCAGTGGAGGCCGACATGGAGAACATTCCCATATTTGATGGTTCTATAACTGTGCGCCACGACGGAATGAGCTCCACCCGGTTTACCAACCACACAAAAAAAACAATCAATTGGGTTGCTTGCTTCTATAAAGACGATGCCGAACTCCGTTACAATGGAAGAAACATAACAGGCAAGATTACCAGGGATCGCAACAACCGGCGGTATGCATTCTTCTCCCTGATGGTGAAACCGGGTGAAACCGCAACTGTGTCTGTACTTTAGAACCAATACCTACGCTACCCTTCTTTCGCCTGGCCATTTTTCATAGATTCGTCAGACTAACCCCAACCCGTGAGACGGATTATATTTCTTGCTTTCCTGATCCCCGCGTTTTCATTCGCACAGAAATCCGGCGGGGACAAGCTCTACCAGCAGGCAAAAGATGCACTGGACGCTGGTGACAAGAAGAAGGCGACCAAAGCCTTGACATCGGCGCGTTCCGAATATCTTAAGGAGAAGAACTATTACTGGTACTTTGTATGCTCCCAGAGTCTGTACCTCGCACTTGAGGATGAAGGTCAGGCTCAAGAGGCTCATCAAATGATCAAGGAAACCATGGGAGCAATACCCATGATGAACGATCCGAAAATTCTGGATACTCACGCCAAGCTGAACGATAATCTGGCTTATATCTATCTCTATGATCTGAATCAACCTGAAGAGGCAATCAAGTCCTATACCGAAGCGATCCGTCTGTATGAAAGGGGCGGCAAGGCGAACTCACAGGACGCAGCAATGGAATACACCAACCGCGCCACCACCTACTACACGCTGATGAAATATCCTGAGGCCGCAACAGACTTCAAACAAGGATTGTCTCTTTACGAGAAGGATACTGAAACAACTCCAGATCTGCTTGCAGGTAATCTGAGGTCCCTGGGACTTTGCTATTATGAAATGAATTCTTTTGAAGATGCAGTGATAACCTTCCGTAAGGGGCTCTCTCTTCTGGAGAAGTCAGACAATAGTGAACTAAAGGGAACCTTGCTCAATGACATCGGAAACGTCTTTAATAAAGAGAGCAAGAACAATGACGCCATCGCCGTATTTGAAAAGGCAATGGCATTGAATGAGTCCCGGTTTGGCAAAGATGCTGATCACTACGCACTCAATCTCATCAACATAGGGAATGCATACAAAGACATGGGTGATTACGACCGGGCCCTTACGGATTATCAGGCCGCGATCGACATTTTCTCGAAGACACCGCCAACCGATGACATGCATCTGACGGACCTGCTGCTTAATCTGTGCAGGCTCACCGACGATATGGGCATGGCTGAGGAATCACAGAAATTGTTGGATCAGGCCAATGATTACATCAAAACCAAATACGGCGAGAACAGCCTCGAACAGGCAGACGTGTATATCAGCATGGCCGTTACCGCCTACAATCACGGAGAATCCGACGAGAGCCTCAACTACAATTTCAAGGCCCTCTCTATTATGGAGGCCCATCAATATCCCATATCCAGCACGCATGCCCAGATCTACAATAATGTCGGACAGGCGTATGACGACCTGCATGATCCCGTTCTGGCACTTCAGTACAAGCAAAAGGCACTCGATCTCTATAGACAGATTTATGGTCCTTCGCACCCCTCGGTAGCGATGGCAACGGGCAACATCGGCTTAAGCTATGAAATAGAAGGCGACTATGACCGCGCTATTGAGTATCTCAAAAAAGACCTGGAACTGAGACTGACGATTCAGGATCCCAACCATGAAGATATTGGTTCAACCTATATCAACATAGGGCTTATGTACCTTAAAAAGAACGACGGCAAGAATGGAGTTGCCTATCTTGAAAAGGCGAGGAACATCTTTGACCCTTACAACAAGCACATCATGAAGGCCATGGTATATAACCGTCTTGCAGCAGGGTACCAATTGCTCGGCAACCGCAACATGGAGAAGAATTGCCTTCAACAGGCATTCATTGCCAACGTCATGAACTTCAGCAATACGGATTTCAACGTAGATCCACAGCAACCGGACTACATCAATTATTACGAAATGATTCTCACCTATACATCCAAAGCTGACTTCTTTGTAAGACTCGGAGACAAGACCTCTCTTGTGAAAGCAGGTGATGAACTGGATGCGGCCGATCAAATACTTTCTGCCAAAGCGCTCACATTAAAGAGCGCACAGGACCGGCTCTTTCTCGCCCAAACCAATTCCTTCTTCACTGAAGCAGGTATGAAATTGATGGACAAATTATATCAGCAGACACACGACCAGCAATATCTAAGAAGGGCTTTCTACTTTTCAGAAAGAAGCAAAGCGAATGAACTGTACGCCGATATCCGGATGACCAAAGCCATCAGCGTATCCGGTATTCCCCGAAAGCTGCTTGACAGAAGGGCCGGGCTTCAAACCCGTCTTTCCACCCTCAGGCAGCAATTGTCTGCGGCCTATGACGCCGGTAATCAACCATTGATCACAAGACTTAAGGCTCAGGAATTCGATCTCACCAAACAATTGGCATCAGCTGAATCCGAAATTGGCGCCGCCTCCCCAAATCGACAATGGATGACCCGTGCTTCACTCCCTTCATGGGATAATGTTGCTCAACTCCTGAACGAGGAGACCGCCGTTGTCATGTATACGATGAATGACTCTGCGAAATACATATTGGTTGGAACAAAGAACAAGCTTGCGCTGCGTCAGATTCCATCGCGAACTGATATTGACAAGCTGGTGCGAGGTTTCACAAACCAGGTGAAATTCCAGAGTCCCGGCCTTAAAACTGTTGCAGATCAACTGACAGAAATACTATGGTCACCGGTTGAATCAGCATTTGCGGAGCTGGCCGTTCATCCCACCCAAGTCATCATCGTTCCGGATGGAGCCCTCAACTTCCTGCCTTTTGAGGCGCTTGGAAAAAATCATTACCTCCTGGAGCAGTACACCATCCATTATCAGTTGTCCTGCGCCCTCATGCTCAATCGCGCCGTGCAGACAGTACGGGGCAAACCGTCTTTTGTCGCGCTCGCACCGGTCTTTGAAGACAAGGAGACAAGCTTCATCAACAAGTCGTGTCAACGTTTCATCGAGAAAGCACAAAAGTCAGATTCCACCACAAGAGCATTCAGCCTTAACGGAGAATACATCACCCCCCTTCCCGCCACCGAGGACGAAGTGGAGCAGATCAATAAAATCCATACAGACAAGGGAATCTTCTCCAGGTATTTTACGCGGGAGACAGCAAGGGAGGATCTCATCAAGAAAGGAGAACTTGCCGATTTCGACTACATCCATTTCGCTACCCATGGCTTTGTCAACAGTCAATACCCCGACCTCTCCGGATTGCTGCTGGCACAAGAAAAGGACTCATCTGAGGATGGTATACTCTATTCTGGTGAAATTGCGGCCTTGACACTGAGAGCCGATCTAGTGACGCTTTCCGCCTGCGAGACTGCGCTGGGGAAAAAGATAGAAGGTGAAGGAGTGCGCGGACTTACTACAGCCTTCATGATGGCAGGTGCACGCAGCGTCATCGCTTCATTGTGGAAGGTTGCCGATGAAAGTACTGCCCAACTTATGATCGCCTTCTACACGGAATTGCTTTCGGGAAAGGACAAAGCCTCCGCCCTGAAAGATGCGAAAAAGAAGCTTCTGTCTGATTCCAAATACAGTCATCCCTATTACTGGGCACCCTTCATTCAGATCGGAAGCAACAGCACAAAGTAATTCCGGAAGCACGGCAAAAGTGCTATCTTTATTGGGTACCGGCTATGAGATGGATTCGATTCATCCGCCGCGGCGGATGGCTGTTTTTGCTGGTCATTTTCTGTATTCCTGTTGCTGCACAGAAAGAGCAGAACATTGACGGTTCGACCTATGTGCAGTATAAACCGTCATACTTCAAACCCCATCGCGGGATCTACTATTCCCTCTTTGCTGCCCCCGTGGTAACCATCGACCCGATGGGACTCGGAAAGAAAAGTACATACGGAATTGGGCTGGGCAGCAGATTTACATTATGGGAATCAAAGAAGGAGACGCCTGCCCTGTCGGGGTTGAGCGTAGTCGGATTCTACACTGCCGTCGCCTATGAATATTATCCCCAGCAGTACGACAAGGTATATGCATCTCTATGGGTCAGGGTGAAAGCGCTTATTCCTCTTGCTGCGCGGACCGACATGATATACGGATATGGTTACGGAATGAAGGGAGTCTCTGCAAGGCTGTGCATTGGCTTTGAAGTTAAATCTGTCTCGGTATTTGTATGCGGAGAATACTTCAAATACTACAGCTTTGGAAGTTGGCATCCCAATCTCGAAAGCCCCTACACAAACTCAGGCGAGATTATGGTGGTGATTCCATTCCTGACGCGGAAAGACAAATGAAGAAACTACTGACCATAGTCCTTTTGACGATCGGCATTTCAGCCTCCGCGCAACGACTGGGTGTTGGGATTACGCTTCAATACTTTCCTTTCAAGCAGGTTACTTTGGATGCAGCAGATATTGTTCCCAACTATTCCTATTCTGTATACAAGGCAGGGAATAACAACTGGAAGCTGTGGTCTGCCGGGCAGTCTTTTGTAGTCGGTGGCGTGTTTCAGCTTAATCGCCAGCGTTTCTATTTCACAGCCGAACCTTCCCTGGAGCTAAACACCTACAATTACTCCATGACATATCAGACAGGGCCAGGTGTCGGGGAAAAGATAGTGTTCCAGGTGCTCTACCTGCAGGCACTTTGCCCGATTATCGTGGGTTACCAATTTCACTCTTCAGGCGTGTTCCGGTATTCATTTTATGCCGGCGTCTCCCCTTCCACATCATTTCATATTGAGGCACGCTTTACACAGAATGCCGATCAAACCCAGTATGACCGGTACACACCTTATGACATGAACGGCATACTCTACTCCGGCAAGCCGTGGTGGAATGGAATTGCCGGATTTGGCATCCACGTAGCCAGCATCGCCAAAATAGAAATCCGCTACCTGCAACGCCTCGATTCTCCCGGCGATCAATACAAGGCTACTTTCAGCTCGTTTGGCGTGGGGCTCACGTACTACTTCCCGATCAAACTCTTAAAAAAGACGATTTATCGTGAGGATTAGAATCTCTCTCATATGGTGGCTCGTTTTAAGCTCCTGCACACTTCAGGTGTATGAACCTGAGAAGATGCTGCCGGTAGAGGAATACAGCGAATGGACCACGCACGCAACCTATGTCAGCCAAACAGCCAATTCCGTCACACTTGATGTTGAATTGATCCTCTCCGATAAGTTCGACAGAAACAACGAATTTACCTTCTTGGGTTCTTCTGATTTCAACATCTCCGGTTCAGGCGGTCAACTGACCATTAGCGATTTCAAAACAGCCACAGTCGCTAACGCAGGCCCGGGGTCATCAGTAATATTGATGGACGTCAGTGGTGACTACGCAGCGACTGACCCGTACAACAACAGGGCTAAGATGTTTCACAAGTACTTTGAGGATCACAATGGTGGCAGTCAATTTCTGACAGGCGGGTTTGCGAAAAGTGGTCTACTTTCTGCTCCGATCTATTATTTATCTGAACAATTTCAAACCACAGAAGATCAGATCCTGCTTCCGTTTTTCAATATGTTGGTTCAGACCGGCGGCCAGAACAACCTTTATGATGCCCTCAACAGTGGTATCAGCAAACTAACAGCCACAACGGGATCAGCCAGG
This sequence comes from Bacteroidota bacterium, assembly GCA_018266395.1. GTDB lineage: Bacteria > Bacteroidota > Bacteroidia > Cytophagales > Cyclobacteriaceae > ELB16-189. The sequence goes on along the minus strand of JAFEAM010000014.1, from coordinate 87,951 downwards.
CATCTCATCGTATTGACACACAACAACGATGGCGGAAGTTCATTCACCCCAGGCAGCATCATCGCAGCGGCCAAGTCAGCCTCAGTAAAGATAGATATTGTTGCCTTAGGGAAAGACCTGAATCCCTCACCTCTCGCAGCAATTGCCTGCCAAAGCGGAGGGCTTTTTGCCTTCTGCCAGAGCGGCGAAGAAATGATTGCCGTCACGGGGCGGTTGTACCGCATGCTTTATGGAACAACGGGGACCTGCCAGTTCAGGCTCGTCTATAAACCAACCTCTGGAATTGTTGCATCGGGTGATCAAATAACCGGATCCATCAATGTGTCCGAAAGTGTATTTGGCAAATCCCTTAACCCAACCTATTTCTCGGTGAGCGTACCATGAAGCGGATTTTGCTTTTGACCGGAATGGCGATTGCCTTTATTCATGGAAGCTCACAACCGCTTCTCGAAATTGCCGTGCAGAAGGGGCATTCGGCAGACATTACCACTCTGGCCTTCAGTCCGGACTCTAGACTCTTGGCCAGCAGCGGCAAGGATCACCTGATTAAACTTTGGCACGTCCCTACAGGAAAGGAAATGGCCAGCTTCGTCAGCGGTGCCGAGAACGAAGTCGCCGGACTTGCATTCAGTGCTGAGAATGACTTTCTCTATGTCTTGTACGAAGATCAGAAGATTCATACCTGGGACATTGCCACGTCGCGGTTAAAGTCGACAGAAAAACCGGATTCACTTCCCCTATTCAGAAATAAACTGGAATACCGTGATCCGGGTCAGGCCTTTTCCATTCAGATAGACAGGTTTTTTATCAGGAAGAAGCTGTCATCAGGAAAGCAGGCCTTTGCCAAAGTACCGGTTGATATATCCCAGAACTTCAACGCCGTTTCTGTGATTCCGAAGTATAACAGGATAGCAGGCGCCAATCAGGATGGTGATGTGTACACCTATGATCTGTTGACCGGCAAAACACAGAAGGTGCTGGAGGAACATTATGGGCCTGTCAACGATGTCACATGCTCACCTGATGAACGAATCTTTGCCACGGCGAGCTCTGATCGCTCCATCATCATCTGGGATTCACAAACGCTTAAACCCATTAAAAGATTATTCAGTCGTTCGTTCCGTTTCGAATGCATGGCTTTTGATCCTACCGGAACCAAACTGGTCGTTGGGGATGAGCTGGGCGAGGCACACATCATCGATCTCCAATCGAGCAGGGTCAAAGTCAACACACACGAATTCCATCAACAGAAAATGTCAGCAGTCTCCTACAGCACCAACGGAGATTGGATTTATTCCGGGGGGTATGACAACCGGATCGTCAGCTTTGATGTGAAGAAGGATCGCATTATTCAAAAAGAGACTTACCTGAAGTACATCAGCCTCACCGACGGTGTTCTAAAACTTTTGAAAGCACATAGAGAACCTTATGCTTGGGTCAACACCATTTCAGCCAGCAGCAGCAACCAGTACCTGCTCGCAGGCGGAGGATGGAGGGAATCGGTGGTGAGAAAACAGCCGCAACCTTTATGGTTTAAGGATGAAAGGACGCAACATTTCAGGGCCGTCAAAACTCACCAGGGCAACATCCAGTCCATTGCTTATGTTACTGATCTGAATTTTCTTACCGGCAACGCAAATCAGTTGATTGACTGGTACTACGACGCCGGAACCACTGAACTATACATGAGAGAATATTTGCTGCCGCAAGGTTCGATGATCAGGAAAATACACCCCTATGCATCCGATTCCGTACTGATCAACGCAGGCACTTCCCTGATTTGGTACAGCCGGAAGAATAAGACTGCAGGCAAAGTATTGGAAGCAGGAAAAGCTATCGATGCCACGGCATTTGATCCGGGAACCGGAAGGCTGGCATATGCAACTTTTGGCGACCTGAAACTGCAAAACCAATCCGGTGCAGCATTCAGAACCATCACCCAGGCGCACACGGACAAGATCACCACTATGGCATTCAGTCCGGCACGCCCCATCCTTGCCACTGCCAGCTGGGACGCAACTGTAAAGATATGGAACAGCAACACAGGGGAACTGATCGTGACGATCGTGCCCATCGGGAAGAATGATCATATTGTAATTACACCCGATGGATACTATTATGGAACGCGTCAATCCCTGAAGGGTGTGGGATTCAAACTCGGGAAACACTTTGTCTCACCGGAACAATTTGATCTTCGCTACAACCGGCCTGACATTGTACTTCAACGACTGGGATTTGTATCTGCCAATGTGGTGAAATCCTATCGGCGGGCTTATGAGAAGCGACTTCAGAAGCTGAACTTCGACGAGGAGGCATTGTCGGCCGAGTACAACCTGCCTGACCTGCATGTGACAGGGACACCACCCCTCACCACTTCGTCGGCTCATCTCAATTTCAGCATCAAAGCTGTAGATGAGAAATATCCACTGGAGCGGATAAATGTTTCAGTCAATGAAGTACCTGTTTTCGGTATGAGCGGGATTGACGTCAGCCAGCCTCCCACCAAAAGTCTTGAAAGAGAAATCCAGGTGAGGCTCTCGGCCGGCAGAAACAAGATTCAGGTGACGTGCCTCAATTCGAAAGGCGTGGAATCCCTGGCCGAGAGCTTTGAGGTTAGCTATGAAGCACCTCAACGCAAGCCGGCCTTGTACCTAAGCATCGTATCTGTTTCAGAATATGCCAACCAGAAGATGAATCTGCGGTACGCCGCAAAAGACGGCCGGGATCTGGCACGGTTGTTTGAGCGCCATGCAGACCAATACAGCGAAATCCACATTGATACGCTCTTCAACAAGGCTGCCACCCGAGAAAACATCCTGAAGCTTAAAAAAGGGCTGGCGCGTTCACATGAGGACGATGAAGTCATCTTGTTCGCTTCGGGTCATGGAATGCTCGACGACAAGCTGGACTTCTATTTTGGTACCCATGACATTGCCTTCGACAATCCTTCGGGCCGGGGCATCCGGTATGAAGAGCTTGAAGGACTTCTTGACAGTATTCCTGCACGTAATAAATTGCTCCTCGTGGATGCCTGTCACTCCGGGGAGGTTGATAAGCGATCGCTCATCGTTTCAGACCAGACCCTTGCCATGAGTGAAGGAAAGCGCGGTACACTTAAGACCTACACCTACGCACCCGAGACTACAGAAGAAACCTATCGGTTGGGCATTACCACTTCCTTTGATCTGATGCAGGAAATATTCAACAACGTCAGCAAGGGATCTGGCGCCGTAGTCATTTCGGCAGCCGCCGGCAACAGCTATGCATTGGAATCAGATGAGTGGAAGAATGGGGTATTTACATATGCCCTCTTGTACGGACTCAGAGAAAAGAAGGCGGATCAAAACAAAGATGGAATCATTACAGTCACTGAGCTGAAGACATACATCAGTGCTGAAGTCGAGCGGCTTACCAACGGCGAACAGAAACCGACGTCAAGGAGGGAGAATCTCGAATTTGATTTTGTGGTCTGGAGACACTAATGAAATGCCGAATGATAAGTAATGTGTGCTGAATTCAGAGGTAAGACGTCCCACCCCTCTTGCCCTCAACGCTTGCTTAATCAACAATCACAATCTTGTGTCCAAGGACGGCAAGAAAATTTCTGAATGCTTCGCCCGTTAATTCCAATGATGCCGTATTTCGGTTGGGATGAAAATGTAACAACGGCGCGTCGGCAACTTTCCTGCTGAGGTAAAGTTCCACGATCTTCTTCTCGTCATTCAGCAATCCGAACGGTGAAACAGCGCCTGGCTCCACGCCCAGTTTCTCGTTAAGCGTCTCGGCATTGACGAAAGAAAGTTTCCTTTCACCGGCACATTCAGCCAATTTCTGGATATCCGCCCGTTCAGTTGTGGGGAGCACAAAAAGCATATAGCGCCGCTTCTTCTGATCACGCAGAAACAGATTCTTGCACGGCAACCCGGGTAACCCCAGCGCCTCAAGCTCCTCACCAGTCAGGACGGGAGGATGAGAGTGATGTATGAAGGGAATGCCCTTTTGCCTCAGAAAGTCCTCGACATCGACCATAGCGCTCCGTGAATTTACGCAACCGCTGTGGAAGGCTGGCGGTTCACCGGACTTCCATGGATGGCACTGGAAATTGAATAGTCCATACTTATCTTGCAAGCCTTTCATATTCTTCCAGTTAAGACCAGGTCCCATCGTTCTCTGACATGAAAAAATTCAATCTATTCCTTTGTCTCCTCGCCCTCCTTGCTTTTTCCTGCGATCAAAAAAGAGAAGGCAAGCCCCGTGTTCTTGTATTTGGGAAGCATGCCGCTTTCCGCCACCAGTCCATACCCGCAGGGATGACGGCCATCAGAAAGCTGGGGGAAGAAAATGGGTTTGAAGTGGACACTACCAAAAACGCAGCTGCGTTTACCGAAGAAAATCTTGCCAGGTATGCCGCTGTCGTATTCATGAGTACAACCGGCGATGTGCTGAACCACCGTCAGGAAGCAGCTTTTGAAAGATATATTCAGGCCGGCGGTGGCTTTGTAGGGATTCACGCCGCCACGGACACTGAATATGATTGGGGATGGTATGGCAGGCTGGTTGGAGCATACTTCAACGGCCATCCTGAACAACAGGATGCACGCTTCATCATCAAGGACAAAGGCCATCCTTCCACTTCCTTCTTTACCGACTCTGTCTGGGAACGTCGGGACGAGCTTTACAACTTCAGGAAGATAAATCCGGACCTTCACGTATTGATTACCATTGATGAGGCCAGCTACAAGGGCGGCACCAATAGAGCGGTTCATCCCATGAGTTGGTATCATGAGTACGACGGGGGGCGAGCTTTCTACACCGCGCTTGGCCATACGGACGAAAGTTTTCAGGAAGATCTGTACCTGAAACATCTCCTGGGAGGTCTCCAATACGCAATCGGTAAAAATCTTAAACCCGATTACTCGAAAGTACACACACAGTTTCCTCCTGATGACGACCGCTTTATCAAAACACAACTGGCTCTGGGCGGTGAATTCTATGAACCCACTGAGATGACAGTACTTCCCAATCTCGACATTTTGATTGTTCAGCGTCGGGGACAGATCCTTCTATTCAAGACTGCAACCGGTAAGATCAAGACCGTGGGCCACCTCGATGTCTATTGCAAAGCAAAGTCTGCGCCCGTTAATGTCGAAGAGGGACTGATGGGACTTGCCAGGGATCCACACTTCGAAAAGAATCACTGGGTATACATGTACTACAGCCCTGCCGGTAGCTCTGTAAACAGGTTATCCCGGTTTACATTCGAAAACGACACAATCAACCTGAGCACCGAGAAAACCATTCTTGAAGTAAAGTCCCAGCGCGAAATCTGCTGTCATACCGGCGGCTCCATTGCCTTCGGACCTGATGGACTTCTTTTCTTATCTACCGGTGACAACTCCACTCCCTTTGATGAGAAGGGACAGAAGTACGTCAACAGTGGTTATGGCCCGTTGAACGATACGCCAGGCCATCAACAGTATGATGCACGTCGTTCCTCAGGCAACACCAATGATCTTCGCGGCAAAATTCTGCGCATTCGCGTCAATGACGACGGAAGTTATTCTATACCGGAAGGCAATCTTTTCCCCAAAGGAATGGAAAAGACCCGTCCTGAAATCTATGTGATGGGTAATCGCAATCCCTATCGCATCTCGGTTGATCAGAAAAACGGAAACCTCTACTGGGGGGAAGTTGGTCCTGATGCTTCGGTGGACAGCCTTGATACCCGCGGCCCAAAAGGTTACGATGAACTCAACCAGGCGAGAAAGGCCGGCTTCTTCGGCTGGCCGCTGTTTGTAGGGAATAACTATCCCTACCATGATTACAATTACGTTACCGGTAAAAGCGGACCCGCCTTTGATCCGGAGCACCCCATCAATGATTCGCGTAACAATACCGGAATTAGGGAACTCCCTCCCGTTTCTCCCGCTTTCATTTGGTATCCGTACGGGCATTCACCTGACTTCCCGCAAGTTGGTGCAGGAGGACGTAATGCCATGGCCGGCCCTGTCTACTACACCGATATGTTCCCGAAAGAAACACGACTGCCCGATTACTACAACGGCAAAGTCATTATATACGATTGGATCCGCGGTTGGATGAAAGCGGTTACACTTCAACCCAATGGTGACTTCGATGAAATGGAACCGTTCGCTCCGGCCATAAAGACCAACTCTATGATTGACCTGGAAGTAGGTCCTGATGGAAGACTTTATTTGCTGGAATATGGTACAGGCTGGTTTACTAAAAACCCGGACGCCGGGCTTGCGCGAATCGATTATAACGGGGGCAATCGTGCACCAAAGGTGAGGGCACTGAAAATAGATAAAACATCGGGTCAGGTTCCGCTCTCTGTCAGAGTCAGTATAATTGCTACTGATCCAGACAAAGACCCAGTCAAATACCGCTGGAAGATTGGCAACGGAGAGACGCAGGAAACCAAGGTCCCATCTATTGAGTATACTTACCAGCAAAAGGGATCGTACTGGATTTCTGTGCAGGCTATTGATGATCAGGGTGCAGCAGGCCAGAGTGATTCAGTAAGCATATATGCAGGCAATGAAGCACCCGTTGTAAGTATTAATGTAGAAGAAGGTAATCACTCCTTCTACCTTCCAGGCGTTGCTTTCAGGTACAAAGTGACAGTCGCTGATAAAGAAGACGGCACCGTGATTGATCCTGAGCGTCTGGTAGTCTCTGCCGACTATATAGAAGGCGTTCGGAGTGACACACTGCCGGCTGGCCATCTGCAAACCATTAATGGCAGGGCACTCATGCAATCGCTTGACTGCAAGAGCTGCCACAAGGAAGCCGAGAAATCCATAGGACCTGCTTACACTGATGTGGCCAAGAAGTATAAGGGAAAAGCCAACGCCGAAGAATACCTCGTAAAGAAAATCATTAGCGGCGGGTCGGGTGTCTGGGGGGAAACGGCCATGGCTGCGCATCCGGACCTGAGTACGGTGGATGCCAGCGCCATAGTAAAGTGGATCTTTACATTGGATCATTCAAGTGACAAGAAAAACAAACTGACTTCAGCCGGAAGCATCACCCCTGTTGAGCAGAGGCGTAATGAAGCGCTCGTGCTTTCTGCCACTTATACCGACAAGGGCGGTGTTAATATTAAACCACTTACCGGATCCGCCCAACTGATTTTGCCCGGAAACGTGCGGCGTCTAAACGGAAAAGAAACAGTCAACGGTTTTACACGCTACAATGACGGCAGCACAAACTACCTGGTAATTCCAGGCGACGATGCCTGGTTCGCGCTCAAGGATATTGACCTTACCAACGTGGGGACCGTCAATATCATGCTCTCCTGGATCAAAGCGCCAACTTCGCCGGTAATATTTGAAGTAAGAGTAAGTGGTGTTGAAGGCGAATTGCTTGGCTCTGGCACCCTGGGTGTGATGAAGACTAAAGAATCGCGAGGTAAAGTTCCGGTGAAGATAAGGACATCCAGGGGGAGCACAGATTTATACATTGTCTACCGTCACGGTGCTTCACAACTCAGCGCAACCTCTGTAAGCGGCGTCGAGTTTCTTGGTGTAAGAAAGTAACCAAACAGGCACATTGATTGGTAAATGTTAATCAGCTGCGGTAAATCCTGACTGAAATATTTTTTCACTTTTCAAGCCCTCCGACCATCGAATTATTATATTGCGCATTATTGATCATCCGTACCATTCCTCGTCACACCAAGCGATCCTCACGACACCGGTGACGAAAACTCTGAGCGAAACCCGAGCAAAAAGCGAGCGAAAAAGGAGCGAAACCCGAGCGAAGAACGAGCGAAGAAGTGCTTAATGTGTCATTGCTAAGGCTTTGTCAATGCTAGGTAAAGGCTTGCTAATGCTTACGCCATGCTTATTCATGGCTTACCAATCTACAATTAATAGATACCAAATAGCTTGTTGACTACTCATTTCTGATGAATGACATCAGATTTTGCCAGTATTCACCCTGGCGCAAATTCATCCATTGATTGCGTAAGTTTATACCCCACTGCCTGTCAGAAGGACAAATTTGAAATTCAATGAGCAAAGATCCTTTTACCATTACCATTCACATGGTTTCAAGCCTCGACGGCATCATCGCCAAACCGGATAACAGCGTTGCCTGGTTTGAGACCAAGGATCATTATGAAAAGGGAGTAAGTGAACCTGATACGCAGGAATTTCTCAAGAACATTGACTGCTATGTGATGGGGTCACGGACTTACGAGCATGCACTGGAACTTTCCAGGAATTACGGCTGGGCCTATGGGGAAGTGCCTACCTTCGTCCTCAGTCACAGGAACCTTCCTGTTGAAAGACCGAACGTTAAGATTTTTAATGGCGACCTGACAAAGCTTGTCGACGAAAACCTTAAGCCCAACTACAATAACGTCTGGATGGTTGGAGGAGCCGCTTTGGCCAAAGCATTCATACTGCAGAAGCTCGCACATGAAATCAGAATGACCGTCCTGCCCATCATCCTGGGAGAAGGGTTACACTTCTTTGATCACATCGGTCAGGAGCAGGCCCTCCACCTGAAAGAAGTTACCCCATATAAGAGTGGCATGGTAGAATTATGGTACGAGATCAGAAAATGACCACTGAGAAAACTCCTCTCCCGATATATGTGCCGGCTGTAGTTGCTTGTCCCGGGCTCAAATTAGGTTGGCGAGCAAATTATCCGTAGCTTTGCAAAGCTTTTTTGGCAGAATCATTCCGTACTAGCAAGTCCCAACTCTTGAATCAAGAGTTCCTTCTAACACCCAATTATTTTAGCTGAAAATCCGGGCACCCCTTCGGGTTGCTGTTTTCTTCATGCAAATGAGGAAACTGCGATGGCATTTACGCCTGTCTGATTATTTATTTTAATAAACCATTAATGAATTTTGTAAAAAAGGATCGTTCAGGAAGTAAGGATCACAACAGCTATCGAAGAAGGAACCCATCCATTCGCAACAGAGTAAACCAGCCCATTAGCAGCATAGACACACGGCTTTTCACCAAGAAGGCCGTACCGCTCACCGAATCAAGGTATATCTCGTCCCGCGGCATACACGAACTTCCCATCGACGAACGAATCAAGAGAAACCTCCTCTCAAAAGGATATTCACAGCCAACAGAGATCCAAGACAGGACTTTGGAAGCGCTCCTGGCAAAGAATAATCTCTTGGGGATAGCTCAAACGGGTACGGGAAAAACAGGCGCCTTCCTGATACCGGTCATTCACAATCTTATCGGTCAGAAGGCATCGTTCCAGGTGCTGATTGTTGTACCTACACGTGAACTTGCCGCTCAAGTCGAAGAGGAATTTACCAGCATGGTTAAAGGACTCTCGCTCAGAAGCCTTTGTTTTATTGGCGGCACCAGTGTCGGACGGGACATTGCTTCGCTTCGTCAGCCTGCTCATATCGTCATTGGCACTCCCGGCAGGTTGACCGACCTGGCGAGACAAGGTGCATTGCGGTTCAATCATTTCCATACACTTATCCTCGATGAATTTGACAGATTGCTGGATATGGGATTTTCAAGGGACATTCAATTCATAGTGAGAGGAATGAGCAACCGAAGGCAAACGGTTTTATTTTCCGCCACAGAAGAGGCCAATCAAAAGAAACTTATTCAGGAACTGCTAAAAGAGCCTGTACAAATCAGAATATCCAACGGCAAGATTACGGGCGACCATATTGATCAGGAAGCGGTCCATGTCCCCGCGGGAGAAACCAAAATACAGGTACTTCTGAGGATGGTGCAGGACAAATCCTTTCAGAAAGTCATTGTATTTGCGGAAACCAAGCGGAACGTAAGCACGGTAAGAAAAAATCTGCACCAATCAGGCATCCGGGTTGATGAAATCCATGGCAACAAGTCCCAGAATTACAGGATGAAAGCCCTTAATGATTTTAAGTCGGGAAAGATCCAGGTGCTGATCGCCACAGACGTGGCCGCCCGTGGTCTTGATATTTCAGAGGTCACCCATGTGATCAACTATCAGCCTCCCCGTGATTTTGACAGCTACATTCACCGAATTGGCAGAACCGGAAGAGCCGGAAAAGGCGGAAAAGCGTTTACATTTGTAAACTAAACCACCGCTTATGGCCAAGTCAAACAACGCATACATAAAGAAACAGAAGGAACTTCAGCGTAAAAAGAAACGCGAAGAAAAACTCGAACGAAAAAACGAGCGCAAGAAGAACTCAGCCGGGGGGTCGCTCGAAAACATGATGGCCTATGTGGACGAGAATGGCAACATCACCTCTACCCCCCCTGAGAAAAAACAACAGGACTCATAATTCAACACAATAACTATTAATTAATCAATCAGTCATGAAACAAGGAAAAGTAAAATTCTTCAACACAACCAAAGGATTTGGATTCATCACGCCGTCAGATGGCAGTGCAGATATTTTTGTTCACGAATCAGGCTTGTCAGAGAAAATCAAAGACAACGATCAGGTACAGTTTGAAACAGAACGTGGCAGAAAAGGGATCAACGCTGTAAGGGTACAGGTTGTCCGCTGATTCTCAAGTTCAATGTAACGAAGAAGCATGTGGACGGACATTTTGCTGAAATCAATTTGCCCGTTCATGTGCTTCTCCGTTGTGTTTAGAATTGTTGCCCTTTAAGGCTGAACACAACTGATCCTGTCTGATATCAGGCAGCACCCGATCTGGGTCCAGTTACAAAATACATCTTCATCACTCCGCGGTTCTTCACATCCAATTCCCCCCTGTATTCACAGTCGAATTGATCCTTGACGAGCTTGTAAGTGCTTTCCGAGATATTCATTCTACCGGGCTCGCCCGTAGCCTCCAGGCGCGACGCAATATTCACCGTGTCGCCCCAGATGTCGTAAGCAAATTTCTTTGTGCCCACTATTCCTGCCACTACCGGCCCCGTATTCATACCCACCCTCACCTCAAACTTTACCGCCGGCCCGCTCTCCTCGTTGTTGACAAATTCAATCATCTCCAATCCTGCCTTTACCATTTTCAAAGCATGATCGTTGACGGGAAACGGCAAACCACCCGCACACATATAAGCATCCCCCACGGTCTTGATCTTCTCGAGCCCGTACTTTTCTGTAATCTCATCAAACTTTGAAAAGTAATAGTCGACAGTCTTCACGAGTTCTTCAGGCGACAGGGATTCCGCATGTTGTGTGAATCCCTTGAAATCAGCGAAGAGCACTGAAACAGAATCAAACCTTTTGGCCTGCACCTTTCCATGCTCTTTCAATTCCTGGGCGGTTTCTTTCGGGAGTATGTTCAGCAGTAAAGCTTCAGACCGGCCCCTCTCCTCCTCAATAATCCGGTTGGTTGTTCTTACATACTGATACCGCCGATACAGCCCGAAGGCAAGGAGCCCGATCAGGAGAAGCGCAACAGCCACCGCCAAGACAATGATCTGTTGCGTTTTCTTCTGCTGATTCAGCAAATCCACTTCTGCCTGTTTGCGTGATACTTCAAAATCAGTCCGTAAGTCCGCCATTTGCTGAACTGCCGCAATGTTGGCCACACTGTCTTTATAAGCGATGTGACGTTTATAGTACCGGTACGCTTCTCCGAACCGACCCATCTCTTCATAGATTCTGGTCAATGACAGATAGGCATCCCCCACTTCCTTCTTCATCCCGTGTTTTTGCGCCAGTTCCAGGCTTCTCAAGGCATAGCTCAATGCTGTTGGCTTATCATTCTTTTGAAGATAGATGTCACTGATATAACTGAGATAAACGGCAATGGGATAATATTCCTTCAAATCCTCAAGGATGAGAATGGCTTTGTTCATATTGTCTTCTGCCCGACGGTTGTTGCCGTTTTTGGCAAAGATCATACCCAGGTTGCCCAGGCTATAGGCCTGACCGATCCGGGATCCTATCTTATTGAATATTAATTCTGCTTCGGATGTATACTTCAGAGCCGAATCCAGCTTACTGGAATTCGTGTACATGTCGCCTTCATTCAGCAGGGCCGAAGCAAGATTGACAGAATCTTTGTTGGCCCTGAGAATACTTGTGGCGCTTCGATAGAACTTCCCAGCATTCTGCTGATTGCCCATGATGGAGTACACGTCGGCTATGGCAACCTGAACAGTTCCAAGGCGACCAATATTATTTTCCCTCTCCGCAATCCTGGCCGCCTGGAAGTAGCTGTCCAGAGCATTGCTGAGGTCACTTTTCAATCTCAGGGCATTTCCCTTTTCCAGGAGTCCCTGAAAGACATATGCCGCAGAATCCACCACATCTGCAGCGCGAATCAATTCTTCGCTGAAATAGAGTTTCCGCTCGGTATCAGGGTGATTGACCGCCAGTTCTTTCAGCAGTTTGAGCTTTTCTGCGGGTAAGTATTTACCAGAAGTATAGACCCGATCAAGGCTGTCAGGGCTTATTTGGTTTTGAGCTGACAGATTAAGAATGCACAGAAAAAAGCCAATGGTTAAGCTGGCTTTTTCTACAAACGAACTTCGACGCAGTTCCGACAAGCTATCTTGTTTGGAGCGAGGTCAGTGAACCTGGATCACCGGGTCAATTTTGAAGGTGCCATTGCGTTTGGCACCATTGTTCGTAACGGTGAATTGAATGGCATACTTACACGACTCATTGACGGCTGTTTTTAAAGTGGGTTGTGCCCTGACTTTTTGGGGCGATCCATTGTCCCCCTGAAGGACATTCTTGCCAAAGACATTCTTGCCGCCCTGGTAGTTGATGGATACAATATTGACGACATCAGAAGTTGAGTCGAGTGACATGCCCTGCCACGTAACCGTATCACCAAGATTTATTTCTGTAGTGAAATTCTCATTGCTGACGCCATCAGGCTGCCCGAAATTGCAATAGTTGCTTTCATTCGGTTTGTCAATTGTGGCGGTATGCACATAAAGTGTGACTACCACGTTCTTGGATTGCCGGGTTCTTTTTATGGAGGCCTTTGCGATTCCTGCCAAAGGCAAAAAGCCAATAGCTAGTACCTTACTGAGAAACGACCTTCTGTTTGACATGGGTTGGGGGTTTAGGTGTGGATCAAGAGTTACGATTGGGATTAACGAAGGTAATAAATCCTCAACAACCGGATGAATACCCATCCTGACTGCTTTACCCAGCAAATGCTGGTTATTACCTGCAGACTTACGGCACAAACACTTTCCGGCGTATGTCGCCCGCCACTACCAGATAGATACCTGACGCATGACCTGTGAGGTCAATACGAGTGGAACCTTCGCCCTGGTACAGAACCTGGCCCATAAGGCTATACACTACAACACTGCGGTTGCTGTATAAGGTTGGCACTTCCACCACAATGGCATGCGCTTCACAATAAACCTGAACCTGCTGGATAGTCTCCAGTTCCGGTGGCAGGATAGTCGCTGCATTATTAATCAATCCAGTTCTGACTGTGTGCAAAATAGCTGTCATGGCATTTACCTGCCCTACAGTGAACATGTTCATGTAAGCATCGTCGGTATAGTCCATGTAGTTCTCCCACATCCTGAAACGGGTGGGGTCACAACTAAGCGGCCGAACCGGCGGGGGTGTATAATCGGGTCCGGCCTGTGGTGGAGTATCGTCAATATGGTCAGTTCCGGAACAATCATCCTTGTCCCCCCAAATATGAAACAATCCCATAAAGTGACCTACTTCATGGGTCAGTGTCCTGCCTTTCTGAAACTGTCCCATGCCAGGCCAGAAGTATCGATAGTTGATCGTAACACCCTGGTCCCCAGTTTCTCCGGGGAACGTGGAATAGCCAAGATAGTCCTTATCCGAACTCGCAATAACCCAAATGTTCAGATACCGATCTGATGGCCAACTCATGGAACGGTATACTGCCGTATCCGCCACTATTCTAAAATCTTGGTTCACTGCCCAGCGCATTATGGCATCGGTCGGGTTTCCAGTAGGATCGACTGAAGCCATGACAAATTTCACTTTGAGACCACTTGCTATTCTCTTATAGAGCGCAAAAGTCTGAGCGCTGTCGGCATTCATTCGCTGAAAATCCTCGTTCAGGATGGCAAGTTGGGTATTGATCCTGGCTGAATTAAAGGAAGCTTGAAGGCTGCTGTTCAGAATAATGTGGAATACGACGGGAATTTTGATTTCCGCCGTTGGTTCGGTTGAGTAGGTCTTGATGTTTCTGTAGGAACGGACTATATCAGCAATCCTCTTCGCCGCTGGTTCATCCATCACCACTCCGCATCGTTGCGCTTCCACGCGGGAGGCAATCACAAGCAGAATGATTACAAATGCAGGGCGCACAAAGTGGTTAGATCTCACACTCCGACAGTCCAATCACCATATCACTACTTCACCCAATCACCTGGTGCATTGAGCGGGAAACGGGTCTCGAACCCGCGACCTGCAGCTTGGGAAGCTGCCGCTCTACCAACTGAGCTACTCCCGCGGTTTCATTTGTTGATGTGGTGATTGGGCAAATACCAACAAATGATTCGCACCAAGATAAGAGGTGAGGTTTCAAATTACAAACCATGACTTAATACATTACATCCTGATCGGAAACTCATCGCCGGGCAGGTAAACGGAAAGCTTCAGTTCAGGTGTTCCTATCAGGCTGCTTTTACCACGAGTTACCTTCCCCGGGCTGCGATAAACTATCACCTGACCCAGGCCTATGACGCTTGCGGTGCCGTCATGAACAACGATAGCAGTAGACTCATCTATGCCAATTCCATCGAGTCCGGGATGATCGAGAACGATCGAGAGCAAACGGTTGGAACGGCTGCGCACAATAAAATGCTGGTCAATAACCACTGAATGCAGGAACCCAAGACCTTCGGCAACTTCCATATTATTAGCATGAATGACCGGAACGGCAGAAGTGTATTTACCGGATTCCAGCTGGTTGCCCGTGATCATTTGCTCGCTCATTAACGCAGCCCCGGCACTTGTACCCACGATCACAGCACCCTCGCGGTATGCTTCGTTGATGACTTCCTTAAAATCGGTGCCGTCAATGTGCTTCATAAAGAGGCTCTGGTCGCCGCCATTCAGATAGATGATCTTCGATTTACGAAGGGAGTCCAGCACCGGAAGTCGCCTGACCGTGTTGGAGTCGACACGAACACAATGGACGTCTGATAGGGTGTAAAACCTGAACTCGTCATTCATTGAAACGTAGGCGCTGTCCCACCGGCTCGCCATACTTGCAATGGCTATCCAGTCCCCCCGTTTCCAACCCGATAGTCTGATTACCTCTTTCATGATCGTGGAATCCCGGCTGCCACCGCCAATGATCACCAATGTGCCTTTCGGTCTTGCTTGTGTGCCTGATGATTGCAAGGGTTGGGTACAACCCCCGATAATAAGTGCCGCAATCAGTGCGATTGCTCCAGCGACCTGGCTAACTCGTATGGACATAGGCTAACGAATCATCAAAAGTAAAATAACCACGCCATCAACATAGGGACGGAAGGATTTTTTTCGACCACCTGATCTTCAAGCACTACCTGAAATCAAAACGCCGGGATTTGACCCGGCGTTTTGGAATCTCAATTTGATGATGACTTTCTACTTCTTCCTGATGTAAATATCACCGTTATAGTTTTTCACGCTGATTTCCGGGCCACCCCCATTGATATCGCCTTTCTTCCATTCGTCGATTTTGAGACGGTAAGTACCGGTCTTCGAGTCCTCTTTCTTGACGGGCCCGCTTGAGGTGATGTTCATATCGAAGCCCGTATAGATCTCACCCTGCTCAGTCTTCATTTTGAAAGTCGCCTTGGTAGCCGAAGGGAACGTGAGGTCCACATCACCGTTGTAGGTGGAAAAAGACATTGGGGTTCCTTCCGTCACTTTGTCAAAAGTGACTTTGATATCACCATTGTACGTGGTAGCCACTACGGATCCCGAAATACCGGTGGCCGCAATCTCTCCGTTGTAGTTCGTGAGTTCGATTTCTCCCTGGACATTGCTGATCACCAGATCACCGTCATTGTAGGTACTGACTTTCATGTCCATTCCTGACGGCACCTCAATCTCCAGTTCCGTGCGAATATTCCATGAACCCGAGGTGATCCTTACAGCATTCGCGTTTTCACTTGCTTCCAGATCCAGGCCGCCGCCAGACACCCGCTTCAGACCGTCTTTGCTCTTCTCCTTTTGTCCGTGGCGATCCTCGTCCCGGTCGAGATCTCGGTCGCGATCCCGGTCTTCATCCTTTGCTTCTTTGTATCGGACCAGCACGTCCTTCCTGGCTGTGCCTTTGATGGTGATAGAACCATAGTTCAACTGGGCCCTCAGGCTTCCGCGCTTTGCCGGGTCGCTGAGTGGAATGGTAAATTCATTTCCCTGCGCCTTCAGAAGCGCTACGGCCCCTATCCAGAATATTACTGTTATGACAACTGCTTTTTTCATGATCTTTTGTTTTTCAAAACCTATTTTTCACGGAGATATACATCACCATTGAATGTTTCAAAGTCCAGCAGCGGACCGCCTTTTCGTACACGGTACCGGTTACCGTTTACCTTATAGCGGATGCCCTCTCCATTCTCATACTTCTGCAGTTCAACCGCCATCGGCGTGATATCATCCACCGAAGAGTAGAACTCGCCATTGAAGCTTTTGAATGTAAGTTGAGCCGCCAGACCTTTCACAAAATTTGCATTGATGTCTCCGTTCAAACTATAATACCTCGAATCTGAAGAAGGGTTACCAACATAATCAAGATCCACGTCACCATTAATGGTAGAGGCCCATGTACCGCCGGAAATATTCTTCAAACGAACGCTTCCATTTATATTCTCGGCATCGACCTTACCTGAAACACTGCTGACTTCCACATCCCCGTCATTGACAGTGCTCGCCATCACATGAACGGTTAAAGGAACCCTGACAACAAAATCCGTCTGGTAATCGAAAGGCTCTTCGCAGTGTTCCCGAAGGCCGTTGTTTTCATCCCACCGGTAGCCCCATCCGTTGGTACGGTGACGCCAGTCATGCTTCCTTTTCACTTTTCCAAATTCCTGACATCCACCTTCCACATACAGCATTATGGTATCTGCCCGATCTGCCACGCCCAGTCGAATAGCGGCCTTTCCCTTCTCCAACCGATCTGAAGTCTTGCCGGATATTTTCCTCGTGATTTCCACAAGAATTTTGTCACCATTATATCCTTCCACCTTTACATCGCCGTTGATATTGAAAATCATTACGGCATTTGCCGCTGATTTCTTTTCAAATGACAGTTCCCGTGTGATTTTGTCCGTAAAAGTCTGACTCCACGCCGGTGTGATGCAGAGCACCAACACATATCTCAACCATTTCATATACATCAGATTAATACTTGAATGCTTTTCTGGATTCTTTCCTTAACCTCTTTTGGTGTCTTGTTGCTCTCCAGCAGTTTTTTCAATTCCGTCACTGACTTTTTCTCCTGGATTGCCACCATGAGTTCTGCAAGAGACACCTGCACAAGGGGTGAATCCTGCAGGGCAATCGCCCGCACCAGTCCTTCGCGCACATTACTCTGCTGCACATAAGGCTTCAGCGCGTCCAGAGCGGCCAGGCGTACATTGACATTAGGATCTTTGTTCAGTGTCTGAAACAGGGCATTGGTGACCTTATCACTCACTTTGTCCATCTCGCTGGTAAGACTCACAGCCTTCAGACGCTCCGTGGCCGATTCCTTTTCCAGGAGAGAAAGCAGCATCATCTCTTTCAGTTCACTTACCTGCTGGGTCAGCTGCTGAACGTTGGAGTCAGGTGCGGGACTGCTCCATTTGCTTCCCGCGACCCAGCCCGCTACCAGCATGGCTGCGGCCACTCCAATTCTGGGAAGCCACGTGATGGAGGGCCACGAAATCGAAAAGCGGTTTTGCCTGGCCTTTTCTTTTTCCATCATGGCATGAAAGGCATCGTCGAGCCTGATGGTGGGTCCATGAACCTGCGTCTTCATTATTTCCTCATCAAGACGTGCCAGCTCATTCAGGCTGGTCAGTTCCACTTTGCCTTCCTCGATCAATTGCTCCAAAGAGCGTATCTCGGAAGGATCCGCGAGACCTTCATTGTATTTTGCGATAAGCTCGTTGATTCTTTGTTGTTCCATATGCCTACATTCTTTTCTCCAATTGTTGGTACACCGCTTTCAACTCCTGCAACGCGCGGAAGACTTTCACCTTGACTGCGCCTTCGGTACATCCCAGTAACTCGCCGATCTCGCTGTACTTCTTCTCCTGGAATTTACTGAGCAACAGAATCTCACGTTTATCTTCTGGCAGTCGGTCCATGGCAATCGTCAGCATCTGTTCGTCTTCTGCCTTCTTCATATCAGACTCCTGGTGATCAGCATGGCCAAGCCTTCCGCCCCACTTGTCAATATCCTCCTTGTCCCTGATCTTATCCTTCCGGAAATGGTCATGACTGACATTGCGGGCGATATGGAACATCCAGGTCCGGAAGTCACCATCACCGCGGAACAAATGCCGGTACTTCAGTATCCTGAAGAAAGTGTTCTGGACCAGGTCCTCGCTCAGTTCCTGGCTGCGGTTCAACCCATAGAAAAATCCATAGAGTGGCCGCTTGTAACGTTGGAATAGCAGACCCAGTTTGTCCAGGTCGCCATCCCGCACCTTTTCCATCAAATAATTGTCTGCCAGCGTTTCCAAATCCGGATGATTCCGACAGGGAAACTCTGCCGCTGCCGGATCGTTACAAGTTCGCCAAATTATTTTCTCAATGGGGCCCGAAGGGCTATCTTAACCGGATGAAATACACCTGTTTACTGCTTTTTGCTGCCCTGGTGACAAGTTGCGGCAAGACCACTGACCGCGAACTGGTTTGGTCTGACGAATTCAATACAAGCGGAGCCCCTGACAGCGCCAAATGGGATTACGACCTCGGAGATGGCTGTCCAAACTGCGGATGGGGCAATAATGAACAGCAACTTTACACAAAGAATCCAGCCAATGTAAGAATCGAAAACGGCAGCCTCGTCATTGAAGCCCGAAAGGAAGAAATGAACGGCAAGCCTTACACATCAACGCGTCTGGTCAGCCGCAAGAAGGGCGACTGGCTCTACGGGCGAGTGGAAGTGAAGGCCAAGCTCCCTTCAGGGAAAGGAACATGGCCCGCCATCTGGATGCTTCCGACGGAGTGGAAGTACGGAGGATGGCCTGCAAGCGGCGAGATCGACATTATGGAACATGTGGGATTTGATCCGGGCGTGATTCATGGGACACTTCATACCGAGACGTACAATTTCCAGAAACAGACACAGCGTGAAGGAAAAATTACCATTTCAGACTGTATGTCGGCATTTCATCTCTATGCCATTGAATGGACTCCTGAACGAATCGACTTCTATGTGGATGAGACACTATACCATACCGTAAGCAAAAACCAGGGAGACGATTACAAGGCATGGCCGTTCAATCAGAAATTCCACCTGATCCTCAATATCGCTGTTGGCGGCAACTGGGGCGGACAGCAAGGGATTGATGATTCCATCTGGCCGCAAAAAATGGAGGTAGATTGGGTCAGGATATACAGGTGAGGCCTGGTTTTACGTTATCGGCAGGGTAGCCGGAATTTATTAGCTTGGGAGACTTAACCTTTAAACTTGTGAAAATCTAAAATGAGACAGTTCCT
Organism: Bacteroidota bacterium; assembly: GCA_018266395.1. Classification (GTDB taxonomy): domain Bacteria; phylum Bacteroidota; class Bacteroidia; order Cytophagales; family Cyclobacteriaceae; genus ELB16-189. The sequence goes on along the minus strand of JAFEAM010000014.1, from coordinate 68,357 downwards.
ATCCCTCTTCATTGTCCTTGCCAGTATGAATGCTTTCGCCCAAACCTCAGCGATCACGCAGGAGGAAATCATGCAGATGGTCTCCAAAGGCAAGGGGTACACGCTTGTATTTCTTAAGAAGGGGCCGAATCGCGAAACCGTCGACAAGGCCACGCTGGAAAAGAACCAGATGGACCACCTGCGCCACATGATGAACCTGAAGCGTCAGGGCGTATTGCCTCTGTTCGGTCCGTTCACCGATGAGGGCGACATACGAGGTATCTGTATCTACAATTCCATGGACAAGGAAAAAGTTATGGAGTGGCTGGCCATGGACCCGCACATCAAGTCGGGTTACCTCACCTACGAAATCAAACCCTGGTTTGGCATACCCGGAGACCAGCTTCCCAACTAGACTCGCTGCAATTCCATCAGTCGGTTGCGTTCGCTCTGCAGCTCGCGTGACAGTTTCATCTGCTTTTCGAGCGATCTTCTCTTATAGTCTTCATATTCGGAGGAAATAATGGACAACATTTCCGATTTTTCACTCAAGGCCAGATTCAATTGTTTCAGTCTCGTAAGCAGGAAAGCCAGTCCGGTAACCATCAGGCCCAGAACCCCGCAGACCAGACCCAGGAATCCCTTCTTAGCAAATGGAATACCAAACACTGTGATATGGGACCCCGCGTACTCCAGAGGTTGAAGTGATTTCTCCTTATCAGTGAGCGCCTGTTGCATCGAAGCCAACTCATGTCTGACGTTCTTAAGACTGTCGCGGGTGAAGCGTTCGTCCCTCCTTGTCTTCTGAACTGAATCATTCACCACTTTCCATGCGACATTCAGGAGATATTCCTTGACCACCTTATACTCCCCGTAAGTCTCTGAATTGGTCATCATCCAGTCAAATCGCTGTCTCAGGGTCATGGTACGCGGATCCGGTGTATTCTGTGTCTGCGCGTACGAAGTCATTCCAGCCAATAACATACCGGTAATCACAACAATTGCTTTTTTCATAGTGGTTTGGTCTATGACTTGAAACTAGTACACCCGGAACGGGTGCGCCATTCCAAACCAACCAACGAAATGCAGGATCGACCAATGCGTATTAGCGCCGACAAACGGCTGCCTCTATTTTTCCTTAAGGAACTTCAAAAGGTCGTCTTTGGTCGAATTGAAGGTAAACAGATCGGTCAGCGTGTAATAGCTGTCCTGATCCGTTGTATTCCCATAACAGGCCTTCACAAAATCGAACTTGTCGTTTTCAAATGTGAGCAATTGCGTCAAGGTGCGCACTTGTGCTACACTCAGGCATTTGCCCTTTGTGCCCACCTCCAATGTTGACATTTTCGTGTCCCGAAAAGCGGTGCTCTTTACCGATTGAACGAGTTTGTCCATCTGATCTTCCGTCATGGTACACGTCGGAATCTCCTCCTTTGCTTCAGTAGTCATCACAGGGGTTGCCATCTGCTCCAAAGGCTCAATCCTGATGGAAGACGTTACGTCGTTAAAATTCTGTTTAATCAAATCCGTAGCCCTTACATCTGCTGTAAAGCTGAGTGATCTTCCTTTAAACCCTCCATGTTCATATAAGGTCACAGAAAGTCCCGCAGGTATTTTCACGGATGTAAGCTGATCATTGCCAACGCCAAGTGAGGAGTAGTCATAAGCCCCCGTTCCGAGCTGTTTGGAGGGGCCGGCAAAGTCATCCCGGTATAATGTCACCATGAGGGGTTTGTCTTTGGTCGGATCGTTCAGGTCTTTTACTCTAAGAGAAGAAGCCTGGTCATTAAAGTTCAGGCTGCGAAGTGCAGAAGCGTCGGCATCCTTTGTCAGGGTAACCGCGCGGCCTGTGAATGAGACATTTTCAAAAAGAATCACCTGCATGCCGTCGGGAATCTTCACAGAGGATAATTGGTCGTTGCCAAAACCAAAGCCCGCGAAATCGTAATCGCCTCTACCCAGTTCTTTCGATGCGCCGCTAAAATCATCCTGGTAAATAATCACACGTCTGGGCTTCACATCTGCTGATGCTACCGTTGCAGTTACAACGGGAACAACCTGTACCTCAGGAGTCGCGCCAACGAGTGCGCGCTCGATCACAACGGAGGAAGTGATTTTAAAAAAGTTCTTTGCGGCCAGATCATTGGCGCTGGCATCCGAAGTCAGTGTCAGGAAGCGACCTGACCAATTTCGGTTCTCATAAAGCGTAACCGACATCCCCTGAGGAACGCGAACAGAAGCGATCTGATTGTCCGGAAGCATGAGCTCGGGACCGTCCCACCGGCCCAGCCCGATATTAACTTCTTCGCCAGAAAAATCGCCGTCAAAGAAAGTTACCGTCTGCTCTTCCACAACGGCACTGTATTGAAAGACCTGATCACTTGCATCCAAACCCCAGACCGTTCCATCAGCGCCTGCGGCTATGGTCTTCATTTTGAAATCTGGTGTTGGTCTTTCCCATTTGTATCCATTCCAATTCAGCACATTTCCATTACCATCCACACCCCAAATGATATTGGCACTTCCCACTGCAATTTGCCTGAGGCTGATATCAAAAGCCGTCTCCCAATCCATTCCGTTGTATTTGAAAATGTCACCGGCTTTGTTGACGCCATAGGCTGTACCATCTGAGGCTGCGGAAACCTGGGTCAACCGTGTATTAGGGTTCTGCTGCGCCCACTTGCTTCCAGTCCATTTCCAGACTTCATCAATCGCATTGACGCCCCAGATCTGGCTGCCGCTTCCAACTGAAATGCATTTCAACCTTGCCGATGGCTGGGGCTGGATCCAGTTCATGCCCGTCCATTTCCACACTTCACCTGAAGCGCTGACTCCCCATATGGTACCGTCAGCGGCAGCGGAAATCTGACTTAGGCGCTGACTCGGCGATGGCTGGTTCCAGATGTTACCCGTCCAATTCCATATGATGTCCTGGTTGTTCACACCCCAGACGATATTGGCTGCAGGGCATGTAATACTTTTCAGGTTGCCACCCACCTGGATCCAGGATTGGGCAAACGCGCTAACATAGGTAGCCGCGACGATTGTCACAGCCATGATTGTCTTTAGCATGGGGCTTTAGGTTTGGGGTGTTGTTAAAAAATTGAAGATAAGATAATTCAACAAACCTGACCAGCCAGCATCGTGCCAGGATTATGAGGTCTTTGCAATTCGGCGATAAATTGACAGGGTATCGTGCCAGCAATCCTGATTCCTGGAAGGTGAATAAAAAAATAGCCTCTGGAAGATTCGCAGAGGCTATTCTTACCTGTTAAACTATACTATCTCTTGTTATCAATAATCGCTTTCATCTGCTTGTTCTCCAGCATGGGATTAATTCCATCGATACCTGACTTAACAGTCTGGTCCAGTTTTACCAATTGGCCATCCATCTCCTTACTGAGTTCATCAAAGACTTTGTAGGCACCGGCAGTTGGCTTTGCATCGCCGGTTTCCAGACTTCTGCGGAGGGCACTCATCCGGTTGCCAAGTTTGATGGGAAAATTAAGAGGGTCCTGACCACTCCTGTTTCGCACCTGATAAAGATCTTCCTCAATGGCTGAAAGCTTCGCCATGAACTCCTTGGCGGCGGCGACAAAGGAGGCGTCATTGTTCTCTTTCATGGCCGCATCCACTTGCTTCTTCAACTCCCTGATTCTTATGACTGCCTCATTGCCTGCGGATTCCTTTTCCCTGATTTTCATGGCGAGATCAAAAGTCTCTTTAAGGTCACCTTCTGTTACTCCTTTAAGGTTCGGATCTATCTTGACATTGAAAGTGTATGTCTGAGAGTATTTCCCGGAACTAAAACGCACCTGATATTTACCGAGCGGAGCTTTAGGTCCATTCCGCGGGTTGGCACCCCAGAGAATCATGCCATCAAACACGGTTGCGCCAGGATAACGAAGATCCCAGGCGAACTGATTCAATCCTGCGGCCGTTGTTGGCGGCTGCGGACCCCGCTCCCACCTCGGCACATTGGGATCCGGCTTGTACTCTGGCTTTGTGCCTTTGAAAGACTTCACGAGTTTTCCGTTGGCATCCAGGATATCGATTTTTACAGTATCGACCTGCTTATCCAGGTAGTACTGGAATACTGCGTTGTACACCCCTCTGATCGCATCGGATGGCTGGAAGAATGTCACCGGCTGCTTCATGACCTCAGGAGTGAGTTGACGCAGCGGACCAATATCGTCGAGTATCCAGAACCCGCGTCCATGAGTACCCAGCACTACATCATCATTCTTTACCACCAGGTCCCGGATGGGAGTGTCCGGAAGGTTGAGTTGCAGCGGCTGCCAGTTGTCACCCGCATTGAATGAAACGTATGCGCCATGTTCGGTGCCAAGGAAGAGTAATCCTGGCCGCACATGATCTTCGCGAACCGACCTGGCAAAGTGACCGTCTTTGATTCCGGTCACAATCTTTGTCCATGTTTTGCCAAAGTCCTTTGTTCTGAAGACATAAGGCTGACGGTCATCGACCTGATAGCGGAATGCGGCAACATAGGCGGTTCCGGGATTATGTCTTGATTCATCGATGATGGCCACGACCGAATTCTTGGGCAAATCCTTTGGTGTAATGTTCGCCCAGTTCTTGCCGCCATCGCGGGTGATGTGAATTTTGCCGTCGTCAGAACCTGCCCAGATGGTATTCACATCATGAAAAGAAGGAGCAAGTGCAAAAACAGTAGCATAGATTTCCGGTCCATTCATGTCCCCTGTGATTACACCTCCTGAAACGCCGAGTGTTTCCGGATCAGCATAGGTGAGATCGGGACTGATCTGCGTCCAGCTTTGTCCATCGTCGCTGGATTTCCACACATGCTGGGAGCAGGTGTAAAGGATGCCGGGATCTTTCGGCGAAAACACGATAGGATAGGTCCATTGCCACCGCTCCGGAAGAGCACTTGCCGGTTCACCGGAGAAGAAGCGCGGGTATACCTGAATGTCGCGCATCTGCCCGGAGAGTCTGTCATAACGTGTAAGCAAGGCACCCTGACTTCCGGCATAAAAGACATCAGGGTTCAGCGGGTGTGAAGTGATATATCCGCTTTCTCCTCCACCCACATCGTAACCCCATTCCCCAAGAACATTCATATGGTCCCATCCGTCGCTTGGAATGGCGATCGTACTGTTGTCTTGTTGAGCGCCGGCAACATGATACGGAACGTGATTTGTCGTGGTCACATGATAGAACTGAGTTGTGCAGTAGTCCTGGGGTGTCCACGTCTTGCCTCCATTGACCGAAACTGTACCTCCACCGTCATTGGATGCGATCATCCTTTGTGGATTGTTGGGGTCGATCCACAGATCGTGATTGTCGCCATGGGGCACATTGATTTGTTGATCAAATTTCACCCCACCATCGGTGGACTTGTAGAAATCTACATTCAGACAGTAGACCGTTTCGCGATCAAACGGGTCAGCATAAATTCTTGAGTAATAAAAGGCCCGCTGACGCAACTTGCGTTCATCATTGGTCTTCTTCCATGACGCGCCGCCATCGTCGGAGCGATAGACGCCGCCGTCATTGGCTTCGACAATGGCCCAGAGCCTCTTGTTGTCTGCAGGTGAGACTGTGATCCCGATCTTTCCTATGGGGGCCGACGGCATACCTGGATTGGAAGTGAGATCGACCCACGTGTCGCCTCCATTTTCAGATTTCCAGAGTTTGCAGTCCGGACCTCCGCCCCACATTTTCCAGGTCCTGCGATACACCTGCCATGTGGAGGCGTAAATGATTTTCGGATTGGTGCGGTCAATGATGAGATCTGCTGCACCTGCTTTGGGGCTTACATACAATATTTTCTTCCAGGTATTACCGCCATCGGTCGACCGGAAAACACCACGTTCTTCATTGTCCCCATATGGGTGCCCGAGTGCAGCGACATAAACAATATCAGGATTGGTGGGATGAATGCGAATGCGCGAAATAGCCTGGGTCTCTCTTAGTCCAAGATGGCGCCAGGTCTTGCCTCCATCCACCGACTTATAGACACCATCGCCTTGCGTGATTGATCCTCTAAGCTGGGTTTCGCCTCCCCCGATATAGATAACGTCAGGGTTTGTTTCTGCCACTGCCACTGCCCCAATGGATGAGCTGGAAATTTGTCCATCGGTCACAGGTGCCCACTCCTGACCACCGTCTGTCGTCTTCCAAAGCCCGCCGCCTGTTGCACCGAAATAGTACTCATTTGGGCGGCCAGGGCTCCCGGTAGCGCCAAGCGAGCGGCCACCACGCTGGGGCCCTATGTTGCGCCATTTCATACTTGAGAAATAGCGAGAATCTACGGTGCCGGAAGTCTGGGCTAACCCATAATAGCATGCCAGCACAGACAGGATCAGGAGAAAACTTCTTTTCATGAGATGTAATTTATTTAAGGAAAAAGTAAGGATTTTGACGCTCAGGCTAAACTAAAATGTGAAGAGCGGAAATGACAAGGAATCAATTCTAATCGCTGACCTGGGCAGTTACTGACCATCCGTCACACCCTTCGGCTTCACCTTGCGGCTTGCAAAATAAGGGATGGTACAAGACATAATAGTCCTTTTAAGAATCGCTCAAGAAAGGCGCCCACAGGCCGTGAAAAGGCTGAAATTTCAACTCTCCCATCCAAATTCAAGCAGGCCAATCGGGATCCTGGACTGTCATCCTTTGTAGTTATGCTGACAGAGAAAAAGAAATACTAATTTTGATGATCCCGCAACCTAGCCCATAATCTTATGAACCGGATTTTTGCCATCGTCTGCATTTCACTCATCATTGCACTCACTGGGTACAGTCTGATTCAGCAGAACGCCGCATCCAAGGCCCGTGAATTGGCGGACGATCATGCGTATGCGTTGCGGGAAGCAGAAGCCAGACTTTCGAAGGCAGAGCAATTGGCACTCATGGCCCGTCAGGAAGCTGATGAATTGAAAAAGCAACTTGATCAGTGCGGCAAAGCCGTCAGGAAGTGAGCGGATAACCTCCAGCATGCAAGCTGTAATCTTTAATTAGTCATCCTTGATCCGGTACTTCCCATTTACGTCTGCTTTTGATTTGAAAATGGGAACCTCTCCCATGAAGGAGAGTGACTTTATTGTAGAAACAGATGAGCATTACCTCAAAGAAATCGGATTGAAGGCGTCACTGCTGGAGCAGTATCACGACTATTACTATGCCGAACTCCCTGGGTATCGGCAAGCTGCCTGGGAAGTTGTCATGACCGTGTTGAACCAACTCGTTCAGCAGTCTCCTGACCGATTCATCCTGAAACAAGAAGGTGATGCTCTCTGCTTCAGGAATCTTGCAATCGGTGAACGCACGTTATTCAAACCCGGGCAAGACCAATCGTTGCCCTTCGCTCCGCTGGATTGGATTGGGCGGCAGGTTCAGGAGGATCTCATTCTTCTGAACAAATCAGGAGAAATTGTCGCGGGACAATTGTGCTTTCCAAGTGGCTGGGCATTACATGAGAAACTTGGCAAACAGTTCATGGAAATCCATGCGCCTCTTCCCTCCCTGAGTATGCCCATGATCCAATCTGCCAACAAGCTCGTGGAACGGTTACCCCTCGGCAAACCCATTGCCCGTAACAATTGGGGGTTCAGGTTGGGAGATCAATTAGACATGTCGTCGAAGTACTCCACTGTTTACCGAAAGCGCCTGGAGGAAGAAATACCATCAATGGCCGATGAAGACTTCGGACGTAAGGTCTTTGTACGGGTTGAACATCAAACGCTTTCCCGTCTCACAACAGGTGATGTCCTGTTTACCATTCACACTTACCACAGCCCGCTGGAAACGGAAGTTCAGGATTCCAACCGAGCGGCAACCATGCTATCCTTTCTGGAAAGTACCCCGAAGGAATTACTGGAGTACAAAATCATCACGCCGTACTACTCTAAGCTCATCAGCTATCTCAGGAGCAACGTGAAGAATGGATAGTTTATTTACAACGCTCAGAACTTCCTGCTGACCCCCAGTGCAATGCTGAAAGAGTCATAAGCCTTCCATGTAAGGTCGTAAGTGATTCCGGGTCCAAGCATCCATCCACCCGGCAGATCAAAGTCGTACTCAAACCCAAATCGGGTTAACCAATAATTTCCTGTAGACGATAAAGATCCTCCCATGCCAATCAGATATCCAGCATGCTTGCCAGGTTTGAAAGAACCGGTCAGGAGTGTTGAAACCGGATAATGCCTTTCGATTACGGTCACCGGTTGCTCCAGCATAAATCCTTCCGTCTGGTACGTATCAGTGATAACGTCGTTATGTAAGCCGAGGCTCCATTTTGCATTCACTGCATAGTCATAATTAAGCGACCAAACAGGCAGGCTGATCAACTGGAGCTTTCCATCCGCACCGACTCCCTTTCCAACTACGGCATGGCCGATGGCAAGCGTGATAAGATTTCTTGAAACTTCCTGCGCTCGAATCTCAGAGCAAAGAACCGCGGCAAACGCACCCATGAAGGACCTGAACATATCCTAATTAACAACTCAAACTAACCTGTTTCCCTGAATTGATAAATGGTCAATCTCACTAATTAACGGTGACTAATATCATCCCCCTGAAGGCGTAGTCATGACCTGCTTGAAGTTCTTTCATGATACCTAGAAAGAGTTACCAGTGGAGATTAATCTTAAACAAATCATAACAGCCAGAGAAATTGCGGTATTTTGGATGATCAGGTGCGAGTAACATGAAACCACGGGGTTACTTACAATTGTTTATTCTTGGCGACCAGGATATTCCCTCACTGGTTGAATTCAAAAGGGCTTTCCTGCGAGGGCAGCTTAGTGTAGTCTGCATGTTCATCGGGGTGTTCTATGCCAGCATGGACACCCTCCGGAATATCACCATCAACTATCCATTTCAGGCTGGCGTATTTGCACTTGGACTCATCACGCTCATACTGAACAGAAGAAGATGGTTTCTGGCGGCCAACTTCTTTTTTCTCACTTCTCTGAATCTGATCATTTTCGCCTACTGTTCAAGTGAATCCTTCAAAACTGGATCGACTACTTTTTTCATTTGCGCATGTATGACCGCCTTCGCAATGTTCAACGACCGTCGCTATGCCATTTTCTTTTCCCTTGTTTCAACTGCCTTTTTCGCCTTATCCTTCTGGGGCTCGCTTCAAATCGTCCCATATCGGGACTTCAGTGAGGAATACATCCGCGTTAATTTTGTGTACAACTTCTCCTGCGCATTAATCTCCAGCATACTTATCATCTATTTCCTGATCAGCGTAAACCGGCAATCAGAATCATTGATTCTGGAACAGAACCAGCTTCTGAAAAAGACCAACCAGGAACTGGATCAGTTTGTATATAGTGCTTCCCACGACCTTAGGGCACCATTGAGTACCATCAGGGGGTTAGTTCAATTGTACCATATCTCTACTGATGAAAAAGACCGGGAGGAGATCATTTCCAAGATCAGGGACCGGACTGAAAAAATGGACGACTTCATATCAGACATTCTCAACTACTCTCGCAACTCCTGCTCGGAAGTGACCTACGAGACTATTGAGATCTTGCCTTTGATCAGGAGTGGTAGAAAGTCTCTCCCATATGAAGCATGCCCAAGCCGATACAATCACGGTTGATGCTCCGGCTTACGAGACAGTCGTTACGGATAAAAGAAGGTTGAAAATTATCCTCTCCAACCTGATCAGCAACGCGCTCAAATATGCCCGGAAGGGAAATTTGCACCAGGTTCAGGTATCCTACTGGAAAGATCCGGATAAATGGTGGCTGAAGGTTTCGGACAACGGTACCGGTATTCCGGAAGAATACAGGCCCCGCATCTTTGACATGTTCTTCAGGGCCAGCAATCAATCCGAGGGTTCGGGTCTGGGTCTGTATATTGTCAAAGAATCTCTTGAAAAGCTCAACGGGACCATTTACATGGAAAGTCGTGTGGGGTCAGGATCTTCCTTTACAATTGGTTTACCTGTTGTGCAAGACAACCGCTGAGCTTGCTTACCAAATAACGATTCGCTCCTCAGGCTTTTTGTAAAGCTTATCGCCGGGTTTGATATTGAAAGCCTTGTACCATGCGTCCATATTAACAGGCGCTCCGATGGTCCGGTACTCAGCTGGCGAGTGCGGATCGGTTATTATCAGCTGAGCTTTGCGTTCCTTCAGGGTGTTGCTTCTCCACACCTGAGCCCATGAAAGAAAGAATCGCTGATCGGGTGTGAACCCGTCAATTTTCTTTCCTGATTTCCATTGGTCCGTCATTTTGAAAGCTTCGTAGGCAGCATTCAGTCCGCCCAGATCACCGATGTTTTCACCCATTGTCAATTTACCATTCACATGTACGGTATCCAACACCGTGTAGGCGTCATATTGTTCCTGTAGCAGTTTGGCCTTGGCCTTGAATTTCGTCAGGTCATCAGGCGTCCACCAGTTGCGAAGCGTTCCATCTTTATCATACTGGCTGCCTGAATCATCGAAGCCATGCGATATTTCATGGCCTATAACGGCACCGATGCCGCCGTAATTGAGTGCGTCATCTGCCTCGGGATGGAAGAATGGATACTGCAGAATGCCCGCGGGAAATACAATCTCATTATTCACCGGATTGTAGTAGGCGTTTACGGTGGGCGGGGTCATACCCCAGCGTGTCTTGTCCACCGGTTTGCCCAGCTGACTTACCATGTCATTGAATCCCCATTGCGAGGCGCTTCTAAGGTTCTGAATCAGGGATTGATCATTAATAACAAGCCCTTCATAAGTTCTCCACTTGTCAGGGTATGCAATCTTTGGAGTGAAGGCGTGCAATTTGTCCAGCGCCTTTTGCTTGGTGGCCTCACTCATCCAGTCCAGTTGCTTGATCCTGATTTCATAAGCCTTCACCAGATTCCTGATCATTTCATTCATGCGGGCTTTTGCTTCGGGCTTGAAATACTTTTCCACATAGAGTTGCCCCAGCAGCTCACCGATTGTGCCGTCTGTGAGACTTGCCATGCGCTGCCAGCGCGGCTGCTGAACCCGCTGCCCGGTCATGACCTGATTAAAAGCAAAATTCGCTTTGACAAAATCATTGCTCAAATACGGAGCTGCAGAACGAAGAACATTCCATTGCAGGTAGGTCTGCCATTGGGTAATTGGTGCATTGGCCAGGAGGCTGTCTGCGGTGGCAAAATATTTTGGTGAAGAGCAAAGGATTGAATCCTGCCCGGCGACTTTCAATGCCTTCAGTGTATTGGGCCAGTCGAAAGAAGGGAGTTTGGCGGTGAAATCTGTCAGTGCAAATTTGTTGTAGGTCTTGTAAGGGTCCCTCATTTCCACGCGGGGCATTTGCGCTTTGGCCAGTATTTTTTCCATGGCAAATACCGTCTCCGATTTCTGCTTTGCCGATTGCTCTGTTTCGCCGGCCAGCCGGAATAGGGTGGTCAGATAGGTATAGTATGCTGCCTGAATCTTTTTTGTTCTCTCATCAGATTTGAGATAATAATCGCGGTCAGGCATGGAGATTCCTCCTTGTCCAAGTTGCGGCGCCATACGATCGGGATGCTTGCGATCTTGTCCAACAAAGAATCCAAAAAGCGGACTGCCTGCACCCTGGGTGCGAAGGGTGGTGATCTCCTGAATCACTTGTACCCTGTCCTTTACAGCGCCTGCCCTCTGGTAGTCTGCCATTACAGGAGTAAAGCCCGCTTTTTCAATCGCGAGACTGTCCATGGCGGCCCGATAGAAATCACCCACGCGCTTCTTGATTGAACCCGGCGCTGCATGCGTGTCTGCTGCCGCTGCGTCCAGAATTTCCCGTACTGCCTTGATGTTGAAGTCTCTGAGGATGGTGAAGCTACCCCATGTGGTTTCCTTCGGCGGCACCGGATTATTCCGGAGCCATACACCGCCCGCATAGTTGACAAAGTCATCACCTGGCTTCACAGTCAGGTCCATGTTGGCCGGGTCGATAAACTTCGCTTTCGACTTTTCCTGCTGGGCAAGGGTTGTCAGGCTGCAGGCCATGACAATCAACCACACTAACATCCTCATCGTGTTCATAGGATTTGTATTTACGGCGAAGTAAACGGATAAAAGCTGAACAGGTTGGGGGATTTTTGTAAACGGGACATTTTGAATTCAGACCCCAAATGTCAAATTTCAGCCCATGAGAGTCTCAAGGCTGATAAACGCTGTCGACCTGCATGCATGCGGTGAGCCCGGCAGAGTCATTACGGGCGGTGTCATGGATGTGCCGGGCAAGACGATGTACGACAAGATGCAATACCTCGCAACAAAGGCGGACGGACTTCGCAAGCTGATGCTAAATGAACCCCGCGGCTATCCAGCCTCCAACTGCAATCTCATCCTTCCTCCCACCCATCCGGAGGCAGTCGCAGGATATGTGATCATGGAGCATGTTGAATATCCTGGCATGTCAGGGACCAACACCATCTGCGTGACCACAGCATTGCTTGAAACCGGGATGGTGCCCATGCAGGAGCCCGTTACTGAACTTACCCTGGAGTCACCTGCCGGACTCATTCGGGTCAAAGCAGACTGCCGAAACGGAAAAGTGAAGCGCGTGACATTCACAAACGCACCTTCCTTTGCGACGCACCTTGATAAGATCATTGAAGTTCCTCAGTTGGGAAAGGTGACCGTCGACGTGGCCTATGGAGGAATGTTCTATGTTATCGCTGATGCGGAGCAGTTCGGCCTTAAACTTGTACCTGAAGAAGGTGGTGACATTGTAAGGATCGGTGAAATGATCAAAGCTGCCGCACAGGAACAACTTCCCGTCATCCACCCGATTCAACCTGGATTTGAGGGCATCACGATCGGCCAGCTTTCTGGCCAACCACTTAAGGAGGGACACCGCAGGAACGCTGTAGTCGTTTCTACCGGAAAACTGGATTGGAACAAGCCCTCCACCTGGACTGGCGCTATTGATCGTTCCCCCTGCGGAACCGGGACGTCGGCCAAAATGGCCACACTCTATGCCAGAGGTAAACTCAAGTTGAATGAAGACTTCCATCACGAGGGAATACTTGGAACCATTTTCACAGGAAGACTGATTGAAGAACTTCAGCTAGGACCTTACCGCGCTGTCGTGCCGACTATATCCGGTTCGGCGTGGATTACCGGTTTCGCCCAGTACGTTGTGGATCCTGAAGATCCTTTTCCGGAAGGATTTACCATTGGAGATATTTGGTGAAGTTGATGTATGACACCTCTCGCAAGAAAAGCAGGTAAGATCTTCCTCGCCCTTCTGGTTCTCTTTGTACTCGTTACAGGAGTATTATACTTCGTGCAGGAGCGACTGATTTTTCAAGGCAAGCAGCTACCTGCAGATTTTGCATTTACTTTCAATCAGCCATTCCGTGAAGTATCCATTCATACTCCGGATCACATCAAATTAGATGGGCTGCTATTTCCGGGTGAGGGAGCATCCAGAGGACTTATACTCTACTTTCATGGGAACCGCGATAATCTTCAACGATGGGGAAAATATGCCGAGGATTTCACATCACTGGGCTACAGTGTACTCATGGTTGACTATCGGGGTTACGGAAAGAGCACAGGGGAACCTTCAGAAGGCAAATTATATGAAGATGCCGAAATTGTGCTCAGTTGGGCTCAGGACAGCCTGAAGTTTGAGAAGCTCGTGATCTATGGAAGGTCACTTGGTTCCGCAGTGGCTTCTCACCTGGCCTCCGTGTATCCACCCGATCTGCTGATCCTGGAGACTCCTTTTGATGATATCAGCGGCACTGTCCTCCCCCCTTTCCGTTACCTGCTTTCTCAATTGCCACCGCGCTATCAATTCTCAAACAAGAACGCACTGCGTCAGGTGAAATGCAAAAAGGTGATCATTCACGGGACTAATGACTGGGTCGTGCCTTTATCCTCTGCAGAAAGACTTCGGCCACTCCTGGGCCCTTCTGACTCATTTGTAATTATTCCTGACGGGGGTCATGGCAACCTGCGTAACTTCCCCCAATACCATGAGCTGCTGAAGTCCCTGTTGCAATAGACGGGCAGATTTCTGTATTTTATCTGTCCATGATCGTGTTACTGATCACACTTGTTTCCATCTATTCCCTTCTGTGCATTTCTTTTTACGTCTTTCAGCACCTGCTGTTCTTTCGACCGGAGACATTGGCTTCACATTTCCAGTTCAAGTATCCCTTCCCTTTCGAGGAAATAGATTTTGAAATGGAGGATGGAGGTCTGATCAACGCCATTTACTTCAAAGTGCCCAATTCACGGGGTGTGGTTTACTACCTTAAAGGAAATTCCAAAAGCATCAAGGGGTGGGGAAAGTTTGCCAAGGACTTCCTTAGCAACGGATATGATTTCTTCATGATGGATTACCGCGGTTTTGGGAAAAGCAAGGGCAAGAGAACTCAGACGCGGGTCTTCAACGATGCACAGTATATATACAAATGGCTAAGCAAGTCCTATCCCGAAAACCGGATCGTATTGTACGGACGTTCATGGGGCAGCGGAATAGCCGCCCGAATTGCATCATGGAATTCACCGCGCATGCTGATTCTGGATTCTCCTTATTTCAGTTTCTTTTACAACATCAACCGTTACCTATTTTTCATGCCGGTGCGATGGCTCTTGCGCTACGACATCAGGACAGACCAATACCTGAAAACCACCAACTGTCCCGTACATATCATACATGGCACGAAAGACAGACTGATCAGCTATAGACAAAGTGAAATGCTGAAGGCGCTCTACCCGGAGCGGGTTTCACTCCATCCTATCGCAGGGGCCCGGCATAACAACCTGCCGGATTTTTCTGATTTCTTTGAAGAGCTCTACGACATCCTTTATGTAAAACCCTCTCAGACTTCCTAGTATGGTCATCTCGCACAAGGATCCGGTGAGCTTTTCGAGGGTATTTGAAATCCTGGATTACCAGTCGGCAAAATATCCCAACAGGAGGGCACTCAATCATTTTGCCAATGGTCAGTGGCATTCATTTTCAATTCAACAAATCCAGGAGCTTGCACAGAAAGTGAGCGTCTGGTTTATCAACGAAGGATTTGCACCAGGAGAAAAGATCATGCTCATACCTTATACAGGCAATGCTTATTGGGCAATCCTGGATTTCGCATGCCAGATGGCAGGTCTGGTTACTGTTCCGGTTCATCCAAATCTTCGCGTGGAAGACATTGCATTGATCTGTAAGGAAACAGGATCAAGATTATGCATAGTGGCTGATGAGGAGCTCTATCAAAAGGTGACATTGGGCGTAAAAGATCTGCCTCAAATCACATCCTTTTATACTGAGGAACCGGGCGCAGTCCATGCATTTCCGGGATGGTTAACAAAAGAATGGGGACCATCAGTCATGACCGAACTGAGCCGCCGTCGGTCGGCGATCAGCGAAAAGGATGTTCACACTATATTATATACGTCGGGAAGCACAGGAATACCGAAAGGCGTCATGCTCACCCACGAAAATGTCTGTTTCAACGTCCGTACCGCCCTGATGCTTATTCCACTTGAACCGCAACACCGGGTAATCAGTTTCCTTCCATTCAGTCACATTTTTGAGCGGGCTTCATGCTATGCCTACCTGGCATTTGGCGTGTCAGTGTATTTCAGCCGGTCCCGTGAAACTTTTGCATCCGACTTTCTGCACGCCAGACCCTACTTCTGTACAAGTGTTCCAAGGGTTCTTGAAAAGATGTACGACTATCTCCTGGAACAAGCAGAAACGCGCAACTGGGTGAAAAGAAGAATCATCCTGAAAGCAATAGACATCGGAAAGCAATACCAGAAGAGTGGGCAATCTCTCCTGTACAAAGCCAAACTCTTACTTGCCAGGTGGCTTGTACTCCGCACCTGGAGAAAAGCGCTTGGCGGAAGTATACGTTATATGGCCGTGGGTGCTGCCAGCCTGCGGCCGGAACTTGCCAGGCTGTTCAGCGCAGCGGGAATCAGGATCATGGAGGGCTACGGCATGACGGAGACCGCACCCACCATCAGCATGAACCGCTACGAACCTGGAATGAGCCGTTTTGGCACGGTGGGGATACCTTTGCCGGGTACTGAGGTCAGGATCGATAAACAGGGGAATAGCGACGAAGGCGAGATTCTGGTAAAGGGCCCTCATGTAATGGCCGGCTACTTCCTCCACTCCGATCTTACTGCGCGCTCCTTCACTGAAGATGGATGGTTCAGAACCGGGGATGTGGGAAGGTTCGTGGAAAAGAGGTTCCTTCAAATCACCGACCGCAAGAGAGATATTTTCAAGACATCTTCCGGGGAGTTTATTGCGCCCCTTCAACTGCAGAATCATTTCAGACAGTCACCGTTTATCAGTCAGTGCATGGTTTTGGGATTCCAGCGGCCCTTTGTAACCGCGCTTATCGTTCCAAACTTCAGCCTGCTCGAGAAGTGGTGCGGGGAAGTGGCAATCCACTGGACTTCCGGGCCATTCATGGTGCACAACATCAAGGTTCTGGCGAAATACAAGACAGAGGTGGAAGAACTCAATAAACTCCTACCCAATTTTCAAAGAATACGGGATTTCATTCTCTGCCCGGAAGAATGGACACTGGAACGCGGAGAACTCACAGCTACCCTCAAGCCGGTAAGACAAACTCTGCTCGAGCATTATGCGACTCAGATAGAGAAATTGTACACCGACGTGCGCACCTGATAATCATCTAATGGGTTTTTATTTATCTTTGGATAAATCATAACCTTTCTACTATGTCCAAATCTCAAGACAAGAAGAAGGAATCCAAGAAGAAGCCTCAGAAGTCAATGATGGAGAAGCGTGCTGAAAAGCGCGCCAAGAAAGAAGGTAAAATGTGATTCCCAGAAAAGCCCCGGTAACAAAGTCACCGGGGTTTTTTGTACATTTCATTTCACCCTGACCACACACCGCTGAATACTTGCTGCCGGTGTTTAACCATACTTTAAGTTATTTAAACCTAAACCATCTTTCTTTATGGACAGAAAGCAATTCATTACTACAAGCATCCTGGCGGGTGCCGCTGCCACCGTTGCAGGTCAGGCTTTCGCTCAAAGCCTGCAGGAATCCGGATTGGACAAACTTACAGACGCTGCCGGCAACTACGCCCTTCAACCGCTTCCCTATGCTGAATCGGGCCTTGAGCCGGCCATGGATCAGGAAACGGTTCACCTTCATTATACTTTTCATCACGGCGACGCGGTTAAGGCCGCCAACAACGACCTCAAAATGATTCTGCAGTCGCTGGATGCCAATACACTGGATGCGGTTGACTACTGGACACGCAAACTTTCCTATCATCTGTCATCACACATTCTCCATACCATCTTCTGGACCAATCTTTCCAAGAATCCATTACAGCCTTCCAGGGAACTGATGCAGCAAATCAGCAAAGACTTCGGAACTTTTGATCGATTGAAACTATTACTGGCCAAAACATCGAAGGGAGTTGACGGAAATGGTTGGGGGATCCTTGGCTACCAGCCCTTCACCAAACAATTAACTGTACTGCAGTGTGAGAATCATGAGAAGCTTACGCAATGGGGGGTTATTCCCCTGCTTGTAATGGACGTTTGGGAACACTCTTATTATCTGAAATTCCGCAATCGTCGGGGTGAATTTGTTGATCAGCTGTTCGCTATTATTAATTGGGATAATGTCTCGCACCGTTTTGAAATCGCAAAAAAGCTGGCGTAAAAAAAACCGGCCCACCCCTGGGCCGGTTCCACCTAACCTAAATACCCTAAGCCCGGCTGGCTTATGGGAACGTGTTACTAAAGACAGCTTTTAGACATCATCACGAGCAGCAGGTCACAAGTTTTTTTCTTTTTTTAACTTCTAAAGCAAATCTGCAATTATGGGCTGAAACAATGCATTTTAATCTATCTTTGAACCGCTGATTTATAAGCCACTACGAGAAACCATTAGTCGCCATCATTCAATAGTAGGACTATTCCTGTGAGAATAATATATCTGCTGATACTGGTCTTGGCCATCACTTCCTGCAAAAAAAAAGTACAGGAAGAATCGTCAGTTATTTTCATATTGAAAGGCGATACCATCGTTTTGCCTGAGGGCTCCAACTTCAGGAGTAAATTAAAAATTGGGGAGATCAGCAAGGAGTCTTACCGTCAACAATTATTGACTGCCGGAACGGTCAAAGCCATTCCGACCAACTACGCTGAGATTGCCCCACCTTTTCAGGGTCGCGTTCTGAAGTCATACGTAAAACTCGGAATGAGGGTAACACCTGAAACACCTTTGTTTGAAATCAGTTCGCCCGACTTTATCAGCGCACAAAAGATATTTTTTCAGCAACGATCTCAATTGAAACTTGCTGAAAAGATATTGAAAAGGAAGCAGGACCTGATGAGTCATGGCGTAGGAACGGAAAAGGATCTTGAGGAAGCCGAAACCGCCTACGAAGTAGAGAATAAAGAATACGAAAATGCCCTAGTGGGCATCAAAATCTTCAAAGCAGATCCTGACAATCTTGTGCTGGGGCAGCCTCTGATTGTGAAGGCTCCTATCTACGGCGAAATTGTTGACAACAAAATAGTAGTCGGTCAGTTCATCAAGGATGATGCCGCCAGTGTTGCCACCGTCGCAGAGCTTTCAAGGGTCTGGGTGGTGGGTCAGGTCAAAGAAAAAGATATCCGGTACGTGCGAAAGCTGGATGAATGCCACATAGAAATTGCCGCCCTTCCTGAAAAGCTGATAAAGGGGAAAGTCTACCATGTGAATGAAATTGTAGATGAGAGTACACGCAGCGTACAAGTATTAATAGAATGTGACAACCAGGATCACACGCTGAAGCCAGGCATGTACGTCACTGTCAACTTTATAGAAGCCCCCATCGATGCCATCCTGATACCCTCCAAATCTGTTCTGCAAATGACTGACCAAAGCTTCGTTTTTGTTGAAGTGGCACCCTGGCAATTTGTAAGACGAAACATTGAGATCAGCGGAACCGAAGGGAAAAGAGTCGTGCTCGCAGCAGGGCTCGGTGTCGGCGAACGGTTTGTCGAAGAAGGTGGATTCTACCTCCTCGATGCTAAGTAGGTTGCAGAATAGCCAGATCAGAATATGAAGGAAATGATTTTCACTGCCATCAAGAGACGCATGCTCTTTATGGCGGCATTTGTCCTTGTCATATTCTTTGGCTACTACAGCTGGGAGCAGTTGTCAATTGAAGCTTACCCTGACATCGCAGACGTGACTTCTCAGGTGGTCACTCAAGTGCCCGGTCTTGCTGCCGAAGAAGTTGAACAGCAGATTTCAATCCCCATTGAGCGCGCACTAAATGGAATGCCCGGCATGCATGTCATGCGCAGCAAAAGCACGTTCGGGCTCTCCATGATCACTATTGTATTTAATGATGGGGTTGAAGATTACTGGGCGAGACAAAGGATTCAGGAGAGACTGAACGGACTTACTTTGCCCTTTGGAGCCACCCCCACCCTTGACCCCCTTACTTCACCGATTGGGGAAATCTACAGGTACATCGTTGAAAGCAAAGACCTTGAACTCCGTGAATTAACGGATTTGCAGAATTGGGTCATCATCCCCCGGATTAAGCAGGTTTCAGGAGTTGCCGCCGTAACCAATTTTGGAGGAATTACCACTCAATACCAGATTGAGGTCGATCCCAGAAAACTGGAACAATATCAGCTATCGTTGGCTGATGTCCAGACTGCGATTATAAACAACAATGCAAATGCAGGAGGAAGCATTCTGACACGCGGTGACATGGGATACGTTGTACGGGGAATCGGTCTGATAAAGACATTGGAAGGTCTTGGCAACATCGTGGTGAAATCCGTGAAAGGGGTGCCGGTATTCCTTAAAGATGTGGGCACTCTTCGCTATGGCAATATTGAGCGCAAAGGAATACTAGGATATACTGATCGTACCATCAACCATTCAGAGAGTGTTGAAGGAATTGTCCTGCTTCTGAAGAAAGAAAACCCGTCAGTCGTTCTAAAAGGTGTTCATGAAGCGGTCGAAGATCTTAACAAGAATATTTTGCCGGAGGGAGTCAAGGTTCGCGCCTTTCTTGACAGAACCAACCTGGTGAACACCACTTTGACCACCGTCTCACACACCCTCGTTGAGGGGATGACGCTCGTCGTAATAGTTCTGGTGCTGTTCCTGGGAAGTTTCAGAGGAGCAACGCTGGTTGCCATTACCATCCCGATTTCTCTCTTGATTGCTTTCATACTCATGCATGTAACCAATATTCCAGCCAACCTATTGTCGCTGGGAGCTATTGACTTCGGCATTATAGTGGATGGCGCCATCGTGATGATGGAAACTATTCTAAAGAAAAGAGAAGAGGAGCCGCACGAGGAGCTCATGGAAAATTCCATTGGAGGTATCGCCTCAGATGTAGCGAGACCCATTTTCTTTTCGACCATCATCATCATCACCGCATACTTGCCACTTTTTGCATTCGAAAGAGTGGAGAAGAAACTTTTCACCCCGATGGCATTTACCGTAGGCTATGCGCTGTTCGGTGCACTTTGCGTTGCCTTACTTCTCATACCCGGGCTTGCCTATGCTGTATATCGCAAGCCCAAACGAATGAGACCTAATCGCTGGCTCGCCGCATTGACGGAAGGCTATGAATTGCGCATCAAGAGAATCGTTGGAAATCCTAAACGAGTCTTCAGGCCACTGGCTATAGTTTTGGCGGGTGCCATCATCCTGTCTATTACCGTTGGCAAGGACTTTCTACCCCCATTGGACGAAGGCTCCATTTGGCTTCAAGTGCAATTGCCTCCAGGTGTTACACTGACCAAATCCAAGGAAATGAGTGACACCCTGCGTCAACGAACACTCAAATATGGTGAAGTGACCTACATGATGATTCAGGCAGGAAGGAACGATGACGGAACGGACCCATGGACACCCTCCCATTATGAATGTTCCATTGGTTTGAAACCTTATTCGGAATGGCCTTTTGGCAAAAGAAAGTTTGATTTAATAGATGAACTCTCCAAAGAGTATGCCCAGATGCCGGGATACACCGTTTCATTCTCGCAACCGATGATCGACGGCGTTATGGATAAAATTGCAGGGGCGCATAGTGAACTCGTTGTTAAAGTATATGGCGATGACTTCGCGGAAACCAGGCGAATTGCCGAGGCCATACTGCGAACGCTTAAGACCATTAAAGGAGCAGTAGACCTCGCCATCGACCAGGAGCCTCCTCTGCCTCAGTTACAAATACAAGTTGACCGCGACGCGGTAGCACGATACGGATTGAATGTCAGCTCGGTATCTGAACTGATAGAAGTAGGGATCGGTGGAAAAGCCATCTCCCAGGTCTTTATAGGCAACAAAGTCTATGACATCATTTGCCGGTATAATGAAGAGAATCGAAGCAGTCCGGAAAAAATCGCCAACCTCATGCTAACTTCTCAAACCGGAGCGAAAATTCCTCTCTCCCAGGTGGCGACCGTTAAAACATCTACGGGCGAGAGTACCATCACGAGAGAAATGAACAAACGTCATTTGACCGTGCGCCTGAACCTGAGAGGGACCGACTTAACCAGTTTCCTGCAAGAGGCCCAGGACAAAATAGAGGAACAAGTTGAATATGACCATATGCGCTACAGCATTAAATGGGGAGGCCAGTTTGAAAACAAGAACCGGGCCTACGCGCGACTGGCCGTAGTAGTTCCACTTGCCCTCAGCATCATGTTTCTCTTGCTTTATGGAGCTTTTGGCAAATTCCGGCAGGCCGCTTTGATTTTGGCGGTGGTGCCACTGGCAGTCTTTGGGGGAATGCTGGCATTAAACATCCGTGGAATGACCCTGAACGTTTCTTCGGCAGTAGGTTTCATCGCTCTTTTCGGAGTCGCCATTCAAAACGGAGTAATCATGATTTCCCACATTAATGACCGCCGCAGGCAGGGATTGGGATTATGGGATGCTGTTATTGGTGGTGCCACCAATCGTTTCCGCCCAGTCCTGATGACGGCTACCGTTGCAGTGTTGGGTCTCTTGCCTGCCTCACTTGCAACGGGTATAGGTTCAGATGTACAGAGGCCTCTCGCGACCGTAATTGTTTATGGTCTTTTTGTGGCTACTGCCATTACGCTGTTTGTTCTGCCCGCCCTTTACTTTATGATGGAAAACAGATGGGGTAAATTTGACTTTGTAAAACCAGATCCTGAGGACCTTAAGGAATGACGCGTTTTCCAAGACTCCTGGTCATTATTCTATTGCTGTGCTTGTCAACAGGTAGCACCCTGGCACAAGTGGATACCAGCTTTGTAAAATCGCCGATCGTTTACAAGAGTTATCTGGCCCTGGTTGGGAAAAACAACCTCAATTATATCGCTCAGCAATTCAACCTTAATATTGCCGAAGCAGCTATTGAGTTGGCCAAGATATTTCCTGATCCCGTCCTCTTTTTCGGAGCCTTTGACAACGGCGATGAGCGCATGAAAATGGGATATGGAGCAACATCTTCCCTGAGTTATACCGTTGAGCTGGGGGGAAAAAGGAGAGCACGAATTGATCTGGCTAATCTTCAGGCACAACTGACTCAATCGCTGCTTAACAATTATTTTAGAAATCTGCGTGCTGATGCTACGCTTGCCTATCTCGAAGGCATGAAGACCCGCCTTTCGCTTAATGTGGAGCTAAGTTCGCATCGGAGTATTAAAAGACTCTCATCTGCCGACAGCATGCGCTTCAAACTCGGCCAGATTACAGAAATAGACTCCCGTCAGAGCAAGGTGGAAGCTGGATCAGTGCTCAACAGAGTTTACATAGCGGAGGCGACCTGGAAGTCATCTCTGCTGAATCTGGGTATGCTGCTTGGGCACCAAATGCAGGACACTTTATACCTTCCGCTCGGTGACTTCTCAAGATTTGAACGGGAATTCGATCTCAATGCATTGACGACTGAGGCCTTGAACAATCGAGCAGACTTGATGGCAGCATTGAAAAGTAAGGAAGTATCAGAGCAGGCATTGAAACTTGCAAGAGCAAATCGGGTTGCCGACCTGGGTATTGTGATCGGTGCAAATAACACATCTTATGTGATTAACAAGATAGCACCCACCCCCTCTTTCACAGCCGTCTCGGCCGGCGTTGCCATCCCATTGAGATTTTCCAACAGGTACAAGGGTCAAATCAAGACTGCGGAATACAGCATCAAACAGGCAGACATCCTTTACAGGGAAACGGAATTGCAGATTAAGACGGAAGTTGCCACAGCATTTTACAGTTATCAGGCTGCAAAGAAGCAAGTGGAACAATTTAATACGGGTCTGTTAAATGAGGCGAGGAAGGTGCGTGAAGGAAAAATTTACAGCTATCAAAGAGGTGAAACAAGCCTGTTGGAAGTATTAAACGCCCAGCGAACATACAACGATGTTCAACTTAACTATTATCAGGCATTGTACGACTACGCAGGTTGGTTGGTAGAACTTGAAAGAGCGGTGGGAATTTGGGACATTGATTTCTAAAGGATGAAGGCGCTGTTTATCATCTCGCTGTTAGTGTTACCGTTCATGGTCAGGGCTCAGGATGGCTATACTTCTTTTGGAGTCAGGCTTGGCATGGTGAGTTCCTCCTTAAGAGGAATGGACGTGGATTCGTTATCACCAAGGGGGCCAATAACCAGTCAATGGTCCTTGTCTGTTGGCATTTTAGCCAATTCCAGAATGACGCCACATTTTTGGCTGAAGCACGAGGTGAATTATACCTTGCGCACAATGACTTTACAAATGTCTGATGCGTCAAACAATGCATTCGGCAGCACCTATTCCAGGCATTACGTGGATATTTTTCCAATAAGTCCAACCTATCACATAGCTGGTTTTCAGGTTTATGCCGGACCTTACCTTGGCTTGTTGGCGCAGGCTTATGTTGAAAGAAAGGATGCCGGTGGCAATATCACCAGGGATTACGGAATATTCGGCTCAGATCAGCAATTTGGCAAACAACATCAAAAGATGGACTTGGGACTTGTCGCAGGAATAGAATACGAGCTGCCATTTGGCCTGAACCTGGGAGCCAAATACATAAAAGGATTTGTTCCGGTAGTTGAATACGCAAATGCCAATACTTTCAGTGACCCGAACTATAGGGTCAGCATCTATAATGAAAGTGTTGTGGTAACGATTGGTTACAGTTTCGTGAAAAACAGGCCGCGGAAGGACAAGGATTCGAATTCTGGCGCCGAAAAGAAGTAGATTATGAGTGTCAAAGTAATTATTGTCGATGACCACCGGATTATCCGTGTGGGTCTCCGTGGGCTGCTGGAACGAGAAACCGACATTGAAATCGTCGGAGAAGCCGAACGTGCAGAAGATGTTTTGAAGATTCTTGCGGATCAAAAGGTTGATGTGGTCCTGATGGACATCGACCTGGGCGAAACCGATGGCATCAAGATCACCACCCAGATCCGGTCGCAGCATCCCGACGTGTTTGTGCTCGGTCTTACCATGCACGAAGAGCCTGAATACATTGTCAAAATGCTTGAGGCTGGTGCAAGCGGATACCTGCTCAAGAATGCAGGGCGTGATGAACTTCTGGCCGCCATTCATGCAGTGGCCAAAGGGGACAGTTACTTCAGTCAGAAGGTATCGGCCACCCTCCTTCAGGCCGTGACGCGCAACAGGCAGGCAGGTGGCCTTTCTACTTCTAAAGGCAAACTTCAGACTCCCCTTTCCGATCGTGAACTGGAAGTACTACGTCTTATCGCGCAAGAATATTCCAATCCTGAAATAGCGGAAAAGCTGTTTATCAGCATCCGGACGGTGGACACCCACCGCCGCAACCTCCTGGAGAAACTGCAAGTCAAGAACACCGTTGGACTTGTAAAATACGCCCTCGAAAAGGGAATCATCTGATCGGCCTAAGTAATTCTCGCAGCGCCATGTGAGAATTACGGCTTTTTCAAAATCGGCTTTTCTACGGTAGCATGTGACAGGCCAGTCATCCTACATTTGATTGTCCTAATCACATACCCGTATGGCTATCCCGAACCTTGCGGCAGCATCAGACGACCAGCTGGTTGCCGCCATCCGCGTTGACGATCGTCAGGCCCTTGGGGAATTATACAACCGGTATTACAAGAAGGTATTTCACAAATGTTTTTCGTTCACCCGCAAGGAGGAGGAAGCATTTGACCTTGCACAGGAATCCCTGATGAAAGCCTTCGACAATATTCATTCCTTCAAGGGCGAAGCCTCCTTCTCCACCTGGCTCTACACCATTACACACCGTCACTGCCTCGCCTCCCTGAAGAAGAAAGGCAAGTTCCAGTTTCAGACGCTGGAGGACAACTTCAGTGGTGAGGAAGAAACAGAAATGGCTTCACCGGTATTCGAAGATGATCAGGTGAGAACGGAACAGGAGATGATCATGTACGCCCTGATCAATGCACTGCCCTCAAAGGAGAAAGACCTTCTCATCTTGAAATACCTTCAGGGTGAATCCATCGAGACCCTTCAGGAGCAATACCAGATTTCTTCAAGCGCCGTAAAAATGAGACTGAAGCGCTCCAGGGAAAAACTCAATGCGCTGTACGCGCTGGCACTTACCTATGGGCTCGATCAGGTCCTCGCACAGGTGGAATTATTTACCGCCAGCTAGGGTGACTTTGACCGGCCAACCACTCAAAAAGCAGCATGAGTGTTGTCCGGACCATCCTATTCCCTTTTGAAATTCAGGGCAGGTTTTTCGACGGCTATGCATGGGCGGTAGAACTGGCCAACAGGACGCACGCCAGACTTCAGCTGTTCACTACCAAGGACAGGAAAGGGAATGATGCGATGCCTGGCAACGATTTGTTCCAGATACTTCTTGAAGCACAAGGTCATTATCTCCAGTATTACCACCACGAAGACCGGCGAAGCACGGAGTCAAAACCTGAGCCTGTAATTGTCAATGGTGACCTTAAAGAGGCGCTGATCAACTACCTCGACGACAACAGAGTCGATATTCTGATTGTAGATCCTTCGCTACAGGCTGACAGGAAACAAATAAGAGAAATCACCGCTCACGCTACTGCCGCCATTGTGCTGCCCAAATCCGCAAGAGGCATGCGTGGACGGCCACGGTCAGACCGCTTCCTCGATATGCTGCGTCGCGCGGAACTTCACCGGTTGCCTGATAATTTTTTTGATACGTTGGGGCAGGACCGTTCTGTATTCAACTATCTCAGGAAACTCTTTCAGGGGAACCAGCCTTCCTGAATTGCACTCCCCTTTCATCTATTACTTGTCCCGAAAACTCAGTCAGCTTTTCGGGTGAGCCGCCAAATTTGGGTACCTTCATGCCAGTCCTAGTTGCAAGGCATCTGTTAATGACCAGACTCCTTTCCATTCCTCTATTGCTCATTTGTGTCAGTGGCACCTTCGCACAGGTTGAACCGGGGACCCTGACTCCTTCAGCGAAGAAACAGAAACGTCTGGTACTCTTCCCTGTTTTGGTAAAATCACCGGAATACCTCTGGGGTGCCGGCGTGGCCGGAACTTACTTTTTCCGGTTATGGCAGGATTCCACCACCCGCACGTCCAACATCAAGAACGTGACTTTCTACACACTTCGGAACCAGTTGGTATTCGCAAGTGACGGCACCATCTACTTCCCGCATGAAAAGTTTATCCTTCACATACTGGCGTCATTCAGCCATTTTCCAGACCGCTTCTGGGGTATCGGCAACGAAACGCCATCCTCCAACATGGAGAGCTATTCCATTTCACAGTACAATTTCTATCCACGGTTACTGCGCAGGGTTTTTTCAGATTTTTATCTCGGCGTGACTTACGAGTTCCAGAATGTATATGATTTCACATACAACCAGGACGGAACCAGTCTTTTCGATACACAAAATGTAATCGGCAGGTATGGCGGCAAGATTTCCGGCGCAGGATTTCTCCTCACCTGGGACAGCCGTAACAATGCGTTCAGTTCATCTAAGGGGTTATATGTGCAATATTACTCAGGCTTCTACCGGGACACTTTCGGAAGCGACTTCAATTTTACAATACGCAACCTCGACATAAGAAAATATTTCAGCCTTACCCGCCGGACTGTTCTCGCCTTCCAGCTCAATCTGGTGAATACCACCAGCGGAACGCCCGTACGGGATCTCGCCAGTATCGGATCGAGTTCCTATATGAGAGGATATTATGACGGCAGATACGCTGACCACACCATGGTGGCCCTGCAGACAGAACTGAGAATTCCCATTTATGGCAGATGGGGTATGACCACGTTCGCGGGAATTGGCAGGGTGGGGAGTTCTCTTGAGAATGCATTACAGTTTGTCAACCTGAAGCCAAGCATCGGACTCGGCGTCCGGTACGCATTGCGACCCAGGGAGAAGCTGAACCTTCGTGTGGATGCCGGGTTTGGAAAGGATTCGCAGGGAACCTATATAAATATTGGTGAAGCATTTTGAAGGCGTTAGCTTTGATACCACATACACGCAAAGGCAACCCCGAAACATGAAAGCAGTCAACGTACGCTCTCTTCTCGTTCTGTCGGTGTTGCTGACGGTAGTGAGTGCCATCATCACTTATCTCAACGTGTTGCAGAAGAAGGATACCACCGCCCTTGTCATTCATCATTACAAAGTCCTACAGGCCTCTACCCGTCTTATGTCATTGCTTAAAGACCTGGAGTTGGGTCATCGCGGGTTTCTGATAACCTCCGACACATCGTTTCTTGCGCCCTATCGTGAGGCCCTGAATGAAATAGAACTTGAAGTTGATACCCTGCAGACCCTGGTGAGAGGAAACACACGACAGGAAGAAATACTCAACAGAAAACTTGTTCCACTGGTAAATCACAAGAAAGAGCGGTTGGAGCAAAGCATCAGTATTTCACGTGCCTACGGCCGAGACAGCGCTGCACATTATTCGGCTGTGCGAACTTCAGCGGAGTACATGGACAGTATCCGATACTGGATGCTGGACTTCTCAGCCCACGAACAGGAGCAGCTTGCTGAACGAAACACATCATTGGAACAAAGGTATTTCATTAACGATGTGATCCGCTTCGGCAGCTTTGCTCTGATTGGCATTACCTCCCTTGCTGCCCTTTTTACCATCATGAACAAGGAGAGGGATAACAAGCGACTGTTACAGGAACTTCAGACGTTCAATCAGCAATTGGAGCAGAAAGTGCAGGAGCGAACCCATGAGTTACAGGAGGCAAACAAGGACCTGATCAAACTCAATGAGGAGAAGACACACTTCCTGGCCATCACCACCCATGATTTGAAGGCACCGCTTGCAGGAATTACCGGATTGCTCCGGGTCATCAGGATGGACAGTCAGACACTGACACCCAAGCAGCTGGAATATGTTCGCCTCATTGAGGATACCTGCGATGAAATGCAATCCCTCATCAGCAATCTCCTGGACATCAGCAGCGTTGAGCATGGGTCTGTTGAATTGCAGCCGGCAGATGTAAGGGTGCCCGGGCTTTTTAACCAACTGAAGGATCGTTTCCTTTCATGGGCCAGCCGCAAAAACATTGAACTCGAATTTGTCAACAAATCCCAACAACCCTCTCTGCGAACAGATCATGACATACTCCTCCGCATTCTGGACAACCTGGTTTCCAATGCCATCAAATTCTCACCATCCGGATCAAAAGTTACCATAGCGGCAAGCGATGAAGGGACAGGAATTCGATTCAACATTGTGGACCAGGGGCCGGGTATCAAACCCGATGAGCGCAGCAGGCTGTTCAAAAGATTTCAGCGGCTCAGCGCGCGGCCTACAGAAGGTGAAAGCTCGTCGGGACTTGGGTTGTCCATCTCAAAGGAACTCGCTGGCCAACTGGGCGGGGTACTCGACCTGGAAAAGAGTGACGCTCAGGGGTCTGTCTTCAGTGTGCACGTCCCTTCCTTGTAGTTCAGCAGACATCGTCGCCAGGCTTATGTGCCGCCAAATTTGCTATTAAATAACCATGGGTCAGGTGACCTCAAAAGATGATTTGTATCTAAAACCATTTTCAGTGCTTCGATGCATAAGATGGACGTATTAGAATATTGAAAGTTATGGGCAGAAACAGCCTCAGCACCTCGCATGCCAGGTTGAACCGATTTCAAATATTGAAATCATCTTTAGATTGTTAAATTTGCTCGCACTATATAACCTAATGTCGAGACTGGTTTCCATATTGTTGATTCTTGCAACGGGACTTTTCGTTGCTGATGCCGCATGGAACGCCCCCCACCTCAAGCAGGAGGCTAGTGTAATGGTTCACGCCATAGCTTTTCAGTCGCCGGACCTACCCAGTCAGTTGGATGGAGATGAGTCACAACATTGGCTGCAGGTGAAGGGGGAATGTTGCAGCTGGGTTATGGATGAATTCAAGTCATTGCGTGTCGGAATATTCACGTTGTTCGGTTCTTCTGCCGTGGCGCTCATGACATCCCATCACTCCTTTTCATATCGCCAGCAGTTGAGAATCTGATAACCGGGATTTCGCCGGTTAATCTTCATCCCGATATCAACTTTCATGAAAAAGCTGTTTCTATTATTTCTTTTTATACCTGTTAGTGTCTTCTGCCAGGAGAGAGACACTGTCATATCATTCCAGGAAGCAAAAGCGAGGCTAATGAATTACAACCTTGGGCTGCTTGCTGCACACTATGAAATAGGAATTGCCAAGGCGAAGGTTATTCAGGCCAAGGTCTGGAACAACCCCAACTTCATCATCAATGGGGAAATGTATAACCAGGAAACCAATGAATATTTCAATCTCCGTAACCAATCGTTGTGGCAATTGGAACAGACTTTCTCCTGGGCAGGAAAGCACACGAATTCCGTCAGGCTGGCAAGAATTGGCGTGGAGATGGCAGAGAAGCAATTGGAGGATGTGATCCGGGCGCTGCTTTTTGAACTTGGGAATACGTATTCCGAGCTTGCTTCCCTTCAGCAAAAAGAAATACTTTATCGCCAGGTCATTACAAATTATGACAGGCTGATGGAAGCTACGCGAAAACAGCTTGAAGTAGGGGCCATTTCAACAACGGAAGCTGTGAGGTTGGAAGCAGAATACCTGGATGTAAAAGCCGATGCCATTGAAAATTACAATCGAAAAGAAAGAGTCCATGCAGAACTCCGAACGCTGTTGCGCTACCCCCAGGATACGACTTTCTACGTTGAGCAAAAGGTTCCGATTGTTGCAGAGGACTTTGATCCGATCTATCTCGCCACCCAGGCGGTTGAGAGCAGGCCAGATGTTCAGGTAGCGAAGATCAATATTCGCTATGAAGAACGTAACCTCCGGCTCCAGCAGTCCACTGGGTTTCCCGACATCAAAGTGGGTTTCCAGCCCTTCGACCGCGCAAGCAATTACATTCGACCCTATCATGGTTTTACCACTGAGATCTTTATTCCCATTTATGACAGAAACCAGGGCAGGATCAAGCAATCCAAACTCACACTGGAACAAAATAATCTCGAGTACAAGCAAATCGAGAACAGGGCACGGAATGAGGTACACGGAGCGTACAACAGGTACGTCAATTCAAAATCCGGACTTGCCAACTACAACACTGAATTCCTGAACCGCCTTCATGACCTCAATCAAAGCACCAACCAGAATTTTCAGAAACGCAACATCAGCCTTCTTCAGTTTATCGACCAGCAACGCATTTATATCCTCACCAACATTCAATGGATTGAATTGAAGAAGCAGTTTATCAGCACAGTTAATGAATTGAACTTCACAGTAGGCCAAACGGTCATAGACTATTAATCATGAAAGGAATCATCACCACCTGCCGATACCCGATGGCAATTCTATCGTTTGTGGTTCTCTCTTGCGGAGGACCCTCCGATAAACCTGCCGCCACGACCAAAGACAATCAGATTTCCTTCACCGAAGAACAGTTGAAATATGTCAAGATCGACACGGTCAAGAAGATTCCGGCAATCGATCAGTTTGCAGCTGTTGGTGAAGTCAGCTTTGATGAGAATAACGTGGTCAGGGTCTATCCTATCGTGAGCGGAAACGTAACGAAAGTCAATGTTTCGCTGGGAGACTATGTGCAGAGAGGCCAGATCCTGGCTACCATTCTCAGCACCGACATCAGCAGCTATCAGCGTGACTTCAATGTGGCAAAAGCCAATTACGAAGTGGCCGAGTCCAACCTCGTCCGCTCCACCGAACTCTACAAATCAGGAATGCTGTCGGCCAAGGAATATGCCGAGTCCCAGAAGGATCTTAGTAATGCGCTTTCCGAATTCAACGAGAAGAAGCAGATCCTCGAATTGTATGGAGGGTCAGAAAATGAGCTCGACGCCCTCTTTCGTGTGGTGGCACCGCGCTCCGGCTACATTGTAGAGAGAAACATCAACGAGGGAACTCAGATCAGGAATGACAACGCAACCAACATCTTCACCATCAGCGACCTGGAAACCATCTGGGTTTGGGCCAACGTGCATGAAAGTGACATGGCCAAAGTGCATGAAGGTGACCTTGTCACCGTAAAGACCATTGCCTATCCCGACAAGGAATTCAAAGGGACCATCAAGAAGATCGGCACTATGCTGGACCCTCAGTCCCGTGTGATCCGCGTTCGTACGGAACTCGTCAACAAAGAAGGCCTGCTCAAGCCCGAAATGTTTGCCAACGTTATGATTACCCCCAGGAACTATTCTCTTGTGCTGGCGGTGCCACAGACTTCAATCGTATTGGAGAATAACAATTACTATGTTATGAGGGTCGTGGATCATGATACCTTCGAAAAGCTCAGGATCAGGATCGGCAGAAACTACGACAAGTACACTGAAGTGGTGGACGGCCTGAAAGAAGGAGACCTGGTGGTGTCCGAAGGATCCCTCTTTACCATGACAGGCTACAATTTGAAATAGCGCACCTTGAACCGATTCATTAAATCGATCATTACTTTTTCGTTGAAGAACAGGCTCCTGGTCTTTATTGGTACCGTTGTAATAATTGGCGCCGGCATCAGAAGTTTCCTGCTCACACCCATTGAGGCCTTTCCTGATGTGATCAATACTCGCGTGGTTATCATCACACAATGGCCGGGTCGAAGTGCCGAAGAGATGGAGAAGTTTGTAACGATCCCCATCGAGATTGAGATGAATGTGGTGCCCAGGAAAACAAGTCTCCGATCCATCTCATTATTCGGGCTCTCAGTGGTGACCATCTTTTTCGAAGATGATGTGGATGACTTTCACGCCAGACAAGCCGTATTCAATCAGATAGCAAGCGTCATTTTACCTGATGGTGCAGAGTCGGAAATCCAGCCACCGTCAGGGCCAACCGGTGAAATCTACCGCTATACACTCGCTGGTGTAGGGAAGAGTGTGCGGGAACTAAAGGAAATTCAGGACTGGGTTATTGACAAGAGACTAAAGGCTGTGCCTGGTGTTGCTGATGTCATCAGCTTCGGTGGCGAGATAAAGACATTTGAGATCACCCTTGATCCCATTCGCCTTATTGCATACGGCTTCAGCGCAGAAGATGTCTTCGTCGCAGTGCAGGAAAATAACGGAAATGTTGGTGGCGATGTCATTGAGGGGGGAACACAAACTTATCTGGTTAGGGGACTTGGCCTGGTCAAGGGGATTCAGGATCTGGAAACCATCATCGTCAAGAATATTAACGGCACCCCCATTTTTGTCAAAGATGTTGCGAAAGTGGCAGAATCATTCAAACCCCGGCTCGGAAAGGTCGGACGGGGAAATGAAGATGATATAGTTGAGGGAATTGTCCTCCTTAGAAAAGGCGAGAATCCAAGTGAAGTACTGAAACACCTAAACGAAGCCGTTGAGGATTTGAATGATCGCGTTTTGCCAGAAGGAGTATTTATTAAGGTCTTCTATGACAGGACCACACTCGTGAGCCTGACTACACGCACGGTAATGGAGAATCTGATTATCGGAATGCTCCTGGTTACCGCAATCCTGTCTATCTTTTTACTGAACTGGAGGACCACTGTCATCGTGGCCATTATTATTCCACTTGCGCTGCTGTTTGCATTCATTTGCATGAAGTTCAAGGGCATGTCGGCTAATCTTCTCTCTATTGGTGCCATCGACTTCGGAATTATTATAGATGGGGCGGTGGTGATGGTAGAGGGTGTCTTTGTCTATTTGGCCCATAAGCAGAATGAAATGGGGGTAGAGCAGTTCAATCTCGCCTCAAAAATGGGAATGGTGAAGAAAGTCTCCATCGACATGGGTAAACCCATCCTGTACTCCAAACTTATCATTATCACGGCACTGATTCCAATTTTCGCATTCCAGAAGGTGGAAGGAAAAATGTTTAGCCCTCTGGCTTACACGATAGGATTCGCTTTGCTTGGGGCGCTAATTTTTACACTTACACTGGTTCCCCTGCTCTGCAAGATTCTCTTGTCGAAGAATGTCAGGGAGAAGGACAACGTGCTGGTCAGTGGCCTGGTGAAGATTTATAATCCGGCATTGACCTGGTCCTTGAGCAAACCCTCCCGCAGCATCGGGCTATCCATCGCATTACTTATAGCCAGTCTTATGGTTGGACTCAATCTCGGAACGGAGTTCCTTCCATCCTTAAATGAAGGCTCGATCTACGTGAGGGCCAGCATGCCGCAGAGTGTTGCTTTCTCAAGGGCTAACCTTATGTCGGCTGAAATGAGAAAGATATTTCAGCTGTACCCTGAAGTGAAGGGAGTGATTTCTCAAAATGGCCGACCGAATGACGGTACCGACCCTACAGGGTTTTTCAATGTGGAATTCTTTGTGGACCTGTTTCCAAAAGAAGAATGGAAACGGGGAATACCCAAAGAGGAAATCATCAGCGACATGCAGGAGAAGCTCGCGAACCGGTTCCCTGGAGTGGTGTTCGGTTTCTCACAACCCATTTCGGATAACGTGCAGGAGGCCGTGTCAGGGGTGAAGGGCGAGATGGCCATTAAAGTGTTTGGTGATGAAATTGAAGTCCTGGAAAGGAAGGCAGACAGCGTGCGCGATATCATGGCTACTATTCCTGGTGTAGAGGATCTGGGGATATTCAAAAGCCTAGGTCAGCCTGAACTGCGTATTGAAGTGGATCGACTTAAGTTGGCACGGTACGGCGCGAATGTGGTGGAAGTAAATGACCTGATTGAAATGGCCGTCGGAGGCAAAAAAGTGTCAACCTATTATGACGGTGAACGACGGTTCGACATACGCGTTAGATTCTCGCCCGAATTCCGCCAGTCAGAAAAAGCAATTGGAAAACTCATGGTTCCCACAACCACAGGCACCAAGATTCCCATGAGTGAAATTGCTGAAATCAAACGGCAAACCGGGCCAGCTTTTGTGTACCGGGAAGGCAATCAGAGGTTTGTGCCTATTAAATTCTCTGTAAGGGGTCGCGACCTTGGAAGCACTATTGCTGAGGCTCAGGAAAAAGTCCACGAAGCAGTAAAACTTCAGAAGGGATACCGGATGACATGGAACGGAGAATTTGAAAATCAGGTGAGAGCCACCAACCAACTTAAGGTTGTTGTTCCGATTTCTATTGGACTGATTTTCATGTGGCTTTACTTCATGTTCAACTCCACAAAACACGCAGGTATTGTATTGATGAATGTTCCCTTTGCGCTGATTGGAGGCATCCTCGGACTGTTCCTCACCGGAATCAACTTCAGCATTTCAGCCGGCGTTGGGTTCATCGCGCTCTTTGGTGTATGCGTCCAGAACGGGGTCATTATGGTTGATGTATTCAATAAACTCCGGGATGAAGGAAAAGACCTTCAGCACTCCATCGTAGAAGGTGCCATGTCCAGGGTCAGACCTATCGTCATGACTGCACTGATGGCCGGCTTGGGGCTTCTCCCTGCGGCTTTATCTACGGGCATCGGAAGCGAAACACAAAAGCCATTGGCTGTGGTGGTTATATGCGGGCTCATTTCGGCTACCATCCTCACCCTTATCACATTGCCTGCCATATACCAGATATTGAATCGATCAACCGGACCTAAAGAATAAACGAATGCTGGTCACCAAGAAGTACTTACTTACCGCCATGTTGATTGTTTCGGGCCTGTCAAGTTTCCAGGTCTCCGGGCAGCAGTCGTTAAAGGATCACATTCTGGAAAGCGGAAAACTTAAAGACACCTTTGAAAAGAATTTTCATTGGGGACTCTCCATGAACATGTACTGGTCAAGTATTGCCGGCGAGCAGGTTTCTGATTCATATTTCTATAAACCTTCTATTGGCGGCATGGTTCGGGCCGAATACTATTTCTCGAAAGTAGTTGGCGTGGGACTTGGTGTGGGTTTTCAACAGCTTGGTGCCGGTATCAAGAATTCTGATGTCACAGGTGGTGCCTATTCGCATCCCTGGATCACCAGTGACCTGGGATTCGTCGGGAATCTTGACTCCACCTACCTGGAACGGATACGATTCAGCACCATCCAAGTACCAATAACCATCCACTTCAGAACAAAGAAGGATGTCTTGCAACAGGGTATGCGGCTCTCAGGCAGTGCAGGAGCTCTTTTCATCCACAACAGCAGGGTCAATCAAGCATATCAAAGTTCTGTTGACGGCGACCATCCATACAACTGGGTAACTGACAATTATGTAAGGAACCAATGGGGCTATCAGATCACCGCAGGTACTGATATTGATTCCGGGGGCGGCGGGAGCATGTTCCAGGTGCATTTTGTGTTTACCCAAAGCCTGTCAAACATTTATGCAAAGGGTCAGGGTGATGGACGTCATATTTCCTATGGAATCCGGCTTTCATGGCTTTTCTGATTTCGATTGAACCATGTGTATCAGCAAAGATTCTCGCACACTTCATCTGATGATCAGGGCCCTGCTGGTGGGGTGTCTCCTCTTTCAGAATTTTGAAGAGATGATGGGTTATTCAACTCCCTCCTATGGCGTTTCGGAAGATAAGGCTGAACTACACTTCTCACTGCGTACAACCAACCAGACCCCGCTGTATGAGGAGAAGTCCACGGAAGACTGCATACAACGTGCAATTGGAACTTTGGTCTGCCACGTAGTCTACGAACCAGAGGATACTTATGCCGTGGTTCAGCCTGTTAATTGTTGCTTCAGAACATCATGGCAGCCGGCCAGATACGACTTATTTCTGCAAAACAGAAGACTTCTGATTTAGTACCAGGTCTGTGACCCGGTCCAGATTTGTTGTCTTAAGAATTGATTGAGAAACAGAACCAAATGGTACACCGGGTCCATCAGTCCCAATTCGAATTACAACAATGAACCTGATGGGGAGACCCGCTGGTCAAAGACACTGGTATGAACAACTTTATTAAGAGCATAATTGCATTTTCGCTGAAGAACCCCATTCTGGTCTTCCTGGGAACGGCACTTATCGTTTCCATGGGTATCAGGAGTTTCCTGCTCACCCCTATTGAAGCCTTCCCGGACGTGATCAACACCAGGGTGGTGATTATAACCCAATGGCCGGGCAGGAGCGCCGAGGAAATGGAAAAGTTTGTAACCATCCCCATTGAGGTGGAGATGAACGTCGTTCCCAAAAAGACCAGCCTCCGCTCCATTTCACTTTTTGGATTGTCCGTCGTAACCATCTTCTTCGAAGATGAAGTGGATGACTTCTGGGCACGGCAGGTGGTATACAATCAGATCGAAAATGTGACGCTGCCGGAAGGAGTCGACGCAGAGATTCAACCCCCCTCCGGTCCCACCGGCGAAATCTACCGATACACATTGGATGGAGGCGGACAAAAGTCAGTCCGGGAACTGAAAGAAATCCAGGATTGGGTAATAGACAAACGACTTAAGGCCGTACCTGGCGTCGCAGATGTAATCAGCTTTGGGGGTGAAGTAAAAACCTTTGAGATTACACTGAACCCCGATCGTTTAAGGGCTTATGACCTCAGCCCGCAGGATGCATTCGATGCCATTCGTGAGAACAATGGAAATGTGGGCGGAGACGTAATAGAAAAAGGGCAGCAGGCTTATATGGTTCGCGGCCTGGGACTGGTCAACGACATCACCGACATTGAAACAATCATCATCCGTAACATTGATGGCACCCCCATCTTCATCAAAGACGTGGGTAAGGTGTCAGAATTTTATAAGCCCCGCCTGGGAAAGGTTGGGCGCGGTAACGAACAGGATGTTGTTGAAGGCATAGTCTTGCTGCGGAGAGGTGAAGATCCCAACACCGTTCTTAAAGACCTCAACAAGAAAATCAATGACCTCAACAATCGCATACTTCCGGAAGGCGTAAAAATCAAGGTGTTCTACGACCGGACCAATCTTGTCAACCTTACGATTCATACAGTTTTGGAAAACCTCTCCATCGGTGTACTTCTTGTGACACTAATTGTCTCCATCTTCCTGCTGGATTGGCGTACGACTCTTATTGTGGCGTTGATTATTCCCCTGGCATTGCTGTTTGCCTTCATCTGCATGAAGATCAAAGGCATGTCCGCCAACCTTCTATCCATCGGTGCCATTGACTTCGGAATTATCATTGACGGTGCGGTGGTAATGGTGGAAGGAGTGTTTGCCTTCATGGCCCACAGGCAGGAAGAAATTGGCGCGGAGAAATTCAATGCCATGGACAAGGCAGGAATCGTTAAAGACATCTCCGTGGAAATGGGCAAGCCCATATTGTTTGCCAAACTAATCATCATCACTGCGCTTATCCCGATTTTTGCTTTTCAGAAAGTGGAGGGCAAGATGTTCAGCCCGCTTGCCTACACCATGGGCTTTGCACTGACAGGTGCGCTCATTTTTACTCTTACTCTCGTGCCCCTGCTCAGCAAATTACTTCTTACCAAAAACATAATTGAGCGGGAGAACCCTTTGGTACACTGGATCAAAAGAATCTACCGCCCCATTCTGTCCCAGTCATTAAACAGACCATGGCTGCGTATTGCCATGTCTGCATCATTGTTGGCTATCAGCCTGTTTGTTTACACTCGCCTGGGGTCGGAATTCTTGCCGTCTTTGAATGAGGGCTCCATCTATGTCAGGGCGAGCATGCCCCAGAGCATAAACTTCACCACGGCCAATTTCATGTCTTCTGAAATGAGGAAGATCTTTCAGACCTATCCAGAAGTAAAAGGTGTCATTTCACAGAATGGACGACCCAATGACGGTACCGACCCTACCGGATTCTTCAATGTGGAATTCTTTGTCGACCTGTACCAAAAAAATGAGTGGAAGCGCGGACTCACCAAAGATGAAATCATCAAGAACATGCAGGACCAGTTGGCGGCCCGATTCCCGGGAGTAGTCTTCGGCTTCTCCCAACCTATTTCAGACAATGTGCAGGAAGCTGTCTCAGGGGTAAAAGGTGAAATGGCGATCAAAATCTTCGGTGACAACCTCAGCAACATCGAGAGAAAAGCCGACAGTGTGCGTGAGATCATGCAAACCGTCAGGGGGGTTCAGGACCTTGGTGTGTTCAAGAGCCTCGGTGCGCCTGAACTGAGAGTGGAACTTGACAGGGTTAAAATGGCACGTTATGGCGCAAATGTTGCAGAGGCCAACGACATCATCGAAATGGCAGTCGGCGGCAAAAAAGTATCGACCTTTTATGATGGGGAAAGGCGCTTTGACATTGTGATTCGCTTCTCACCGGAATACCGCAAAAACGAAAATGAAATTGGCAGGCTCATGATACCCTGCACCAATGGAACCAAGATCCCGCTTTATGAGATCGCCGAT
Source organism: Bacteroidota bacterium (assembly GCA_018266395.1). Taxonomy (GTDB): domain Bacteria; phylum Bacteroidota; class Bacteroidia; order Cytophagales; family Cyclobacteriaceae; genus ELB16-189. The sequence goes on along the minus strand of JAFEAM010000014.1, from coordinate 29,759 downwards.
ATCAAGCTGCAGAACGGACCGGCGTTTGTCTACCGCGAAAACAATCAGCGCTTCATCCCGATTAAATTCTCTGTACGCGGCCGTGACCTGGGAGGAACGATTGCCGAAGCTCAGGAGAAGGTAGGTAAAGCCATTAAGGTGGAAAGGGGATACGATCTTACCTGGAACGGTGAATTTGAAAACCAGGTAAGAGCGCTCAACCAGCTTGAGGTCGTTGTACCCATCTCCATCGCACTCATTTTTATCTGGCTGTTCTTCATGTTCAACAGTATCCGGAATGCAGTAGGGGTTTTGATGAACGTCCCGTTTGCCATGATCGGTGGCATACTCTCCTTATACATTACGGGTATTCACTTCAGCATTTCCGCCGGTGTAGGGTTCATTGCACTGTTTGGTGTCTCGGTGCAGAATGGCGTGATCCTGGTTTCTGTTTTTGAAAAGCTCAAAGCTGCAGGCAATTCTCTCCGCCAGTCTATTATGGATGGAGCCCTGACCAGGGTCAGACCCGTTGTAATGACGGCCCTAATGGCCGGAATAGGCCTGATGCCAGCTGCCCTTTCGACCGGCATTGGATCCGAAACACAGAGACCGCTCGCCGTGGTGATGATTGGAGGGCTACTCTCGGACACTATACTGACACTCATTACACTGCCTGCCATTTATTTCATCTGGCACCGGCGTGATGAAGCGATGAAGGGCTCGGAGACAAAACTGATTTGATTAGCTTAGTGCAACCTCAAATCCTGCATGTTCAGAATAGTTCCAGGAGTCTTCGCTCTTCTCATCGCTCATGTATCCTTAAGCCAGAATAAAGATTCGGTCGACCGATGGACCTTCAGGTTCATGAATACCGTAGTTCAGCAAGGACATGAAGGCTTTAACCCGCCCTACTCCGGGATCAAGAGCCTTCATTCCGAATCCGAGACACAAATTACCGTTCGCAACACGTGGTTCCTGGGGAGGAGACTGACTGACAGGACGTCCATCTACATTAATCCGGAACTTGCCGGCGGCAGTGGCCTTAGCGGTGTGGCTGGTATTGCCGGGTTTCCTAACGGAGAAGCCTTCAGGGTCGGAAGCGGCAGTCCGAAAATCTATGTGGCACGTTTCTTCATTCGCCACGAATTCCCATTGACCAAAGAAACGGTGCTGGTGGCAGACGGCATTAACCAGCTGAATGAAAGGCTGGCCGTAAAGCGTCTTACCCTGACGGTCGGCAAGTTCAGCCTGCTGGATTATTTTGACAACTCCAATTATGCAAATGATGGGAGAACACAATTCATGAATTGGGCTCTCATGACAGGTGGTGCCTATGACTTCGCCTCGGATACGCGCGGAAATACCTGGGGTGCAGTGTTGGAGTATATTACACCAAAGAATTCCATGAGGTTTGCCGTTACCACCCCCTCCACCACACCAAACGGTCCAAAGTTCGATTTTAATCTGCTTGAGGCGCACGGGATCAACCTGGAGTACAGAAAGCATTTTGCGCTGTTCGGAAGAGTGGGGCATTTTGGAGTGGTGGGGTTTTATAACAGCACACTTGGCGTCAGGTTTACAGATGCTGTCTATACGCAACCCGATAGCGTGGCTAAAATGCGCACCTCCTATCATGGCAAATATGGTGTAGTTCTTAAGTTGGAACAGGAACAACAAAATTTCGGATGGTTTATCAATGGGAGTTGGGCCGATGGTAAGACTGAAAACTACGGGTTCACGCAAATAGACCGGTCCATAATGGCAGGGATTGTTGTCGGCGGTATCCGATGGAAAAGGCCCGCTGACAAAATTGGATTCGCAGGCACCATCAATGGCCTTTCACCAGAACAAGCCAACTTCCTCGAAAGAGGCGGGAACGGTTTCATCATCGGTGACGGGCGATTGAGATATGCTACAGAAAGGGCGGCGGAAGTGTACTATTCCATAAGAGTGCACAATAACATCTTCCTTACCCTCGACTATCAATATATCTGGAATATGGCCTTCAACGCAGACAGAGGAGACATCGGCATATGGGCTATTCGCTCTCACGTTGAACTTTAGTAGCCGGCTCTTCCATTTTTCCGTCAGACTTCTACATTTGCAGATCTCTATTGGTGAACCATGAACAGGATGAAGCATATCATTATTCTCATAACAGCAGCGCTCCTGATCGCCGGCTGCTCCCCCACCCCTCGCAACAACTGGAAACCGGGACAACTCGACTCGTTGTTTGCCACTGTTCCCGACTTCAGTGGAACCGTTATGGTGGAGCAAAAAGGAAAAGTCCAATACGCCAGAGCGTTTGGTTACCGGGACTACAACTCCATGACTCCCAATGATACATCTACCGTTTTCGAACTGGCATCGGTATCCAAGCAGTTCACTGCCATGATCATCATGATGCTGCAGGAGGAAGGTAAAATCAGGTATGAGGACCTGGTAATCAAATATTACGTCGACTTCCCCTACAAGGGAATTACCATCCGTCATCTGCTGACCCACACCTCCGGCCTCCCTGATTATCAAAAAGTGATGTCTGAGCACTGGGACAAATCCCTGGTGGCAGGGAATCCTGACATCCTCAATTACCTGAAACTGTACCGCCCGCCAATCCGCTTTCAGCCTGGAGAAAAGTACGAGTACAGCAACACTGGCTATGTGGTACTGGCCAGCATCGCTGAACTGGCGTCCGGACAGGATTTCGTACAGCTCTGCAGAGACAAGATTTTCAAGCCGCTAAGAATGACAGCAACAGACATACGTACTAACGAAGATAAATCCAGGTTGTCCAATCTTGCAGTAGGTCATAAATTCATTGAGGACCGGAAATCTTACGTGAGGGCTGATTCATTTCCAGAATCCAACTACATCTTCTGGCTTGGTTATCGCAAAGGTCCGGGTCGCGTGAGTTCCACCATCAATGATCTTCTCAAGTGGGATCAGGCCCTTGCAGAAGAAAAACTGGTAAGTAAGAAAACACTTGAGCTGGCCTACACTCCTGCTGAACTTAACGATCACAGCAAAGTGGGTTATGGTTTCGGATGGGAGATCCGGCAGGATCAGCGCTCAGGAAGAGTGGTGTGGCACACCGGCAGCAACCCTGGCTATAACACTGTCATCATCCGCTACCTTGATGTACCCGTGACCATCATCGTGCTTTCCAACCAGGAGCACCCCCGCGGCGATAAGAGTTTCGATCCGTACTTCCGCGGCATCACTGATGCCATTGAATCCCTTGTAACAAAGTAAGATTGAAGATAGGGCTGCTGTCTGATACCCATGGATTCCTTGATCCCACACTGAGCACCCACTTCAGTGCTTGCGACGAAATCTGGCATGCGGGAGACATCGGTGATCCTGCTGTTACGGATGGGCTGAGAAAAATCACCAGCTTCCGGGCTGTGCATGGAAATATTGATGATCCCTCCTTGCGAAACTCATTCCTGGAAGACTTGTGGTTTGAGTGTGAAGGCGTATTGGTCTTGCTTACGCACATCGCCGGCAAGCCTCCCTGCTATAATCCACGGGTAAGAAAGCTGGTCAATGCAAAACATCCTCACCTGCTAATTTGCGGCCATTCACATATCCTTCAGGTGAAAAAGGACGAGGTCAATAATTTGCTTTTTATTAACCCGGGTGCGGCAGGCCAGCAGGGATTCCACACCCTACGGACAGCGATCAGGATGGAGATTGCATCAGGAGCCGTAAGAAAACTGGAAGTGATAGAGCTGGGAAAGCGCGGCGTGTGACCGCCGGACAAGACCGCTAAAGGTGTAGCAAAAAAAATTGCAGACGGTAAGGTCTGCAATGCGTTTGAAGAGTAAGAGAATCAGGCTATTTGGCAGCAGCCTTCTTGGCCTTGAATTCCTCCTTGATCTTCTCAATATCTACTCCTTTGGCGACGGGTTTGAAGTTTTGGATCTTCAAGGATTGGCGGCGACGAGCAGCTTCGGCTTTGTCCCTGCGATTCTTTCTTTTAAGACGGGTGACTGACATGGTTTCGCTTTTAAAGGCTGCAAAAGTAGCCGCTTGACCACTGGATTACAAGGCTTGCCTTCTATTTATGATTTCCTGACCCCCTTTTGGGGCGAAAAGAAGCTGAAATAGGGTCCCTCAACCCATGAATCTCTCTCTTCCTGAGTAAATTGCCCGACATTTCTATGGAGAAACCTACCCTTCCCAAAGGCACCCGCGACTTTGGTCCGCTGCAAATGGCCCGCCGGGAATATATCTTTCAAACCATCCGGTCAGTCTTTCAGTTGTACGGGTTCCAACCCATTGAGACTCCGGCCATGGAGAATCTCTCCACCCTGACCGGGAAATATGGCGAGGAAGGCGATCAGTTGCTCTTTAAAGTCCTCAACTCAGGAGATTTCCTAAAGGATATTGAGCGCATAAGCCTGGCGTCCATTGATTCGAAAAATCTGGCACCACAAGTGGCGGAGAAGGGCTTGCGATATGATCTGACGGTACCTTTTGCACGCTATGTGGTGATGAACCGTCACGAAATCACTTTTCCGTTTAAACGATATCAGATCCAGCCGGTGTGGCGGGCAGACCGGCCGCAGAAGGGACGCTATCGGGAGTTCTACCAGTGTGATGCTGACGTGATCGGTACTGATTCTCTTACGTGCGAAGCCGAGATCATCCTGATGATCAAAGCCATTTTCAGAAGACTGGGCATAACAGATTATTCTGTCAAACTCAATCATCGCGGCATCCTCGCAGGGCTTGCCTCAGCCATGCATGCTTCAGGCAAAGAGGGGTCCCTTTTTGTAGCCATCGACAAGCTGGACAAAATCGGAGAAGTGGCCGTGCGAGCCGAACTGACCGAACGCGGATTTGATACCAAAGCCATTGATCTGCTATTTCAAACACTGGCATTCAAGGGCAGCAACCAGGAGAAGCTCGACATGCTGAACAAAAGCTTTGCGGATTCACCTGGCGTGAAGGATGTGCGGGCAGTGCTTCAACTGTTGCATTCCTATGGGGACAACGAAGAGCATGTTGAATTTGATATTTCCCTCGCGCGAGGCCTGACTTATTACACAGGCTGCATCTTTGAGGTCAAGGTACACGGCGTAGCCATCGGGAGCGTGAGCGGTGGAGGTCGGTATGATAATCTCACCGCTATTTTCGATGCCCGTGAAAAGAGTTCAGGTGTGGGCATCTCATTCGGTGTTGACCGGATCTATGATGTAATGGATGCGTTGAATCTTTTCCCCGAAAAAACACAGGCCACCTCAGATGTGCTGACCTGCCACCTCGATGAAGCCAGCAGTCATTACGCCATGCGGGTGGCTGCCACCCTTCGCAATCACGGCATCTCCGCTGAGGTGTATCCGGACCAGGCCAAGCTGAAGAAGCAACTGGAATACGCCGACAAGAAGAAGACACGATTCGTGGTGGTCATCGGTGAAGATGAAATGAGGAGCGGCCAACTGACTGTCAAAGAGATGAAGACCGGCACACAGGAAAAAATGAAATTGGATGAGCTGATCCGGAGAATCAGCGATCAGAATTAACTCAACCGAGCGATGATCCACCATTCCATATCTCCACGCCCGTTAACACTGAAAGATCTTGAGCAATTTGTGCGCGAGGAGGTCAGGTTGTCGATTTCGGAGGAATCCCAAAACAGAATCAACAAGTGCAGGGAATACCTGGACAAGAAACTGAACGATACCACCGAACCACTGTACGGCATCAACACGGGGTTTGGGTCACTCTACAACCGGAATATCTCCCGGGTCGACCTGGAGACCCTTCAGGACAACCTGGTCAAATCGCATGCCTGCGGAACAGGCCCTGAAGTGCCGGACGAGATCGTGAGGCTGATGTTGTTCCTCAAAGTTCAGTCCCTGTCCTATGGTTTCTCAGGCGTGCAGCTCGCCACCGTTCAAAGACTGACCGACTTGTTCAATCATAATATCTATCCCAAAGTGTACGAGATGGGAAGCCTTGGCGCTTCGGGTGATCTTGCGCCTCTCGCACACCTTTCCCTTCCGCTGATTGGTCTCGGTGAGGTGACTGCTGATGGCCAAACCATCACAGCAAGAGAAATCTTCAATAGACTTCAATGGTCTCCGCTTCACTTCAAGGCGAAGGAAGGACTGGCATTGTTAAATGGTACGCAATTCATGAGTGCTTATGGCGTCTGGTCAGTAGTACACGCCAGGAGACTCATGATGCTGGCCAATACCATCGGTGCATTGTCACTTGAAGCATTTGACGGGCGCCCTGAACCATTCGAGGAAAAAGTCCACCTGCTCCGCCCGCAGAAAGGACAAAAAATTGTAGCCGCCATGATCCGCAAATTGCTGGACGGCAGCGAGCTGATCACACATCCCAAGAAGCACGTTCAGGATCCTTATTCCTTCCGTTGCATCCCACAGGTGCATGGCGCGAGCCTTGACGCCATTGACTATGTAACCGAAATCATTTTGGCTGAGGTCAACGGGGTGACCGACAACCCGTTGATCTTTCCTGACGAAAACCGGATCATCACCGCAGGTAATTTTCACGGACAGCCTTTGGCACTTTCGTTGGACTTTCTTGCCATCGCCATGGCAGAAATTGGGAGCATTTCGGAAAGAAGGACTTACCAGCTAATCAGCGGGGCCCGCGACCTCCCCAATTACCTCGTCGCCAATCCCGGTATCAATTCCGGATTGATGATTCCGCAATACACCGCCGCATCCCTGGTGAGCCAAAACAAGCAGCTTTGCAGCCCGGCCTCCGTGGATTCCATTGTCTCATCCAACGGCCAGGAGGACCATGTGAGTATGGGTGCCAATGCCGCGCTTAAAACGTGGAGGGTGCTTCATAATGTGTACTCCATCCTCGCCATCGAATTACTCACAGCGGCGCAAGCCTTGCACTTCAGACGACCGGCCAGAACTTCACCCAGGTTGGAGAATTTCGTACATACTTTCAGGCAGACTGTTCCGTTTATTGAAACAGACCGACTTCTTCATTTAGATATCATCCGTGCAGAAAGCTTTTTGAAAAACACGAATGAAGAGGTTCACCTAAATTGACGGTATTTGGCAGAAAGGCCCACATATCTGAAATCCTGTTGCCTCTGGCTCGCCGCCATGGCACTGACCTCCATTGCTGCTGCCCAGCCTTATGTGAGCCGGCTCGGGAGATTTCAGGTGGATCAGAAAAAGGGATGTGCCCCCCTGACCATCAACCTTACGAATCTCCTCGCAGGAGATTGTACTCCCGGCAAACCCTGTGTGATGGACTATGAAGGCAACAACAACCAACAGCAAAACGTCTTTACCTACACATACACAAAGCCTGGCACGTATAAACTGACAGTGCTGTACCAAAGTATCGGCGCCGATGACATCACCATCACGGTGGACCAGAACACACCGCCCAATTTCGAGATCTATGCCTGCGCCGGCGCCATGGCCACCATCAAAGTGACAGACAATGCATACGATCAGTATGTAATTGATTTCAACAACGATGGCACTCCGGAATACATACTTCCCTTTTCCAACAACATCCTCACACCCTCCCACTCCTACACGCCGGCAGGTACCTATACGACCTCCGTGCGGGGAAGAAGGCTTGGCTCGGCTGACAACTGCACCCCGAAGACCCAGCCGTTTACTACAATGGCCTCTCTCCCTATTCCAAAAATCAACACGCTGACTTCTGTTGACGCCGCCAACGTGAAGCTTGACTTCACAATCTCCGCGAACGTCTTGTACCGTCTGGAGATAGCAACCAACAGTTCCTCCAGCTTTCAACTCTATCAAACCCTGTATGGGGTGAATACGCTTAACATTGCCAATCTTAAGCTGGATGACAATTACTATTGCTTCCGCCTCGGCGCTTTTGATCCATGTAACAACAATAGTACCTACTCCAACACCATCTGTACTAACAAACTGACGGTTACCGCACAAAGCGATGTCAACCAGGTGGTGTCGCAGACTAGCGCCCTGGGCACGGTGATCAGCTTCAGTATCCTTCGGAATCAAAACAACTACCTGACCACGCCAAGTACGACTTTGAACGATACGGACATCACATGCAAACTCAAATACTGCTACCAGGTCATCACCAATTACAACAACGGATCAAAAAGCACATCGCTTGAGAAGTGTGTCACATCCTTTTCAAATAAAATACCGACGGCCATTTCTGACGTGGGCGCTGTTGTATCTCCCGGATCTGTTCAGCTGAACTGGGTTCAGGATCCCAAATTCACTCCTGTCAACACGCAGGTGCTGCGGTCATCCAATGGCGGCAACCTTGGCTTCTATCAAAGCACAACCGGCACCACGTTCACCGACGATCAGTACAATGAAGGCGGCAAATATTGCTATCAGATCAACTACCAGGATAAGTGCGATAACTTCAGTCCACCTGGCACCGTCACTTGTCCGACAAGACTGGAGGGAACGCTGGAGCCCAGCAATGTGATTACGCTTAAATGGAGTGCATACAAAGGATGGCAGAGCGGCGTGAAGAATTACCTGGTACAGAAATACAGTTTGTCCGGCTCACTGATTAAAAGCTTCACCGTAACAGATACAACTTTGATTGACGACCAGCCCGATCCACAGAACCAACTGGTTCGCTATACCATCAAGCCCATTCCAGTTACACCCAATGCACCGGCGGCGTTATCCAATCTCATCGAGTTCATCAAGAATGCCAACCTCTACTACCCTACTGCATTCACGCCAAACGGAGACAACCTGAACGATGGCTTCACGGTAGCCGGCCAGTTCATCGCCAGGATGAATCTTAAAATCTTTGACCGGTGGGGCTCACTGATCTTTACCACGGAGAAAAATGAAATGTGGGACGGCACAACCAGCGGCAGACCTGCACCTGCCTCCAGCTATGTCTGGAAAGTTGAGATTACCGACCTTGCCGGCAGGACCTATTCGAAGGAGGGTATGGTAGCCCTTATCCGGAAATAGCCGCACCCATACGGGCGGAGTTGTTACCTTTGACGGATCAAATCGCCGGATATGCTTGACATGATGAAAATGATGGGCAAAGTCAAAGAAATGCAGGCCCGTCTTAAAGAGGTGCAGGATCAACTGGAGAATGTAAAAGTCAGCGGCGAAGCCGGCGCAGGAATGGTCCGCGCCACGGTCAATGGCAAGAAGAAACTGCTGGCGCTGGAGATTGATCCCAGCATTCTCAATGTCAATGATAAGGTGCTTGTACAGGACCTCGCAGTGGCGGCTGTCAATAAAGCTATGGAAGAAGCTGAGGTCAGGGCCCGGGAGGAAATAAGAAAAGGCACGGAAGGAATGCTTCCGAACATTCCGGGTATGGACCTTAGCAACCTCATGGGATGACCGAAGTCGCCGTTGTCATTCTGAACTTCAATGGCATTGACCTCCTGAGGAAATTCCTGCCTTCCGTAATCCGTAACAGCACGGAGGCTCATATTGTAGTGGTCGACAACGGCTCCACAGATGGATCGGCCAGCATGATGGCTATTGACTTTCCATCCGTTCAACTGATTCGCATCGAAAAGAACCTGGGCTTTTGCGGTGGGTACAACCTTGCCCTGAAGCAGATCGGGGCAACCTATTACCTTCTGCTCAATTCAGATGTTGAAGTCACTCCGGGTTGGATAACTCCTCTTGTCAACACCATGAAAGGCAATCCAAAGGCGGGTGCCGTGCAGCCCAAGATTCTGGCGTGGAAGAACAAAACCCATTTCGAATATGCGGGGGCTGCAGGAGGAATGATCGACTCGCTTGGTTACCCCTTTTGTCGTGGTCGTCTCTTCCATTCGCTGGAGGAGGATCAGGGACAATACAATGACCTGGCAAGGGTCTTTTGGGCCTCCGGGGCCTGTATCATGGTGCGGTCGGAAGTATTCCATGCCATAGGCGGACTGGACGAGGAGTTCTTCGCGCACATGGAGGAAATTGATCTGTGTTGGCGCATGCAGCGCAATGGTCATGAAGTCTATTATCAGGGAGCCAGCACGGTTTACCATGTGGGTGGAGGAACCCTCAGTGCTGCCAATCCCCGCAAGACCTATCTGAACTTCAGAAATGGGCTCAGTCTTCTGTACAAGAACCTCCCCACCTTCCAGGTGTGGACCCGGTTGCCCGTAAGGATTCTGCTGGACTGGATTGCTGCGTTTAAATTCTCCCTTACCGGTCAGCTTAAAGACGGCCTCGCCGTATTCAGGGCCCACCGCGACTTTTTTCTGAACTGGAAAAGGGAACGGATCAAGAGGAAAGCTGAAGGAAGGTTAGGTTATCACCGACCTGAAACATTTTATTCCGGATCGATCGTATGGCAATACTTTGTACTGGGAAAAAGGAAATATTCAGAATTGAATTAGACTTCTGTATGCCTGCTCAGAAATCAAGCACAGAATGGTGGTTGCTTCTTCTCAGGTGCTTGCGGATGTTCATAACGAAGGCCAGTGCCAGGTAAAGAATCACCGGGGAACCTAGCGTGAGGAAAGAGGCATAGATGAAAAAGAGGCGGATACTGGAGGAGGCGATGCCAAGCTTGTCGCCCAAAGCCGCACAAACTCCAAAAGCATGCTCCTGGAAAAAATGCTGCAATCGTTTCATTTGAGCTTCCACGCTAAAAAATCTTCAGTTTACCTGTGTTAATGACAGCTTATCGAACGATAAAACCGCCTGCAAATATAACGCCTTTATAAGGCCTTTGTTCGGGCCATTTCTTTATTTTTTTGACTATTTTTGCATAAAAACGGCCATAGACGTAGCTTTGCCGTTCGTTTTGTTAACCATAAAAAACCATCCATGAGAAAAGTAGTCTACTCCATAGTCATCGTCAGCATGCTGGGCCTTGCCGGATGTACACTCCCGCAAATGATCAAGCTGGCGAAGCAGCAAAACCTGACTGTGACCCCCAATCCTTTGGAGGTACATAAGGACACCGTTGCATACGACATGTCCGCCATTCTTCCTGTCAAGATGCTGAAGAAAGGAACCACTTATACACTGAACAGCTTCTACAAATATGGCGACAAGGAAATGGCGCTTCCTGCAGTTCCCTTTAAAGGTGATGACTACCCGAACAGCGCTACTGAACAACCCAAAGTAACCAAGAGCTTCTCCTTCCCTTATGATCCTGCCTATCGCACCGGTATGCTACAAGTAGAGGGTGTAGCTTCAAAGGGCACCAGCAACAAGAAGACTCCCCGGATGGATCTGGCTCCCGGCGTGATCACAACCAGCAAACTGGTTCAGAAGTCGTACTTCGCTGCTTTCGCAGATCACGGTTACAATAACAAGGAAGAAATCATACCGGTCATCATCCCTGATTTCATCTTCGAACAGGGCAAGTCTGTGCTCCGCCGGTCTGAAACCAACAGCGACAAAGGAAAGCAACTCGATGCCTTCATCGCTGCCAAGAATATCACCCGCACGGTAACCATCACCGGTACCCACTCTCCTGAAGGACGCGAGCGCATCAACAGCAAGCTGTCTGAAGAGCGTGCTTCCGCAATCGAGAAGTACTACCGTGCCCAGATGAAGAAGTATGACTACAAAGGAATGGCCGACGAAATCAAGTTCATCCTGAAGCCCATCGTTGACGACTGGAATGGCCTGAAGAACTCCCTCGCTTCCTACGATGGAATTTCCTCAGACGAGAAATCAGCATACCTGAATATCATCAACAATGGCGGCAACTTCGTAGATCAGCAGAAGCAACTGGAAAAACTGCCTACCTACAAGAAAGTATTCAAGGATCTGTATCCTGCCTTGCGTACTGCCAAGACCGAAATCCTCACGCTGAAGGCCAAGAAGACCGATGCTGAGATTTCTGTTCTCGCAAAACAAATGACACAAGGTGGTCCTGCCGATGCACTCAGCATTGAAGAACTCATGTATGCTGCAACCCTCACTCCTTCCCTGGATGAGAAGATTGCCATCTACACTGCCGCTACGAAGAAGGGCACCTACTGGAATGCACACAACAACCTTGGTGCAGCTTACCTCCAGCAGGCTATTGACAATCCTTCACGCGCTGCAGAACTGGCTGACAAAGCAGCTGCTCAATTCGACATCGCAGCCAAAATCAAGGATGCTTCTGAAGTTCATGCCAACATGGCGACTGTAGAACTGATGAAAGGCAATCCTTACAAGGCAGCCAGCCATGCAAACAAAGCCCTCAATGGCGCAACCAATGACGTGGCCAGAGGCGTGAACGGCGTGAAAGGATCTGCAGAAATCTCTATGGCCAAGTATGATGCGGCAGTTCGCTCTGAGTCCGCTGCTCTTACCACTGATGTTAACCTCTTCAACAAAGGTCTGGCTCAGTTGCTCTCCAAGGACTATGCAAATGCATCCAACTCCTTCGGCGAAGCAACCAGCAAGAACAGCAACATGGCAGTAGCCTACTACGGTGCAGCCGTGGCAGCCGCCCGCTCGGGTAACGCTGATAAGGTTGTCAGCAGCCTGGTTAGCGCTGTGAAGATTGACCCCAGCCTGAAGGAAAAGGCCCTGACTGATCTCGAGTTCAGCAAGTATGCTACCTCCGAGGCATTCAGAAGCGCCCTCAAATAAGAATTCTTAATTCAAAGGAAGACCCCGCCTGGCATCAGGCGGGGTTTTTTTGTGACCTGTAACTGCCCAGAAATACGCTCAAAGAGTTCGGGAAGTCTCCTCTCCATGTTACTTTTACGTCCCTTAATACAAACAGTCGTATGCGTGAAATCCAGTTCCGTGAAGCCCTCCGCGAGGCCATGAATGAAGAAATGCGCCGGGATCCCAGCGTCTTCCTTATGGGCGAAGAAGTGGCAGAATACAACGGCGCTTACAAAGTGAGCCAGGGCATGCTGGATGAGTTCGGACCAGACCGCGTGATTGACACCCCAATTTCGGAGCTTGGATTTGCCGGCGTGGGTGTGGGAGCTGCCGCTAACGGACTTCGCCCGATTGTGGAGTTCATGACTTTCAACTTCTCGCTTGTAGCCATCGACCAGATCATCAATGCTGCGGCGAAAATGTATTCCATGTCCGGAGGTCAATATAATGTTCCCATCGTGTTCCGTGGCCCCACAGGGAACGCCGGCCAATTGGGAGCACAGCACTCACAGAACTTTGAGAACTGGTTTGCCAATACTCCCGGATTAAAGGTGGTAGTGCCCAGCAACCCGTACGATGCAAAAGGACTGCTGAAGACTTCCATCCGCGACAATGACCCTGTCATCTTTATGGAATCGGAACTCATGTATGCGGATAAAGGAGAAGTCCCGGCTGAAGAATACCTGATCCCTATCGGCTCAGCTGATATCAAAAGAGCGGGTACGGATGTTACGATCGTATCCTTTGGAAAGATCATGAAGGTCGCTTTGGCTGCGGCGCAGGAGCTTGAAAAGGATAATATCTCCGCCGAAGTGATAGACCTCCGCACCGTACGCCCGATTGACTACGCCGCGGTAGTAGAGTCCGTCAAGAAAACCAATCGTCTTGTGATTGTGGAAGAAGCCTGGCCGCTGGCCTCCATCTCCACCGAGATCACCTACCATGTACAGAAGCATGCCTTCGACTACCTCGATGCACCGGTACAAAGGATCAACAGTCTGGACGCTCCGCTGCCCTATGCAGCGACACTTATTCAGGCCATCCTGCCAAGTGTTGAACGTACGGTGAAAGCGGTAAAAGCAGTATTGTACAAAGACTAAATCAGGGACTCAGTCCAACAGGACTTTCCACGCCTCTTCTGTCTTACCCTGTCTCAAATAATATTGAGCGAGCCGGTGCCTGGCTTGCGTTCCCTGCTGCAATACGGATTGTACAGAAGGCTGCGATTGAAATTCTTTGATGGTTGTTGTATCCGGCAGAGCGCTCACGTTTGCCAGCCGCCCCAATTCATTGCCGGTAAGAACAGTACTCTCTCTCACGGCCTTTGGCAGTGCATCAAATCCAATACCCAGTTTTTCATTCGGCTTCGGTACTACGAATATCCCCTCCTTCTGCATCCGCAAATAGAGATCGCCTCCCATCCTCGCCACTAGGTCCATTTTCAATGGGTCTATCCTGCCCTGGTCATCGAGCACTTCATCCTTTACATGCATCAGCAGTACTTCGCAGATCACAAGATTGCCTGCCCCTCCCTGATCGCCAAGTTCCTTCACCCCTCTTACCCTGCATTCAAAAGACACTGGTGATTCAGCCACCCGTGGAGGTTTGACCTTCGTTGACGGGATGGCCGTAAGCCCCGACTTGATAAACTCATTAACACCCTTCGGATATTCGCAACTCGACAAAGAGACCTGCTCCACCATTGCATATCGCACCATATTGATAACCACCTCCGGCACTTCTTTGACGTTCTGGTACGTGTGCTTGGTGGAATTGTCCCGCCCTCTCCTCGAAGGCGAAAAGACAAGAGTCGGGGGATTTGACCCGAAGACATTGAAGAAACTGAACGGACTCAGGTTAATATTTCCCTGATTGTCGACCGTGCTGGCAAACGCAATCGGCCTGGGTATTACGGCGCTCTGCAGCCAGGCATGGAGCTTTGAATGAGGAATCGCAGAAGGATCAATAATCATTCTATTGTGTCTCTAGTTCGATAATCATGTCTGTATTCTCAACTTCCAGGACAGCAGCCAATAGCTATTAGCCTTTAACAATTTTCCCAACACATTCTCCAAATCCAATCCTCACTCCGTCTCTCTCGGCGTGGGCTTTCATAATAACGGTGTCCCCATCTTCCAGAAACTTTCGCTCTGAGCCATCTGCCAGAGGAACAGGCTTTTGTCCATTCCATGTCAGTTCCAGAAGCGAACCATAAGAGCCAGGTGCAGGACCACTGATGGTTCCCGACGCATACAAATCACCGGTCTCAATATTGCAGCCGTTGACTGTGTGGTGAGCGAGCTGTTGCGCCATATTCCAGTACATGTGCTTGAAATTGGTACGACAAACGGTAGTCTCAACTGATCCTTGCGGTTGAATCTGCACCTCCAGTTGAATATCGAAGTTCCTTTTGCCCTCAAAAGCCAGGTACGGCAATACGGGAGGTATCTGCACCGGTCCGGCAGTCCTGAAAGGTTCCAGCGCATCCAATGTCACTACCCATGGTGAAATCGTGGAGGCAAAGTTCTTCGCAAGAAACGGACCCAGCGGCACATACTCCCACTGCTGAATATCCCTTGCAGACCAGTCGTTGAAGATGACCAACCCGACAATGTGATCCTCCGCTTCCCGGACGGAGACCGGTTTGCCAAGGACGGTATCGGTACAAGTCACAAAGGCGAGTTCGAGTTCGAAGTCTAGTTTGCGCGTGGGACTAAAAACCGGTGCCTCCTGGTCAGGCGGTTTGATCTGTCCATTGGGGCGGTGAATATCTGTTCCCGACACCACGATGGAACTAGCCCTGCCGTGATACCCAACCGGAAGATGTTTCCAGTTCGGAAGCAAGGCGTTCTTGGGATCGCGGAACATGCTTCCTACGTTGGTGGCGTGCTCTTCACTGCTGTAGAAGTCTGTGTAATTCCGGATATCCAGCGGGAGGAGCATCTTTACTTCCTCAATGGGAATGAGTGCGATCTCGCGCGCCGGACCATTGGCACGCAGTTCATCATTGTCATGACGAAGCAGTTCTGACACACGTGTCCGCACAGCACCCACTTTCTTCCGCCCCATGGCGAAAAAGGAATTGAGATAGCGCTGATTGAACACACCCGGCTGGAGACCGAGGCCGTCCAGGTAACCATGCTCATGCAGGCACACGAGATCCACAACATGATTTCCAATGGCCACTCCGGCAACGGGTGCCAGGTACCTTGTCCGGAAGATTCCGAAGGGCAGATTCTGGATAGGAAAGTCTGAACCAGGAGCAACTTCTACCCAGCTTTTCAGTTTCGGATCGTTAGGGTCAGTCATCACGTTTCTTATCTGATCAAAATTACTCTAATTTGGGTTTGTGAGCCTGCAACTGCCGGCAGACTTTGCCGCATCAATCAAAAAAAGTCTGGGTACCGCGTACCCTGCATTTCTGGATGCGCTTGATGAGGAGCCACCGGTAAGCATCAGGCTCAACCCCCACAAAAAAATCCCTGACACCGGAACAGCGGTTCCATGGTGCAGCACCGGAAGATATCTCCCATCGCGTCCGGTGTTTACAACTGATCCCTTCCTTCACGCCGGGGCCTACTATGTTCAGGAGGCGAGCTCCATGTTCCTCGAACAGGCCATCGTACAGCATGTGGACCGATCCCGTCCTCTTCGGGTCCTTGATGTCAGTGCCGCGCCCGGCGGGAAGTCCACACATTTGTTGAGCCTGATTTCCGCCGATAGCATTCTTGTCGCCAATGAAGTGATCCGGAGCAGGGCATCCATTCTTTCAGAAAATATCCAGAAGTGGGGCTATCCGAATGTGGTGGTAACTTCCAATGATCCACAGGATTTTGGAAGGCTTGCAGGGTTCTTTGATGTTATTGTACTGGATGCCCCGTGCTCGGGCGAAGGCTTGTTCAGAAAAGATAAAGACGCCATGCAGGAATGGTCACCCCGGCATGTGCAGTTGTGTGCACAACGGCAAGAAAGAATCCTTCATGACGTATGGCCATCGCTGAAAGAGAACGGCGTGTTGATCTACAGCACCTGTACGTATGAAGAGGCTGAAAACCTCGATCAGCTGATCAGGGTAACGAAGGTTTATGACGCTGAATGTTTGCAACTTGAAATCCCGGATCCATGGAACATAGCAGTCCTGAAGAAGGAAGACGCTAGCGGCTATCAGCTATATCCGCACCTCGTCAAGGGGGAAGGGTTTTTTCTTGGGGCTCTTAGAAAGAAAAGTACGCAAGACAATGCAAGGCGAGGTGGATACAAAAAGCAGGTACAGACTCCCTCCTCAACTGTAATTTCCCAGGTCTCTGCCTGGGTTGATGATCCGGCAAAGTGTTTTTGGATTCAGCATGGAGAAACCGTTCACATGATGCCGGAGGGAATGCGCGTGGATTGGCCCATACTTCAATCAAGCCTTAATGTCGTCTATGCCGGCACTGCAGTCGGGACCGTTACGCGGAACAAGATCATACCGGAACATTCCCTTGCCCTGAGCATCCGGCTGCAGAAGGAGTCTCACCCCACACATGAGCTTTCAATAGACGATGCCCTGCAATACCTTCGTAAAAATCCAATTGCCGTCGAGGCACCTGAAGGCATGACCCTGGTGACTTACGGGGGACTGGGACTGGGATGGTTGAATGTTTTGAAAAACCGGAGCAACAATCTTTACCCGGTTAACTGGAGGATCAGGAATCTTTGAATTGGGATTTAGTGCTGATTAAATACACCGCCATATGGTTACTTCTAATAATACAAGGCTTTTCAGCATTCTGCTCGCGGCGGCCCTATTGCTGATGATCCCGTTCATCGCCATGCAGTTCACGGATGAGGTGAAGTGGACCGCGTTTGGCTTCATCGTAGCTGGCGGCCTGCTCTTTGGAACGGGTTTACTTTGTGAACTCGTGCTGAGGAAAGTGAAGAAATTTGAACATCGGATCATCCTGTGTCTGGCGTTGCTGGCAGCCCTGGTGTTGATTTGGCTGGAGCTTGCAGTAGGAATTTTCGGAACACCGTTTGGGGGAAGTTAGGTTTAGCAGGTAAGGCTATGGAGAACCATCTATGGCATGGACTACAGGAAAAGCACATTGTAGTGTGACTTCAGGCTCTATCAGTATATCTAGCCACAACTCTATGCTTAAACTCACACTATGATGTGATTTGATTTGTTATAGTACTCGTGTAATCATACATTTGACATTAAAATCACATTATAATGTCAGATAACCGGGTAGGTAGAGCAATCCGTGAACGTAGAAAAGTGCTCAAAATCACTCAACCGCACCTTGCAGAGCTGGCAGGGGTAAGTACGAACACGCTGTACAAGATTGAGAAAGGACAGGGCAACCCTACCCTTGACGTGTTAAACAAACTGGCAGAAGTACTGGGCATGGAACTGAAACTGGAAGTCAAACAAATTAGATGAGAAAGGCGGAAGTATATCGCAACGGAATTCTTGCTGGCGTCCTGACCGAGGAGGATCGGAACGGTTATTCATTCCGCTATGACGATGTGTACTTCAACGACAGCAACAAATACGCCATTAGCCTGACCCTTCCAAAAACACAACAGGAGTATCGAAGTGAACACATGTTTCCTTTTTTCAGCAACATGGTGGCGGAAGGGACTAACCTCGCCATCCAAAGCCGGTACCTGAAGATCGACGAAAGAGACGTGATGAGCTTGCTGGCCGCAACGGCATCCCTGGACACCATTGGAGCGGTCACAGTTAAATTGATGGAACCATCATGAATCCACTCGACTTGAAATACTGTCCTTGTACGTTGGCCGAAGGATTCAGTACTTACAGTCCCTCAGCATTGAGGAATATGTTCTTTGGAAGAAGGGTTAGTCATATACTCGATTTCGATCCTCCAGCCATCAATGAAGAAGTAGCAGAAAAATTCAGGCAGAACAGCAAAACCATTTCAATCAGCGGTGTCCAGTTCAAGCAGTCTGTGGTTCTCGAGAAAAATAAGCTCCGTCTAACACAGGCCGGAGAAATCGGGCAGTACATACTGAAACCTGTTCCGATCCGCCCGGCGTTTGGCAAGCCGGAGGAAATGCCAGCCAACGAGCATCTCACGATGCAAATCGCCAAACAAGTTTATGGTATAAACACGGCTGAGTGCGCCCTCATCTTTTTTAAAAACGGAGAGCCGGCATATATCACAAAGCGATTTGACTATAGTGTCGACGGACAGAAAATCGCCCAGGAAGATTTTGCTTCTCTTTCCGGGTTTGCCCGTGGCAAAGACGGTGAGGACTATCGCCACCAGGGTAGCCATGAAGACGTCGCCCTGGTTATGAAGAACTACATCACTGCGTATCTTGTGGAGGCTGAAAAATATTTTGAACGAGTGATATTCAATTATTTGTTCAGCAACGGGGACGCCCATCTGAAGAATTTCTCGCTCTCTCAAACGACCGGTGGGGATTACATTTTGAGCCCCGCCTATGACCTGATCGACACACGAGTCCATATTCCATCAGACTCATTTTTTGCACTTCGCGACGGATTATTCTCTGGCAATTATTACACCGAAAGCTTTAAAGCGCTGGGCTTTTATGCTTATGACGACTTCTTTGAATTCGGAGCGAAGATCGGTCTAATGGAGAGCAGAATAAAGAAAGTCCTCGATAAGTATCGCGGTGCAAATGACCAGGTGAAAGGTCTTTTAGGCAGGTCATTTCTAAGCGCTGAAGTGAAAATGCTATACGGTGATCACTATGCTGACCAATTGAGGATGCTCAATAATTCATACAGGAAGAGGATTTGAGACCTGAAATTAAACACCCGTCACCCTAATATCCGATTTACTTCAGATAGAGACAAAGGCTTAAAGGATTGTGCCGTTGATTTCTGCTTGGACCTCATATGCAGCGCGCTTCTCCTGCACTTCAACATTCAAAATTCATCTGTTCAACATTCAAAATTCTTTGCGCTTCCCTCTTGACAATGACCCCCGAATTCCCTTTACTTTAAACTTCATCAAAAGGCTGAACCCCGGTTCCCAAAAGCTATGGGCACCGTAGACACAAAAACCTAATAATTAGCACGCCTGCAAGGTTTTTTGTCGCCACTACAGGGTTTTTAGCATCAAAACGCAATATTTAAACAAAAAGTCCGGAGCGAGTTCGGAGAAAGTCCGGTGAAAGTCCGGTGAAAGTCGGGTAAGTCCTCCAGTTTTGAAGACATTGGGCCTTAAGTTGGTCTTAAGTCAGCCTTTGAAAGGAGTCTGACCGTGACTCCTTACTACTCTAATGGGCCTAAAGTCAGAATAATCGCTATTTTCATCCTAATTATGGCAAAGTTCAATAAGAACAACACCGACATGGATATCAGCGCCCTCACAGGCAATTCAGTTGTGGTAACTACCTGGCATGGACGCACGGTGTACTCAAAGAAGCCCTCGCCACCCAAGCGCGAGCATAATTCGCAGAAGCAGCAGACCAGTATTGACCGGTTCAAGGCAGCGCATTACTATGCAGAACAGGCACTGAAGTCCGAGGAGAAGAAGGCCCTCTATGCAAAAGGAGTCAAGAAGGGAAAGACCAGTGCGCACATGGTCGCTTTCCAGGACTTCCTTACGCCTCCGGTCATCCACTACATCCGGGCCTACGATTACGGAGGAAATGTGGGTGATGAGATTACGATAAAGGCATCAGACGACTTTCGGGTGGAAACGGTCTCCATCAAAATACACGATGGCGAAGGCAAATTGCTGGAGCAGGGAAATGCGGAACGTTATCCGCGCAAACCCCAGATATGGAAATACAAGACCACCGTGGCAAACCCGAGTCTCAAAGGCACCACGGTTCATGCACTGGCGAAGGACTTGCCGGGGAATAAAACACAGATGAAGGCGGAGATTGGTTAGGGGGGTGGGATTGTGATATAAATATAGTATCAACGCAGCCTTTCAAACTGGGTGCTGAATCCTGACAGTTAACTAAATCAGGAAATCAAATAAACTCACCTGTTTAGGCAAATCAATCGATTGGCTATAAACCTTAACCCATGTCGGGGTTTAAAGTCCCGTTCAGGAAAGGTCTGAAATCATTATTCTTGAGTATCAATCCTTTTGATATGGATATCCAATCCGAAAAACTGCAATTAATAGAGTGGTTAGCCAGGCTTAACGACACCACTACATTTAAGCGCTTTATCACATTGAAAAAGCAACAAGAAAAGGACTGGTGGGATCAACTCAGCGACCAGGAGAAAATAGAAATTGAAGAAGGACTCGCACAGGCTGATCGCGGTGAAGTCATATCTCACAAAGAGGTCATGGCCAAGTACAAGAAATGGCGTTAACCCTCGTGTGGACCAAACGAGCCGCGCAGGGGTTCGACAATATTGTCCGTTATCTTGAAGAGCATTGGACAGATAAAGAAGTTCGCAATTTTATTCACGAAAGCGATGAATTCTTTTCGTTGCTAAGCCAGTATCCAGAACTACTTCACAGCGGCTACTGGCTTCTGGCTACTGGCGGCTGGCAGGTAGTCCCAATGTTGACATTCCTCAATTCCTTATTCTGATTTCGATTGCCTTACCATTTGGGTAAGCTGCCTTGACACCCGATTGGACATTGAAAATATCGACTAGTTGCTACACGCTTCCCCTGCACTTCAACATTCAAAATTCATCTGTTCGACATTCAAAATTCAACAGCGGCTCCTGGCTTCTGGCTGCTGGTAGTTGGCGAGTGATCAAGAAGTTATGTGTTTCTCAATTGCCTATTGCTGACTCTAGATTCTCTTGTTGCAACTGGCAGCCACTCCACGGAAACCTTGAACCTTGAACTACCTTGAACAGTTCAAAGTTCAAGGTTCCAGGTTCGTCAACAGCTAGAATAGTAGCCTGAACCTATTCCTTTTTCCCTACCTTTGCGGCCTGTTTTTTTATCATCGCCAATGGCCCTTTCGACTAAATACAGCCCCTCCGAAGTAGAAGATAAATGGTATTCCTTCTGGCTGAAGCAGGGACTCTTCAAATCCGCTCCCAACGCGGGCAAAAAGCCCTACTGCATCGTCATCCCTCCTCCCAATGTGACGGGAGTGCTGCACATGGGACACATGCTCAACAATACCATCCAGGACATCCTCATCAGAAAGGCGAGAATGGAAGGACGCGAGGCCCTCTGGGTTCCCGGCACCGACCACGCCTCCATCGCCACAGAAGCGAGGGTTGTCGCCATGCTCAGAGAGCGGGGCATCAAGAAGTCCGACCTCAGCCGTGAGGAGTTCCTCAAGTATGCGTGGGAATGGAAGGAGAAATACGGCGGCATCATTCTGGAGCAACTAAAAAAGCTGGGTGCCTCGTGTGACTGGGATCGCACAGCGTTCACCATGGAGCCGGAATATTACAAGGCCGTGATCCGCGTATTTGTGGATCTGTACAACAAAGGATACATCTACCGCGGACTGCGCATGATCAACTGGGACTGCGAAGCCAAAACTGCGCTCTCGAACGAGGAGGTGCTCTACAAGGAAGAAGGCGAACGCTCGGTCTTGTACACCATCCGCTACCAATTAAAAGATAAACCCAACGAATTTATCACCATCGCCACGCAGCGACCGGAGACGATCATGGGCGATGTGGCGATTGCCGTTCACCCGGATGATGAACGCTATAAGCATCTGCTTGGCAGGAAGGCCCTGGTGCCCTTCATCAACCGCGAGATTCCTATCATAGGGGATACCTATGTGGACAAAGCATTCGGAACGGGCTGCCTGAAGATCACGCCTGCCCACGATATCAATGACTACGAAATCGGGCAGCGTCATCAGCTGCCGGTGATCGATACCATCAACGACGACGGAACGCTGAATGAGAAATGTGAATTGCCGAAATTCTATGGCAAGGATCGCTTCGCTGTACGCAAGGAAATTGTGCGCGACCTCAAAGAAGCCGGACATCTTGTAAAGGAAGAAGAATTCACAACACGCATCGGTCGCTCGGAACGAACCAACAGTGTGGTTGAACCCAAACTGTCCCTGCAGTGGTTCGTCAAAATGAAGGAGATTTCCGTCCGGGCCAAGGATGCCGTAGAGAACAATAACATCCGCCTTCATCCTGCAAAATTCAAGAACACCTACCGGCACTGGATGGAAAACGTGCGCGACTGGTGCATCTCGCGTCAGCTGTGGTGGGGACATCGCATCCCGGCCTATTATTATGGCAAGGGAGAAAATGACTATGTGGTGGCCGAGACACAGGAAGAAGCAGTAAGGCTGGCAACAGCCAAAGCCGGCAAAAGCATAAGTGCCGATCAATTACGGCAGGATCCTGATGTATTGGATACCTGGGCATCCTCCTGGCTATGGCCCATGGCCGTGTTTAACGGTTTCAAAGACGAAACCTTCGACAAGAAGAACGGTAGAATACTCGCCGGCAAGAATCCTGATTTGCAATACTACTATCCTACCCAGGTACTGGTGACCGCACCCGAAATTCTTTTCTTCTGGGTAGCGCGGATGATTATCGCCGGTTATGAGTATATGAATGAGAAGCCGTTTGAAGATGTGTACCTCACCGGCATTGTGCGTGATAAACAGGGAAGGAAGATGTCCAAGTCCCTGGGCAACTCACCCGACCCGCTGGATCTTATAAGCCGCTATGGCGCTGACGGTGTTCGTACCGGCATGCTCTTCAGTTCCCCAGCAGGAAATGACCTGTTGTTTGATGAAAAGCTTTGCGAGCAGGGACGCAATTTTGCCAACAAGATCTGGAACGCCTTCCGCCTGGTAAAAGGTTGGGAAACAAAAGCGGGGGCTGCCCCTGCTGAAAACACTGCAGCTACACAGTGGTTCGCCTCAAGGCTCCATGAGGCCACTGGTGAACTGAACGACCATTTCTCCAAATTCAGAATTTCCGACGCCCTTGTCACGTTGTACAAACTCGTGTGGGACGACTTCTGTTCCTGGTACCTGGAGATGATCAAACCTGGATTCGGCGAACCCATTGATGCGGATACCTATCGTCACACCATTTCATTTTTTGAATCGGTGTTGAAGTTGCTTCATCCTTTCATGCCTTTCATCACCGAAGAGCTGTGGCAGAATCTCACCGAGCGCAAGGTGAACGCAACTATTGTAAATGCCTCATGGCCCGTTGCCGGTCAAATACAACCCGAGCTCCTCACGGAAGCCGGTGTCGCTTTTCAGATCATCAGTGAGGTAAGAAACATCCGCAACAGCAAGGGCCTTTCGCCGAAAGAGCCGCTGGAGTTGGTTGTCAAAGACAAGAACGCACTCGGTGCGACATTCATTCCAGTCATCCAGAAGTTGTCCAACATCAAAGCACTGCAATTCGGGGACAGCAAGGGACAAGGGGCCGGGTTTATGGTTGGTACAGCCGAATTCTTCATACCCCTTGCCGGCAGTGTTGACGCGGAAAAAGAGAAGGAAGCCATCGCAAAAGAAATTGAGTATCAAAGGGGCTTCCTCACCTCAGTGGACAAGAAGCTTTCCAACGAGCGTTTCGTTTCAAGTGCACCGCCACAGGTGGTGGAACTGGAGAAAAAGAAAAAAGCGGATGCAGAGGCTAAGATCCGTGCGCTAGAGGAGAGTCTGCGCCTGCTATAAGCCAGAGGCAATCTTATTGTAATGCTGAAAGATCCTGACCAGCCCTTCCTGATCACTGACAGGAAGCTGGTTGATCTTGATGTACTTATCCATTTCGACTGAACGTTCGCCGAACGCCTCCAGGAGACGCTTCTTGTTCGTGATCTTTATGATCGACTGATTGCGAACATAATACCACGCAGTCTTCTTGCGGATTTGTGTTTCCCGCGAGCCCACGTCAAATGCGACCACATAGGTCGGGTCTTTCACATTGACAGTTGTTTTACCCACCAGTGGAAGTGGTCCGTCCACCAAAACTTCCAGCATAGTCGTCAGCGGTATGCTGTCTTCCCTGAATTCTTTTCCATTGAGGAAACTTCTTGTTTCCCCGGTCAGGGAGTCCTTCCAAACAAAGCTTCTGAGTTTGGCTGCGTCGATGACCTTGATGCCATTGCGCGCCTGTACCTCCACTTCATTATCCTTCAGGTTGTATTTTATATAATAGCCCTCAAGCAGCCGGTCGCTTTCATACAGCATCATTGTAGCTGCGTTCCATTTGTTATCCAGATACACAGTGCCTATGACACCCCCGCCTGTCAAAGGAACACCGTACAGCAAGTCGTTCATGGTAATACCTTTCTCACTGATGCGGTTCAATGTCATCTGCGACCGCATGACCTGGGGCATGGCCCATTGCGCATGGGAAATGACAGGAAGGAACAGTACAACAATCGCTAAACGGATCTTTGACATTTCTTATACCCTGGCAGCCAGCAACAATTCGATATTCCGGTACTTAAGTCCAAACTTGCGGCCCACAGATTCATTGGTCAGGTTGCCTTTATAGGTATATACGCCTTTCATAAACCAGGTGTGGCTGAAGATCATCTCCTCCACCCCGCCCTCTTCGGCGGCGCGCAGAATGGTGGGCGTAAAAATGTTGCTAAGTGCTGTTGTTGCAGTGTGTGCCACCCTGGAAGCAACGTTGGGCACGCAATAATGAATCACATCGTGTTTCCGGAAGACAGGCCGAGAGTGCGTGGTGATTTCAGAAGTGGCGATACATCCACCCTGATCGATGCTGAGATCAATGATGAGTGAATCCGGCTTCATATGACTCACCATTTCTTCGGACACCACATGACGGGCACGCCCTTTTTCTGCGCGCAAGGCGCCGATGACCACGTCGGCAGACTTCAGGCTCGCACCCAGCGTCGAAGTGTCGATGGTGGAGGTATAAAACTGATGACCCAGCGTGTGTTTGATCCGGCGCAGTTTGTACAGGTGGTTGTCATAGACCTGTATCTCTGCACCAAGGCTGAGGGCTGCGCGCGCGGCATATTCGGCCACGGTGCCCGCTCCGATAATGACCACCTTGGTAGGCGGCACACCGGTAATGCCTCCGAGTATGATGCCCTTGCCTTTATGGATGGAACTGAGGTATTCGGCTGCGATCAACATGACCGTGCTGCCGGCAATCTCACTCATGCTGCGTATGATGGGCATACCTCCGACCTTGTCTTCGATGTATTCCCATGCAAGCGCTGTCACTCTTTTTTGAAGTAGGGCATCAATAAATCTCTTTTCCAGGTGTCCCACCTGGAGTGCGGAAATCAACACCTGGCCAGGACGGAAATACACCATCTCTTCCAGCGTGGGCGGCTCAATCTTGAGGATAATCTCAGCCTTGTAGACCTCTTCGGGCGAATACACAATCTTGGCACCTGCCTCGCTGAATTGCCGGTCGGGAAACTTTGACCCTGCACCTGCCTGTGTTTCGACCCAGACCTCATGGCCCTGGCTGACGAGGAGTGCCACGGCATCAGGGGTGAGGCAGATGCGATTCTCCTGCAGCGAGATCTCGCGCGGCAGACCAATGAAGAAACTGTTTTTGCCGGTCTTTACTTTGACAAGCTGTTCCTGGGGCGAGAGGCTGGCTTTGGCCAGCGTCTCAAATCCTGATTTCGATTTAGCGGTCATGCAAGCTGGTACTCAATAATCCGGTGTTCGTTGTCATGCGGCCTGATTCTTACATCAAAATGTGAGGGGGGCGTAAGCGTTCCCAGCTTTTCAGGCCACTCCACCAGACACCAGCCACCGGAAGAAAAATATTCTTCTGTTCCTATATCAAATATCTCCTTTTCCGACGTGAGTCGATAGAGATCGAAGTGATAAAGTTTACCCCTAGCACCATCATATTCGTTGACAATGGAAAAGGTCGGGCTGCTCATGGTTTCCGTTACACCCAGCGCATGTCCGACCGCCTTTACCAGCGTGGTCTTTCCTGATCCCATCTCTCCATATAAAAGCCAGATCTTCTCATTCCCTGATGCCTTCAGCAATTCATCCGCCACCCGCGGCAGCATTTCGATGGAAACCGGTAAGCCGCCGGCGGCGGAAGTCCAGGGGGGCATCGGGTGTCAGGTTCTTTGCGTCTGGTTGAAGGGACAACAGAGGATCAATTTACGAAGAAGATTTAACCCACAGAAAAGTGCCGGCCTCGTCAGCAAACGAATACAACACCATCTGTATTACCCGCCCTTGGGTGCAAGAACGATAAGGGGCACAATCATCTCCTCCAGGCTGACACCTCCGTGCTGGAAAGTGTCTTTGTATAATCCGACGTAATAGTTGAAGTTATTCGGATAGGCGAAGAACTGGTCCTCGACTGCAAAGACATAGGTTGTTGACACATTCGGTTTGGGGAGGAAGAATCGCTCAGGCCTGCTTACCGCAAAGACTTTGTTGTCGCCATCATATCCGAGATTCTTCCCCTGTTTGTAGCGGAGATTGGTGTTGACATTTCTATCACCAACAATTTTGAAAGGGCGCTTCACACGGATGGTACCGTGATCGGTGGTGATGATGACCTTTGCCTTTTTCTCCGCAATCTTTTTGAGGATCTCCAACAGCGGCGAATGTTGGAACCACGATCGTGTGATCGAGCGATACGCGGCTTCGTCAGGGGCAAGTTCCCGCACCATCGCCATGTCCGTGCGGGCGTGGGAGAGCATGTCCACAAAATTGTAGACAATCACATTCAGATCATTGCTGAAGAGATTGGATACCGAGTCGGCAAGGTCCCTGCCCTCCTCAAGCTTCTTGATTTTGTGATAGGAGATCTTGATGTTAAGGTTATTGCGGCGTACCTGCCGCTCCAGGAACTCAGCTTCAAAGTTGTTCTTCCCTTCATCATCATCTTCTCCCACCCAGATATCCGGATGCACTTTTGCCATTTCCGAAGGAAGCATGCCGGAGAAGATGGCGTTGCGCGCATAAGCGGTAGTAGTGGGGAGGATGGAATAGTAAGTCTCCTCTTTTTCGACAGTGAAGTCATCGAGGAGCTCAGGCTCAATGGATTTCCATTGGTCAAACCGTAGGTTGTCGATCACGATGAGAAAGCACGGCTTTCCTTCCTGTAATTCAGGAAAGACCTTGCGCTTCATCACCTGATGCGACAGCAGTGGTTTGTTGGCTTTGGGATCGTTGAGCCAGCTCTCATAGTTCTTCTTGACAAACCGGCAGAAGTTGGAGTTGGCTTCCACCTTTTGGGATTCCAGCACCTCCGCCATGCTCGCGTCGGCCTGGTCCATTTGCAGTTCCCAGAAGACCAGTTTCCGGTACACGTCGGCCCACTCTTCATGATGGAGGTCGCCAAGGAAGGCCATACTGATTTTCTGGAAGTCCTGCTGGTAATCCGACGTGGTCTTCTCCATCACGAGGCTCTTCTTGTCCAGCAGCTTCTTCACGGAAAGAAGAATCTGGCTGGGGTTGAGCGGCTTGATCAGGTAGTCGTCGATCTTCGAACCGATCGCTTCCTCCATGATCTGCTCCTCTTCATTTTTGGTAATCATCACCACCGGCACGTTGGGTTTGCTGGCCTTGATGTGACCTAGCGCTTCAAGTCCCGACATACCCGGCATGTGCTCATCGAGAAAGACGATATCAAAGTTCCGGGACTCGTTCAACTCCACCGCTTCAGCCCCGTTATTCACCGGTGTGATGTCGTATCCCCGCTGTTGAAGAAAAAGGATGTGCGGCTTCAGCAGATCAATCTCATCATCAGCCCACAAAATAGAATATCTTTGCATGGATATTTTTTACAAGATACTTATTCCCGACAGCCCTGACAATCGTGGCNNATCAGCAACGAGAAAATCTTCAGGCTGATTGAACATCCGTTCATTCAGCGGATGCGCCACATCCGGCAGTTGGGCATGACCGAACTGGTTTATCCAGGTGCCATCCACACACGGTTTCATCATGCCCTGGGCGCCTACTATCTCATGACCCGTGCCCTGGAAGTGTTGCGTTCAAAAGGTGTGGATATCACCGATGAAGAAATAGAAGCCGCCCAGATCGCCACGCTTCTTCATGACACGGGGCATGGTCCGTTTTCACATGCACTGGAGGAAACGCTGTTGCCGGAGTTAAAGCACGAGAGCATTTCCTTTCTTATCATGAAAGACCTGAACCGCGAATTCAACGGAGGACTTGACCGCGCGATCAGGATTTTTCAGAACACCTACCCCAGGAAATTCCTGCATCAGCTGGTCAGCTCGCAGCTTGACATCGACCGGCTCGATTATCTTAACCGGGATTCCTTCTTCACCGGCGTCAAAGAAGGTTCGATCGGCACAGACAGGATCATCGCCATGCTTAATGTGGTGAAGGGTCAGCTCGTAGTGGAGGAGAAAGGAATCTACAACATTGAAAATTTCCTCAACTCACGGCGGCTGATGTACTGGCAGGTGTATCTGCATAAAACGAGCGTAAGTGCCGAGCGTCTTCTGGTGAATCTCATCCGCAGGGCCCAGTATCTATCCTCCTCAGGCGAGCGACTGCCAGCCAGTGATGCGCTCTCCCACTTTCTCCGACATAAGGTCACCCTCGATGACTTCTCTGCCAGCAGGGATGTGTTACACTATTTTGCACAACTGGATGATTACGATGTTTGGGGAGCCATCAAAGCGTGGCAGTCCCACCGTGACTCCATCCTCGCTGTCCTATGTCAGATGCTTCTCAACCGAAGGCTCTTCCACATCCGGCTAACGAGCCAGCCGATACAGAAGGCGGAAGCCGAGAAAGTGCGTGAGGCGATTGTAGAGAATTTCGAGATCACCCGCAGTGATGCCACCTTCCTGTTCTCGCATGGCACCGTGTCGAATGAAGCATACTTGTCGGAAAGAAATACCATTCAAATACTGAAAAAGAATGGGGAGCTGCTGGATGTGGCACAGGCTTCCGACCTGCCCAATATCAAGGCCATCAGCAAAATCGTTAAAAAAAACTACCTATGCTGGCCCAAAAACATATCTTTGTGACGCCCTCAATAGGTTTCTTTCAATAAAGCCTGATCTATGGAATTTACGCTCTCACAGATCGCAGGAATGCTGGGTGGTGAAGTGCGCGGCGACGGTTCCAGGAAGATCAACATGCTGGCCAAAATCCAGGATGCCAAAGAGGGGCAGATCGCTTTCCTCGCCAACCCCAAATACGAGCAATACATCTACACCACGCATGCCACCGGTGTAATTGTGGCACGCGACTTTCAGCCAAAGAAAGACATCGCAGCAAGCCTCATATTAGTCGATGATCCTTACTCAAGTTTTACGGTACTGCTGGAAGAATATCACAAGCTGA
>JAFEAM010000013.1:15726-53365 GCA_018266395.1 Bacteroidota bacterium | reverse complement strand
CAAAAGGGACTGCAAAGGTAATACGTGGATTGAATTATTACAAAGACCCATCTCAAGTTTCCGGGGATATGGACCGTAAAACCTCATTTTCAGGCCTTTGTAAATAAGAAAATCCTGCTGATATTTGCAGCCCTAATTTTGAGCGACCATGAAACGTACCTATCAACCCTCCCGCAGGAAAAGAAAAAACAAGCACGGATTCCGTGAGAGAATGGCAACGGCCAATGGACGCAGAGTTTTGGCCTCCCGCCGCAAGAAAGGCCGTAAGAAACTTACTGTTTCCGACGAAAAGACCTTCAAACACAAATAGGCCGGGATACTCACCCCAACAGGGCTTAACTTTAGCTCAAATGGGGACATTCACCTTCGGAAAAGATCAACATCTAACCCGTAAGAAAATTATCGAATTGCTCTTTCAAAAGGGCAATTCCAAATCGCATTTTCCGCTCCGAGTAATCTACCTGCCGCACCCTGATCCCACCTGCAAACAACACCAGGTGTTAATCTCCGTGCCTGCCAGGACTATCCGAAAGGCAGTTTCAAGGAATACCATCAAAAGAAGGATTCGCGAAGGATACCGTCTGAACAAGTCATTACTTCAATCCAACCCACCCATTTGCGTTGCGTATATTTACATGGCAAGGGAGGTAATGCCCACACCTCCCATTCATGAAGCAGTTCGGTCATCACTACAATGGATTCAAAGCCGATGAAAAGGAAACTGAAGATAGGTGCGCTGGCTTTACTCATTATTGTAACGGCAGCCTTCACGCGTCCGGGAGAAAGGTATTTTGAAATCGCCAAGAGCATTGACATTTTCAGTACACTGTTTAAAGAAGTCAACAGTTACTATGTTGATGAAATCGATCCGGAAAAACTTGTCAACACCGGGATTGGAGGAATGCTGGAGTCTCTCGATCCCTATACTGATTTCATCCCTGAAGAAAGTATGGAGGCCTTCAGTATTCAGACCACAGGACAATATGCAGGCATCGGTGCGCTTGTGGGACTTGTAAACAAGAGGACTGTCATCACGCATCCCTACGAGGGCTTTGCTGCCTACCGCGCCGGACTTCACGTAGGAGATGAATTCATTTCAGTCGACGGGAAGGATGTAAAAGGGAAGCCCACCTCTGAAGTAAGCGAGAAGTTGAAAGGAAAAGCCTTCACAGAAGTGGAAGTAGTAGTCCGCCGAAACGGCAAAGACCTTACCTTCAGGTTGACCCGGGAGAAGATCAAGATCAGCAATGTCGCGTACCAGGGAATTATCGCACCAGGTGTCGGGTATATCAAACTTGACGACTTCACCCCAGGTGCTGCAAAGGAGGTTGAGGAAGCACTTGTACAACTAAAGAAACTAGGTGCAGAACGGTTAATTCTGGATTTGCGAGACAATCCTGGTGGCCTTCTTTACGAGGCTGTTAACATTGTCAATCTCTTTGTTCCCGTAGGGAAGGAAGTGGTCTCGACCAGAGGAAAGGTGCAGGAATGGAACAAGACGTATTCAACTTTGAACAATGCGGTCGATACCGGGATCCCACTGGTAGTACTGACGAGCGGAGGAAGTGCTTCTGCCTCAGAAATTGTTGCGGGTTCCCTGCAGGATTATGACAGAGCAGTTCTTGTGGGTCAGAAGACTTTTGGGAAAGGACTCGTTCAGGTAACAAGACCCTTGTCCTATAATACACAACTGAAAGTTACCACTGCCAAATACTATATCCCAAGTGGCCGTTGCATTCAGGCCATTGATTACACCCATCGGAAGGGAGATGGCACAGTTGACAAAGTCGCTGATTCCCTCAAATCGGCGTTCAAAACAAAAAGTGGACGTCAGGTATTTGATGGGGGCGGGCTTGATCCAGACATTTTAGTAAAAGAAGAACACCCCGGATCCGTTGTCGTTACACTGGCCCGAGCCGGTTATTTGTTTGACTTTGCCACGAAATACTGCAACGAACACGCAGCCCCTGCCGATATCAGAAGTTTTCGTCTCAGCGATGCTGACTATGGACAATTTTCACAGTGGTTGCAGGATCAGAACTTTACTTTCTCAACTCAGCTCGAAAAGGTCACACATGATTTTGAAGAGGCTGCATCTAAGGAACCTAATCATGCTGAATTGCAAAAAGGCATTGATCAGATAAGGGCGACCATAAAGGATAATAAGGTGAATTACATGACCAAGTTCCGAGGCGAGATTCAACCGATTCTGGAATCAGAAATCGGATTTCACTATCTATTGAACAAGGGCAGGGTTGAATCATCCCTCGACCATGATTCGGAAGTAAAAGAGGCCGTTAAGATTCTGAATAATCTGCCGGCTTACCAAAAATTGCTGCTGCCACATTAATGGCGCTCATCCTCAGTATTGAAACCTCAACTGCCAGTTGTTCGGTGGCACTTCACCATCAGGGTAAACTCCTGGCGGTTTCAGTACTCCACGCTCCAAATACTGCAGCCTCTCACCTTACAGGAATGATAGAAGAAGTGATGCTTTCATCGTCTCATGCGATGAATGAACTCTCCGGTGTGGCCGTGTCTGCAGGTCCGGGCTCCTATACAGGTCTCAGGATAGGCACTTCAACAGCAAAGGGAATTTGCTTCGGCCTGCGGATACCGCTTCTCGCCATTGGTTCATTGAGAATTCTGGCCTTGCAGGCACCCCAAGGTCATGACCTTGTTTGTCCCATGATAGATGCCCGGCGGATGGAAGTTTATTGCAGCCTCTTCGACGACAAGATGACTGAGATTCAATCCCCGCAAGCCCGGATCATAGAAAAGGAAAGCTTCGCCGATGAATTGGATCGACATACGATTCATTTCATTGGTGACGGGGCCGCCAAGTGCAGCGAAATCATAAGGCATCCAAATGCGAACTTCAGCAATGGACGGACTGACGGGGCAGCAGCCATGGGCGGAGAAGCCTATCGAAAATACCTTGCCAACGAAACCCAAAACCTTGGCTTCTATGAGCCTTTTTACCTGAAAGAGTTTGTTGCAAAAACCAAATCCGTCTGACACCTGTTATAAGGAAAATCCATGGAAGAGCCACGCATTGTTAATCGGGTTGCCAATAGCACACTGGTCACCCTCAATCTCGAAGACTACCTGCCTAATGCGCCCGCTGCCACTGTTGACCTCAAACAAGTCCTTTTCCAGGAACTTATTCTCAAAGAGAAGGATCTAAGAGATTTCATCAAAACGCACGACTGGAGCCAATACTCGGGAAAGAACGTAAATGTGTATTGCTCTGTTGATGTGATCGTTCCCACCTGGGCATACATGCTCGTGGGAATTTCGCTTCAGCCATTTGCAAAGCAAGTGTTCTTTGGAACAAAGGATTCCATGCACGAGCAACTTCTTAAAGAAGCGCTTGACAAACTGGACTGGGAGAAGTTTCGTGATGCCAAGGTGGTAATTAAAGGTTGCAGTGACGTGCATGTGCCGGAGTCTGCCTATCTGGAAGTCGCCACCCGGCTCCGACCCATAGCGTCCAGCATCATGTACGGTGAACCCTGCAGTACGGTACCCCTTTACAAAAGAAACCGTGCCGGTGACTGAGCCGGTGATATTTTTTGACGGTGTATGTAATCTCTGCAACGGGTTCGTGCAATTCATCATACGAAGAGACAACAAATGTTCATTCTGGTTCGCGTCACTTCAATCTGAAGCAGCTGCCAGGCTCCTTCCTTCATCGGCGCTTTCGAACGATCAAAGACTGTCGTCAGTCATATTGCTGGCGGGACATAAAATATATTATAAATCTGAAGCAGTATTGCAGATTGCCAGAATACTCGGAGGCGGATGGAAATTTCTGCTTATTTTTTATGCCCTCCCAGGGCCGTTTCGGGACCTGCTCTATGATGCCGTGGCTTACAATCGTTATCGTTTCTTCGGAAAAAGAAATCACTGTATGATTCCAACACCCGAGTTGCAGCACAGATTTATTGAGGCGTAGCCTTCGAATTCCTTTATTTTTGTGTTATGAAGTTTAACCGGAAGAAATACTCCGACGATCAGTTGGCAGTGCTGTACACTGAACTGCTCAGGCCCAGGATGATAGAAGAAAAAATGCTGATTCTCCTTCGACAGAATAAAATCAGCAAATGGTTCAGCGGCATCGGACAGGAAGCAATCGCCGTAGGGATAACTCAGGCACTCGAGCCCGACGAATATATTCTTCCCATGCACCGCAATCTCGGCGTCTTCACTGGAAGAAAGCTTCCGTTTGCCAGGCTTTTTGCTCAATGGCAGGGCACACTAATTGGGTACACCAAAGGCCGTGACCGTTCATTTCACTTTGGTACCAATGAGCATCACATTGTTGGAATGATTTCACATCTGGGTCCTCAAAACGGAGTTGCAGACGGAATCGCGCTGGCTGACAAACTGAGAAAGAACCACAAAATAACAGTGGTATTTAATGGAGATGGAGGCACAAGTGAAGGCGACTTTCACGAAGCTGTCAACGTAGCGGCGGTGTGGGATTTACCGGTGATTTTTGTTATTGAGAATAATGGTTATGGATTGTCCACACCAAGCAAAGAACAGTTCAGGTGCAGGCAATTTGTCGACAAGGCTATCGGTTATGGAATTGAAGGCGTTCAGGTTGACGGCAACAACATACTGGAAGTGTACGATACGGTAAAGACTCTCGCCGGCAGGCTCAGGAAAGAACCGCGCCCCGTTATTCTAGAATGTCTCACATTCAGAATGAGAGGGCATGAAGAAGCTTCGGGGATTAAGTATGTTCCCAAATCCCTTCTTGATGAATGGTCAGGAAAAGATCCCGTAGCCAATTTCGAAAATTTTCTCCTCAAGGAAGAGATACTCGATAAGAAGAAAATCGAGAACATAAGAGGCGCCATCAAAGAGGAAATTGAGATCGCCCTTGCTGAGGCATTCAAGGGGACTTACCCAGAACCGGATACCGAATTGGAATTATCCGATGTCTATGCTCCTTATCACCCTCAGATTGTCCGCCCTTCTTCAGAAAAGACTTCCGAAAAGAGATTCATCGATGCCATCAGTGATGGCTTGCGCCAAAGCATGGATCGTTACAGCCAGTTGGTCTTGATGGGTCAGGATATTGCAGAGTATGGCGGTGTATTCAAGATTACGGAAGGGTTTGTGGAGAAATTTGGAAAGGAAAGAGTTCGCAATACTCCTATTTGTGAATCAGCCATTGTGGGTGCAGGCCTCGGACTGTCTATTAAGGGAATGAAGGCGATGGTGGAAATGCAATTCGCTGATTTCGTCACAGAAGGCTTCAATCAGATTGTAAACAACCTGGCCAAAGCGCATTGGCGTTGGGGTCAGAAGGCGGACGTAGTGATCAGAATGCCAACAGGCGCCGGCACTGCAGCTGGTCCTTTCCATTCCCAAAGTAACGAAGCATGGTTCTTCCATACGCCAGGATTAAAGATTGTATACCCATCGAATCCTTACGATGCCAAGGGCCTTTTGTGTGCCGCAATAGAGGACCCCAATCCTTATCTATATTTTGAACACAAACTATTGTACCGCTCAGTCAAAGATGTTATTCCTGACGATTACTACACCATTGAAATAGGCAAAGCCAATCTGGTGGCGGAGGGTAATGACCTTTCTATCATCACCTACGGAATGGGTGTTCATTGGGCAAAGGAAGCAGCGATCGCAATGGGTGTACAGGCCGACATTCTTGATCTCCGGACGTTGCTTCCATGGGATCGGGATGCAGTTGCTGCTACGGTAAAAAGAACCAACCGCGTGCTCATTCTTCATGAGGATACTTTGACGGGCGGGATTGGTGCTGAAATCGGTGCCTGGATTGGTGAGCATTGCTTTCCACACCTTGACGCACCAGTATTACGTCTTGGATCCTTGGACACACCCATTCCATTTGCTCCGACGCTGGAAAATAATTTTCTGCCAAAAGAAAGAATCCGCGAAAAGATAGAAGAACTTTTGAAGTACTGATCGCTCTCCCGATCCGAAGGATCAAGGTTGTCAATTATTACCCAAATCCTTCATTTTGACTATCTTAGCCTGTTTTCGCTTGAATTGAAACGATCCGATACCATACGGCAGCCTGGAATTTCAGCCTATTTGATAATAGGCCTTTTGCTCCTGATCGTGACGAGTGAAGCATGGGCACAGAACACCAAGGGTGACCGACCGGTAAACAATCAAAGGCAGGTCAGGGAAACCAGATCCAAATCTGTCAAGAAAAAGGAAAGAGGAGGTACCCGTGACATCGCGGGTCGGAGATTGAGAACCAAGGACAAGTCATCTGCAAACCGGGCTAATTTCAAATATCCGCAGCCATCACCATACTCATCCAAGGCCGTTAAGTCAGGAGAGCGGGCGGCTAAACCGACAGGTAGGGTATTTACCAAGTCACCAAGGGAAAGCAAGACCAGGGCATGGAAAGGCGATGTTTCCGGATATCGAATCCGCCGGGTTCAGCCTGGCAAATCTGAGGCCGCCAGGCATAACGTCTATCCCCAAAAAGGGCCTTACCAGCGGTTTGTCAGAAAACGGGAAAAAGAGAAACCACCGACTTATGCCCGGACCATTAAAGGGGAACGATTTGTAAAACATGAACCTCGAGTGGAGGAGCGGGCATGGATCGGTGGAACGGACAAGGGCCCAATCAAAAACAAAAGCATTAGCGCAAAGCAACACAAAGTTTATTCTCAGGAAGGTCCTTACGTAAGTTATTACAACCGAAAGTCCAGAAAAGGGGAAAAAGCAGTTTCAAATTACGAAGAGATTTCTTCGATAAAGAAATACTCTGCAACACCTCGTTCAAAGGCAGGAAAGCGAAAAGTCTATCCCGCTTCGAAATCAAAAAGCTATGTTCAGCATGGGAGACGGAATGTTTATTGGGGTAAGATTCAAAGAAAGGAAAGACCTGTAACGACAGATCTTACGGGAGGTCCACTTCGAACGCGCAACTATCGTTCCCCGCGCGCGGGTCTCGTGGGAAGGGATACACTTGAATTCTTTGGCAGGAAGCCCATGGCTGATGGCTCTGCCCGGACTTCTGAAGTGCGCTACTCAAAGAATTACAAGCAGGGAGAAAAAAGCTGGTCTGGAGATATATCTGGTTATCGGCTGAAGAAGGGGACTTCCTCCAAGACATTTAATGGATTTCTGTTTCCAAAAAAAAATCTACCCAAACCAGGCATTGCCGGAACCCCATTGTCGCCCCGGCAGGGCGAAAGCAGATCCAGACAAGGTCAACAAGCGCAGCTCAACCCAATTCCCTCTGGTGCGCCAGGAGGTCTGCTTAGCGGAAAGGGACATGGCATCAAGAAACAAAAGGGAGGCGGTTCCATTTCTGCCGGATGGAATAACAAGGGCAATCCTCTTGCAGGCAAAGCTCCTGGCATCGGCGCGGCAGGTATTGCCGGATATAAAGGAAACGTACAAGTCAGCGCAGGATTCTCAACAGAGGGACCAGGCGATCAGGGGAAAATCCGGCGAAAGGACGTCCGGCGTGCTCAAAAGCATGGCGAGGATTATAAAGGTTTCATCAAGGGGACCCCTACAGGATTTGAAAGCAAAGGTTCCGGCTACAGCGGAAACATCCGTCGGCGAGATCTGACTAAACCTCAAAAGAACGGCGTGGACTATCGGGGCTTCAGCAAGAATTTTGGCGTGGGCTATGTAAGCAAGGGGATTGGCTACAGTGGAAACATAAAGCGAAAGGACATTCGGGGTTTTTCATCAGATTATATTGGATACAGAGGTAATATGAAACGCAGTGAAATGCCGGGTTTCTCTCAGGAAGGTGCAGGTTATTCAGGCAATATCAGGAGAAGTCAGATTGGGGGATTTGAAAAGGGCGGAGCAGGTTATGCAGGAAATATCAAGAGAAGCCAGATTAGGGGATTTGAAAAAGGTGGTGCTGGCTATTCAGGAAATATCAAGAGAAGTCAAATTCCTGGTTTCGAAAAAGGCGGAGCTGGCTATTCAGGAAATATCAAGAGAAGTCAGATACGTGGTTTTGAAAAAGGCGGAGCAGGTTATGCAGGAAATATCAAGAGAAGTCAGATACGTGGTTTTGAAAAGGGTGGGCTCAATTATCGTGGCAATATCCAATACGTTGGCAGAATCAAGAGCTTTGAAAATCAGGGAGAAGGGTATCCCGGAGCATTGAAAGTGCACCGGCCTGGGCCCGGTGATTCCGGTCCGGGGGCAGGATTCCAGGGCAAACTCAAGCGGTCGGAACAGCCTTCTATCGAAAGACAGGGAGCAGGATACTCAGGAAATATCAGGAGGTCAACTATCCGTGGATTTGACAGACAGGGCGCTGGATTTGCAGGCAATATCAAAGCAAAAAGAAAGGAAAAGGGTGGCGGCAGCATTAGTGGATTTTGGAATAACGAAGGTCGGGCCATTGCGACCAAAGCTCCGCTTGAAACCCGTGGACCAGGCTTTGCAGGCAATATGAAATATAAGAAACCTGAAAAGGGGGGCGGTAGCATAAGTGGCCATTGGAACAACGAAGGTCGGGCCATTGCCTCTAAAGCCCCTCTCGAGACCGGTGGGCCTGCCTTTGCAGGAAATATGAAATTTAAAAAGCCTGAAAAAGGCGGCGGAAGTGTGAGCGGCAAACTCTGGAACAATGACGGTAAGGCCCTCGCAGTACGAACACCACTCGAAAAAGGAGGTGTTGACTACTCTGGCAACATCAAATTCAAAAAACCTGAAAAGGGAGGAGGCAGCAGAAGCGGGAGGCTTTGGAATAATGATGGAAACGCCATTGCCGTACGAACACCTCTCGCTGAAGATGCCAAAGCTGCGGGATATTCCGGGAAGATTGCGAGATCCAGATTCAAGCGCGACTACGTCCAGAATCCAAATGCTGACAAAGAATCATTGAAAAAGCAGGCCATCAATAAGGGATACTTTGCCCTGGGCGATCTCAAAATCAAAACAAAAGAGCGATCACACGGAAGAACGGATAAAACCAGTAAAGAAGCACTGGCCAGTTTGAAACCTGGCAAGGGTTCAGTAAATGCCGGCGAGTACGCCCGCAGCATGAAGATGACGTGGAATTACAAGCACAATCCAAACAGTGACAGGGAGGCCTTGAAGACCATCGGTCCATCCAGGGCAACCGCTAGAATTCAGGACTATCAGGGCAATTTGAAGATGCACAAATACACTGCTCCATCACTTCATCCGGATGCTCCCTATGCTCACAGCCAGCGTGACAATGTCAAAGGTGAACGCACTTTCCTGATGAATGTCAAACTCACATGGTCAAAACTCTTCCGAAAAAATGAGACTCAGCCCGAGGTTGTGAAGCAGAAGCCACACCGTCCCCGCTACGACAAGCGTGAAAAAGGCTTGTGGTATGACTGAGCCCCTTACTGGAAGTTGAATATGATCTTTTGTTGTATGTGTTCCGAAAGGCTTTTGGCAACGGGGCATGTAAGGGCGGCATTCATCAGTTTTTGCTTCTGGACGTCTGTTGCCTTCAGGCCAGGATGAGTAAAAGCAATATGTATTTCTGAGATGCGTCTCGGATTGGACGCCATTACTTTCGTAATATCTGAATGCAGCCCATTCAGATCGATATTTTCACGCTCTGCAACCATCCCCATCAATGTCATCATACAACTGCTTAATGCGGCGCATACCAGGTCGGTGGGGCTGAACGCCTCCCCTTTCCCGTTATTATCCGGTGGTGCGTCTGTGACAAGCGTATTGCCCGAAAGCAAATGAAGGTCACGAGTCCTAAGACTCCCCAGGTAGTCGCCCTGCATTGATGCCATAGTGAACTTGATTTATTGATCCTTGTTATGTAATTAACCGCTAAATTAGCGCAAACTCCCATTCATGTACTCAAAAGCGATCCAACGCTTATTTCTCACACTGATTGGTGTAGGTGTCTCCCTAATTTCTTTGGCGCAGACACAGGACAGCTATGAGTATAATTCAGAGTTTACCTGGGGAATCAACAAGAATTCTTCCGGAGGACTCATAGGGGGATTCACATTCAAAAAAGCCCGAAAGCTTTCTGACCGCGTACTGGAAACCTTTGGCCTTGAGATCATGAATGTAAAGCACCCACAGGAAGTCAGAAAGCCTTCACGTTCAACAGGTAACTTCTTTATTTACGGAAAGTCCAATTACCTCTATGCTTTCAGGTTTCAATATGGTCGCGATTGGATACTTTTTACCAAGGCACCCCAGCAAGGGGTTGAAATCAAGGCCGTGACCGCCATCGGACCCTCCATTGGCATTGTAGCTCCGTATTATATTGAACGATCGGTAGATAACAGCTTTTTTGTCACTGTGAAGGAGCAGTATGATCCTAATAACCCTCAGCATAATTTTAACAACATACTGGGTACAGGCAATCTTTTTCAAGGTATCGGAGAATCATCAATTCAACTGGGTGTAAATGCCAAATTCGGGCTGAATTTTGAGATGGGAACCGTAAAAAGCTCCGTTACAGGGTTCGAAGTAGGATTCCTGGTGGATTCTTATTTCAAAAAAGTAGTCCTGATGCCGACTACCACGAACTATGCCATTTTCCCAACCGTTTATTTCACGCTGTTTTACGGCAGCCGGCGCTAACGGGCGTTTCTTGCTCCACCCAATTTGTTCTGAAATTATGTGACAAAATGGACGAGTCTGGATTCTGTTATTATATTTGAAACCCTAAACCGCGTATTTGTATGGAAGCGAAGAAAAATGACAAGGCCGATCTGACCAAGAAATCGAGTCTTTTCTTCAGTGTCGGGCTCCTGGTTACCATGTTACTTACTGTTTCAGCATTTGAGTGGAGACAGTACGATCAGTCTGTCATAGACCTGATGGGTAAGAACACCAACACATTCGAAGAAACGATGGAAGTTCCTCCCACTGAGCAGCCCCCGCCACCGGCCCCAACGGTACAGCAGCCTCAGGTAGTAGAAGTTCCTGATGAGGAAGAAATCAAAGAAGACATCAAAGTGAATCTTGACGTTGAGGTGACAGAAGATACCAAGGTTGAAGAAATCGTGGTGCAGGCTGAAGAACCCAAGGAAGAAACAGATGAGATTTTCACCGTCGTTGAGGAATCAGCGACCCCCAAGGGTGGCATGCAGGCTTTCTACAAATATGTAGCAGACAAGATCAAGTATCCTGCACAAGCCCGACGCATGGGCATTGAAGGAAAGGTGTTTGTTGAATTTGTGATCAACAAGGACGGATCACTTTCTGACGTGAGGGCGATCAAGGGAATTGGCGCAGGATGCGATGAAGAGGCGGTTCGTATTGTGCAGTCAGCACCTTCATGGAATCCAGGTAAGCAACGCGGAAAACCGGTTAAGCAGCGCTATACGCTCCCCATCATATTCAAACTGGGATAACCTGACATTTAAACATTAGAAAAACCCTCGCTTGTTGCGGGGGTTTTTTGTTTTCTCGAATGGCAATGCGCGAAACGGGGTTTAATGGTCTAAACGATCCAACCCATCACCAATCCCATGATGATGATAAGGCCGGACGGAATGCGGGTGAATGCGAGCAATGCAAAGGTGCCTATTGTAAATCCATAGGTTGCGAGGTTGTTGTCCAGGGGCTGAAATAGGAAGACAGCAGCCGCCGCCACCAATCCTGCGCTGGCAGCTGTGATGCCTTCCAACGATGCCCGTACAGCGCGGTACTTCTTAATGCTTTCCCAAAACCTGATAAGAAAGAATATCAGAAACGTACCGGGCAGGAATATTCCTGCTGCCGAAAGCAGAGCACCGGCGAGTTGCGCCATCACACCGTGACCCTCCATGGACAATGCGCCGATGAAGGCGCTGAAAGCAAAAACAGGTCCAGGAATAGACTGTGCAATTGCATAGCCTGAAAGAAACTCTCTTGAAGTCAGGTAGTGTTTCAATTCGACAAATTCCGTGTACAACAACGGTGTAAGCACCTGCCCTCCTCCGAAGATCAGGCTTCCGTTGCGATAGAAGTTCTCAAACAGGCGGACAGGAAGGAAATGGGTTATTCCTCCAAGTGCAGCAGCAACAACAAGCACACCTGCCCACAAAATGAAATTGGCCCAGCTGATCCTGATTGGTATCTTTTCCTCTTTGGGTTGCGCCTTGTATTTGAATGCAGTCACTATTCCTGACAGAAGAATTGCGACAGGGTAATAGAAAGGGGATCGGACAAAATATGAAAGAACTCCGGCAAGAATCATCAGGAAAATACCCGTCTTGGTATGAACGGTCTTGATGCTCATGGTATAGGCTGAATAGCTTACAAATCCAACAGCCATCGCAGGCACAAATCTTGTGAATTCCAATGAGACACCCCGACCCTGAAACTCCTCGATCAGCAAGGCAGCCGCGGTCATGATCAGGACAGCCGGCATCATCCACACCAGCAAAGTCAAATAAGCAAGGTTGGGGCCGCCGATCCTATATCCAATTGCCGTAAGTGTCTGAGTGGAAGTGGGACCGGGCAACACCTGGCATAATGAATTGATCTCCATCAAATCCTCCTCTGACAAATAGTTCCTCTTATTTACCAGCACACGAAGGAAATGCGCAATATGAGCCTGTGGTCCGCCAAATGTGGTGACTGACAACATCATCACGTCTTTCAGAAAGACCAGGTATCGTACCCTCTGATACAAGTTTCTATGAGATTCCTTTGGACATGGTAAGAAACACTACCCTTGACATCATGGTCAGGCGGTCGTACATGGGGGATGACATTATCATATTTACAAATCAGGGCGCTTTTAAAGCTAAAGATTTTTTTGGGTATTTTTACTCTCCGTCTGACCCTGATACCTGGATCGCAGTGCTAACTTCCGTGTCGTTTGTAAATCCGAAGGGAATCACAGACTTGAAACCAAATTAAACAATATGAAAAAAATCAATCGCCGCGAATTTGTGGTTGGCTCGCTAAAGGCCACTGCAGCCACCGCACTGGGCACAGCGCTCATGGAAAATGCAGAAGCTCGCACACCCGCTATGGAATTCTCACAGATTAAGCTGCCTTATTCTTACCAGGCCCTGGAGCCTCATATCGATGCAATGACCATGGAAATTCACTATACCAAGCATCATGCGGCCTACATTAAAAACGTCAACGAA
Source organism: Bacteroidota bacterium (assembly GCA_018266395.1). Taxonomy (GTDB): domain Bacteria; phylum Bacteroidota; class Bacteroidia; order Cytophagales; family Cyclobacteriaceae; genus ELB16-189. Next base: position 40,277 of record JAFEAM010000013.1, on the reverse strand, counting down.
TCCATTGCAGCAGAAAAAATATCATTTTCAAGCGACAAAGAGTTTTTCATGAATGCTTCCAAACTTTCAGCGAAAGCAAGAAATAATGGCGGGGGCGCCTGGAATCACAACTTCTTTTGGCAATGCATGAAAGCTGGAGGTGGAGGAGCACCAGCAGGGAAAGTGGCAGATGCGCTTAATGCAGCGTTTGGCTCGATGGACAAATTCAAGGAGTCATTCGGACAAGCGGCTGCGACGCGGTTTGGCTCAGGCTGGGCTTGGCTCGTGAATGATGGTGGCAAACTCAAGATTGGTTCAACACCCAATCAGGACAACCCGCTGATGGATGTCAGCGATTTGAAAGGCACGCCTATTCTGGCCATTGATGTATGGGAGCACGCCTATTATCTGAAATATCAGAACCGCAGGGCAGAGTACATTACAAACTGGTGGAACGTGGTGAATTGGGAAGAAGTAGCCAAACGGCTCGCCTGAACTGAAGCATGCGATCTCTTGTTATTGCCTCCTTCATGCTCGTTGTGACCAGTTCACTGCGAGCACAGGAACTTAGCATGTACCGCTCGTTTGGCAGCGTAAGGTTTGAATACGCGAAGGATACCTCCGTGTATACCGTAAGCCCTAAGCAAGTCCTTACCATTCTTTATGATGACCCTGAGGCTTATCAGGCTTTCCGGAAGGCAAAGAAGAATTACAATATCTCGGGGATTCTTGGATTTACAGGCGGGGTCCTTATTGTTTTTCCTGTCATAACCGCCATCGCCGGTGCTGAGCCCGAATGGGCACTTGCAGCGGGAGGTGCTGCCCTGATAGGGGCATCACTTCCATTTGGCTCAGCCTTCCGGCGTGATGCCCAACGGGCCTTTGACCTCTACAACAAGAAGCATACAGCATTTATCCCAAGAACAGAAGGATTCATTGGCGGAACCGGCATTGGCGTCCGATTGAGGTTCTAAGATCGGACGTCAATCAATGCCCATGTGAGTCCTGGTAACAACTTCCCTCTGAAAAACCTGAAGCAGGTCATCGGCGATCTGATGCTCAGCGTGTAAGTGACCCTGTACACGGGGAGCTGCGATCCCTTTTCCAAAAGTCCTGGGAGAACGGAACATTCTTATTTCGTCCCACCATCCTGCCTCCAGCAACACGTTCAAAGTCATGGCTCCGCCTTCCACCATGATGGATTGAATATTGCGGTTCGATAGGTCAGTCAAAAGATCCGCCCAGAAATTTTCCTCGCCAAGCCTTACCAGGGTCAAATTTGGATGCTCTTCGTGTTTGAGGAGATTGTAGCAAAGTGTTGGCTGTGTGCGGTCAAACAGATGAAGTCGTTCATTCAGCCGTAAAAATCTATCTGCAACAATCCGGCAGGGATTTCTTCCGGCACCAGTTCTCACATTCAACCGGGGATTGTCATGTTGAGCCGTTCTGGTTCCAACCAGGACACCGTCCTCATGTGCCCTCCATTGGTGGACCAGATTCCTCGACCAGTCGTGACTGATCCACTTCGACTCCAGATTTTCCCGGGCAATAAACCCATCTGCAGTTTCAGCCCATTTCAATATGACAAATGGACGCTTCTTCTCCACCGCTGTAAAAAATCTCCGATTAAGGTATCGGCCCTCTGCTGACAGCAATCCAACTTCTGTCTCAATACCGGCTGCAGTCATCATCGCAGCACCGCCACCGCGAACCGAAGGGTTTGTATCCTTGTTGGAAATGACCACTTTTTTCACACCTTCACGGATAAGGCGATCGGCACAAGGAGGGGTCTTACCGCGGTGAGCACAAGGTTCAAGGTTCACATATACTGTTGAGTTCCGGATAAGCTGAGTATCGCGAACCGAATTCAGGGCATTGACCTCTGCATGAGGTCCGCCATATTGCTGATGCCATCCTTCACCAATGATGCGACCTTCACATACAATCACACACCCTACAAGAGGATTAGGGGAAACACTGCCTTTTCCAAGCTCGGCAAGTTCGAATGCCCTCCGCATGAATTGCTCATCCGTTGTCACACCGAAAGATACAATGAGAAATCAATAACAAGACGCATGAAACAAATTTGCTAGACTTGCAGCTATATGGAGCTTCATTCGAAATACCTGACACGTCAGATAGTGGAAAGTTTGACCATCGCAGAAACGAATGAAGGCAAGGAATTGATTGCAACATGGTTACTGGAGTACCTCACTGGTCTTGGGCGTGCTGATTTGCTAAAGGATACAGTGGTGAAAGTAGACGACCGCCACCTCCGGACATGCATTGACAGACTAAACAACGATGAGCCCGTACAATATGTGCTGGGAGAAGCCTGGTTCTACGGGCGGAAATTCAATGTTCATCAGGGCGTGCTCATTCCGCGTCCTGAAACTGAGCTCATAGTGGACGAAGTAAAAGCCCATTTATCAACACGACAAGACGCTCCTATCCTTTTGGATATTGCGACAGGAAGCGGTTGTATTGCCATTTCTCTCTCGCTTGAAATTACCGGTGCCACCGTTCATGCCACCGATATTTCTGGTGTTGCAATTGAGCAGGCAAAACTGAATGCCAGGTCCCTCGGGGCGGAGGTTAGCTTCCTCATTCACGATATTGTAAATGATCCCCTGCCTTTTAACAGACTGGATGTAGTTGTCAGCAACCCTCCCTATATCCGATTGTCAGAACGCCAGTCCATGAGCAGAAATGTTCTGGCCTTCGAACCTCATGAAGCGCTGTTTGTGCCCGATGCTGACCCTCTCTGCTTTCATCGTAGCATCGCAGTCAAGGCCCAAACAGCACTTTTATCGGGCGGCTTGTTGATCACTGAAATCAACGAAACCCTTGGGTCGCAAACCGCAGACCTTTTCGAGAAGTCCGGTTATGTTCAGGTGCGAATTATTCGCGATCTCACCAGCCGGGACCGTTTCGTCGCAGGCTTGAAAGGTGATTGATCAGAACTTAAGCGTAATCATGAATAAGAAGTTGCGCCCTGCCTGGGGGTAGTAATATGCCGCACCTGCATATGAATATCCATTTGAAGCATACAGCACGTTCCCTATGTTATTGAGTAAAAGGTTAAATCCCACTTCTTTCATTCCACCCGGCTTCCATTGATAGGACAACCGCACATCGTTTATGAAATAGCTCGGCAAGGTGAGTCGCTCATTTTGATCGTTATCCAGATATTGCTTTCCGACATATTTGCTTAGAATGGTGGCCTGAAAATTTGAAACCGGAGCCCAGGTCAGCTGGCTTCCGCCTATGAGTCCGGGGGAAAGAATGATGTTGGTGTCTTTTGTCACCGGCACGTTATTCTCAAGAACCACAAAGTTCCTGTTTTTATTCATGCTCCAGGTAAGATTGGCATTCCAGGTCCATTGACCGGAAATTCTGATGAGCCCGGAAAGTTCCAGGCCAGTGCGGTAGCTCTTGCCGACATTTGCTCTGATGGGGTAGCCGGCATTGTCCAACTGCCCTGTCAGGACCAACTGATCAGTATAATTCATCAGGTAGTAGTTGACCTCCAACCCATAGCGGGAAGCATTTCGTCTCCAGCCGAGCTCAAAATTATCAAGCCTTTCGGGGCGAGGCTTGACTGTTCCATCGATATAGTCAGATCTGTTGGGTTCGCGATTGGCAATCGCATACGACGTGTATAACATGTCCCTTCCAGTAACCGCATAGTTCAATCCTGCTTTTGGATTGAAAAAATTGAATTGATCATTGACGTCGTAAGCCGAAAGATCATCCTTCGTGCCCGACGTTCGGTAAGTCACATGACGGTATTGAACATCAATAAAGCTGCTCAGTTTCTCGATAATATTGTAGCTCCACTTCACATAAGTATTAAAATCATTCTTTTGTGCTTCGCCATTATAGTACCGGTACCGTATGGGAGTGTCACCAGCAAATTGGGCCCAAATCACTTCACCAAAGTGTTTTGCGTCAGCATATTGATTATAGGCTCCACCGAAAATGAGGGTACTTCGATCACCATTGTACTGAGCAGACCACGTGGCGCCGTAAAACTTGTTGTCCAGCCACTTCCTCAGAATCACGTCACTGGAGGTCAGCGTAGTGTCCTTCAAAATAATGTCAGGTAACCCCAAGTCCTTGAACGCGGTGTTCTGATGATACTCCTCGTAATAACCTCTTCCCCAAGTATAGTGAAGGGATAGATTAGCGGTCCAGACTTTGCCTAACTGCTGCGAGATGTGCAACTGATAGTGGTCCTGCTTGTAGTCATCCACCTGATTGTCATAGTAGCGTACAATGTTGCCATTGGCGTCATAAATCGCACCGGCGTAATTCATCCGACGGTTCATAGCCATCGTGGCTGAATCCACCCCGTACCAGGATTGATAGGTCTTTTCTGTACCTCCAAAAGTGATGGCTTTGATTACAGTCTTCTTCCCGTAATAACCGCCGCTCAGGTAATAGGAACCGAGATCAGAGGAAGCCCGTTCGACGTAACCATCCGAGGTAATCCTGGAAACCTTTGCATCAAACGCCCAATGGTTGTTAATAAGGCCCGTACCTGCGCGCAGCGTATTGCGAAAAGTGCTGAAAGAACCTGCTGAAGTAAGAATTTCCGCATAGGGTTCAGCCTGCAACGAGTTGGTCTGAAGATTAACGGTGCCCCCGAAGGCGCCGGCTCCATTGGTGGAAGTGCCCACCCCTCGTTGTATTTGTATGCTCTGTGTGGAAGAAGCAATATCAGGAATATCAACCCAGAATGTTCCCTGAGACTCACTGTCATTGTATGGTATCCCATTGATGGTCACGTTCACACGAGTGGCATCTGATCCGCGGATTCTGATCCCGGTATAACCAACTCCGGCACCTGCATCGGATGTGGTGACAACCGACGGAGTCCAGTTCACAATAAATGGAAGGTCCTGGCCAAAATTCTGCTTTTGAATGGTCAGGCGGTTTACATTGGTAAATGTAGTAGGAGTGTGCTCATTCGCCCTCGTTGCCAACACCACCACTTCATCAGTGAGTACACTTTGCTCCTTCAGTAGTATTTCAGTCTTCGAGTCGGAGGTGATGTTCAAAGTGTCAAAGGACGTACTGTACCCGAGAAAATTCACGACCAGGTAGTACTCACCTGCCTTTACCTTGTCGAATCTGAACATGCCGTACTCATCGGTAACCGCCGCCAGGCTTGTACCTGTGCATTGAACCGTTGCCCCGGCAAGGGCTCGTTTTTCGTTTGCGTCTCGTACTATTCCCTGAATAGTAAACTGCGCCTGCGCACACCATGACCATCCCAACAGGAGAGTCATTGTCAGCATTCTTACCATTTAAAATTGTGGTTTAAACCAGCAGCACACAGGGGAATGAAGCTGCATATGATTTAACCTTGCCTCCCTTCGGCCGCATTACCGGCATCAGGTTCCATGGGTATGATCTCAGCCCGTTATTTTAAGGCACCCCTAATTCACTTCAAAGATAGAGTCTCATGGTTGAATAATTCAACCATTTAGAGTCTTTTCAACAAAGAGGTCAATGAGCACGCTTCCTTCAGGGAACTGCGCAATTCAGCAATCTTAAGACGGTCTTGTTTCATTGTGTCGCGGTATCGCAGCGTAACAGTATCATCCGTCAGGGTTTGATGGTCCACTGTGACACAGAACGGTGTTCCAATTGCGTCCATCCTGCGATATCTCTTTCCAATAGCATCCTTATCCTCATAGAAGCATCGAAAGTCGTATTTCAGGTCATCCATGATTTTTTCTGCCTTCTCGGGAAGGCCGTCCTTTTTCACCAGGGGGAGAATGGCCACTTTTTGCGGTGCCAGGGCCGGAGGGATGGACAACACTACTCTTTCACTTCCATCTTCCAGCTTCTCTTCACGATAGGCATTTGAAAGTGTGGCAAGGAACATCCTGTCAAGCCCAATGGAGGTCTCAATCACATACGGGATGTAGCTTTGATTATCCTCAGGATCAAAATACTGGATCTTCTTGCCGGAATACTTCTCGTGACTTTTCAGGTCGAAATCTGTACGGGAATGAATTCCCTCCAATTCCTTAAATCCCATGGGGAAATTGAATTGTATATCACAAGCAGCATTCGCGTAATGCGCAAGATTAAGGTGATCATGGAATCGGTAGTTCTCCGGTCCAAATCCAAGTGCATGGTGCCAGCGCATCCGCTTTTCCTTCCAATACTCGTACCACTTCAGTTCTTCGCCGGGTTTGACAAAGAACTGCATTTCCATTTGCTCGAATTCCCGCATGCGGAAAATGAACTGACGGGCCACTATTTCGTTACGGAAGGCTTTCCCAATCTGAGCGATCCCGAAAGGGATTTTCATCCTGCCTGTTTTTTGCACGTTGAGGAAATTGACAAATATTCCTTGTGCAGTTTCGGGGCGGAGGTAAATCTTATTGGCGTCCTCTGCAATGGATCCCATATCCGTGGAAAACATGAGATTAAACTGGCGGACATCCGTCCAGTTGCGTGTGCCTGAAACCGGATCAGTTATCTCAAGATCCAATACCAGCTGCTTCATTGCTGCCATGTCATTTGCGTTCATGGCATGTTGCAGCCTTACGTTGGTTTCGCTGATTTTGGATTGGTATTCAAGCACCCTGGGATTTGTTGTCAGAAACATTTCCCTGTTGAACGACTCGCCAAAGCGCTTCGCCGCCTTCTCGACTTCCTTCTCAATTTTATCCTCTATCCTGGCGATGGCATCCTCAACCAGAACGTCTGCTCTGTACCGCTTCTTGGAGTCACGGTTATCGATCATGGGATCATTGAAGGCATCCACATGGCCTGAGGCCTTCCACGTAGTGGGGTGCATGAAAATGGCAGCGTCGATACCGACAATATTCGAGTGCAGTTGCGTCATGAAACGCCACCAGTATTCCTTGATGTTGTTTTTCAGCTCAACGCCGTTTTGGCCATAGTCATAAACGGCGCCAAGACCATCATAAATTTCACTGGAAGGGAATACAAAGCCATACTCCTTGGCATGAGAGACGACTTTCTTCAAAATATTTTCATCCTGTTGCGCCATAGGGGGGCAAAGATAAGGGCTTTTCTTTTTCAGTCGGAAGACAGGGGAATCTCAGGGTACTAGTTTTGGCTGAGATGGAAGATTTAAGGTGAAGGAAGTTCCTTCACCTATGGCAGACTTCAAATCGATGGTGCCGCCAAGACGGGCAACAGCCTCTTTGACAATATACAATCCCAGACCACTACCTTTTGAATTTGCAGATGCCCTGTAAAACATGTCAAATACTTTTTCCTGATACGCTGGCGCGATGCCAATCCCGTTGTCTTTAACCTCCAGCCTGCATCCATCCGGGTAAGCCAACGCCTCAAACTGAATCCAGGACTCCGGTTTGGAAGGGTCTCTGTAAATAATGGCATTTGAAATCAGATTGTAGAGTACCATTTGCAGCCTCGTACGGTCGGTATGCAGAGAGATATGTTCATCAATGAGATTCCTGGTTACCAGGGAAGACGCGCCTTCCAAAAACCCCAGCATCTCGACAATTTCATCCACTAGTCGCCGAAGATTAACGTCTTCGTACAAAAGTTCTGACCGGGCATTTCGGGAAAAATTGATGATATCCCGGATAAAATGTTCCAGTTTGTCTATCCGGCCCTTCATCAATTCGAGATACTGCTTGTTTTCATTAAGATCTGTGGCCCGCTCCGATAACTGGATCAGTCCCGAAATCGAACTTAGTGGCGCCCTCAAGTCATGCGAAACGCTGTACACAAACCGGTCAAGTTCAGCATTCACTTTTCCGAGCTCGTCATTCTTTTCATTTACTTTCTTCCTTGAATAGAAATTGAGCTGATTGAGAAAATAGATAACAACAAAACTCATGGCGAATGCAATCGTAAAATTCATGACCATGAAGAAATGCGCACTTGATGGGTAGAATTCCTGAGGGATAAAAATGCTCGTATAAAAGAGAATGACACTTAACAATGAAAACAACACACCCTTCCATCGCTCTTCATATCCGAAGAGGGCGAGTGCTCCGATACTGCTGACAACAAAATACATGTAGTTGCCGGTCCCTGCCTCATCGATCATGGTGAAATAGAATGCGATGAAATTGGTCCTTATCAATTGCAGGGTAATAGCCAGGTTTCGCCAGCCATTTCGGAGAAGAATCAGGCAAGCCACGGAAACGGACAGGCCAGCCAGGATGGGAGCATTTTCCGGATCATCGTTATAAACATTAGTGATCAAGAAAAAGGCATCTACGGCGATATACATGAAAAGGAAGTACCCGGCCAGAAGAAACTTGTCCTGTTCCTCTTCAGATTTGTCCTTTAGCCTGCCCACAATAATGTCCCGGATACTCAAGAAAATCCAATTTTGGTGCAAACATAAGAAATGCGCCTGTACCGTTTCCGTTATCGGTCAGCACCCGACTCCGTTTTCAGTTATTTTAGTGAGATGATTCAAACACTTGGGCTGGCCATCGCCTTTTCCCCTACCGCGGAAATGATGCTGGCGGAAGCCGTATATCTGGCCAGACAATTCAACGCGAAATTGATACTTATTCATGCCGGACCTCACGGTCAGAATGAGGAACAATTCATGCAGCGCCTGTGCCAATCCCGGCAACTGGATCCAGCCAGCATAAGAATCAGATGGGAAGATGGAAACGCAGTGAAGGCCATTCTTCAGGTTTGTGAAGAAGAAAATGTTGACCTGCTGATCGCGGGCGCATTGAAACGGGAGAAACTCATACAATATTATATCGGAACTATTGCCCGTCAGATCATGCGCAAGGCCACCTGTTCTGTTTTGATTCTGACACACCCTTCCCTGAAGCCAAGAGGTTTCAAAAACATCGTAATTGAAGGGATAGACAGCAAGTACTTCAGGCAATTCATAGATCTGGCGGTACGGCTCGGTGATAGGGATCCTTCCCATCCCTTCTGGCTGCATGCGGTCAGAGAAGTTAAGATGTATGGATTAGCCATGTCCTCTTACGATCAGGCATCCGAAGATGAACATGAAAGGATGAGGCAGGATCTTGTCAGAGAGGAGATCAACAAAGTAGAACAGCAACTCCGGTTCCTGCCACGTTCCCAGGTAAAGGTGAACATCAAAATCCTGTCTGGAAAGTCAGGCTTTGAGCTTGTTCAGTTCGCAAGAAAGAAAAATGCCGATTTGCTGGTCGTGTCCGCGCCGGAGCGGAGGTTTGGTCTGCTGGATCGAATATTCACCCATGATGTTGAATACGTTTTTGCGGATTTGCCGGGCAACCTGCTGATCATTCATCCCGGTAAGGAGGAAAGCCATGCCTAGGTTATCGCACAGTGAACTTATACAAGTCCTTGTCCAACTGGGCATCATGCTTGGAATGGGTCGGGTCATGGCAGAACTGGCAAGGAAATTCAGGCAGCCCGCCGTAGTAGGCGAGTTGATTGCTGGAGTTATTCTTGGCCCGGCCGTTTTGGGTGCTGTCTCACTGGAGCTCTTTGAAGACATATTTCCTTCTTATGGCCAGTCGGCCCTTGTCCTTGATGGCTTCACAAGGGTTGCCGTAATCATGCTGCTCTTCATCGCCGGGTTGGAAGTTGATCTACACATCGTCTTTCAACAGGGGAAACAGGCCGTCTATTCAAGCATACTGGGGTTGCTCATTCCCTTCTTCCTTGGATTCATTGTGCCCTATTTTTTTCCGGGGTTCTTTCATCAGCCTCAGACTGGAGATCTGCTCATTTTTGCACTCTTTATGGGAACGGCCATGGCGATCTCAGCACTTCCGGTCATTGTGCGGATAATGATGGATCTCAAATTATTCAAAACCAGAATCGGAATGTTGGTTGTGGCGTCGGCCATGGTCGATGATGTTATCGGTTGGATGATTTTTTCAGTGCTGCTCAGTCTGATTGGCAAGAGCAAGGAAATTTCAGTGCTGTCAACATTGCTTCTCACTGTTGGATTCGCAGTGTTCACGCTTACGATAGGGCGAGGTCTGCTAAACAGGGTGCTGCCATGGATCAATCGCAAACTGGCCTGGCCCGGGGGATTGCTGTCATTGGCCCTGGCCCTTTGCTTTATCGCGGCCGCATTTACGGAGTACATCGGTCTTCACGCCGTTTTTGGTGCATTTATGGTTGGCATCGCATTGGGAGACTCGGAGCATATGAGTGAGCGGGCGAAAGAAATCGTACATCAATTCATCAACAACATTTTTGCTCCGCTCTTCTTTGTGGCCATCGGGTTGCGGCTCAATTTCCTTGTCCACTTCGACGCATCCCTGACACTGGTGATCATCTTTATCGCCTTTGCGGGAAAAATAATCGGCAGCGGCCTGGGTACTCGTCTGGGAGGATTTTCCTGGCACGAATCGCTGGCTGCAGGATTTGGGATGAATGCCAGGGGAGCCATGGAAATCATTCTGGGAATCGTCGCCCTGGAAAATGGACTGATCAACGAAAAGGTGTTTGTAAGCCTGGTCGTAATGGCCATTGTCACCAGCATGACCAGCGGGCCCATTATGCGATGGTTACTCGAACCTTCAAACGAACCTTCTTCCACATGAATGAAAGTGAGCTGATCATAAGAGACGCCGTGGAATCAGATGCAGTTGCCATTAACTCCCTCCTCGTTCAATTGGGATATGCCGACATCGGTGTAGAGACAACTACCAGAAAGATTCTTGATCACAGAAGGCCGGGCTATTTGCTCCTCGTCGGTGAATGGCAGGGAACCGTGATCGCCTTTATTGCCCTGCACTGGTATGACCTCCTGCATTATCACGATAAGTCAGGCAGGATCACGTCTTTTTGTGTAGATGAAAATCATCGATCCCATGGATTTGGCCTGGCATTACTTACAGCGGCAGAAAGGTTCTTGTTTTCACAAGGATGCGTGAGAGTGGAAGTAACAAGCAACCTTGGCAGAACCCGTGCCCATACGTTCTATCTTGGCAATGGCTACCAGGAAGTCTCCCGTCATTTTGTAAAGAAAAGGCATTAGTGAACTCATTTCAGGTTTCGGTTTGACCGACTGCAGACCCTCGTTCACCGACTGCAGTCATTTCTCCGCCTTTTTTGGGTACCCGGAATCTGAAGGAGGCCGTTTCTTTGTATAAAAATCAACGATATGAACACACAAAATGACAGCGAAGCTTACAGAAAAAACAGGCCTATGGGCGGGTTGATTCTGGTGATTGTAGGATCATTGCTTTTGCTTAACAAAGTGATGCCCGATCTGATGCCCGGCTGGCTGTTCACGTGGCCCATGATTCTGGTGGCGGTAGGGTTATATATTGGTGCGAAAAGGTCCTTTCAATTGGGTGGCTGGCTCGTGCCTCTTGTAATCGGCGTCTTTTTCCTGATAGACCAGTCATTCTTTGATTTGACTATACGGCAATACTTCTGGCCCCTCTTCATTATTGGCCTTGGCTTGCTGATGATTTTGAGGCCAAGGAGGCGCAGATGGGAAGACCAAGAAGCAGGAGCTTCTTCAGACATGTCCTCCGGCGATGCAGTAGATATTCAGACCCTCTTCGGAGGTGTAAAGAAAAACATGATCTCTAAGAATTTCAAAGGCGGCCGGATCGAGTCTATGTTTGGGGGAACAGAACTTAACCTTATGCAGGCCGACTTCACTGGAACGGCCGTATTGGACTTCAATATTGCTTTCGGTGGTGTTAAACTCTATGTTCCTCCCCAATGGAATGTCAAATCAGAAGTGACGGCAATTTTGGGTGGCGTTGAAGACAAAAGGGCTATTACACCCCAAACTGACAGTACAAAGGTGCTGCTTCTGCGAGGATCTGTTATGTTCGGCGGCCTTGAAATAAAGAGTTACTGACATGAAATGGTTTGTTGCCAAATTGATCTTCAGAATTTGCAACGTGGGCCGACCACAGTTTGATGAGCACCTTCGTCTTATCAGCGCAATGAACGCTGAAGAGGCTCTTCTCAAAAGCAGGCTCATTGGCATCTCCGAAGAGGATTCCTTTTTGAATGAGAACAATGAAACCGTGAAATGGGAGTTCATTAATGTTGCCGATCTGCGATCACTCGATCAGCTCAAAGACGGCACGGAATTGTACTCCTGCATCCGGGAGCAAGACGAACATGAATGTGTTTCCTACATCCGGTCCATTCATCAAAGGGCGTATGAAATGCAGGTCTCGGAAATCTCATCCAACTGATGCCGAAAGAACAAGCTTCAATTCTGAGATACGGATGGTTGCTGGCCTTCTGGTGGGGTCTCATTTGCGCCAGCCAGTTTGGTGTGCTGGTGGCCTCCGGAATAGACACGCAACTCAGTCTCATGGATACTCTTGTGTCTCAAATTCCGCTGGGCATTATCGTTTACGGTTTGACGCTCTTGCTGAAGTTTTATCACCCGGAACGCAAAGGTCTGGTTCAGCTTTTCAGATCCATGGTAGAATGGACACTTGTTTCCGCAGGGGTTCTGGCCTTTGTGCAACATGAAGCACTGGTGTCACTGGTAAGTGATTCCTCCTATTCGGTATTTGTTGACAAAACGATTGCAGTCAGGATATTGGTAGACTGGTTGTTGATATTCATAACCGTCCTCGCGGGATGGCTGTGGTATTATTACCAGGATCAGGAGGAACTCAAAGAGCGTAAGGATACCAATGACCGCCTGCTGCGGGACGCCGAACTGGCATCACTTCGTCAACAACTTCATCCTCACTTCCTTTTCAATAGCCTGAATTCAATCAGTGCGCTGGCCGGAACACAACCTGAGCAGGCGCGAAAAATGGTACAGCAGCTATCAGACTTTCTCAGGGGCACGCTCAAGAAAGAAGACAAACAGATGGTTACTTTAGAGGAGGAACTGAATCACCTGCAACTATATCTTGAAATTGAAAAAGTACGCTTTGGGCACCGACTGGAGACTATAGTGGAACAGGACAAAACAGCGGCGGGTGCAAAATTGCCATCATTGATTCTTCAACCCATAGTGGAAAACGCAATCAAGTTTGGTCTTTATGACACGGTTGGCTCCATCACCATAACCGTCCGCGCCTGGCTGAAAGAACACATGCTGCACCTCGAAGTGGTAAATCCTTTTGACCCTGCGACCGCTGTCCCAAGGACCGGTACAGGGTTTGGTCTTTCCTCTGTCCAAAGAAGGTTGTTTTTGATCTTTTCGCGCAGTGATCTCTTGTCGACAAATCAAAAAGACAATTCATTCATTACCCATATCCAAATTCCTCAACAGGCATGATCAAGGCTATTCTTATCGATGATGAACCTCTTGCGCGCGGCCTGGTGAAAGAATATCTGTCGGATCATCCCGATATCAACATTGTAGCAGAATGCGGGGATGGTTTCGAAGGAGTGAAAGCGATCACCCAGCACCAGCCTGACCTCATATTCCTAGATATCCAGATGCCCAAGATCAACGGCTTTGAAATGCTGGAGCTTCTGGACCAGCCTCCCTCTGTAATCTTTACCACTGCCTTCGATGAATATGCCGTCCGGGCCTTTGAGCAACATGCCGTGGACTACCTGCTAAAACCTTTCAGCAAGGAAAGGTTTGACAAGGCTGTTGCCAAATGGAGGCAACTTCAACCCAGGAGTCAGGTGAGCATGGAATTGCTGTCTGAGCCGGCCGCTCAACCGGAAGAACGCAATCGGCTCGTTGTCAAGAAGGGTAACAATATCCTCATCGTACCCATTTCCTCGGTTCACTACCTTGAGGCCTTTGACGACTATATTAAGATTCATACCAAAGACGGATTTTATCTCAAGAAAAAAACCATGAGTCACTATGAGAAAGTGCTGGAGCCAGGTCAGTTTCTTAGGGTGCATCGCTCCTATCTGATCAACCTGCAGGAGCTGACGCGCATTGAACCCATGGAGAAAGGTCATCACGTGGCACTTCTGAAGAGTGGCGTTCGCGTTCCGCTGAGTCAGGCAGGATACAGCAAACTGCGTGAACTGCTGGGTATCTGAGCAACCCTCTTATTCCATCGCTTCCCGGAGAAAATTGTTTAAAGGTCTTATCGCCACGGCAGCAGAGGTGAGCTGCTTCAGAAACTTCTTATCGCCAACCTCCTTGTCTGAAAAGGGATGCGTAACGATAAAGCTCTTGTTCTTCAGCCATTCCAATCGTGGATGGTTTTTGTCATAGCCTTTGGGAACAGTCTTCAGTTTGTCAAAATCATCAAAGTCAGCAAACCACTTCCTGAAGGCCTTATCTTTGAAGATCTTCTCAAGCCGATCACCATTGTAATCAATCTCTTGCCGGATTTTGGCTAGACGGGGAGGATCAGGCATATAAAATCCACCTGCTACAAAACTTTTTCCAGGTTCAATGTGAACGTAATACCCTGGTTCATTCATCATACGGCCGTTTTCTGAGATCCCGGCACCCATGTTGGTTTTATAGGGACGTTTATCCTTGCTGAAGCGCACATCCCTGTAGATGCGAAATGGAAGCTTTCGTGGTTCCAGTCCTGAGAGCTCAGGATTGAATGGAATGAGTTGTTCAAGATACTGCGCGATAAATCCCTCAAAGAACTCCTTGGCCTCCAGGTATGTACCCTTGTTCTTTTCAAACCACTCGCGGTTGTTGTTTTTGGCCAATGCCTTAAGGAATTTGAGAACCCCTGCAAAATCCATATTTCAGTGTTTTGGTTCTGTCATCCAAGCCAGTCCACCACCTCCTCCATCTTCATGCCCCTGGACCCCTTAATTAAAATCAATGCATTGCGCAATGGCGTCGAGTCAAGCGCTGTCTTCAAGTCCTTTTTATCCCTGAAGAATTTGCCCTCCGGAAAGGTTGATTTTGCATTTGACATCAACTCTCCGCACAAAAACGCCTTGATGCCACTTGCCTTGAGCAAGTCGCCAATCTTTCGATGTTCTTCAGCCGCTTCATCCTCAAGTTCAAACATGTCACCCAGGATCACAACTTTATTGTTTCCCTGCATGGACATCAGGTTCCGTATTGCCGCTTCCATTGAACTGGGGTTGGCATTGTAGGCGTCAAGAATAATGGTATTCGTTCCCCTTGTGAGAATCTGCGATCTCATATTTCCGGGCTGATAAGCAGCTATTGCCGATTGAGCGGCACGCGAATCGACGCCGAAAAACTTGCCAATGCACAGAGCAGATGCAATGTTCTCGAAATTATAAGCCCCAACCAGATTGGTTCTGATCTCCTCACCATCTTCTGCCCTCACTACCACAAAGGGCTCTGCGCTGACCAGTTCACAGTGATAATAGTCTCCCTTGCCAGGATAGAATACCGGGTGCCGGAATCGCTTCGCCATGTTGGCCAAAATCGGATTCGCTGAATTGATGAACACTGTTCCTCCTGTGCTGATCAAATGTTGGTAAAGCTCAGACTTTCCGCGGATAATATTCTCAAACCCACCAAATGTTCCAATGTGCGCCTTCCCAATGTTTGTGATGAACCCATGGGTGGGGTTTGCAATCCGACACAATGCCTCAATCTCACCAAGATGATTGGCCCCCATTTCGATAACTGCCATTTCCGTGTTTTGATCAATGGACAATAAGGTCAGCGGAACACCTATGTGGTTGTTCAGATTGCCTCGGGTGGCATAAGTCCGGTATTTGCAACCCAGCACTGCATTTAATAATTCCTTACTGGTAGTTTTGCCATTCGAACCCGTAAGGGCAATCACGGGAATTTTAAGCTGGTTCCGGTGGTGACGAGCCAGTTCCTGCAGCGCCTTAAGTGAATCCGGTACGAGCAAAAATCGCTCGTCCTGTACAACATGTGGATCATCAACCACAGCATATGAGGCCCCCTTCTCAAGAGCCTCTCTTGCAAATTGGTTGGCATCAAAAGAAGGACCTTTCAACGCAAAGAATACCGAATCTGTGGTGATCTGTCGCGTATCGGTGGATACTTTACCCGATTCTAAATACTTTTGATACAGTAGTCCCGTCTCCATTTGAAGATTGAAAGATAATAGCAAGAGAAGAATCGACGTTAATGAGGTATTGTTTATTTGTGTATCGGGCGGGCCTGATCTTATTGTTACTTAATCCATGGAGTGCCGGAGCACAATTCACGTACCGGCTCGACAATTCCATCCCTGTGTACCAGGATAACCGGTCTTTTGGGCTCCCCTGGTCCGGCGGTTTCAATTCACCTCAGATCAATACAATGGATCTTAATGCCGACGGTACAGACGATCTTGTCGTCTTCGAAAAAACTGCGGCACGCATTTCAACCTTTCTTGCTGTCAATGGAGCCTACCAATACAATCCCGACTATGAATCCTATTTTCCCACAGAATTAAACACATTTGTGCTTCTCAGGGATTATGACTGCGATGGCAGAAAGGATTTGTTCACTTTCGGCGACATTGGCATCTATGTCTTTCGTAACATAACCCAGCCGGGCAAACCGCCAGCCTGGAAGAAACTTCTTTTTTATAATTCGGACACCGGGATGAAGAGTGAGGTAATCCTTACGCGCGGATTCTCGAGCAAAATCAACTTACTGCCCGGAACCAACGACCTGCCGAATATTACAGACATGGATGGTGACGGAGATCTCGACATCCTTAACATGCGGTTCATAAGCCCCAGCACCGCCGAATACCATCGTAACTTCAGTAAGGAGCGCTACGGCACGTGTGACTCACTGGACTTTGAGAGACAAACTCAGAAATGGGGGAATTTCGAAGAATGTTCCTGCGGAAAGATTGCCTTCTCAGGTCAAACCTGCGCGCAAATCGGAGGAAAGACGCAAGCGACCCAGCATACTGGCGGCAAGTTTCTGCTTACCTACGACTTTGACAACGACGGAGATCAGGACGTTTTGTATTCAGAAGAACAGTGCCCCAACATTTATTACATGGAGAATATCGGAACGGCTGATAATGCCAATCTCAATAACCTCTCCCTGTATCCGCCAGGCAGCCCGGTGGCCCTGAACCTGTTTCCGGCAGGCTATATGGAAGACGTCGACTTTGACGGAAAGAAGGATCTGCTGGTTGCGCCCAACCTTGCGAACAGGAGTCAACTTGCGAACAACTTCACTCAATCACTCTGGCTTTACAGGAATACCGGAAGCAATAAGGTGCCAGCCTTCAGTTTTGTAAAGACAGATTTCCTTCAGGACCAAATGATTGAAGTGGGAGACAACGCGTCCCCTGCCCTTCTCGACATTGACAATGACGGTGATCAAGACCTTTTCATAGGCACCTACGGAGGTGCAGGGATGCGCGGCACGATTACCTTCTTCAGAAATGCCGGTACCAATGCCCTCCCCTCCTTTCAATGGGAAACCGATGATTACCTTTCTCTTTCTATTTACTCCTTCTACAATGTAAAGATTCAGTTCAAGGATGTTGACAGCAACGGGGGAACAGATCTTGTAGTGGTCGCCACCAGTCTTACCAATGGGCGTAATGGTTTATACTACATGCCAAGTTCCTCATCTTCCGGTCCTTCATTTGGCGGGCAAGGACTCAAACCCATTACATTTTCTGTTGATCCCAACGAGACTGTTCATATGAATGATGTGGACCTGGACGGCAAAGTGGATATTCTGAAAGGCACCTACAAAGGTTCGGTTGAATTTTGGCGGAACACGCCGGCCGGATACACGCTCGCTGACGCTGCCTACCTCGGCATCGGCGAAAGCATAGACCGTCAGAACCCGGCGCTGGCGGTGGCGGACTTCAATGCAGACGGACTTGATGATCTCCTCATGGGAGATCAGGGCGGGAGACTTACGCTCTACAGCAATTTCCGCGGCGGCACATCTGCCGGAATCACACAGTTAATCTACAATGACCTTAGTCAGACCTATAACCAGCACAATCTCGGTGGTGTGCTGCAACCAGCTGCAGCCCATCTGTTTGGTACCGACAAACCCGATATTCTGGTTGGCACTGGCAGCGGTGGAGTTCAGGTCCTCCGTAACGAGGAAGGCAAGCCCGTTTCCGATCAACCACAGTTCATTCTATTTCCCAATCCCGTGGCGAGAGGTCAGGCCATTTCGATTATCTCTGACCGGCCGGGTACAGTTGAAATATTTACTCTGCTTGGGCAGCACATCGGATCATCCATGATCATCCCCAGCAATACTGCAACTACTTACCCCCTTCAGGGAATCTCTCCGGGCATGTATATTGCGCGATTTACAGCCGGCGGAGCCAGTGTCAACCGGCAATTCATTATTCCTTGAGCCATGACCAAACCATTTGCCGTGATTTTCGATATGGACGGCGTAATCATCGACAGCAATCCCTATCACAAGATTTCTCTGAGACAATTTGCTTCACGGCATGGTTATACATTAAGTGAGCAGGAACTGAAGGAGCGGATCTTCGGCAGAACCAACCGCCAATGGCTTCTTAACCTGTTCGGGAACATTCCCAATGAACAAATCAGGAGATACGCCGATGAAAAAGAAGGACTTTTTAGGGAGATCTTCCGTCCACACTGCAAACCTGTAAAAGGTCTCTTGTCATTTCTTGAAATGCTGGACCAGCAAGGTATTCCCAGGGCAGTTGCCACATCGGCGCCGCCGGCCAATGTCAGCTACACCCTTGAGCTCACGCAGACAGGCAAATACTTCCCCGTCATCCTCGATGATACATTTGTAACCAATGGCAAGCCCCACCCGGAAATATATTTAAAGGCATCGGCTGCACTTGAAATGGATCCATCCAATTGCATTGTAATCGAAGACTCTCTTTCTGGCATTG
This sequence comes from Bacteroidota bacterium, assembly GCA_018266395.1. Lineage (GTDB taxonomy): Bacteria > Bacteroidota > Bacteroidia > Cytophagales > Cyclobacteriaceae > ELB16-189. Next base: position 21,606 of record JAFEAM010000013.1, on the reverse strand, counting down.
CAGCAGGCAAGGCTGCAGGTTGCAAAGTAATCGGCATCACCACCACACATAGTGCAGAAGAGTTGTATGATGCTGACTTTGTGATCGATGATTTTGAAAACCTCGGTCTGGATAAACTGAACGAAATCGTATCCTGATCAGACCAGTTTCTTTTCTATTGCGTATTTGATAAGACCGACAATGCTATTCGTGTGGGTTTTACGGAAGATATTCTTGCGGTGGGTTTCCACCGTTCTTTCAGAAATAAAAAGTTCGTCCGCAATCTGCTTGTTGGAGTATTCCCTGGCTATCAGGCGCAGGACATCCGTTTCGCGGCTGGTCAGAAAGGTGGCCTCTTCTTCAGGTTGATGCAGGTCGTGCACCAGTAGTTTTGTTATTTCTGGGCTCACGTAAGGCATTCCCTGCATTACCTGTTTGATTGCCTTCTTCAGTTCCGATTGCTGTATGTTCTTGAGGATGTAACCGTCGACGCCTTCTTTCAGAATCCCCTTTACAAGATGTGCTTCATCGTGCATGCTCAGGGCAATAACCCTGACCGAAGGATAGTCTCGTTTGACCTTTCGGGTGAGCTCCAGTCCGGAGATGCCAGGCAGACTGTAGTCGGTAAGCAGAACATCCGGCAGGTCCTTTTTCAGATATTCCAATACTTCTTCACCTGAGCCCAGAGCCGCCAGTACAACAAAATCCGGGTCGCTCTCAAGCAGAGAAACCAGACCATCGAGAACAATCCGGTGATCGTCGGCCAACACCACTTTCACCCTTTTGTCGCCCTTCATAAGGGTTAAAAATAGAGAGTCGGATGGTTTACCAGCAAATGTCAAGGCAGGAATTGCAAGGGTATGTGTGCAGGATCATAATTTTTGGGCAACTCCACCAACTTTACAACCAGGCAACCGACAAAGATCAGTGGGATCAGCAATACGGCCAGCAGGTAAGGGTTCATAAACCTTAAACCAAAGTAGTCCAGTGCGGAGGAGGAGATAAGAGTGAGGACAATGATAATACCCACGCATTTGATTATGCTTTCTATTGAACCACCGCATGTGAATGTTGCCTTGCTTTTGGCCACAAGATGACGATGCAAAACACGTGCAAAAAGTGCATAGCCTGTGGCCTGGTCAACAGGTTTGTCGGAAACAGGATAGGAGATACTTGAGACATCTATCGTTCCTTCTTCATCGGACAATACCTGCATCTTAAATTCGTGTCTTGACCTGGACATCCTGATCTCCAGTACACTTGCATAGGAAATCGCCCGCTCGGCATTGCTCTCTCTCACCAGAAAACTGTGGTCATCCAGGCGGAAGGACCTTTCTTTGCCCTGTTTGTTATAGAATGCGTACTCCATATTGAAACTATTAACAAACTCGTGCTGCCATATATTATCGGCATCAGAAGCAACTACACAGCTCCTAGAATTCGAGGATAATAAATTCTGTCCGGCGATTGGCGGAACGCCCTTCATCCGTATCATTGGTCGCGACAGGGTTGGACTCCCCGTAACCTTTGGCTTGAATCCTTGCACCATCAATCCCGCCCTTAACCAGGTACTCCCGCACCGCCTTGGCACGCTCATGAGACAGTTTCATGTTGGATGCATCGTCGCCCACATTGTCGGTATGACCACCCACTTCAATGATCATGGTTGGATTGGTCTTCATCAGATCAATTGCTTTGCCGAGTTCAACGCGGCTTTGCGGTGAAAGCGTGGCCTTGCCAGTCTCAAAGAAGATGTTGTTCAAGACTACTTTGGCGCCCTTCTCGATCGGCTTCAAAGCTATGTCCTTTGAAATTTCCTGGAACTTGGATGTGATGGGCACATCAAATCGCTCTGAATGAAAAAAGAATGCTTCTTTGTTTGCGGACACCGAATAAGTTCTCCCGGCGGGCAACACCACCAGGTATTTTCCGGTTGCGCTGTTGCTCTTGTTCACCGCTATAATCTCTCCCGTGTTGAGATCCTCCACTAAAACATAAGCTCCAACCCTATCCCCGGTTTTGGCATTCGTGACAACACCCTGAACCACAACCGTTGGTTGAGGACGCATGTCCTCCGGAATATCCACCTGATAGAGATCAAGTGTACCCCCGCCCCGCGATGATGCAAAATATCCCACTTCACCAGAACCACCAATCGTAAAATACTCATCATCATTGGGCGTGTTCAGTGGCTGCCCGAGATTTACAGGGGTGCTCCATTTTCCATCTTCAAAAACGGTTTTGAAAAGGTCATACCCGCCGTAACCAGGATGGCCTGCCGACGAAAAATAAAGCGTCTTTCCGTCCTGACTGAGGAAAGGTGATGCATCACTGAATGGAGTATTGACGGCCCCGCCAAGGTTCATCGCTGGGCCCCATTCGCCAAAACGGTTTTTCTCAATCATGTAGAGATCCTCTGATCCGTATCCGCCAGGGCGACTTGAAACAAAGATGATTTTGTTGCCATCGAATGATATGGTGGGCTGCGAGTCCCACTCGGCACTGTTCACGACATTACCCATGTTGACCGGGACGGACCATTGGTTGCCATCCAGGGTGGATACATAAAGATCACAACTACCTATGCCTCCGTCTCTGCCGCATGCAGTATAAACCATCATCTGCCCATCGGCCGAGAAGCATTCTGCTCCTTCATGACTGTTTGAATTGATGGGTTCAGGCAGCAACTGCGGCGCACCCCATTCAGATCCTGACTTCACGATGTAGTACACATCTTCATCACCCTCTGATACCGTTGAAGACTCTGTGCTGATGCCACCCAGTCTCTTGGAGGTAAAATACAATTTCTCGCCGGTGGGGTCGAGCATGGGCATGTAATCAGGGTATGGGCTATTTACCGTAGTTGAAAGTTTGACGGGTTCCTTCATTCGGGGCTTTTCGGCCAACAATGCCTTCCGTTGCGATGCATACTCCATCTTGTACATGGCCTGGTGGCGATAAATCGCATTCTTGGCGTTGTTAGGATACCTTTTCAAAAAAGACTTGAAGCTTTCTACAGCCTGGTCGAACTGCTTCGTGTCACTGAAAGCTATTCCTTCTTCATAATAGAACCATGACCAGTAGTCAGGGTTAAGCTTCTTCAGCGTTCCGAAGCGTTCAATGGCTTTTTCAGGATTCCCGGAGTACCGGTAGCAAAGCCCGGCATAATAAAGGGCGTCCTGGTTGTCGCCGTTGGTTTGGAGATACTCTTCATAGTAGGGGATTGCGTCAGCGTACTTCCCCTTGTCGTAGAGATCCTTTGCTTTGTTATAGGATATCCCAGATCGGTCCATAACGACCGTCTTGGACTTCTGGGCATGCAGGTAAGTGGATACCAGCAACAACAGGGAAACTAAAAGGTTCCTCATGGCTAATGTTTGGGGTGGGTGATAGGCCTTGAATTCGAAAGTTCAATCGTTTAATTGACGCAATAAATACCCCCGCTCCGGTATTTTCAATATCCGTGGCAGTACGGATTTTTATTTTCGTTAGAACAGAATGAGATTCATTGCCCTATTTTTAATCTCTGAAAACACCTTAACCATGAACATCATGAAAATTACCAGACTCATTGGCGGCACATTGATCCTGATATGGATGTTGCCTGTTACTGGCCTGTTTGCCCAGAAGCTGGCCATTGAAAGTACCTACACCATCACCAAACAAGCCAAGAAAGGCTATCTGGATGAGGTAAAGTACGACCCGGCTACGAAAGTGACCATGTTGTCATTTGTAACCCGGGCAAAGTCCAACAACAAGCGCTCCAAGGTAAATTATCAGAACTATTTCTTTGACCAGGACTACAAGTTCATCAAGGTGGAAGAAGAAACAGAAGTAGACTATCGCAACAAGTTATACCAGAAACATGGTGACGAATACTCAGTGGAGGGCATTAGCATTCAGAACAACCTCGTAGGTACCTTCGTCATCAAAAAGAAGCTAATCACGTACACCTGGGACTGGTTCTTCGGAGGATACAACAAGAAGAAAAAGCTGCTGGAGAAAATCAAGCCAAAAGATGAAATGGGTAACAAGTATACATTGGTAAGGCGTTGGGAAAATGACGAAACCGGTGAAGTACTGGCTATGGTTGGCGGTAAAGGCAAAAATGCGACCCCCAATGAATACAGTTTCATGATGATTGACAAAAGTCTAAACATGAAACTGACCGATGTGGCCAAGTTCGATGACCCCAAAACAATAGTATACAGCGGCTATATGCCAATGGCGGCCGATGATGATAATTCAGGCGACGAAGAAGAAGGAGAGGAAGAAGAAGAGGGGGGTGAAGCAGAGGACGATGATGGCAATCTCAGCAACAGTGACATAGCCATTCTTTTTGCCGCCTCATCACTTGGCAAAAAAGCTGATGCGGATGAGCACAGCTATATTTTTTGGAGGATCAATAACAACGGAGTAATTACTGAGAAAATACCCCTTCAAACGAAGGCTTCAGTTTGGGACGTGCGTCAAGTTATTTATACCGAGAATTCCATTTTCCTGATGGGGCCTGCGAATGAAGGTAAGTACTATGATCAGGTGATGAGCAAATCCAATGTGGAAAACAAGAAGTGGAAACTCTTCCAGATGGCCAAGATTACCAACCAGAAGATTGAATACCTCACCACTACCAACCTTGATGAGTTTGACGCCAAACTGAAAACTCCTCCATCACAAAAGAAGACTCCCTCCTATGACGGAAAACGCATCCGACTTGCCTTCGCAAAATTGTTGCCCGATGGTGCGGTGGTCATTGCCGGACAGAACTATGAGTGGGTCACCCAGAATAAAGTAAGAAGAAGATCGTATCGTGATCCCATTATGTTCCACTTTGACAATCAAGGTGTGTTGTTATCACAATACGGCGTTAGAAGAGAAGAGAATCAAAAGTCTGCAACCTATGCTCCTACGGGTATGTGGGGCAGTATTGGAAAGGGATGCTTTTATTGGACCATCTATGAAATGAATGGGTTTGCAGATGAAAAAGAAGGTGATCGTAAAATCACACGGGCCCTCCTTTACCCCAGCGTTGCCCGCATTGACGCAAAGAGCGGTGAAATAGGAGACTTTGTGCAGTTTGGACTGGTGAAGGACAAACCAACCTATTATCTCCACAGGCGCCACGGAATCCTTCCAATCAAGGAAGACAACGCAATTGTATACCTGGGTACCGACAAGCCTGGCAAGGTTTTATGGTTTGGAAAGGTGGTCTTGGAGTAGAATCCACCCACTCCTGATGGAAGGCCCGCTTTGGCGGGCTTTCCTGCTTTATAGCCTTATGCCCCTCAAAACAGCCTATTCGCGCCTTTTCACAATTTTATGGCCTGCTTTGGATTATTAGGGGCATCTTCACGATATTTGCACTCCTTTTTAAGAAAAGGACCAAAAAATCAAAGAGTATGGCAAGGGTTTGTGAAATCACCGGAAAGCGTCCCCAGATTGGAAATAAGGTTTCTCACGCGAATAACAAGACCAAGCGGAAGTTCTATCCGAATCTTCAAACGAAACGCTTCTTCATTCCGGAGGAGAATAAGTGGGTGACCCTGAAAGTGTCTGCCAAGGCGCTGAAGACCATCAACAACAAGGGTATTTCTACGGTGCTGAAGGAAGCACGCGCAAAAGGAATGGCCGTTTAATCAACTTTAAAGCTCCGAACCATGGCAAAAAAAGGAAATCGTATTCAGGTGATTCTGGAGTGCACTGAGCACAAGGCTACAGGTCTCCCTGGCATGAGTCGCTATATCACCACCAAGAACCGCAAGAACACTACCGAACGCATTGAATTGAAGAAATACAATCCGGTATTGAAGAAGTACACTGTTCACAAAGAAATTAAGTAACCATGGCAAAGAAAGTTGTTGCATCATTAAAGAAGTCGGACGGTAAGAACTATGCAAAAGT
>JAFEAM010000013.1:0-15627 GCA_018266395.1 Bacteroidota bacterium | reverse complement strand
CATTAAGAAGTCCCGAACAGGGACTTTTTTATTCCCAGCAAGATGTCCCTCTTCAGCAATCTGTTTTCAAAGGAAAACAAGGAGTCACTCGACAAGGGCCTTTCCAAAACGAAGGAGAGCTTCTTTGGTAAGCTTACGCGTGCCCTGGTGGGAAAATCCACCGTCGACGATGAGGTGCTGGATCAGCTTGAGGAAATTCTGGTGGGTTCTGATGTCGGCATTGAGACCACCCTCAAGATCATTGACAGGATAAAAGCCCGGGTTGCCAAAGACAAATACACAGGAACAGCGGAGCTGGAGCGCATTCTTCGTGAAGAAATTGCCGCACTGCTGGCCGAGGAACCAGGACAGGAACAAGCCGATTTCGAAATCCCTGCAGATATCAAACCCTATGTAATCATGGTGGTGGGTGTTAACGGAGTCGGCAAGACCACTACCATTGGCAAACTGGCCGCCCAGCTTGCAAGGCGTGGAAAGAAGGTTGTATTGGGTGCCGCAGACACTTTCCGGGCCGCAGCTGTGGATCAATTGAAATTGTGGGGGACCCGGGTTGGCGTTCCCGTTGTCTCCAAAGGCATGAATGCAGATCCGTCTGCCGTTGCGTTTGACACTGTTCAGCAGGGGGTCAATGAAAATGCTGATGTCGTTATCATAGACACGGCAGGGCGCCTTCACACCAAAGTGAACCTGATGGCAGAACTTTCGAAAATCCGCCGGGTGATCCAGAAGGTAATACCCGAAGCGCCACACGAAGTACTTCTGGTGCTGGATGGCAGCACAGGACAGAATGCTATCATTCAGGCAAAGGAATTCACAAAGGCCACAGATGTTACGGCCCTTGCCATCACCAAGCTTGACGGCACTGCCAAAGGAGGCGTAGTCATTGGGATTTCAGATGAATTCAGGATTCCTGTCAAATACATCGGTGTTGGCGAAAAAATTGAAGACCTGCAGGTATTCAACCGCGAGGCTTTTGTTGAGTCACTCTTTCACCGCAACTGACTATTTCTGTTTCTTAAAAGGTATCTTATAGAATACCTGATAGTTGAATCCCCAGTAGAGCGATTCAGCTCTGAGCCCGTAGCCTGGAATTTCATATGTATCAAAAGCATCGCTCCCTTTTACTGAAGGCGCAAATTTGAACCTGGCCGTATACCCCATCCAGATCTGATTCCACATTCTGATTCTTAATCCACCGGTCAATTCGGCCCAGGCTGCGCGCACGTTCGGATTGGATAGATCCTTTATGTGGTCACCAAAAACCTGATCTTTCACAGAAATCGACATGGTCTCCTGGAACGACGCCCACCCATATCGAATGCCCAGGAAGATCATATTTCTGTCCGGATCCTGCTTGAGAAGATTGGCGTCCCAACCCACTCTCCAGTAGGTTCCATTCATGTGATAGTCTCCTCCATTGGAGATCGTATAGTCACGTTGAACGCGCCCCCGGTCTACTGCCAAATAGTATTTTCCGAAGTCCACGTCGGCATTCAATTCGTAAGCACCGTAACCGGATACCACGGCAGATTTAACCAGGGCCAGTATATCCGTGCCAAAACGTATCGCGCGTGGGTAAAACTTTTGTTTCAAAGTATCGGTCTCACGCTGCCGAGACGTCGTATCCGCTGGCGCAGAAATTTCTGCAGGGGCAGGTTGCTGTGCCCAAACATCACCCAGGATGCAGACCAGAAATATTATGAGCAATATGTTAAAACCTGACTTCAATATTGGTCGCTACACTGGTTGACAAAAGATTGGATGCTATCACAACATTCGCGTAACTGCTGCCGGGAACGTAAAGATTCTGATAGTACACGTAGGCTCCGCATTCAGGGCTGATCATAAGATTTCTCGCCTGGTAGGTTACGGCTATGGTGTCCGACTTTCCTGGCTGATAAAGTGTAAAAGTCGTACTGCCAGTTTTGGTATTTACGGGCAACTTTACCAGTGCAGTTGTCGCATTCTGATAATAGATGCTGTCCGTTCCGGAGACCTTGATATAAAGAAAATTCATTGCCGTATCCTTATATGAGACCCTGGAACTGGTCACCACTTTCTTATAGAAATGGATGGTAAGTCTGTTCGTTGCCGTTACCAGGCAATCCGGAGGCGTTAAACAGGAGGAAAATACAAGAGACAGCAGTCCCAGGAACAAAAATCTCACAAACGGGAATTTATTTTCAAATATAAAGGTTCGGGCCTCAAAGGACTTATTTTTGCATCCTCAATCAATAATCGTACCGTGCGGGCAAAGGGCAACAAGAAGACTAAGGTGAACATCGTCACGCTGGGTTGTTCAAAGAATACTGTCGACTCCGAGGTATTGCTGACCCAACTGAAAGGCAACGGCATTGATGCTGTCCATGAGTCAAAAAAGGATGATGCGAACATCGTTGTCATCAATACCTGCGGATTCATTGACAACGCCAAGCAGGAATCCATCGATACGATTTTACGATATGTAGACGCCAAAGAAGAAGGCCTGGTTGAAAAAGTATATGTAACCGGATGCCTTTCCCAGCGCTACAAAGATGAGCTTGAAAAAGAAATCCCGGATGTCGATGCATGGTTTGGAACACGGGACCTTTCACGCCTGCTGAAGCAGTTGAATGCAAACTACAAGCATGAACTGATCGGGGAACGAATTCTTACCAATCCGAGTCACTATGCCTACCTGAAAATTTCAGAAGGCTGTGACAGGCCCTGCTCCTTCTGTGCCATACCGCTCATGCGCGGCAAACACATTTCGCGACCTGTTGAAGAACTTGTCAAAGAGGCAACCAATCTTGCCAGGCAAGGTACACGCGAATTATTGCTGATCGCCCAGGACTCCACGTACTACGGCCTCGACTTGTATAAGAAGAGGAACCTCGCCGAGCTGCTAAACCGTTTGGGCGACGTGGACGGAATTGATTGGATCAGACTTCACTATGCCTTCCCTACGGGGTTTCCAGAGGACGTACTGGATGTCATGGCCTCCCATCCCAAAGTCTGCAAATACCTGGACATACCGCTTCAGCATGGCTCCACCAGGATTTTGAAACTGATGAAACGGGGAACCACCCGCGAAAAGACGGAAGCCCTCCTGAAAACCATTCGCTCAAAAGTACCCGGGGTAGCTATTCGTACAACCCTTATTGCCGGACATCCTGGTGAGACCGAAGATGATTTTGAAGAAATGATGACGTTTGTAGAAAACTCAAGGTTTGACCGAATGGGTGTGTTCACTTACTCCCATGAAGAAAACACCCACTCCTATACCATGGAGGACAATGTGCCCGCTGAAGTTAAGCAGCAACGCATGGAGTCACTGCTGGAACTTCAAGCAGGAATTTCACTGGAACTGAATGAACTAAAGGTCGGCCAAATCATGAAGGTGCTGATCGACCGCAGGGAAGGCGGACAATATGTGGGAAGAACGGAGTTCGATTCACCTGAGGTCGACAATGAAGTTATTATTGCATCAAATGAATACCTGAGAACCGGTGACTTTGTGATGGTCAGGATTACCTCGGCGTCAGAATTCGATTTGCACGGCGAGATAATAAACTCCTAACCTTATCTGAAAATTGCCGTTATTCGGGCTATGTATCTCCTACTTAATTCCTGTAGTGCATAATGAAACGGCAGACGATTCCCTTCCGAAGTACGCATGCATTTTCTGAATTCTTTCTCCGTTACATTGAAGGGGATCCATCCCTGAAGCCATACTACGAGACATTCCCTGATCCCGGTAATTTTGGAAAGGTGATTGCCACCAAGGCAAAGACATTCCCGGCATCACAACGCGCTGTACTTGCTGATACCCTTACCCGTCAGTACGCTTCACTGACCCCTGTACCCGAGAAGGTTAAAGCCAACATTGAAAGCCTTCGCTCTGAAAATACTTTCACCGTAACCACTGGGCACCAGCTGAACATCTTCACAGGCCCTCTATATTTTATTTATAAAATACTCACCGTAATTAACGCCTGCCGTGAACTGAGGCAACGATATCCAGCCAGCCATTTTGTTCCGGTCTATTGGATGGCCTCCGAAGATCACGACTACGAGGAAATCAAATCCTTCCGTTTGTACGGCCAGAAGTATGTATGGGAAACAAAGCAGACAGGCGCTGTAGGCCGTTTTGAAACCAGGGATCTTGATCAGCTGCTTCAGAATGTTCCCGGCGATATCTCCATCTTTCGTGATGCCTATAAGAAGCACAAGACATTGGCGGGCGCAGTTAGACACTATGTCAACCGGTTGTTTGGCGAAGAAGGGCTGATCGTGGTGGATGCAGACGAAAGAGAACTGAAGCAGTCTTTGACCAAAGTGATTGAGGATGACCTCTTCTCGCACAATGCATACAAGAAGGTAACCCTGGCCAACCAGCAACTGGAGAGACTCGGTTTTCATCCCCAGGTGAATCCAAGGGAAATCAACTTCTTCTATCTCGACAAAGACCTTCGCGGCAGGATTGAATCTTCCGGTGACGGCTTTACCGTAGTTGACACAAATCTCAAATTCTCCGCGGACGAACTCCGTTCTCAGATTGGAGCTTCTCCCGAAAAGTTCAGTCCCAATGTTATTCTTCGCCCGCTGTATGAGGAACTTATCCTCCCCAACCTGGCATATGTGGGTGGACCGGCAGAGTTGGTGTACTGGCTTCAGCTGAAGCCCGTATTTGATCATTTCAAGGTACCCTTCCCTGTTCTTTTACCAAGAAATTTTGCGCTGGTCATAGACGCGGCCACAGGAAGAAAACTGGACAAGACCGGCCTCGGGATCGAACATTACTTCGGAGAAAAGAACGACATCTTCAATAGCTGGGTATCCGCTCACTCCGGACACTCTCTTACCGTGAGTGATGAATTGAAAGAATCCATGAGCATGATGAGCCGTATTGAACAGCGGACCACAGCCATCGATCCTACCCTTGGGCCAATGGTCAAGGCCGAGGCCGCCCGTCTGCAGCACGCGCTGGAGAAGATTGAAAAGAAAATGCTTCGTGCCGAAAAGCGTAACCACACAGACCGGTTACGGCAGATTGAACAGGTCAAAGACACCCTATTCCCTTCAAACGGCTTGCAGGAACGCACAGACAATTTTCTGAATTTCTTCCAGCAGGACCCGACCTTTATCAGACAGGTTGCAGGATTGTTGAGTCCGTTCGATTTCTCGTTCAACGTTCTGCGATATGAATAAGGCAATCCTCCGAAAGACTTTTCTTGATAAAAGAAGGAGGCTTTCCGAGGATGAATATGCCCGTCTTAATCTTCAAGTGTATCATCACTTCTTTGCGGGGATAGACCTCTCATTTGTAAAGGTGCTGCACACTTATCTCCCTATTGCCCGCAATCACGAGCCGGACACCTGGCAGATGCTGGATCGGATCCGAAGAGAGTTCCCGAACGTACGCCTTTCAATACCCCGGATGACCGCCGATGGTAATCTCGAAAACTTCTATTTCGAAGGCCTCCATCAGGTTGAAACAAATTCGTTGGGAATCCCTGAACCAAAACAAGGCGTGCCCACCCCCTCTGAACGTATTGACATGGTTATCGTACCTCTGCTCGCATTCGACAAGAGAGGCCACCGCATTGGCTATGGCAAGGGTTATTATGACAGGTTTCTGGCTGCATGCAGGAACGAGACCATTAAGGTAGGCCTTTCACTCTTCGGCCCTGTGGATGAGATCGATGACACAGACAAACACGACATCCAGCTTACGATGGCCGTCACTCCGGACGGAGTGATTCAATTTTAGGGATTCCTGAATTTTACCTCTACCCGCCGACTGGCTTGATGAAACTGACCATCAGTCCCAAGGCCTGTCGCCCGAATCCGGATAGGTCCCAGTTGGTCGGAGAGATTGACTTCAAAGTGAACCGCTCCCTTCAATGAAGGCTGCCAGAAGATCATTGACCTGAAATCAGGCGTTCGGTCATCACCTTGCTTTTGAACCGGAGCGCGCCATTCTACAGCCCTGCTGAATCCATCAACGCCAACAACTGAATTGATCTTTTTCAATGGAGTTAAATCGATGCCCTTTGTGTGCACCAGTACAACCCCATTTGCACTCATCGTCCCAAATCTCCTCAGCTTCATCTGGTCCGTAACTATTTTGATCGTGAGAATATCTGAAGGTTTCAAACTCAAAAAGAAGTCGGTGCGCGTAGTGATAATGCCGTCGATTATATAGAGTGGGTCACCCGTCGTATAGTTATCATGATCAGAATACACAACCCTTACAACCGATACGCCCTTGTGCTTCCGGTGTCTCAGGTACGGAATGATCTCCCTGATTGTCTCCTCCATGGTAGGGAAGATGAGATAGTCCTGAATTTTTATTGTCACATCCGCTCCCATCAGTTCATCTTCCACCAACGCATTGGGATTCTCCGTCTTTCCGGCCACCGTGTCAGGCTGATGATAGAATGAATAGGACTCTTGAATCCTCCTCAGTTTCCCGACATATGAAACGTAAGGTTCCTCCTCATCAAGGACAATGTGCCCGGATGCCGGACGCCAGGGACCACGGTTGGGCAACCAGTTAAAGCTGACATTCCTCAATTCCTCTCCCCTGTACTCAGCCTTGTACAGCATTTCATCCTTGCCCCAAAAATCAAACAGAAATGGAAACTCCGTTGCTCCATCTCTTACAATAATCAATTCATAATTGACAAGCTCTCTCATCAGCAGCACATCCAATCTGGATGAATCCGGAAGCGGCTTGCCTGTATCAGCAAAGACAGCCCTTCCCATCTTATGCAAAAGCGTATTCATGGGCGCCGGCCTGCTGTAGCTGCCCCTGACAATCTGCTCCCACGGGGAGAGCGGTCCTTGCTGCGTAAGCATCCAGAGATCTGGCGCTTCACCTGCGTCAAGTGCAAATGAGGCAGCATCAAAGCCTGCCGCAGCAACCAGCATCTTGTCGCCAAAAGAAAACGTGGAATCGGAGTCATCTTGGCTGGCCGAAATCAGAAACTCTTCCGGAAGCTTTGAGCCATCCTGAGCTTGTGTCAGCGTCACACCAACTGCCCCACGCCTGCTGATTTCATGGGGTTCTGTTCTCATCTCGAAAGAAGTCGGAAGCGGTTTTTGAATAAAGGTCCAGCGGCTGAGGTAGGTCCTTCCGGTCTGCGGGTTCACAACCGACAATAGTGCAGGCCCACGCGGCATATCCTGACCCTGAATCTGAAACGAAATAAAATCATTGCTGCCCCACTTCACCTGTGATGTGTAGTAGATTGTTCCCCTTGAAGCAAGTACAACCGCGAGCTCTTCCCTTTTGACCGCCGATTCATGCGGCACCGACATCAGTACCCGCAAAGTGCCATTAGTCCCCTGGTTGAGCAGAATCGTGAGGCCATCCGCCGATGGTTCCGGAAGATCATGCTTCCTGCCCTTGAAGGCAAGTTTGTACTTTTTCCCTGGCTGAGGAGTGAAGGTGATTGATCCGATACCATGCCCGTTCAGGCGTACTGAAGTCAGTGTGTTTCCTGCATCATCCTGAAGTTCACCGTGCAGATCGGGCGGCCCTGTTACAACCATTCGGTTCAGAACGCCGGAGACAAATGAACCCCCTTCAGGAAAGAATCGAATTTCATCAGAAACTCGTCGATTGATACGGTGCCCAGTCACCACCCTGATTTCTTCCTGATAATATTCGTCGGGCTGATATTGATCCATCCATTCATGCGAGAAGGTCAATCGGTAAAATCCTTCCCCTAACGTATCGGGCAGCACAAATTGATTATGGCCTACGCCATCCTTTACAGGAGCATCTGAAATCGCACATGCCTTACCCAAATGGTTGACCAGTGTAAGGTGGATGACTCTCCTGCCCTCCACTTTTCTAAAATCCTCTGTCAGAAAGTACACTTTATAAAATACGGAATCGCCGGGCGTGTAATTCTGACGGTCGAGAATCGCCAAAGGCATTACTCGGGGCCAATTGGCCTTCCATTGATCATACTTCTCAATGAGGCCCTGACCATGTGCAGCAATGGATGTCCCCACGACAAACAATATGATGGCCAGTATCCTCATGGCCAGAAGGAAGGTTTGACTGTAGTTGCCGTTCTGGCGGCTGTCAGGCAGCTGCTGGTCAGCGTATCAATAAAGGCAGGTCTGTACGGCAAATCATCCTTCGTGATGAAAGTGGATTTTCTCGTGACCGAAGCCGCCATGAAAAATCCCCTTACGAACTCTTCCGGATTCGAGATGCAGTGAACATTGCTTTTTATATTAGCCAGTGGGGGCTGGAAAAGACTGGTGGCGCCGTCAGTCTGCGCACGCACAAGTTTCCAGTAAGTGAATGCCGCTGGGGTCAGCGACATCTGCTCTGCCTCTATGTAGTATTTGTCATAAAAGGTTCTTCTGGTCACGGGTACAATGCCAATCATTACACCGGCAAACCGGCTTCCTGATATAAGCTGATCATCTGAAACAGTAGGCGCGTTGTAATCTGTTATCCAGCATTTGCAGCAGACGCATTCTGCAGGCGGAGGGCCACTACAAGGCAAAGGGTCAGGAACAAATACCGTAGTGCCGGTAGGTGAAAGAGAGCCAATCATGTGCAATTGGGGGAATGTCTCAATCTTGTAAGTACCCGTCAGCCTCCAGCGTAAGTAATTGCTCACACCCGGTGCTCCTTTCGAATCCAGGAATACGTTGAAACGGTCGGCATTCTTCTGCACGCCGCCTTCAATCTTTGTGTAGGGCGTGAATTCGAATCTCAGATTGTCAATTGCCCCCGGAGGCGGCATCTCTTCCCCGTCAGAACGGTACGTCTTTTTGTCAACCAGAATTTCCAGCGAGTAAATCCGACCCACCTTGCCTTGCAGCGTCGCGGTCTGATACACACCGGGTGAAACTTCCTTCAGTAGTTCAACTTCACCAGCATTGCTCCTTACTGTAATCATCGCACCGGTTACTTCCACCTGGTTCTGCAAGTAAGCATCAACGGGCAGTGTCCTGGTGAGCCTGACCGTATAAGGGCCTGCCTCATCTGTGATCACGCCATCCACCACCAGTTGTGTGTCTGATGCCGGCACAGCGTACTTGATAGGATCGACGCAGGCAGTAATCAGCAGGTATAATATGGGAATGATCTTCCTCTTCATATTCAGAATTTGAAACTGTAAGAAATGGAAGGCAACGGTGCACCGATGATGGACAATTGATAGGGCTGAAGAGCGCCCTGATCGCCTGGTCGGAAAAACACAGTGTATGGATTCTTCCGGCCATACACATTGTAAACAGATATGGTCCAGGTGCCGTCCCAGAATTTCTTCCTTTTATGGTTTCCTTCAAATACGAGGGCGAGGTCCAGCCTGTTATAGTCAGGTATGCGATAAGCATTGCGGTCGGAGAAATTGGCCACCACGGTGTTATCCACTATCGAAACAGAAAGCGGGATGGTCACGGGCCTGCCGGTATGATAAGTGAAGAAGCCTGTGAAGAAGATTCTCCTTGAAATTCCGTACTTCCAGGTGAGGTTGACAATGTTGGGTTGATCAAAGTTCGACGGATACTCTGCCCCATCATTCACCGACTCCTGTGAAGTAGGCCCACTGATAGTTCGCAGGGATCTTGAGTAAGTATAATTGACCGAGCCTGTAAGTCTGCCTGATACCTTGTTTGCCGAAAGTTCAACACCGTAGGTTCTGCCCTTTCCCTGCAGAAGATCGGTCTCCAGGTGAGAGTTCAATATGAGTCTCGCACCGTCTTTGAAATCAAGCAGGTTTTGAATCAATTTATAATATCCCTCTATAGAAAATTCATACATGGCGCTGGAGGCGGCATGGTACCATCCAAGGGAAAGCTGGTCTGCGTGTTGCGGCTTGAAGTAATAACCACTGGGTTGCCAGATATCGATGGGCATTACCGCGGTAGTGTTGGTTACCAGATGAAGATACTGATAGGTGCGCTGATAACTTGCTTTGATGGAAGTATTGGAGCTAAGGGAATATCGCAGTGCCAGTCTTGGTTCAATGCCGAAATAGGTCTTGATGTTCTGTCCCGCAGCAAAGTGCAAGGTGTCAGTAATAGTGTTGACCGATTTTGGCTGCCCGGGCTCATAGGTGTACACCGATGCGGGGCCTTTGGCGCTGAAGGAAGAAAATCTGACTCCTCCTTCAAGAAAATATTTTTCGCCAAGGTTAATCGCATCACCGGCAAAGACCGCATTCTCGACTGAGTACTGTTTCTCCATTTGTATGTTGGCGATATTCGAAGTCGGTGATGATGGCGACAGGGTACCGGGATTGAAGTCGTAATAATAGAGTTGATCGCCGAAGGTGAGCCGGTGCTTCCCGCGCTGAAGGTGAAACTCAGCCTTCATCATGGGGTAGGTGATGCGGTAGGAAAGATTGAAGCCATTGCCTGGGTTTTGATCCAAAAGTGCATAGGAGTAGCTCCCCACGCCCAGGGTCAGGTTGGCGCTGAGATTTTCGTCAAACTGATGATCCAGCCGGATTGATCCTGCCTGGTTCCTCCAACTGTAAGTGGTATCGCCCTGAAGCCGGAATTCGTCCCGGCTTGCATAGTAAGAAGCGGTCAGCTTGGTGTTCGGCGAGAACTGATGCGCCATTTTGACGGCTCCATCATAAAAAAGGACGGTGCTGTTCTGAAGATCCGCGTAATTGGTCTTGATGGTGTTTATGAGCCAGTCCGAATAGGTGCTTCGCGCCGATATGGACAGCGTGGTCTTGTCTTTCACTATCGGGCCATTGAGCAGGAGGTTACTGGAGATGAGACCGATTCCACCGCTGCCGTTCCACTTTTGTCCGTCTCCTTCGCGTGAGCGGATGTCCAGCACGGATGATATTCTTCCTCCATACTCTGCTGGGATCCCACCCTTATAGAAAGACACATCCCGGATCGCCTGCGAGTTAAAAGCTGAAAAGAACCCAAAAGCATGTGAGCTGTTGAATATGGGAATGCCATCATACAGTATCAGGTTCTGATCCACGCCGCCGCCTCTCACATTGAAACCGGATGCTGCTTCGCCAGCTGTGGTTACGCCGGGAAGAACCTGTATTTGTTTGATCAGATCCGCTTCCCCAAGTAGAGAGGGCGCCCGTTTGATTTCCCGTATACTGATCTGGGTTTGCCCAACCCTGCTAGTGGTGGCCCGGTTTGCGGCTACATCCGATACTACAACCTCATCCAGAATGGTGGGCTGTTCCTCGAGAATGACTTTCATTTCCCCGTCGGCGTATAGACCGAGGTCAACTATTTTTTCTTCATAATTCAGATAAGAGAAACTCACCACATGACTTCCGGCAGGTATCTTTATTTCAAACTGTCCGGTGCCATCGGTTGTTGTTCCCTGTTGAAGATCGGATACAGAAACGGACGCATTGACCAAAGCTTGTCCCGAACCACCATCGGTTATCTTACCTCTGAGAATAAACGTGGCACCCTTCTTCACATTCCTGGGATCTCCCACCTGCACTTTCTCAATGGATTTTTGTGCCCTGGCCGCCACATTCATGAGGGTCTTTCGGTTCATGTCGGTCCGGGGATCTTTGACAATTACCAGGTAATGAGGATCCATGACCACTGCATCCAGTTCGGTCCCCTTAAAGAGGTCGCGCAATAACTCAACAACAGTGAGTCCTTTGTGGGATTGTTCCACCTGAAAGGGCTCCAGCCACTCTGACAGATAGAAGAATTGAACCGGGTATTTCTGCTCGAGTTCTGAAAGCACCTTTATGAGCGGCTTCCCTGCCTCTGTTCCGTCCATCCTGATATCTTCCACGGATTGCGCATACACTCCTGATGAAAGGGATAGAAAATAAACGATAACTGCTATTTTCAATTTGGAATGAAGGCGCACCTGAGAAAGTTAGTTCCCCCGTTCACAATACCAAAGATTTCCTTATGCAGTTAAAGACCGTTCACGTATTGACCTCAGCATTTCCCGCTTGCCGGGCGGGCCAGGTAACTTCTCCACCCGCAAACCGAGGGATATCAGGTCACGCTTCACCTGTCCTCTGGCACAATAGGTAACCCACACACCGCCTGGACTCAGTGTATCGGTAACTTTCTTCAGAATACCTAAAGTCCACATTTCCGGCTGTTTTGAAGGAGCAAAAGCGTCATGATAAATAATATCGAAGGGACCGCCATGAAGTGTGCCAGTAAGAATACTGTCCTGCACCTTGCATAACACAAAGTTCTCACTCAATCTCTCTTCCTTGTTCCAGGCAGATTGATGCAATGTATTGAATAAACCAGTCGCGCGTGAATCATTGGCATAGTTTAGTTGCCTTGTAATCTCCGGAGACAATGGTCGTGTCTCCCACGAATAGTATACAATTTCCAATTGATGCTCTATAGCATAGAGCCATGTAAGAAGTGCGTTGAGCCCTGTACCAAACCCAACCTCGAGAATCCTTACTTTTTTCTGAGATTGGCTCTTCAACCAGTAGTCCAGTCCGTGCCTGATAAACACATATTGCGATTCCTGAACCGCGCCATGAATACTGTGATAGGTCTCCTGAAGGGATGTGTTCAGAAGAGAATGGGAACCGTCTTCTGTGGTGATGATTTTGATGTCATCCATTTCAATGCCTGGAAATCAGTGCCACCGCGTAGGCATTCACGCCTTCCGTTCGCCCAACGTATCCAAGCTTTTCGTTGGTAGTAGCCTTGATCGAAATGTCATCCTTGTCGATCTGCATAATGGGCGCAAGCACTTCCTGCATATCCTCAATATGAGGTTTGATTTTTGGTTCCTCCAGCACAAGGGTACAATCCACATTCTCGACCTTCCACCCTTTGGATCCGATCATCCGGATCACTTCTTCCAGAAAGTACTTGCTGTCCTTGTTTGCCCACCGCGGGTCCTTGTTTGAAAAATGTGTGCCGATATCCCGCATGTTGGCGGCCCCGAGCAACGCATCACATATGGCATGAATAAGCACATCTGCATCAGAGTGACCCACAGCTCCCTTTTCCGCAGGCAATTGAATTCCTCCGAGCCACAGCGCCCGCCCTGCTTCAAGCGGATGAACGTCAAATCCGAAACCGACTCTGATCTTCATCTGTCAAAGGTAAACCAATGGATGCTCATTAACTTCCCTTCTTTCCCGATGCCCTGTAGTACATGACGCTGGAGTTTTCTTCCTGCAAAATCGATTTGGCGACACGCTGAATGTCAGCGGTGGTGACTTTCCGGATTTTCTCTGCCTCATGGTTGACCAGGCTGGCATCGCCAGAGAGGGAGGCAAAGGCAAGGTTCATCGCCCTGTTCATCACCTCCACTTCATCAAATTGCAGGGTGGCTTCCGCCTGATTCTTCACTTTCGCCAATTCTTCTTCTGTCACCCCCTTTGCAACCACTTCGTGGAGCAGCTCATCAACAGCTCTCTCCGCATCTTCAAGACTGACGCCGTCGCTGAGTCTTCCGCTCACTACCCACAAACCCGGATCGATGGTGCCCGTACCATAGGCTCCCACACCTGTGAACACTTTCTTTTCCCGCACCAATGTGTTGTACAGTCTGCTGGATTGTCCTCTGCCCATGATGTCCCCAAGAAGGTCAACGGCATAGTAATCCGGATGAAAGCGTCCCGGAGAATGAAACGCCTTATATAATGCATGGGCGGGCACCTGCGCATCGGCCGTTAGTGTGCGCTTCTGCTTCTGCGCTGGTTCTGTGGGAATCTTTCTTGCCGGCTTGGCTGGCGACGGAATCGGGGCAAACCATTTCTCTGCCAATTCCTTCACCTGATCGTGATTCACCTTTCCTGCCACCACGAGCACTGCATTGGATGGCAGGTAGTGATGAAAAAAGAAATCCCGGACATCATCCAGGGTCGCCTGTTCGATGTGGCTGATCTCCTTACCGATGGTGGCCCATTGATAAGGATGAACCTGGTACGCCAATGGCCGGAGTTTCAGCCACACATCTCCATATGGCTGATTCAGATAACGCTGCTTGAATTCTTCAATGACCACACCTCGCTGTACCTCGAGCACTTCCGGATCAAATGACAAAGAGAGCATGCGGTCGCTCTCCAGCCAGAATCCGGTTTCCAGGTTGGTGGCCGGAACCGTCAAATAATAGTTGGTGATGTCGGTGCTGGTGAACGCATTATTCTCTCCTCCCACCAGCTGGAGGGGTTCATCATAACTGGGAATATTCTTCGACCCGCCGAACATGAGATGTTCAAAGAGATGAGCAAAACCTGTCTTATTTGGATTCTCATCCCTCGATCCCACATCATACAGGATGTTCATCACAGCAATGTCAACACTTTTATCTTCGTGCACATATACCTGCAGACCGTTTTCGAGCTTGAATGATGAAAAGTGGATCATGGATGATTTGATTGCCCGCTCAAATATAATCAGCGTGCCGCGTTATGCACGCGGTATTGAGGCGGCAACCTCCATTCGCAACAAAAATTATAAGCTAGGCTACAACTACTTTGTCAACCGCCAATGTTCCCATCACCATATTCACCTTCGCGGTCTTGCCAGTAAGGTTCACGGTGCCGAAGCCGGTCTGGGTGGAGAGGAAACAAGTGAAGTCACCTACCCTGGAGTCAACATAAAGTGTCTTCTCTACAGCGTCATACCGGAGGCCGGTGAGACCCTGGAGCAGCCCATAACTGCTCAGTGCGCGAGCATACCAGTGGCCGCATTCATATTCATTAAAAGGATTGCGGAATCTTCCATCATATCGGTCACGGCAGGCTCTTACAATATCAAGGCATTCGCTGACTGCCCCCGTCATGGCCAGGTGTGAAGCCACCTGGTACTCTATGCCAGTCCACACTTCATCGCTGTACACAAATGGAAGTGAAAGTCTTCCCCCTTTGGGCCACGTGCATAGCAGCAATCCGCCTTCGTCTCCCATGGCATAAGACGGCCGCTGCGGATTGGCATGCTGACTCAAATCCTTCTTGAAATTATAGCGATGCACGGACATCAGGTGGCTTTTGGTCTTTGCAGGATCCATAATGTCTTTCAATCCGCATACCCGGGCCATCCAGGCACCCAGCACGCCATCTGAAAGACAACCGCTGCCGTATTGATACTTTGGGCCCTCCTTCTTCAACAAAGCTTTTGCTTCATCAGAATATCCGCCGCCATAACTCTTGCTCGAAGGATCAGTCGGATCAGGCGAAGTGAGACCCTCGGTCTGTATTTTCTGGAAGAAGTACTCACCGTTGTACAAGTCGGTTTCCAGGACTTTCTTTCCCGAATCATAGAGCGTCTTGTACAGTTTGAAGTCCTTCTTCAATGTTTTGCTCATCTCCATAAACGCAGACAGTGCGCCCAGATAGAAAGATGTGCACATGCCATCAGGTCCCCAGAATTCGATATCATAGGTGTTGTGATGAGGCTCTTCCAGTACACCACGGTGCCGCGGGTCCCAGGTCTTGATGCAATAGTCCATGCTTACCTTCACCAGTGGATACATCCTCTCCAGCCACCTCCTGTCCCCGCTGATCCGCCAATCGCGATAAACTTTGAGGATGCCGCCGAGTTGGCCATCTGCTGCTGCATAGAACTCATGTCCCACTGGCCGTATGGGTAGTGCGGTGCGGAACGTCTGATGCCCTTCGATATTCTGATCCTCACAGAATTCAGTGTGCCGGAGCGTGCGCTCAAGATCCG
>JAFEAM010000012.1 GCA_018266395.1 Bacteroidota bacterium | reverse complement strand
GCCCTTTTGAGACAGCCCCTTTTTATTTTTATGGTTCACGCTTGAGTTCATTCAAGATCTGAATAAGCTTTACGGGCATTCTGGAAGGCAGAGTTTATCTCACAATGAATTTGCGACTCTGAACTGATGAGCCCATTTCCTGCTTTTTCTTCATTGACATAAATTACCAGTATGAAAAATCTCCTACTCCCCTTATCCCTTTTCTTCACGTCACTTTGCTTTGGCCAGGCCTCTCTGTCCTCCGGCGATGAGCACGAAAAAGAGCGGGCACGCTGGAACAAGTCGCTCGTTCATGATACGGCTTACCGCTTTAACAGGAACCCCAACGCATTGCTGGTACAAACAGAGAAAGGGTTGAAGAAGGGAACCGCGCTTGATATCGGAATGGGGCAGGGCAGAAATTCGGTGTTCCTGGCCAAGCAAGGATGGAAAGTTACCGGCATCGATATCGCCGACGAAGCCGTTCATTATGCCCTCGAGCAAGCCAAAGGCAATCATGTTACCATCGATGCCCGCATCACACCCATGGAGGACTTGATTTTGGAACCAACCGATGGGATCTCATCGTGCACGTATATGAGGGTTGCCTGGACGGCGACAATAACAAGTTTGGAAAGATTGCAGAGGGGCTCAAGCCTGATGGGCTCCTGGTCTTCGAATTTTTTCACCTCGAGGCCGGAGCAAAAATGGGACGACCTGACTTCGGGTGCACGGAAGCCAACACCAAAAGCATCGTTGAAACCAGTCACCGGTTTGATGTCGTATCTTACAAAGAGGAGGAATCGATAGCAGATTACTCACTAAAGCCATACAAGGTCATCAAGATGGTGGCCAGGAAGTCAAAATGAGTGAGTACAGTATTAATGTAATTCCTGCCAGATATTTCCGGTAGTTAAAGCACTTAGATAGCCGCCCCATTTGCCTTGAAATACTTTTTTCAGGCTCGATGGAATAAGACTTGCACCGGCTGTGTCTAACGGGTTAATAACAAACGGAGTTTCTCCATTACTCCTGATAGTCATTTCGCAGAAACTTAAATACTGATCATATTGTAAGACCTTACAAGGTCAGACCTAACCCACCGTAAATATCTATGACCATTTCCCGTCACTTTGTCTTCTGCGTCTTTCCTGTACTCTTTCTTTTCCAAAGCCTCGCCGCCCACGCTCAACATACACTCAAAATCAAAGTCACCGATGCAGCCACCGGAGAGAGCCTGCCCGGAGCCAATGTAAGGGCTGAAGGAACTAACAAGGCCGACGCTGCCGACCCCAACGGCATCGTAGAACTGAAAGACCTTCCCGGAAAGGAAGTGACGCTCAAAGTGACTTATGTGGGGTACCAGGATTCAACCGCTGTCGTTTCGTTGCCCTACCCCGGTGAGGTTTTCAATATTGCACTCCATCCGGCTGAAGAGGAATTGGAGGAAGTGATCGTATCCTCCACACGCACCAACAGGAGAATTGAGGATCTGCCGTTGAAGGTGGAAGTGTTGGGCCTGGAAGAGATGGATGAAGAAAGTACGCTCGTGCCCGGCAACATCGCCAGTATCCTGGGAGACCTTGCCGTGATCACCATTCAGCGAACCAACCCCATCAACGGTAACGACGCCATCCGCATGCAAGGGTTGGATCCACAATACACCCTGATCGCACGCGACGGACTCCCGCTGTACGGCGGATTCTCAGGAAGCCTCGGAGTTCTTGCCATCCCTCCCCTCGATCTCAAGCAGGTTGAAATCATCAAGGGATCGGTCTCCACTCTTTACGGCGGTGGAGCCATTGCAGGCATGATCAACATCATCTCGCGCCAGCCCACAGAAAAGACGCAGGGAACGATTCTCATGAATGCCTCCACACTAAAGGAGAGAAACATCAATACTTTTTGGTCGGGGAAACTGAGCAAGAAAGTGGGATATACGCTGTTTGCAGGAGCCAATCTGAAGTCGGCGATTGATGTCAATAACGATGGCTTCAGTGAAATCCCGGAACATGAAGACTACATCTTTCATCCCCGGTTCTTTTTCGATTTTTCCACCAACAGCAAACTGAATGTCGGATGGTCGACCACTATCGACAACAGAAAGACGGGCGACATGAAGGCCATTACCGAGCAGCCCACTCCGGCCCATTCTTACCTTCGCACCGAGAAAACCCTGCGAAATGTTCTGGATGTCGAATACACCCACTTCACCTCGCCCCGTAATCTCATCTCATTCAAAACGGCGCTCAGCGCGTTCACCCGTGATCTGAGTTATCCTTATCGCGAATATCCCGACTTCCGTTACAAGGGGCTTCAATATTCTTCCTACTCCGAGGTGAGTGATCGTGCACTCCTTGGAAAACATACGTTGGTAGTGGGTGCGAACCTGATAACCGAATCGCTTCGGAGGCAGTCTGATGTAATCGTACCCCTGACCGACTACGATTTCGTTACCGTGGGGGCCTTCATCCAGGACGATTGGGAAGTCAGTCCGAAATTCACCATCGAAACCGGCATGCGTCTCGATCACCAGAACATCAAAGGATTTTTTCCTCTTCCGCGAATTGCCCTGTTCTATAAACCGTCAGACAAACTTTCGGTGCGCCTGGCCTCAGGTGCAGGTTACCGTGCACCAAGCATCCTGGCCCAGTCTGACCCCACGCCCTATACCGTCAACAATGCGGCCTCTGTTGCTTCAGAACATTCTGTAGGCGTGAATGCGGACATCAACTACAATACGCATCTCGGTGAAGTGGAAGTCAGTCTTAACCAGGCATTCTACTACGCACAAGTCACCAATCCACTACGGGTGGTCACTGACACCCTGGCACAACGCGCCTACCTCGAGAATCAAAACTATTCAGGGAAGACACTGGGTACCGATACCTATGCACAGATGACATGGAAGCAATGGGAACTCTATCTGGGCTACAATCACACAGAAGCCATTCAGCAATACACCGGCCTCAACAATCCCATGCCCTTCAACCCGAAGGACAAGTTTTCCACCACGCTCGCCTTTGCTGTTGAGGGCAAGTGGCGCACCGGGGTGGAAGGCAGCTGGATTGCGAACCAGTGCGCCTATGCTTACATCTATTACTTTGGAAGTCAAACCATTTATCCCAGCTTCAGCGTGCCCAACTACTGGTTCTGGGCCGCGATGGTGGAGCGGAAAGTGCCGTTCGGCAGCATTGTGCTGAATGTGGAAAACATCTTTGATGCACGGCAGGCCAAATACGGTAAACTCATCGAAGGGCCTGTGACCTCACCAACCTTCCGAGCCATTTGGGGCCCTCTTGATGGCCGGGTGATCAACCTATCGATCAAAGTGAACATATAAGCAGAGAGCCTGTCGCCCCAAGTCTTCAACAAGAAAAAATTTATTGCACAGGAATAATTACCCGGTCGGCAGTTGTCCAATTGCCGATTACCGAATTCAGATATATTGCAACCTTTTAACCAAACGATCCATGAGTGAGAAAATGAGGACCTATCACCGCTATCTCGGTTACTTCCTGACCGGCATTATGACCATGTATGCCATCAGCGGCATCATCATGATTTTTCGTGATACTGACTTCCTGAAGCAGGAGAAAGTAATGGAACGCCAGGTAAAGCCAAATCTGACCGCTGATGAGTTGGGCCGTGAGATACGGGTCCGTGAACTTAAGTTTCAAAGTGAGGAAGGCGATGTCGCCACCTTCAGGCAGGGGACGTACAACAAATCAACCGGAGCAGTAACCATCAAGGTCAAGGAGCTTCCCTATGTGCTGGAAAAAATGACCAAGCTGCACAAGGCCGATACTAAACAGCCGCTGTTTTTTCTGAACATATTTTTCGGGCTTTCACTATTGTTCTTCGTGATATCCGCATTTTATATGTACCTGCCTGCCACATCCATCTTTAAGAAGGGATTGTATTTCGCCGGCGCAGGACTCCTGTTTGCACTGATTCTCATTTTCATTTGATATCAACCTGGTCATGGGTGGCTCTTCTAAACAAGGGCTATCCATTGACCTGCACAGTATTCGATCAACTCTTCTGCCTTCCAATCAGCGTCACCCCGACAAGGATCAGGGCGGTACCGAAGAGTTGTCCTGTTGAGAATGATTCTCCCAGAAACCAGTAGGCCATCAGAAGGGTGGAAACCGGTCCGATGCTGCCAATGATGGCTGTGTTGTCCGCGCCGATGCGCTTCATTCCGCCTGTTACAAGATAGGATGGTATGACTGTTCCCAGGATGGCCATGAGAATCGAATATGTATAGGCCATCGGAGAAAGATTCATTAGCTGTTGTACAGATCCGCTCACGAAATAATGCGCGAGCACTGCTATGCAGGCAAAGCTCATTGCATAGCTGTTAAACTTCGAGGCGCCAACGATCGGGATTAACTTGCCGCTGCCCACTATATAAGATGCATAAGTAATGGCGCAGATAAAGACGCACACGGCGCCATACACCAGATTCTCATTCTGATCGGACCAAAGATCTGCCTCACTCAGGAAAGCTGTTGTAAGTCCTGCGTAAGTAATGACAAGGGCAATCCATTGAATGGTATTGATCTTCGCCTTGAACCATACGGCTGACATGATGCATACCAGTGTCGGATATACGAAGAGAATAAGCCGCTCCAGTCCGGCCGTTACAAACTGCAGGCCAATAAAATCGAGGAGGCTGCTTATATAATACCCGAGGCAACCGACGAATGCAATCCACAACCATTGAGACCGTGTGAACGGCACGTTGCTGCTTTTTGCCGATGACACAAACGCCGAACCCGCAAAAAATGGCAACGAAAAAATCATTCTCAGTGCCAGAAGAGTAACCGAGTCGATACCGGTGTCTCTGTAGGCCAGTTTGACAAAAATGGCCTTGGTGGAAAAGCACACCGCGCCCAGGAGTGCAAGCATCACACCTGTGAGAAAATCGGATCGGTTGACAGTCACAGGATGCAATGTCGGTCAGACAGGCTTAAGAGTGAAACATTATTGATGCAATCAATTATTGCTCAACGCTTGCTCATTCTCAACACCCTTAACAGACCCGCCAGCGAAACAAGTGTCCAGCATCCCTCGAGGATTATGAATGGCCAGTAGTTCAGCAATACGGATGCAAGACAAGCAATGCCTGCGCCAATGGAATTCAACAGCAGATAATAGATGCTATCCTTCCTAAGAAGATCATAAAGGTTCAAAAAGAATGCCAGCAGCAGGATCGTTACGCCGATGAAGCCTGTCCAGTCGGTAAGATTCATAGTGTTGGGAATTATGTTTTCGCCAAAAGCAAAGTGCCTCTAAGTTGATTCATTTGCAATTGGTCAGTAGAGGCCGCTTATTCTTTTGTATTATACTTAATGGCCGCAAATCAGTACACGTCGATCGGCCACAATTTTAGCAAGTGGCCCTTCACTTTCTCAGCCAATCATCCTATGAAATGCTACCCGCATTTTCTACATTCAGTTCCCAAAAAATCACCTCATGAAAAAGCTACTCTGGTATTCATTTATCCTGGTGTTGGTCGCCGCATGCTCACCCAAAAAGAAGTATGCCACGAAGACAGCTGACAGTAACGGTCATACTTATGAATATGTCACCAATGACCCGCTGAAGGTCAGAATCTACACCTTGAAGAACGGCCTCAAGGTGTACCTGAGCCAGTACGCCGCTGAGCCACGTTTACAAACACAGATTGCAGTGAAGGCCGGCGGCAAAAATGATCCCTCCGAAACTACCGGCCTGGCCCACTACCTTGAGCACATCATGTTCAAGGGTTCACCTGAGTTTGGCACCATGGACTGGACGAAAGAGAAGGTATTCCTCGACAGCATTGAAGGTATGTTTGAACACTACCGATCCCTCACTGACTCCATCGACCGGGTTAAGTACTATAAGCTTATTGACCAGGTGTCCAATGACGCTTCCAAACTCGCAATCGCCAACGAGTACGACAAGATGGTTTCAGAAATCGGCGCAAGGGGCACAAATGCATACACTACTGAGGACCGTACTGTCTATATAAATGACATCCCCACCAACCAGTTGGAGAACTGGATACGCATTGAGGCAAACCGCTTTCGCCAGATTGTGCCCCGCCTCTTTCATACAGAATTGGAAACTGTTTATGAGGAGAAGAACCGGAGCCTGGATAACGACTATTGGAAGACGTTTGAGGCGCTTAACGCCAGCATTTTCTCCAAGCATCCTTATGGCACCCAAACGGTGATCGGCACTATTGACCACCTCAAGAACCCCAGTATCACCAACATCAAGCATTACTTCGAAACCTATTACCGGCCCAACAATGTGGCGATCTGTCTCAGTGGTGATCTTGACTATGACAAAACCATTTCCCTCATCGAGAAATACTTTGGAGAGTGGAAATCGAACGACCAGCTTCCGGTATGGACGCCTGTAAAAGAGGAACCCATCACGCAGCCCATCGTCAAAGAAGTGTATGGCCCTGATGCCGATTGGGTGAATCTCGCATTCCGGTTCAGCAACGCAAACCCCGATGACATCAAACTGCTGCGTCTTACAGACATGATCCTTTCCAATTCACAGGCAGGCCTGATTGACCTCAATCTCAAACAAAAGCAAAAGGTTCTGGACGGGGGTTGCTTTCCGTATGACTTCAATGATTACACACTTCATGTTTTCCGGGGCAATCCACGGGAAGGGCAGAAACTGGAAGAAGTGAAAGACCTGCTGCTTGGACAGATCGACCTCGTGAAGAAGGGCGAGTTCGACGATTGGATGCTTGATGCCGTCATTAATGACCTCAAGAAGAACAAGATCCAGCAGTCGGAATACAACTGGTCAAGGGCAAACGATCTCGTGATGGCCTTCACCACCAATACCCCCTGGGAGCAATATGTATCACAGGTCGATGACATGCACAAATTCAAAAAAGAGGACATTGTGAAATTTGTGAATGAGCATTACAAGGACAATTACGCAGTCGTGTATAAGCGCAACGGCAAGGATCCAAATGTGAAAAAGGTCACCAAGCCGCAGATTACACGCGTCACTCTGAATAAGGAGTCCCGCTCTCCTTTTCATGAAGAGCTTCTGAACAGCAAACCGGAGAAACTCACGCCGGTATTCCTGGACTACAACAAGGATATTACGAAACTGAAAATGAACAAGGGTGTAGAGGTGTTGTACACGCCGAACAAGGAGAATGAACTCTTTACGCTGTACTATCTTTCCGATGTGGGGACCAATAACGATCCCAGGTTGAAAATGGCAGTAGAGTACATGGAGTACATCGGCACACAGGACATGAGCGCTGAGGATTTCCGAAAAGAACTGTACAAGATTGGTTGCAGCTTTGGCGTATATGCCGCTGAAGACCGGACCTATATCTACGTAAGCGGCCTGAGCGAAAATATGGATAAGGCAATGGTCCTTTTTGAAAAGTTGCTCGCCGATCCCAAAGGAGATGAAAAGGCGCTGCAGGACATGATCGACGGAATCTTTAAGAAACGTGACGACACCAAGAAAGATAAATATGCCATTCTCTACCAGGCCCTGATCAACTATGGGCTATACGGACCCAACTCACCCTTCACCAATGTGCTTACCAATAAGGAAGTGCGTGAGGCGGCAGCAAGTGATCTGATCGACCGGATCAAAGGTTTCACCAGCATGCAGCACCGTGTTCTGTATTACGGCCCGGTGCAACCTGATGCCCTGCTCGCGTCGCTGAACAAGAACCACATTCTCCCGGAAACCCTGAAACCTGTTCCCGCACCGGTTGTCTTCACCATGCACGATGTCAAAGAACCTCATGCCTACTGGACGCATTACGACATGGTGCAGGCTGAAATTGTCTTCCTCACCAAGGGGCCGTCATTTGACAAGGGCCGCATTCCACAAATCAGAATGTTCAACGAGTATTTCGACGGTAATATGAGTTCACCCGTATTCCAGGAACTGCGGGAAGCACAGGGGCTTGCCTATTCTGCCTATGCATTTTATGGAGAAGCCGATCGGCCGCAGGACAATGATTTTTTCTATGGATATATCGGGACCCAGGCTGACAAACAGGTGGAGTCCATGAAGGGGATGCTGAATCTTATCCGCGAGTTTCCCAAGTCGGAAGGCGGATTTGACGTTGCACGGAATGCGATCATGAACCGCATCGAAAGCAGCCGCATTACAAAAACCAGCATTCTCTTCAATTACCTGGATGCCCAACGCAAGGGTATCGACCATGACATCCGCCAGGATGTATATGAATATGCAAAAGGCGCCACGCTTGAAGATGTGGAGAACTTCCAGAAGCAATACATCAAGAATGCAAACTTCAATGTCATGCTACTCGGTAGCAAGGAGAAGATCAACCTGAAGGACCTGCAGAAATATGGTAAGGTGAAGGAGCTGACGCTCGATGAGTTGTTTGGTTACGAAAAGCCTCAAAAAATCAATATCGAGTCGCCCAATCATTAACACACCTGTTTGGAGAATCTTTAGCTGGGTTCTTTTGACCAGGTCAACTCAAGGACATGGTGACTATTTTGTGTACTGCGATCAACCTGGAGAACAGTCAGAGAATGCTAACATCAGTACACACAACTAACCTGCCGAAAATCATGGATTCAATGATTGGTAACCAGTATATTCACCTGTTCCATCGAAAAGAGAATATTCCTGACCTATGAAAAATCCCCTGCTATTTTGTGCTTTGTTATGCCTGGCGGTTACCGCATGCCAGCAACCTGCATCGAACCAAACTGCAACAAAAGAGACTGTCAAACAACTGTACTCTGCCGAAGGCAAGACCATCCTGTCATATGTTACTTCCGAACAGGGTGGCAACCGGCTTTCAAAAGGAAGTCTGGTTTCATTTGAATGGATGGGGCAGCCGAAAGAAACACAGATTTGCGTATTCGTTGACCCTGACAGACAGTTTCAGGAATTCATGGGCATTGGTGGCGCCCTGACCGATGCCGCGGCAGAGACTTTTGCGAAGATGCCTGAATCAAAACAAACAGAATTGCTGAAAGCCTATTATGATCCCAATGAAGGCATCGGCTACTCAATTGGCAGGACGACTATTCATAGTTGCGACTTCAGCAGTGGCAGCTATACTTATGTTAAAGATGACGATAAGGATCTGGCATCATTTAATATTGATCACGATCGCACTTACCGGCTACCTTTGATCAAGAAAGCCATTGCAGCTGCTGGCGGAAAACTTACACTGTATGCCAGTCCCTGGAGTCCGCCGGGCTGGATGAAGGACAATAACGACATCCTCCATGGGGGAAAATTGAAACCAGAGTTCTATCAAACCTGGGCGAATTATTGTGCCAGATTCATCAAGGCATATGAGACAGAAGGGATTCCGCTGTGGGGTATCTCCATCCAGAACGAGCCCATGGCAACTCAAACTTGGGAGAGTTGCATCTACTCAGCGGAAGAGGAACGCGACTTCCTTAAAAAGTTCCTTGGTCCTACAATGCAGAAGGAAGGATTGGGCGAAAAAAAGATTATCGCGTGGGATCACAACCGAGATCTGATCTTTCAGCGGGCGTCAACCCTTCTTTCAGACCCAGAGGCAGCCAAATATGCCTGGGGCATCGGCTTTCATTGGTACGAAGATTGGAGCGGCGGAGATCAGGAATTTGAAAATCTGGCCAGGGTGAATCAGGCTTACCCTGACAAGAATCTGCTGTTCACCGAAGGCTGCAACGGTCCATTTAACCTTTCTAAAACCGGAGAGTGGAAACTGGGAGAAAGATACGGCCGCTCCATGATCAATGATTTTAACAATGGGGCAGTCGGATGGACTGACTGGAACATACTTCTGGACGAAACCGGTGGCCCCAATCATGTGAAGAACTTCTGTTTTGCTCCGGTTCACGGGAACACCAAAACAGGAGAACTCATCTATACCAATGCGTATTACTACATCGGGCATTTCTCCAAGTTCATCCGTCCCGGTGCAAAGAGAATTGCCAGTTCAGCAAGCAGGACCTCCTTGCAGGCAACGGCATTCAGAAATACAGACGGCAGTGTCGCCGTTGTGGTCCTAAATCTTGGTGATCAGACGGTACCCTACTTTCTGTGGATAAAGGGGCAGGCTGCGTCCCAAACCGCACTGCCGCACTCAATCACCACCCTTACTCTTTAGGCATGGCATAGTCCTTGCCTTGGAGGTTTTGTTATGGAACTATTTCACTTGACTACTGTTAGGCGATTCCTGTTGCCTGTACTCACACTGGTAGCTTTGGGTGCACAAGCGCAAATGGATTCCATACGTACTGAGAACCTGAGTATGTATCTGACCAGTCAGGTGACCATTCCTTCTGCAGAGTTCCGGAGTGTTATTAACAATTCAATCTTCAACCTGGGAGCCGGCGTGAGCGCTGGCTTTCTGTTCAACCCGCTCGGAAAGAAGCAGGCCTCGCCTGCATTATTGGGTATTGACTTCGGATACTTTAATTATGGGATCGACAAAACTCCCGCGACGAGCAAGACCCCTCCCCTCAAATCGACCTACAATGTCTTCACCTGGAATGGGGTTATCCGGATTCGGCCACCCGTCTTTCATTCCCGGTTTGTTCCGTTCGCGGATGGAATGATTGGGGTGAAGGTATTTAACGCCATAACGAAAGTGGACAAGGACGCACTTGATCTGGTCCTGAATAACAGTCAGCCCGAGGTGTTGAACCGTGTAAACAAGAGCGGGCTGAATTACGGGGTCGGAATAGGATTTGCAGCTTACGGGAAGAAGACTGAGGCTCTCGCATTCACATTACGAGCCGTTTATATGTGGGGCGCTGATATCGATTATGTTGTTCGTGGCTCCCTGGCAGTCGACTCAAACGGATTTATCATTATCAAATGAGTTCGGTGAATACCAATATGCTGAGCATTCAACTGGGGCTCCAAGTTTCAAGCATTGTGCCAACGAGTCGGCACAAGTTTAGTGATCAATCGCGCTCAGCGAACTTGCCAACCTTATAATAAGGACTGCCTTTCCTTTTTGACTTGGAGGGTTTATTCTCGTTGAAGGCAGTTCCCTTTCTGACCGTGGAATAGGTCGGGCAGGACTCCATCGCACACGAACCCAGGAAAAGGGCCAACAAAATAACAGCCTTCTTCATATTTCGCAGCGGGGTGTGCCAGTTGATGGCTATTCGAATCTACTTGCAATGCGCGCCATTCGCAGCAATCAAAAACCTTCAGGCAACTGACTTTTATCAGTGCTTGGGAAGCCTTTTTGCAAAGTAAGGAATCCGGTTGCCCGATCCTTCCCGTCACTAACAGAAGCATAAGTGGGACAAGTTCTGACGCTACATGACGACAGGACTAGTGACAGGATCAGCATCATAAACACTGATTTTTTGATGAAAGCCACTGAATGGGGTGAGCCAACGGAGTGGAAGCCGTATTTTTGCGAAAAAATATTCAGAACGTGCATAAAGCAGGATTTGTCAGCATTGTAGGAAAACCAAATGTGGGCAAGTCTACCCTCATGAACCGGCTGGTCGGAGAACATCTTTCCATTGTTACACCCAAAGCGCAGACCACGCGGCATCGCATCATGGGCATGCTAAACAGTGAAGATTACCAGATCGTGTACTCTGATACCCCCGGAATCCTCGAACCTAAGTATGCTTTACATGAAGCCATGATGACTTTCGTTAAAGTGAGTTTAGAGGATGCCGATGCCATCCTTTTGGTGGTTGAGTGGGGAGAATCATATGATGCAACCGCTCACGGCCGCTTTACCGGAATCAAGATTCCAGTTCTTTTGATTATCAACAAGATTGACAAGGCACCAGGAGCCGATCGTTCCTCCGTGGTAGCCTCATGGCAAAATCATTTGCCGGAAGCAAAGGTACTGGCAGTTTCTTCGCTGACAGGAGAAAACGTCGATCAGATTCTCCCTGCTCTTCTGGATCTGCTTCCCGAGCACCCACCCTATTTCCCGAAGGACGATCTTACTAACCGCTCCGAGCGCTTCTTCGCTTCTGAAATCATTCGCGAAAAGATTTTCATGAACTACACCAAGGAGGTCCCGTACAGCACTGAAGTTGGCATTGAAGATTTCAAGGAAGACGGCAACCTGTTGCGGATTCGTGCCACGATTTTCGTTGAGCGGGAATCGCAGAAGGGCATCCTCATAGGAAAGGGTGGTGCTGCGCTGAAAACCGTTGGTACGGAAGCACGCAAGGACATGGAGTCTTTTTTTGGCAAGAAGGTTTTTTTGGAGACCCGGGTAAAAGTGGCAGCGGATTGGAGAAAGCAAAAAGCGAAACTCAAACACTTCGGTTACCTGGATTATTGAAATCAATTTCATGGCAAACATTGTCGCAATTGTCGGAAGACCCAACGTGGGCAAATCAACCTTCTTCAATCGGTTGGTTGAGAAACGGGAGGCCATCATGGATGACATGCCTGGCGTGACCCGTGACCGCCACTATGGTTATGCCGAGTGGACCGGAAGATATTTTACGGTCATTGATACCGGTGGCTATGTCACCGGCTCTGATGACAAGTTTGAGTCACAGATTCGTCGACAGGTGGAGTTGGCATTGGAGGAAGCCACCGCGGTCATATTCATGGTCGATTGCAGAACAGGGTTGACAGGTTACGACAAGGAATTCGCCAATATTATCAGGAGATCCAAAAAACCAGTCTTCATTGCAGCCAACAAGGCCGACACACCTGATAAGTCCTTGCTTGCCAACGAGTTCTACGAGCTTGCCATGGGAGAAGTCTATCCGGTTTCTGCCGAGAACGGCAGTGGAACAGGTGAGCTGCTCGACGAACTTATAAAGATTTTTCCGGAACCCGGAGTAGCAGATCCGAATGCGGGGATACCGAAGATTGCCATTCTGGGCAGGCCCAACGTTGGCAAGTCATCCCTGCTGAATGTACTCCTTGGAAAGGAGAGAAGCATTGTAACTGATGTGGCAGGAACCACCCGCGATGCCATTCATTCCAGGTATAAGATGTTCGGAAAGGATTTCGTCCTGATCGACACAGCCGGACTCCGGAAGAAGAGCAAGGTGCATGAAGATATTGAGTTTTATTCCGTGCTTCGTTCGCTGCGTGCTCTCGAAGAGTGTGACGTATGCATTGTAGTCATCGACGCACAACATGGGCTGGAGTCTCAGGATGTCAACATCATTTCGCTGGCTGCCCGCCAGGGCAAGGGGATGGTTATCATGGTGAACAAATGGGATCTCGTGGAAAAGGACAGCAAGACGGCAGAGAAGATGAAGAAGGAAATGATGGAAAGCATCGCTCCTATAGATTACATACCTATCATATTTGCTTCAGTGCTGGAAAAGCAGCGGATCTTCCAGGTGATTGAGAAGGCTGTGGAGGTTTACCAGAACCGTATAAAGCGTGTCTCCACTTCTGAACTGAACGATGCCTTGTTACCTGAAATCATACACTATCCTCCTCCGGCAGTAAAGGGCAAGCTGATTCAGATCAAATACATTACGCAGGTGAAGGCATCATTTCCATCGTTTGCATTTTTCTGCAATCTTCCCCAGTACATTCAGGAATCCTATCAACGCTTTCTGGAAAATCGATTGCGGGAGAAATTTGATTTCACTGGGGTTCCGATACGCCTGTTCTTCAGAAAGAAGTAAGATTCCCTCCGGCTGGCTCCCTTATACGGTAAAAAATCAATTTTTTCCACCCAATACCGTGAATTAGGTCATTCCTTGTATATTTGCGGCGAATTTAAAACCTGTAAACTATGAAAAAAGTAATCGGAATGATCGTAGTGTCTGCATTTGCAGTTGCATTTGTAGCTTGCGGCGATGGCGGCAAAGCCAAGCGTGAAGCTGCAGAGAAGGCCAAGGCTGACTCTATTGCCAAGGCTGATTCTGCTGCTCAGGCTGTTGCCGCTGCTGCTGCACAAGCTAAGGCTGACTCTGTTGCTAAAGCAAAAGCTGATTCTGCTGCTGCCGCTGCAACGAAGAAGAAGTAATCTCACAAGAGATCAACATTCCCGGGAAGGCTTTAGTCTCTAAAGCCTTTTTTCATTTACAGTGGAGCCGGTAACACTCTATAAGACACTCCAGCGCCATATTCCTGCTGTCGCTGTACCTTACTGCATAAGGTTGTGGGAAGAGCAGCCTTTCCTGTTCACCGTTAAAAGAACAAGGATTACCAAGGTGGGCGATTTCATGTGGCGGCCAGGCCGGCCTCCGCGGATCAGTGTGAACAGGGAAAGCCATCCGTATCTCTTCCTGATCACCTACATCCATGAAGTGGCACACCTTCGGGTACACCAGGAGTTCGGCTCCAAGGTGGATCCGCATGGCAAAGAGTGGAAGTCAAGGTTTCAGCAGCTGATGGATCCGATTATGAAGGAAGATGTCTTCCCTGGTCCTCTTCTCAGGGAATTAAGGAAGCACATGAGAGATCCAATGGCGTCAAGCTTCTCCGACCCCATTCTTACACAAGCACTCCGCAATCATGATGAAAAGCAGAAGGACGTCATCCTCCTCCACGAATTGCCGGAAGGTGCCGTATTCGGACTTCATGGCAAATGGTTCCGCAAAGGAAAAACCCGCAGGACGCGTGTAATGTGCAGCGAACTCAATTCGCGTCGAAAATACCTCGTTCCCGTAGATGCTCCAGTAGAACAGGCCCAGCTCCGCTTTCCTGGATTCCAGTAAGCTTAGTCTGGCAGCCTGCGACATATCATTGACTCAACCAATTCAAAAAGCCGCTGAGGATGCAGCGTTCTCCACTGTTCTATGTTCAGTGTTCCACCCATATGGATATAGTGGTCAATGTGAAACCGGCCCTGCTCAGTCATTACAAAATCCGGAAATGAGACTGCTGCAATCCATCCGCCTTCGGTTTCTTCAAACCATTCCTCATAATAGCAGTCATCCGAACCGTGGAAGTTCAGCAAATGCTCCCCGATAAGGATGAATTTCGTAATCCCTTCAGCCATTACGAGTTCAAGGAAATTCCGCTTCAGCAGCATAATGTCATTGTTGATGGCGTCATTCCATTCACCCATCAACTCGATGATAATGTACTGCTGATCATAATTGACATAAAGGACTTTGAGATACAGTGTCTCCGACCCGAAAGAATCCCAGGCGGGATGGATATAGTATCCGTAAATGGTTTCCTCAAAAAGATCGTAGTTATATTCCTTTCCATAGAAAGGAGAACGTTGATCAAAGGACGCGTCGTAATACTTCAGCCAGCGCTCGTAGGGTTCTATCTCATGCATTAATGTCTGGCCAGGAGCGCTTTTCGAACCGAGCCATGTTTCTTCAACAACGCTAATGCAGTTTTTTCGTTCACACCGAGTTCATCCATTATCATCCGGGTTCCACGATGAATAAGCTTGTTGTTGGTCAGCTGCATATCCACCATTTTGTTGCCCTTCACTCTTCCGAGCCTGACCATGGTTGCAGTTGAGATCATATTGAGCACCAATTTCTGAGCCGTACCGGCTTTCATTCGGGTGGAACCGGTTACAAACTCAGGTCCTACTTTTACTTCTATGGGATAATCCACATTCACCGCAAGTTCACTTCCCTGATTACAGGTGATACACCCCGTGACCACACCATTTGCCCGGGCAGTTTTTACACCTCCTACTACATAAGGCGTTCGCCCGGAAGCGGCAATACCAATAACTACATCTGCCTTGGAAATACCATGATTCTGAAGATCTCTCCACGCCTGGGATGGGTCGTCTTCGGCATGTTCAACAGCCTGGCGAATGGCACGATCACCTCCGGCGATCAACCCGATTACCCTTCCTTGAGACATTCCGTAAGTGGGCGGTATTTCGGAAGCATCTACTACGCCCAATCGTCCGCTGGTGCCCGCACCAATGTAAAATAACCTTCCACCGGTCTTCATCTTGCGAACGATCACTTTCACCAGCTTTTCGATCTGGGGGATGACGCCGGCGACTGCTATTGGTACGCGACGGTCCTCCCTGTTTATATTCTTCAACAATTCGCTGACACTCATTCTCTCGAGAGATTGATAGCGGCTTGCAGATTCCGTAGTTGTGATCTTAGGCTTCTTCATTTTCCTGCTTCAAGCCACATCTTTCTTATGATATAGAGTCAAGCCTGCAATAGGTGTCTCAAGTATGTTCTTCACAATGACGCCCCTGTCATTGGCCACCTGCCGCAGAATATCACTGTAATAAAAGCCAATCGAACCAACGAAATGCACCTTCGTATTTCGGAAATCATGGTATTGCATCACGTTGTTTTCGTAGAACTCGGCAAAACTGTCGTAAACAAGTTTGTAGCAGTATGGCTCTTTAAGATGATGAAAGATAAATTTAGAAAAGGTGGCCAAGAACGTGCTTGGCTTCTCTTTTTGGTAAACCCGCTCCAGAAATTCCTCTCTTGTAAATGGATAGCGTTCCTTGAATTGTTTTGCCAGGTCTGAAGGCATTCGGTTACGGAGGTAATCAAAAAGAATCTTCTTTCCCAGTGTGGTTCCTGAACCTTCGTCCGCCAGAATCCAGCCAAGGTTAGCAACCTGGTCAGTGATCCTCTCTCCGTCATAGAGGCAGGAATTTGAGCCTGTTCCCAGAATGCAGGCTATCCCCTTTTCATGTCCGCACAGCGCGCGGGCCGCAGCCAGCAAATCCCACTGTATTTCAATTGTTGCACCCCGGAAATACTGAAGAAAAGCATTACGAATCAATTCCTGGTTCTTTTCAGAGGACACGCCAGTTCCGTAAAAAAAGATCTTGGTCACTTCTTCATTCACCATCGGCACCAGAATTTCCCTCAATGTCTTGTGAAGATGTTCAATGGGTTCATAATAGGGATTAAACCCCGGCGATTGCGCTTGTCCTACAGTACCTCCTCCACCCAGCAATCGCCAGTCAATTTTCGAACTGCCGCTGTCTGCGATGATAATCATGCGGTGAAGATGGGTGATTTCAGGAAAGATGACAACACACAATCAGACGAGCTTGCCAATCACCTTGAATTTCCTGAATACCTCTGCAGTGTGTGGAGCATCCTTCAACTCATCGGTAAGGTCCTGGCCTGCCCAATGCTCATAATGATTGCCTGTCCGCCACAGTCGGGAGGCTGTCACATCGTAAACCTCTCCTTTGTAGGCGATCCAGACAGTCTCCTTGTCCCGACCGTTGCGCAATGC
Source organism: Bacteroidota bacterium (assembly GCA_018266395.1). Classification (GTDB taxonomy): domain Bacteria; phylum Bacteroidota; class Bacteroidia; order Cytophagales; family Cyclobacteriaceae; genus ELB16-189. The sequence continues at coordinate 346,271 of JAFEAM010000012.1, read as the reverse complement.
CAACTGTGAGCGGGTAATTTCTGTCATTGAGCTGTGAGGTGTTGAAAGTCCTTGATGATCGTATAGAGAAACTTTACCGGCGGCAGGTCGGTCTGAATTCCTAGCAATGACTTCACCTTCTCAGTTACCATCATCACAGGCTGGTTGTTTCCGGTATCACGGTTCACTTCCAATGCCTGTTGAATCAGTTCAATGTCGCGTTCGGTAAGCTGATGCACTTGTGGAAAAGTCACCACATGCTGAGTTTCCGGATTGACAAACACTTCGGCTGCAGAGGCCTGGCGCTCCTCCACGAGTTTGACAACAGTTGTGCCTGCTACCAGATCACCCAGTCGCTGACCCTTTCCGCCAACAGAAATAACCAGTACCGCAATGAGTCCGGAAAAAATATGAATATCAACAAGGCCAAACATCCATCGAATGAGATAATCCCCGATGGTAGCCGGTGTCCCATCCATTCGAATCACCTTGATGTTCATGGCTCGCTTTCCCGGGGTTTGTCCATTCAGGGTAATTTCAAAGGTCAGGGAATAAAAAGTCCAGGGCAGCACCAACACGAGCAGCCAAACCCACCATACATCAATCTTCAGCTGGCCCAGGAGAATGATAATCACCACGACATAAACTATTATGATCAGCATGTCGAGCAAATAGGCCAGAATGCGATCGCCCAGACTCGCAATGGGGTAATGAATGAAAACATTCTGGGTAGTTCTGACCTGAACCTGCATGAATTTTCAGCCGCTGCTTACTCCTAAAAAGGAGTCGAATATTCTAACTTACAGACCTAACGCCAAACCTATGAAATCTTTTCATTTCCTTGTCCCCGCCTTACTCTTTCTCCTGACCGCCTGCTCAGAGAAGAAGCCCGCAGAACGCATGACGGATGAACAGCTTCGTGTCTATGCAGGGGAATTGGCCCATCGCTACATCATCACCGACGGCCATGTGGATCTACCATACCGGCTCAAGATGAAGAACTTCAGGATTGAGCGGGAGTACATGACCATTCCTGTCCAATCCTCAGAGGGAGATTTTGATTACGAAAGGGCAAAGAAAGGCGGACTCGACGCTCCCTTCATGTCCATTTACATACCTTCTTCCTATCAACTGCTGCCTGATAAGGGAAAAGCCCTGGCCGATTCACTTATCAATATGGTGCGGGGCATCACAGAAAACCTGCCCGACAAGTTTGCTCTCGCCGGCTCGGCGGAAGACGTTCACAAGAACTTCACTGAGGGGAAGATTTCACTACCCATGGGCATGGAGAACGGCGCGCCGCTGGGAAATGATCTTGCTAATATCCGGTATTTCTATGACCGCGGGATCCGGTACATCACGCTTACGCACGGAAAGGACAATCAAATCTGCGACAGTTCCTACGACACCACGCACACATGGAACGGGTTGAGTCCTTTCGGAAAAGAAGTGGTGAGGGAAATGAACAAGGTGGGCATAATGGTGGACATTTCTCACGTGGACGACAGCACGTTCTACCAGGTGCTTCGTCTCACATCGGTGCCGGTCATTGCATCTCATTCCTCCTGCAGGTTCTTCACACCAACCTTTCAGCGCAACATGAGTGACGACATGATTAAGAAACTGGCTGAGAATGGCGGCGTGATACAGATCAATTTCGGATCGGGATTTCTTGACTCAGCTGTATCACAACAGAACAATGTCAACCGGAAGAAGTTGCAGGCATTGCTGCAGGAAAAGAAACTACGGTTCACAGATTCATTGGCCAAACCGGTAATTGAGCAGTTCAGAAAAGAAAATCCTTCCCTGTACGCTGATGTGGTGACCGTAGCTAATCATATCGATCATGTAGTCCAACTCGCCGGCATTGATCATGTTGGTATTGGTTCCGATTTCGATGGTGTAGGCGACAGCCTTCCTACCGGTCTCAAGGATGTCTCACAGTATCCAAACCTGATTTATGAATTGCTGAAAAGGGGATACACAGAGGATGACATTGAAAAGATCTGCTCAGGGAACGTATTCCGGGTCTGGAAGAAGGTGGCAGCCTTTGCCGCAAAAGGCTGATGTCGCCATGCGTGAAGCCGCATTCATTCAAAGAAACAAACCTCGGTGGGAGGAATTTGAAAAGGTGGTGAGCAACCCCTCCGTTGCTTCTCCTGACCGGCTTGCCGAACTATTCATTCAGGTCACTGATGACCTTTCCTTTTCAAGAACACAATACCCCGACAGCAGGACAACTCAGTATTTGAATGCGTTAGCAACGCAAATCCACCTTGAGATCTACAGGAACAAAAGGGAGGAAACAAGCCGCTTCATCACTTTCTGGCGGGATGAACTGCCATTGGTCTTTTATGAGGCAAGAAGACCAATGCTGTATGCTTTTGTAATTTTCGTTTTAACGGTGTTGATCGGCGTAGTGTCGACGCGCTACGATGAAACTTTCGTCAGGTTGATTCTCGGTGATGACTATGTGAATATGACGCTCGAGAATATCCGTAATGGTAACCCCACCAAAGTATATGCCTCTCGCGATGAGGCCAACATGTTTTTCATGATTGCCTGGAACAACATCATGGTCTCATTCAGGATCTTTATTACGGGCATTTTCTTTTCATTTGGAACCGGCGGGCTTCTGGCCTACAACGGGGTCATGGTCGGAACGTTCATGACCTTTATGTACAATGAAAGCCAGTTCTCAGAGGCATTTCCGGTCATCATGCTGCACGGCACTATCGAATTGACCTCCATAATCCTCTCTGCGGCAGCTGGATTCACCATGGGTAACAGTCTGCTCTTCCCTGGCACATATTCCCGATTTGAATCATTTCGCCTGGGTGCCAAGAAAGGTTTGAAAATGGTAGTGGGGCTGGTGCCCTTTTTCATCATTGCAGCGGCAATTGAATCTATCATTACCCGGTACGCGTCCATGCATTGGGGCCTCAAGCTGCTTATCATCCTCATCTCAGCCGCCTTGATGGTCTATTATTTCATAATTTATCCCAGCCAACTTACCCATGGAAGAATTCAAACTGATAGAGTTTCAAAAGACACGTGATTTCAGCAACAAGATGAACGCGACGTTCATGTTTGTGCGCCAGAATATCATCGGTCTGGGCAGGAGCATGCTTTTCATTGCCGGCCCGCCTGTACTGATTGCATCCCTTCTGATCAGCAATTTCTTCAAGGATTTTTTCGGCCTGAGCATGCAGTCCGGCCAGGGCGACCCTGCCGCCTTTGCCGGCTATTTCACTTCGGTGAGCTTCTGGGCGCAATTGGCACTGATGATGGTTTTTGCTATTCTGGCCACCATACTGATGACCAGCATCAGCTACAATTACATGGTGCTGTATCGCGAGAGAAAATCCATTCAGATCCAGGTCAGCGAGGTATGGGAAAAAGTGAAAGACACTTTCTGGATGTACCTGTCAACGGCCATCATATTTGCCCTTCTTGCGATGTTCGCCTATATATTGATGGTTGTTCCCATCGTTTTACTGGCCACTGTTTCTCCGTTTCTGATTTTCTTTGGCGTACTGTTCATCATAATCGCCATTTTCTACCTGGTGGTGAGCTTCTCCATGGTTTTTGTGGTGAGAGCTTTCGAGTCCATCGGCATATTTGAGGCATTGGGTAGGTCTTATCGCCTCGTTCAGGGTAAATGGTGGAGTACCTTCGGTTTGCTGATGATCCTTAATCTTATAGTAGGAACGATCTCCTCCATTTTCTTTCTCCCGGCTTATGTAATTCTTATCACTCAGAGTCTGCACAATATTGAATCCGGCACTTATCAGCCTCCCTCGGATAGTACGGGCACCATCATTCTCGTGTTCATGACCTTGTATTATTTGTGTCAACTCGTATTGTCATGCCTTCCCAACATAGGCCTTGCATTTCAATACTTCAATCTCGTCGAACTCAAGGAGGCGAAAGGACTCATGGGTCAACTCGAAAGTTTCGGTCAACCCAAAGGGCCCGACTCGTCTGCAGGAAACCTGTAGCACATGCGGGTTTTCTTTTTTCTGTTGTTGATCCTTCCGGCTGGTGCGATAGCCCAGGATTCCACTGCATGGCCTATATCACCTGGTTATCTTCATGAAAGGGATTCTGGCACCATTAGCATACCCGATACCACTTATCTCGATGTGCGGGATTGCGATCAAAACATTGTCAAAGAACTAAGGGCTGACGAGGATCTCGACTATCGCCAACCTCCGACCGTAGCAGAAAGTTTGTGGGACCGCTTCATGCAATGGTTGTCTGAACTTCTCGGCGCTGTTATACAGGGCGCAATGGAAACAGATTGGGGCAAGGTTCTTCTCTACACCCTTGCATTGGTGGTGCTGATTGTCGTGATCATGATGGTATTAAGGGTAGATGCCTATCGTGTGTTCATCAGTTCATCGGACCAGGGAGCGTCCGCCTCCGCTGGTTTGCATGAAAATATTCACGAAATGGATTTCGAGGAACTATTGCGGGAAGCAGCCTCCCGCAATGATTACAGGACAGCGATCCGTCTTTTATTTCTGTTTGCCCTGAAAATACTCTCCGACCGCCATCTGGTGGAGTGGAAGCCGGGTAAAACCAATCAGGATTATCTTGGTGAGTTGTCTGTTGAAGAACTGAAAAAAGGATTCAATGAACTCAGCTTCTACTTTGAATATGCTTGGTATGGTGAGTTCCATGTGAACGAGACGATGTACAAGCGCATCCAGCTCATTTTCGAGGACTGGAGAAAAAGGATTGCATGAAAAAGGATTGGAAGTACATTCTTTATCTGACCGTTGCATTTGGCCTGTATATCGCGGCAAGAATGACAGAACCAAAACAACTGGACTGGACGCCAACCTATGCCAGCAGGGACAAGAATCCCTATGGTGGATATGCACTGCATCAGCTTCTTCCTTCCATTTTAGAGGACCAGCCCGTTATGGTATCCAACAAGACGCTATATGAATTGAAGGATTCATTGAAAACGGGCGACAATCTCATTATCCTCACCCACAGTCTTCACATAGGGAAACAGGATTTCGACATCCTCCTTCGCCATGTTGCTGAGGGCGCCACCGCATTTGTCAGTGCGCAGGATTACAACAAAGAATTTCTTGACACCATTCACATCTGGACTTCCGACTACCTCTTCAGAAATGGCGTGCAGTCATTCAAGAATGATACCACGTGGCTGAAATTTGTTCACAGGCAACTGGACAGCGCCCGTCATTTTCCTTTCAGACGAGACAATATTTACAACTACTTCACGCTGGGTGATTCTTCCATGGCCATGGTTGTGGCGGAGAATAATTTCCATCAGCCGGTCACCATCAGAATCAACTGGGGAAAGGGCGCACTTATACTCAACTCCACTCCTCTTGCATTTACCAACATTTATGCAATCTCCGGGGCCACCAATGAATTTATCGCCCATTCGCTGTCCAACCTTCGCGTCCGGCGCACCCACTGGACTGAGTATTACAGCATCGGCAGACTGGAGGCATCTTCTCCGCTGCGATTTATTCTGACTCAGGAACCGCTGGCTTGGGCGTACTACATCGCATTGCTGTCTCTTGTTGTTTTCATGCTGTTTGAAGGGAAGAGGAAGCAAAGGATCATCCCCATCATCAAGCCTTTGGAAAACACCTCACTTGAGTTTGTGGGTACGGTGGGAAATCTATACTACCAGCGCGGAGATCACAGGAACATCGCCGAGAAAATGATTCTCTATTTCTTCGATCAATTGAGGGCCCGGTATAACCTCAATGCCCAGCATGTCAATGAGGATTTTTTTTCATCCTTGTCGGGAAAGACAGGGCATAGCATTACCTATTTAAGAGAGCTTTTTTCCTTTATTGCCGGAATCCGCGAGCAAGTCCGGATCGACAAGGATCAACTTATACAACTTAACCTGATGCTGGAAACATTCCGGCAAACTCCCTAACCTACCCGCTATGTCAGATCATACTTTTGAAAGCCGGCTTAATCTGAACGAACTCCAAAACAGTATTACGCGTGTGCGTGAAGAAATCGGCAAAGTCATTGTTGGCCAGACGCAAATGGTCGACCTGCTGATGACTGCCCTTCTTGCCGACGGGCACGTGCTTCTGGAGGGTGTGCCCGGAGTGGCCAAGACCCTGACAGCCAAACTCCTCGCCAGAACGATTGCGGTTGATTTCGCACGCATCCAGTTTACTCCTGACCTAATGCCTTCCGATGTGTTGGGTACGTCTGTCTTTAATCTCAAGACTTCGTCCTTCGATTTTAAGGCAGGTCCTATCTTTTCGAATATTGTCCTGATCGACGAGATCAACCGAGCGCCGGCGAAGACACAATCCGCGCTGTTTGAGGTAATGGAAGAAAGACAGGTGACTGTTGACGGACTAACTCACCTCATGAAAAGCCCATATCTGGTGGTTGCCACACAGAATCCCATTGAACATGAAGGCACCTATCGTCTACCCGAAGCGCAGCTGGATCGTTTTTTGTTCAAGATCACCATTGATTATCCAGATCTCGACCAGGAAGTGATGATTCTGACACGGCATCACGGACGTAGGGCAATGGCAGCCATTGAAGAGGTAAAGCCTGTACTCACTGCCGATCAGCTCGCAGGGTTCCGGGCCGTTTCGCAATCCGTACACGTGGAGGAAAACCTGTTGAAGTACATTGCCCGGATAGCTCAGGAAACCAGGAAGAATGCGATGCTATTTCTGGGCGCGTCTCCGCGTGCATCGGTTGCCATGTTGAATGCCGCTAAAGCCTATGCCTCACTTGCCGGCCGGGATTTTGTGACCCCTGAAGACATCAAGACTATTGCGTTGCCCGCACTCCGTCATCGCATTTCACTCAATCCCGACAAGGAAATGGAGGGGGTGTCCCCTGATGATGTTGTCCGGCAGGTAATAGATCGCATAGAAGTTCCCCGCTGATGAAAGGCTACCGGCATCTTTTTCTTAACAACCGGCTTTTCACTATAAGTGGCTTACTGTCCTTTCTCTTTATTCTCTGCTTTGTTCTCAAAATCAACACCCTTGTACCCAAAATAGTATTCTTCACTTTTGTCGCCTTCATCATAACTGATCTCATCTTGTTATTCCGCGCCAGTCGCGGAGTATCCGGAGAACGGCAAACACCGGATCGTTTATCCAACGGGGATGATAATGCAATCGGGATTTTGGTTCAGAACCATTATACCTTCAAAATATCCATTAGGCTATTTGATGAAATCCCTCATCAATTTCAGCGACGCGACCTGGAATTCAATTTTCATCTGCCGCCTGGCGAACAGCAGCTGGTCAATTATCAACTCAAACCTGTGAAAAGAGGAGAGTATTCATTCGGTGTGGTTAACGCACTTGTGAGTACTCCGCTCCGGCTTGTTGCCAGAAGATTCCAATGGGGTGAGCCGAAGTTGGTGCCGGTATATCCATCATTTCTCCAGATGCGAAAATACGAGCTGCTCGCCATCAACAATCGTCTGACAGAAGCGGGAGTGAAGAAGATCCGCAAGATCGGTCACAACCAAGAGTTTGAAATGATTCGTGAATATGTGGGTGGTGACGATATCCGTACCCTAAACTGGAAGGCCACTGCGCGGCGATCCAGGTTAATGGTCAATCAGTACCAGGACGAACGATCCCAGCAGGTGTATTGCATCATTGACAAAGGCAGGGTCATGCAAATGCCATTTCAAGGAATGTCGCTGCTGGATTATGCTATTAATGCAAGCCTCATCATTTCCAATATTGCAGTCAAGAAATATGACAAAGCGGGCTTAATTACATTCAGTGACCGCATCGGCAACATGGTTCCTGCAAGCAGAAAGAACAATCAAATTGGCTTGATCCTTGAAGTGCTATATCACCAGAAGACATCTTTTCCTGAATCCGATTTTTCACGTCTTCATCTTCATATCAGGAATAAACTCACACAAAGAAGCCTGCTGCTTCTTTTCACCAACTTTGAAAGCCTGTACGCCATGGAACGGCAACTTCCGTATTTGAAAAATTTGGCGCACCGGCACGTACTGGTGGTTGTTTTCTTTGAGAATACTGAACTGAAGGCCCTCCTCGACCATCCTGCCAAAGACATCCGGTCCGTTTATCACAAGGCTATCGCAGAAAAATTCAGTTATGAAAAAAAGATGATTGTTGGAGAACTGAATCGTCATGGTATTCATACCATCCTCACCGCACCGGAAAACCTTACCGTGCAGACGATCAATAAATACCTGGAGCTTAAGGCCAGGAACCTGATCTGATCAGCTGCCCGCTTCAAATCTGACTGAATAGTGCACATCGGACCAATCTGCCTCTGTGCAAACAGTCCGCTTCCTGGCTCGTGATTGATAATTCGGACGACGAACTTCCCTTCCTCGCGCCCGCATAAGTAGTTTGAGCCTTTTTCACACAATTCTTTGGCTGCCACGGGGTGCAAAAGGGCCAGCAAAAAATTAAAAATGCAATTCCTCCCATACGTGGTTTCCGTGATCTATTTTTGCGCCGGTTTACCCAACAATTCCCCCATCAGAGATGCCCCGCGACAGAAGTATTCGCTCCGTACTAATCATCGGAAGCGGACCTATTATTATTGGACAGGCCTGTGAGTTCGATTACGCCGGCTCTCAGGCAGCCCGCTCCCTTCGTGAAGAAGGAATTGAGGTAGTCCTCATCAATTCCAACCCAGCCACCATCATGACCGACAAGATCAACGCCGATCATGTATATCTGAAACCGCTGGAGAAGAAATACATCAGGGAGATCCTTGATAAACACCATATCGACGCAGTTCTGCCCACGATGGGTGGGCAAACGGCGCTCAATCTTTGCATCGAGTGTGACAAAGCCGGGATCTGGCAGCATTACGGTGTCAAGATTATCGGTGTTGACATTCTCGCCATTGAGACCACTGAAGACCGGGAGAAATTCAGGCTGAAGATGCACGAACTGGGTGTAGGGGTATGCAAAGGCGCTACTGCTACTTCCTTTCTGGAAGGGAAGGAAATCGCTCAGGAGATCGGGTTTCCGCTGGTTATTCGCCCTTCGTTCACATTGGGTGGTACAGGAGGTGGTTTTGTAGAAAAACCCGAGGATTTTGATACAGCCCTCAATCGCGGACTCCATGCTTCCCCTATTCACGAAGTTCTGGTGGAGAAAAGCATCATGGGGTGGAAAGAGTATGAGCTTGAATTACTCCGCGACCAGAAGGGTAACGTGATTATTATTTGCTCCATCGAAAATTTTGATCCGATGGGCATCCACACGGGAGACTCAATTACTGTCGCCCCGGCCATGACGTTGCCTGACACAGTCTATCAGCACATGCGTGATCTTGCCATTCGAATGATGAATGGAATCGGAAAATTTGCGGGTGGATGCAATGTTCAGTTTGCAGTCAATCCAAACAACGACGACGAAATCATCGGCATTGAGATCAACCCCCGCGTTTCAAGGTCCTCTGCTCTGGCGTCGAAGGCAACAGGTTATCCCATTGCAAAGATTGCCGCCAAACTTGCCATCGGCTACAATCTGGATGAATTGACGAATGCGATCACGGGCACCACGACGGCATATTTTGAACCGGCACTGGACTACGTGATCGTCAAAATTCCACGCTGGAATTTTGACAAGTTCCAGGGAGCGGATCGCAGGCTTGGATTGCAGATGAAGTCTGTGGGTGAAGTGATGGGCATCGGTCGCAACTTCCAGGAGGCATTGCAGAAAGCGTGTCAATCGCTGGAAATCCGGCGGAACGGACTTGGTGCAGATGGTAAAGGTCTTACAAAGCAGGCAGAACTGCTGGCCAGCCTCGAGCACCCAAGCTGGAACCGCCTGTTCCATATTTATGATGCCATGAGACTTGGTATCTCCATGAAGACCATTCAATCACTCACCAAAATCGACAAGTGGTTCCTGGAGCAGATTTGGGAGCTTGTTGAACTGGAACAAGAGATCGAGAAGTATAAACTGGACACCATCCCGGTTGACCTGATGAGAAAGGCAAAGGAGAAGGGATATGCAGATCGCCAACTTGGCCACTTGATGGGATGTCTCGAAAGCGAAGTGCATAAGAAGAGAAGGGAGATGGGAATAAACCGTGTTTACAAACTTGTCGATACCTGTGCTGCAGAGTTTGAGGCTCGTACTCCTTATTACTATTCTACTTATGATACTGAAAACGAGTCAGTCGTTTCTCACAGAAAAAAAGTGATCATTCTGGGTTCGGGTCCCAATCGTATCGGGCAGGGAATCGAGTTCGACTATTCATGTGTCCATGGTGTGCTGGCCGCAAAGGAATGCGGATATGAGACCATCATGCTGAATTGCAATCCGGAGACTGTATCAACCGACTTTGACATAGCCGACAAACTCTACTTTGAACCTGTCTTCTGGGAACACCTGTGGGATCTGATCCAGCATGAGAAGCCCGAGGGTGTAATCGTGCAGCTCGGTGGTCAGACAGCTCTTAAACTTGCGGAGAAACTGCATAAGTATGGAGTCAAAATCATGGGCACTTCATTTGATGCGCTTGATCTTGCCGAAGACCGGGGTAGTTTCTCATCCCTTCTGAAAGACCTCAACATTCCTTATCCCGATTTCGGTGTGGCCACAAATGCCGATGAGGCCCTCGAAGTTTCCAAAACCATTGGATTCCCTCTTCTCGTCAGACCCTCCTACGTTCTGGGAGGTCAGAGCATGAAGATCGTCATCAATGAGACCGAGCTTGAGAATCACATCATTGATATCTGGAAACATCTCCCGGAAAACAAAGTGTTGCTGGATCATTTTTTGGATGGTGCGATAGAGGCTGAGGCTGACGCCATTTGTGATGGTGAAGATGTATATATCATCGGCATCATGCAGCACATTGAACCAGCCGGCATCCATTCTGGTGATTCCTATGCCGTGTTGCCGCCTTACAATCTGGGCGATTTTGTAGTCAAGCAAATTGAGAGCTACACCAAACGAATCGCCGTGGCGCTGAAGACTGTTGGATTGATCAACATTCAGTTCGCCATCAAGAACGACAAAGTCTATGTAATCGAGGCCAATCCGCGCGCTTCACGCACTGTGCCTTTTATCTGCAAAGCCTACGATGAACCCTATGTGAATTATGCCACCAAGGTCATGCTGGGTCAGAAGAAGGTGAAAGACTTCCAATTCAATCCGGTAAAAAGGGGTTATGCCATCAAGGTTCCTGTGTTCTCGTTCAGCAAGTTCCCGGATGTCAATAAAGAACTTGGCCCTGAAATGAAATCTACAGGAGAAGCCATTTACTTCATTGATGATCTGATGGACGACTATTTCCTCAACATTTACGCTGAAAGGAATCTGTATTTGAGCCGATAGCGGTGATCTCACGCCGCCTGGATCAAAAGCCCGTTCAGGCGGAAACGATTAACTTTGTGTTATCGTTATATCAATATGTTTAAACTCATCATCATACTGGTACTGTTGATTTATCTCCTCAACAAGATCAGTGTGATTTTCCTGGGCTCAGGCAGTCGCATGCAACAGCCTCCCCGGTACCGCCGGGAGGCGCAGGACGGCAAGATCAATGTTGACCGGATGCCCGGCAAGACCGGCAAAAAGAGTGACTTCAAAGGCGGTGAGTATATCGACTACGAAGAAGTAAAATAGTTCTCTGGCCATGGAACGTGTGCATCTGTACAAATACCAGGCTGCCGGAAATGATTTCATTCTGGTAGATAACCGCACAAATCAAGCTCATTTCACCAACGAGGAAATTGACCGGCTCTGTGACCGCCGTTTTGGAATTGGAGCCGACGGCCTAATCCGGCTGGAACGTGAAGAGGGATACGACTTCAGGATGATCTATCACAACCGCGATGGAAGCCAGACCTTTTGCGGGAATGGATGCCGTGCCATTGTACATCTGGCGCATCATCTTGGCATGATTGAAGGGAAGGCCAATTTTATGGCTCACGACGGACCGCATGAAGCGAGGATTGTCACGCCTGGTGTGATCAGGGTATCACTTTTGAAAGTGCCCCCTCCGCTTGTGAAAGGGGAAAATGATTTCTATATCAATACCGGCACAGATCATCACGTCAGGTTTGTCACACAACTAAACTGCTATCCCGTTTTTGAAGAAGGAAGGAAGATCCGTTATGGTGAAATGTATCATCCGAAAGGCACCAATGCCAATTTTGCAGAAGTTCAGCCCGACGGAACCGTTGCCTTCCGCATTTATGAAAGAGGGGTCGAAGATGAAACCTACTCCAGCGGATCCGGAGCTACCGCCTGCGCACTGGTAGCCTCAGGCAAGTTTGGATTGATCTCGCCCGTTCGGCTCTCGGCGCGGGGAGGCAAACTGGAAGTTGGTTTCAAAAAGAACGATGATGGCTCCTTCTCTGATGTCTGGTTTCAGGGGCCGGTTCAGCTTGTGTTCGAAACGGATTACCTGACCGGCAAATAGGAGCAAACGTCAGGCGTGGCTTTCTCATTGAAATGACAACTGCCAGCCTGATTGCAATTACCATTGGGATATTCGTCAACCCTTGTGGCTAGAGAGACTGCCCTGTAAACTCGGCATCAGTCCCGGATTGCTCCTGATGAGCGTTGGAATCATAATGGGCGCCGGATAATTAACCGTTCTATCCCAAATCCTTTAAATTCTCGAAGGCCAATCCTGTTAATTTCCTTAGAAAGGAGTGATCCGGCACTCTTGGGCAATGCTGAATTGGACCTGCCAAAATGCCGTTCCTGAAAAGGTGGAACTATTATTGCGAGCTGAAAACCTTAACTTTACGCCCCATTTGACTGCTCCCGGGTTGCCTTTTGACGCCACCTGGAGGGTTCAGACTAGTGTAAGGGTTAAGCAATTCACATGTTACAATTCATAGCCAAAATATTCGGAACGAAATCGGACAAAGATATCAAGCGGGTGATGCCGCTGGTGGAAGCGACCAAGAAAGAGGGGGAGAAACTGCTGAACCTTACGCATGACCAACTTAGGGCTCAAACAAAAGAGGTTACCAGCGTAATTAATGCTGCGCTCAAACCGATTGATGATCAATTGGGGGACCTTCATCAACAGATTCAGGATCATCCCGAACTGGACCTTCACGAAAAGGAAGCCATTTTCCAGCAAATTGATAAAATGGAATTGGAACGTAATCAGGAACTGGAGAAGGTACTGATGACTGTGCTGCCCACCGCATTCGCCATCGTACGGGAAACTGCGCGCCGGTTCAAGGATAATGACTATCTGGAAGTAACAGCTCAGGATTACGACCACCGCTTCGCTGCCACGTATGAGAATGTCAAGATTGAAGGCGACAAGGCCCGCTGGTACAACCAGTGGATGGCAGCCGGCACTCTCATTAAATGGGACATGGTCCATTATGATGTGCAGATCATCGGCGGCATAGTCTTGCATGAGGGCAAAATAGCAGAGATGGCAACTGGTGAGGGGAAAACGCTCGTCGCCACCTTCCCTGCATTTCTTAATGCCCTGGCACGAAGAGGCGTTCATATTGTGACTGTCAATAATTACCTCTCGCGTCGTGACAGTGAATGGATGGGACCCCTGTTTCAGTTTCACGGACTCAACATTGATTGCATCGACAAGCACGAACCCAACTCGCAGGCGCGCCGGAATGCCTATCAGGCGGATATTACTTACGGAACGAATAACGAATTTGGATTTGACTATCTCCGCGACAACATGGCCCGCGACCCTGAAGAGCTGGTACAGCGGGGACATCATTATGCCATGGTGGACGAGGTGGATAGTGTTTTGATTGACGAGGCCCGTACGCCTCTTATTATTTCGGGCCCCGTGCCGCGCGGAGATGAGCATGAGTTCTATGATCTTAAGCCAAGAATATTCAAGGTAGTTGAGGCGCAGAAAAAACTGATCACACAGTACCTCAACGATGCGCGCAAAATGATAGCCGACGGCAATGAAAGAGACGGCGGGTTGGCACTCTTCCGTGCCTACCGGGGCATGCCCAAATTCAAACCTCTGATCAAATACCTCAGTGAGACGGGCATGAGGGCCATTCTGCAAAAGACAGAAAACTTCTACCTGCAGGACAACAAGAAGGAGATGCCCAAGGCCGATGCCCCGCTCTTCTTTGTCATCGATGAAAAAGACAACAGTGTAGACCTTACTGAAAAAGGCATCGATCTCATTACAGGAGAAGGGGAAGACCCGCGGTTCTTCATACTTCCTGAAATAGGGACCGAGCTGAACAAGATCGAAAAGAATGCAAGTCTGAATGCCAGTGAGCGATTTGAAAAGAAGGAAGAACTCATCAGGGAATACACCACAAAGTCACAGCGCATCCACAGCGTCAATCAGTTATTGAAAGCTTACACCCTGTTTGAAAAAGATACCGAATACATCATCGTTGATGGAAAGGTCAAGATTGTAGATGAACAAACCGGCCGTGTGCTGGAAGGACGGCGATATTCGGATGGCCTGCACCAGGCCATTGAAGCGAAGGAAAACGTGAAGGTTGAGGATGCCACACAGACTTATGCCACCATCACACTGCAGAACTACTTCCGGATGTACCACAAGCTGGCAGGGATGACAGGTACAGCAGAGACGGAGGCAGGTGAGTTGTGGGATATTTACAAGCTTGATGTGGTGGTCATTCCCACCAACAAACCCATCACGCGCAAAGACATGGATGACCTCGTGTATAAGACTATCCGCGAGAAATTCAATGCCGTGGTGGAAGAAATTGTGTCTCTAACCAAAGAAGGCAGGCCGGTGCTGGTCGGTACTACCTCAGTTGAAATTTCGGAACTCCTTAGCCGCATGCTCCAGATGCGGAAAATCAAGCACAATGTGTTGAATGCCAAACAGCATCAGCGCGAAGCGGAGATCGTGGCGGAGGCCGGCAAACCAGGCACTGTAACCATTGCAACCAATATGGCCGGCCGCGGTACAGACATCAAACTGACCCCGGAATCGCGGGCAGCCGGTGGTTTGGCCATCATCGGCACAGAGCGTCATGAATCACGCCGGGTAGACCGCCAGCTGCGTGGCCGGTCTGGTCGCCAAGGTGACCCCGGAACTTCCAAGTTTTATGTTTCGCTGGAAGATAACCTCATGCGGTTGTTCATGCCAGAGCGTATCGCCCGTATCATGGACCGCCTGGGACTTAAGGAAGGTGAAGTGATCTCGCACTCCATGGTTACAAGTTCCATTGAGCGCGCACAAAAGAAGGTGGAGGAAAACAACTTCGGTATACGAAAAAGACTGCTTGAGTATGACAACGTCATGAACTCACAGCGCGAAGTGATCTACAAACGAAGAAAGAATGCATTGTTCGGGGAGCGTTTGCAGCTTGACATTCTCAGTATGCTGTTTGATACATGCGAAGACATGGTGATCAATGCAAAAGCGGGTGATAGTTTTGAGAACTTCAGGGTCAATGTTCTCACCGTGCTTGGCTTTGACCTCGCTATGACCGAGGGTGACTTCACAAGTCTCGACCAGGCCCTTCTGGCAGAAAAGTTGTATCAGGAGGCCCTCACCTATTATGATGCAAAGAACAAGCTTGTTGCAACCCGGGCCATGCCGGTCATCGAAGACATCTACAAAACACGGGGTGCAACCATCCAGAATATTCTTGTCCCATTCACCGATGGCATGAAGCAAATTGGTGTCGCAGCACCTCTGAAAAAGTGTATTGACACTAAGAATGCCGAGCTGGTTCGATCGATGGAAAAGGCTATCACGCTCGATATTATTGACCAGCAATGGAAGGAGCATCTCCGTGACATGGACGACCTGAAGCAAAGTGTACAAAATGCCGTTTATGAACAGAAGGACCCTCTTCTCATTTACAAATTCGAAGGATATGAGGCGTTCAAGCGTTTCATCGGACGCGTTAATGAAGAAACCGTTTCCTTCCTCATGAAGGCTGAAATCCCTGTGCAGGAGCCTGAACGGGTTCAGGAAGCCAGAACCATGAGACGCCAGCGTTACAGCGAGCAGAAAGACGAGTCACGATCTCTGCTTGAAGGCGGCAGTGGTTCGCCGGAACAGCCTGCCCCACAGGTGGAACAAAAAGTGATGCCGGTGAAGTCGGAAAAAGTAGCTGGCAGAAACGACAAGGTTACTGTTCAATATCCTGATGGCAAGGTGTTGAAGGACATCAAATACAAGAAGGTTGAAGATGACATTCGGAACGGAAGGTGCATTGTCATTGAGCAATGAGCAGCAGGCTATTCAACCATATCGTTGTTCTATTCGTCCTGGCTGCTATAACCCCTGTCGCAGCCCAGAAAACCCGACCATATTACCATGAAGATCTTTATCCGCTGAGGCCCAAGTTTGAAGATCCCATTGACACGATGGTTCAGGCAGGGCACAAGAAAAAGCCTGATGTGGTGGCCGAGAACACCGTCAATAAACCTGTTGATGCGGTCCTGGACAGTATCAACCGATTTAACGTCACCAGGAAATTCATTGAGGGCTACACCATTCAAATCTACTCCGGGCAAAACCGGGAGGAAGCGATGAATTCCAAAAAGAAACTGTTGACGGACATCCCCGACCTTACCGGTGAACTGGAATACAGTCAACCGAAATTCCGAGTTAAAGTGGGCAGTTATTATTCCCGGCTCGAAGCCCAGAAGGATTTGTACCGACTGAAGAAAATATTTCCCAACGCCATTCTGGTGCCGGAAAAGATTCTTGTTCGCTGATGTCACTGCTGCAGTCTATCAAACAGCTTTCACAGGATTTGTCAGGCGAAGTCATTTCCTGGAGACGGCATTTTCATGCAAACCCCGAATTATCCTTTGAAGAGCATCAGACGGCCTCGTTTGTTGCCCATACTCTCAGACAGATTGGGCTTCAGCCCCGGGAAGGAATTGCCGGAACGGGAGTTGTTGCGCTTGTAGAGGGCAGAAATCCGGACAAGAAAGTGATCGCCTTGCGTGCCGACATGGATGCACTGCCTATACGGGAAGCGAACCAGTCGTCATTCACTTCAACAAAAGAAGGTGTAATGCACGCGTGCGGGCATGATGCACATACTGCATCTTTACTGGGAACTGCCAGGATTCTGCATACACACCGCAATCAATTCGAAGGAACAGTCAAACTGATCTTTCAACCCGGTGAGGAAAAGAATCCTGGTGGCGCATCCTTGATGATCAGAGAAGGAGCCCTGCTCAATCCCAAACCTGCCGGAATTATCGGGCAACATGTGATGCCCTTGTTGCCTGCCGGAAAGATCGGTTTCAGAGAGGGAATGTACATGGCAAGTTCCGATGAAATCTATCTGCGCGTGATTGGAAAGGGCGGACATGCTGCCGCGCCAGACTTGCTGGTCGATCCGGTTGTCATTACCGCACACCTCATCATCGCACTTCAGCAGATTATCAGCAGGAATGCCAGCCCAAGGCAGCCCAGTGTTCTCTCGTTCGGGAAAATCATCGCGAACGGAGCGACCAATATTGTGCCGGATGAAGTACAGATTGCTGGCACCTTCCGAGCCATGAACGAGGAGTGGCGCGAGGATGGCCTGCAAAAAATAACGAAGATGGCTGAGCAACTTGCCAGCGGAATGGGCGGGCGCTGCGAAGTGACGATCTCACGCGGCTATCCTTACCTTGAAAACGATCCGCATCTTACGCGGCGTGCCAGAGAGGCGGCAGAAGCATATGTAGGAAAGGAAAATGTGGTTGACATCGAACTCACACTTGGTTCCGAAGACTTTGCGTTTTATTCCCATGTTATGCCCTCCTGCTTTTACAGGTTAGGCACCAGGAGCGAAGCAAAAGGGATCACGTCGTACATTCACACTCCCACATTCGATATCGATGAAGATGCCCTGGCCATTGGTCCCGGACTCATGGCATGGATGGCCATCCAGGAACTTGGGCACAGCGGGAGTTGAAAGTGCTCATCATAAGTTAATGTGAAATCAACGTACCATAGGCGGCTGGCTAGTATCTTTAGTGCGTGCCTTTGAATGAAAAACAATCCGGACCAGAACCGCCCAGCATTCACTGGGGTGTTATATGGCGCAACACCGGCTATATCCTTTTGGCCCTGCTGGTGTTTCTGCTGTCCCTCGACCTGATGTTGTCTTCCCTGCAGCATCTGGGCCGTTCTGCAGCAGAGACCATTATTCTTGCAACCTCCAATCCCTTTACATCCTTATTCATTGGTCTTCTTGTAACAGCCATCATCCAGAGCAGTACTGCGACCACCTCCATGACTGTTGCACTTGTGGCTACCGGTTCGCTGACGCTGGAAAGTGCAGTTCCTATTATCATGGGAGCAAACATCGGCACTACCATTACAAGCACCATTGTATCATTGGGATTTGTAACGAGAAAGAAAGAATTCCGAAGGGCTGTATCGGCCGGTACCTACCACGATTTCTTCAACATACTGACGGCAACCATACTTTTCCCATTGGAATATTATTTCCAGTTCCTCTCCAGGATATCGGAGTATCTGGCTTCCAGCTTCTTTAAGCAACCCATCCAGGGTAAAACGGAATTCACCTTAATGGGAGGATTCAGTCGCATCACGGATTGGGTGGCCCAGACCATTGACAATGGGTTGATATTGATCATCATATCGTTCGCCTTTCTTTTTGGCTCCATCATCTTCTTCAGGAGAGTGCTTACCAACCTGCTTGGGTTTGGCTCGCCAGAAAAATTCCAGCAATTTTTTTTCAGGAGCCCCGTCAAATCATTTGGCTGGGGTCTGCTCACCACGGCCGCTATCCGATCGAGCTCTGTTACAACTTCACTGGTTGTTCCTCTTGTTGCAAAACGGGTGGTGACACTAAAGAGCGCCGTGCCCTTTATTCTGGGAGCCAATATCGGAACCACCATCAGCGCATTTGTAGCTGCCATTGCAAATTCCAATGCGGCCATCAGCATCGCCATCGCACATTTCCTTTTCAACTTCATGGGGATTTTGATCTTTTACCCTGTCGCTGCGCTACGAAGGATACCCGTTGAGCTTGCCAAAGGACTGGGGCGGCTTACCATGCGGTATCGGCTAGCCGGCCTGCTGTATTTGTTGGTCACTTTCTTTTTCATCCCGTTCACTCTGATTTATTTTAACCGGGATGCCGTTTCCGTGACAGAGCTTGAGTATGTAAAGACGGAAAAAGGCAAATCCTCTGTCTATGCGGTGATCACAAAGACATTTCAGAACCAAACCATGGGAAGCTGGAGCCTATATAATGAAAGACAACCGGAAGGCAACAGGAGCATGTATTCCGTCTATCGGAAGGGCAACATCCTGATCATAAATGATGAATTGTTTGAACTGCGCCGGCCCGGATTCTGCCGCGAAGGCGAGGACAGGGAAGGCAAATACCGCAACTGTATAAGAGAGATCATCGGGCATCTTTCACTGAGCGCAGGAGTGGAAGGTGACTCTGTTTATATTTTTGAAAAAACCTACGAAACCTCAGGCATGAAAGTGAGTAATTATATCAGCGCACCACTCAATCTTGTGCTTAAAAGAGAAAAAATTGATTCTTCCGGACAGATTCTCGTCAGGGAAGAACTGATGGACATTCACACCAAATAGGGCTGACGAATCTCCCTCAGCCATTGCGCAAAATGGCGTATATTGGCAGAAGTATGAACAAGATCTCAGAATCGGTTCTCAAGTTCTTTCATCTGGATAACCTGGTCCAAAATCTCACCGGCTTTGTCGAAGACCGGATTGAGTTGATGAAAATTGAGATTCGTGAGGATGTGGCCAAAGCCATGGCCCGTACCCTGCTTATCATTGTCCTTTTTCTGCTTGGCTTCTTATTCCTCGTCTTTCTCAGTGTCGGATTGGCTCACTTTCTGAATAGTTTCTTTGATGCCTCCTATGCAGGATACTGGATTGTAGCAGGCATTTATGGTTTGATATTTCTAATACTCTTTCTTTCGAGAAAAGCTATCTATCACTCTTTTGAATCCCATCTCTCAGGGATGATGAAATCAAAAAGCAAGAAGCATGGAACTGCTTGAAACCCAGGATCCGGATAAGAAGAGACTTGTTGAGTCTTCTGATCGCCATAAACGAGCCTTGGAAAAGGAAATCGGCCAGTTGACTGAGAAGACTGATCGCTTCCTTACCAATGCGCTGATCATCGGAGGCTCTCTCGCACTCACATACTTCATCGTCAGCTCCCTTGCCTCCCGCAAAAGGAAAAAAAGGAAGGCTGCAACGATTCAGGCTGCTGCAAATGCAGGTGAGTCATCATCTGGTGTATTGGAATCCGGTGAAGACGATGCTGCCCCTTCATTCATTAATAAGCTCGGCGCCAAAATCGTGGATCAGGCCACATTGATGCTATTGAGCCTGGCCCGGGAGAAGCTCGCGGAATATCTTGAGACCCGAAAGTCGAGGGATGAAAATTCTTAAGACGTTACAAGAGCGTCGGGTTACCGGCAAAAAATCAATAGGTGTTCTCATCGATCCGGACAAAGTGGATGAGGTTGATCACCTCAGGCCACTCATTGGTTTGGCGAATGAGAATTGCGTTGACTTCCTTCTCGTTGGAGGAAGTGTACTCACCACCAACAACCTTTCACAAGTCATTTGTTGCATAAAAGAGGAGACGGGCATCCCGGTAATTCTATTCCCTGGAAGCTCCGTTCAGATCGATCCGGCCGCAGACGCCATTTTGTTCCTGTCTCTGATATCAGGGCGCAATCCCGATTACCTTATTGGTCAGCATGTGCAGGCCGCACCCATCCTTAAAAGTTATTCCCTGGAGATAATCCCTACCGGGTACATATTGATTAATTCCGGAAGGCTTACCTCGGTGGCCTATGTAAGCAACACACTCCCGATCCCTGAGGACAAGTATTCTCTTGCAGCCGGTACTGCCATGGCCGGCGAAATGTTGGGCATGAAACTCATCTATCTCGATGCCGGTAGCGGTGCGGAACGTGAAATACAACCCAGGATGATCAAGACCGTGAGAAACAGTGTTGACGCTCCTCTCATCGTTGGCGGTGGTATCAACAATGCAGAGAAGGCCATTAAGGCGCTTGAAGCAGGTGCCGATATGATTGTAGTCGGAAATGTCCTTGAGAAGCATCCGGATATGCTCACCGATATAAGCGACCGGGTGTACGACTGGAACCGTGCCATCCAGGCCGATAATTAAGACACAAGGCTCAGTCAAAATTTCTATCATCAACCTGCTATGATCAGAATCATAGGAGGCTTCAGTGGATTGGCCAAGATTTGATGAGCAAAATCATCATCAAATGGAGACCCTAGTAGCCCATGACGGCATACAACAATCCCTTTCCGAAATTGTACTCCGCAATCCGGCCGCTAGGGCAATATTCGACAAGTACAATCTCGACTATTGCTGTGGCGGACAGCAGGCACTAGCCGATGCCGCAGTGACGCTCGGACTTGAGCCTGAAACCATATGGAGTGAGATTGAAAGCCTGCCCGTGGCATCCGACGCTATGGCCCTTCGCTATCACGATTGGACCATGTCATTGCTGATTGATTTCATCGAGCAAAACTATCATCAGTATGTGCGCAAATCCATACCACTGCTTAGCGAGTTATTGAGCAAGGTCGCAGCTGTTCACAGCGAGCAACACCCTGAATTGTTGTCCATTCAAAGTGAGTTTGAGGTTCTGGCCAGTGATCTGCTTAGTCATATGAAGAAGGAGGAATTGGTTCTTTTTCCTGCCCTGCGGGAATTGGAACAAACAGGTGGGCAAACAGATCATCCGATCGCCGTAATGATAGAACATCCTATTGCTGCCATGCAGCATGAGCATGATATCGCAGGTGATTTGCTAAAATCCATCCGGGAGTATTCCAACCACTATCAAGTACCAGCTGACGGCTGCGTAACCTATCAATTGACCTTCCAGAAGCTGGAGGAGTTTGACAGGGAATTGGTGAACCATATCCACCTTGAAAACAACGTCCTGTTCAAAAAGAAATACTGATTCAACAAAAGACATTTTTTAAACTTAACCCATATGGAACTAAACCAACGAATACTCAGTGACCTGGTCATTCACATGAAGTATGCACGTTACATCCCCGAGCTGCAACGCAGGGAAGTGTGGCCTGAAATTGTAAAGAGGTACGGGGACATGATGATCCGGAAATATCCCAAACTGGAAAAGGAGATTCTGGATAACCTGTCTTATGTCTATGACAAGAAGATTTTGCCTTCGATGAGGGCCATGCAGTTTGCCGGTCCTGCAATCGACCGGAACAACAGCAGAATCTACAATTGCGCTTACCTGCATGTGGATGATATCAGGGCTTTTTCCGAAACAATGTTTTTATTGCTTGGAGGCACCGGCGTGGGGTACTCTGTTCAGTTCCATCATGTTGAAAAACTGCCGCCCATTCAAAAGGCCAAAAAGATCAGGCGCTTCCTCGTGGCCGACAGCCTCGAAGGATGGGCCGATGCCGTAAAGGTTTTGATGAAAGGCTATTTCGGTGAAAGCGAATATCTGCCTGAGTTTGACTATGCGGATATTCGTCCCAAAGGAGCGCGCCTGATAACCGCGGGAGGCAAAGCTCCTGGACCCGAGCCGCTGAAAATCTGTATCGCACACCTTTCCGCCATCCTGGACCGAAAGGCTAATGGAAGTTTTTTGACCCCCCTCGAATGTCATGACCTGATGTGCCACATCGCCAACGCGGTGCTTGCCGGTGGCATCAGACGATCTGCCATGATTGCCCTCTTTTCTCTTGCAGATGAGGAAATGCTGACATGCAAATTCGGCAACTGGTGGGAGCTTAACGAACAACGTGGCCGGGCCAACAATTCCGTTGTGCTGATGCGCAACGAGGTGAGCAAGGATGAGTTCATGAAATTGTGGAAGAAGATTGAACTCTCCGGATCCGGAGAGCCCGGCTTCTATTTCACGAACCATGAAGACTGGGGCACTAATCCATGCTGTGAAATCGCGCTCAAACCATTTCAGTTCTGCAACCTGTGTGAGGTAAATGTTTCCGACGTGTCAAGCCAGGAAGACTTGAATGCACGTGCCAGGGCCGCCTCGTTCTTCGGCACGTTACAGGCAGGATTCACCAACTTCCACTACCTGAGAGAAATCTGGAAGAATACAACCGAGCATGATGCGCTCATAGGCGTAGGCATGACCGGCATCGCCAGCGGAAGTATCTTCTTATACGATCTCTTTGAGGCAGCCGAAGAAGTAAAGAAAGTCAATCGCGATGTGTCTGCTTTGATTGGGATCGAATTCGCCGCGCGCTGCACCACCATAAAACCATCGGGAACGTCTTCTCTGGTGCTGGGAACCTCATCGGGAATCCATGCCTGGCACAATGACTTCTATCTGCGAAGAATCCGCATCGGAAAAAATGAAGCTCTTTACACTTATCTCCATGATTACCATCCCGAATTACTGGAGGACGACCTCTTGAACAGCAAACAAGGAATCATCTGCATTCCACAAAAGGCGCCTGAGGGCAGCATTCTCCGTTCTGAAGATGTGCTTGACTTCCTTAACAGGATCAGAAAATTCAATGAGGAATGGATCCGCAACGGATATCGCGGCGGAGATAACTTTAACAATGTATCAGCAACTGTGTCAATTCGTGATGATGAATGGCAGAAGGTTGGTGAATGGATGTGGGAAAACAAAGCTTCATACAACGGGCTGAGCGTGCTGCCATATGACATGGGTAATTATAAACAGGCTCCGTTTGAAGATATCAACAAAGAAAGATTTGCAGAACTGGAGAAGAGCCTACGTGAAATCGATTTGTCTCAGGTATTTGAACCAGACGACACAACCGATCATAAGGGAGAGGCAGCCTGCGCAGGCAACAGTTGCGTGATTGTCTGAATTTAGTTTACGGCTTTGATGAAACGTCGCCTTTGAAGAATGTATCAACTCTCAAGGCGACGTTTTCCCGTATGTTCAGGTAAAAGAGGTTCATGTCTGCCCTGTGCCAGACTTTCTTTCTGATAAAGATCCTGCCCTTTACATAAGGTTTGTGGATCCATAGCAGGTGATCGTGATTCTGAGCGTCTGTGAGGTTGGGCAGGATGGTAAAACCCGGGCCGGCTCCGCCTTTGTTCATTTCCCTTGTCGCCAAAGACTCACCGCTATTCCAAAGCAAAGGATTGGTCGATAATGCCTTTGTGTAATATCGCTTGTAATTGCCTGGATAGAAGCCGTGTGCAAAAGTATTCCAGGAAGCCCAGGTGCCAAGCTCTTCCGGTCCTTCAGTGGGTTTGATTTTTTGGAAGTAGTCCGTCGGAATAGCCTTCCCGATCAGGTATGCCATCACCAGCTGCTTCTGCAATTCCTTCCCGTCAAAGAATTCACGCAGCAGGCGGACCGCATGATAACTTCCCTGACTGTGAGATGCAATCACAATTGGTCTCCCATGATTGAAATGATCCAGATAGTATTGAAACGCATTCCTGATGTCCTCATAAGCAAGGTTGAGCGCTTTCAAAGAATCAGAGGAATTGTGGGTGTAAAAGGTGTAAAGGTGCGCTTGCCTGTAGTACGGTACATACACTTTACACGCACCATTGAAAATACTTGCCTGGTTGAGAATGGTGATTGCCTGGATCTTTTCATTCAGCTTTGAATCAGAAACTGAAGCATTCCATTGATATTCGTTATTCGGTTTCCCAACAAAAATTGTGGGATAAATGAAGAATACATCAGCCCGGGCTTCTTTTTGTCCGTCCACTAGCCTGCTACTGAGGGGCAGACTGTCTGCAGCGTCTTTCTTGTCGGGATGCGAAGCCCAGCTTGCCGATTGGCTGTAATCAGGAGCGGGTGGTACAGGGGAATCTTCATAATGGATGTTGATCGGATAAATTCCTGCACACCCACTTAGCAGAAAACCGACAAATGCAATTAACCGAATCACTATCTCAGTAGCTCACGTGAAATAACCATTTTCTGAATCTCCGTCGTTCCCTCGTAGATCTGCGTGATCTTAGCGTCGCGCATGAGCCGCTCGACATGAAATTCCTTCACATAACCGTAGCCGCCGTGAATCTGCACCGCCTCGGTTGTGACCTCCTGCGCAATCTGCGACGCATATAGTTTCGCCATGGCAGCGGCTTTCACAAAGTTTTTTCCCTGATCTTTAAGACTGGCTGCCTGCCATATCAGAAGGCGGGCAGCGTCAATTTTTGTTGCCATTTCAGCCAATTTGAACTGGATGGCCTGGTGTTCGCTCAACAGTTTACCAAATGCTTTTCTCTCCCTCGCGTATTTCAGCGCCAGCTCATACGCTCCCGATGCAATCCCCAGGGCTTGCGCTGCGATGCCGATCCTTCCACCATTGAGGGTACTCATGGCAAAAGTGAATCCGTATCCTTCCTCACCAATGCGGTTTTCTTTGGGAATCTTCACATCAGTAAACATCAAAGAGTGCGTATCACTTCCTCTGATGCCCATTTTGTCTTCTTTCTTTCCCACGACAAAGCCGGCCATCCCGCGCTCAACAATAAGACAGTTGATTCCCTTGTGCTTTTTGCTGGCATCGGTTTGCGCCATTACAAGATATACACTCGCACTGCTGCCGTTTGTAATCCAGTTTTTCGTTCCATTCAACAAGTAATGATCTCCCTTGTCTTCTGCGGTTGTCCGCTGACTTGTTGCATCAGAGCCTGCTTCAGGTTCTGAAAGGCAGAAGGCGCCGATAATTTCTCCCGCCGCCAGACGGGTGAGGTATTTCTTTTTCTGCTCCTCGGAACCGTTTTTCTCCAGCCCCCAGCATACCAGCGAATTGTTCACGCTCATCATGACCGAAGCAGAGGCATCGACCTTTGAAATTTCTTCCATGGCCAGGACATATGATACCGTATCCATGCCACCTCCGTTGTATTTTGGATCGGTCATCATTCCCATGAATCCCAGTTCGCCCATTCTTCGCTGCAAGGACTCGGGAAACTTCTGAGTTGTATCGCGCTCAATAACTCCCGGAAGGAGTTCATTTTGTGCAAAATCACGGGCTGCCTGCCGGACGGCCTCTTGTTCTTCAGTCAGTTGAAAGTTCATCGGAAATGGATCATTGAAAGTACAGCAAACGTAAAAATAGTGAATGTTGGGCTGTAAGGAGTAGTACACCGGAATCAGAGACCCATGATGTTCAATACAGTGAATTCATTGAAGCAGAAGCAAAAAAAGAGCCCACTGTTGGTGAGCTCCTTTTTCCTGAATTTTTTCAACAACTACTCATCCCGGCTTCCGCCAAGGTACATCATCACATAGTATGCAAGTGTGGTGATAGCGCCGATTGCAGCAACCACATAAGTCATCGCCGCCCACTTGAGTGCATCCTGCGCCATATCATATTCCTGGGGTGTGACCACATTTCTGGTCTTTACCCATGCCAATGCCCTTTTGCTTGCATCAAATTCAACGGGCAGTGTGACCAGGGCAAACAAAGCAAAAACGCCGTAGCAGACAATCATCACCAGCATTGCCGTTCTCCAGGGCAACATGCTATGAGCAAAGAATCCACCGAAAATCATGGCCATCATAATAAAGTTCAATACACTCGCACTGATACTCTGGATCGGAACCATGGCCGACCGGAATTGAAGCATGGAGTAGGCCGTGGCATGCTGGACCGCGTGACCGCACTCATGTGAAGCAACGGCAGTGGCCGCAGCATTTCTTCCATAGAATACTTCCTGACTGAGATTAACGGTCTTGGTCGCAGGGTTATAGTGGTCGGTCAATTGCCCTTCCACACTCACCACCTGCACATCATGAATGCCATGATCGGCCAGCATCAATCTCGCGACATCTGCGCCGGTCAGATCCCTAGAAAGATGTGTCTGCGAATATTCCCTGAATTTGCTCTTCAGCCGTGAACTGATCACCCAACCGATCAGCATGAAAAAACCACCAATCAAAAGTGCACCCATATACTATTTACGTTTTCTTTATTTTCTCAACAATCTTAGATGTGGAGTAGCCAGGAACAAAGTCCAGGGTCTTCACCTCACCTCCCGCCTGTTTTACAACATCCGCGCCAACAATATTTTCTGCCAAATAGTCACTCCCTTTTACAAGAACATTGGGAAGAAGGGTCGAAATAAGCTGAATTGGAGTGTCCTCATCAAAGAAGACCACCAGATCGACAAATTGCAACGAGGACAAAACCCGAGCCCTTGAATGCTGATCCTGGATAGGTCTGGAAGGCCCCTTGAACCTGCCGACAGAGGCATCGGTGTTCAAACCCAACACAAGGCGATCACCCAAGGCCCTCGCCTTCTCAAGGTAATCCACGTGACCTAGATGAAGGATGTCAAAGCACCCATTAGTAAAAACGACTTTCTCGCCCCGCGCCTTCCAATCTTCAACGATTCGGCGGGCGGCGGTTAGATCTTTTATTTTGTCTGAGGATTTTTCCATCTGAGGATAAGCGTTGTAATGATCAGCGAAATCACACCGCCAACAATCATGGTCAGTGTTTGCCAGGCGTGAAAGATAAACACAAACGCAACCGCATCGGTTCGATCAAGGTGATACAATGTGACAAGGCCCAATGGCACTATGGTGTGATAAGATCCTGCACCTCCGGGTAATGGCGCTGCCATGGCGATCGCGCCGAGAGCAAAAAGTGTGAGTACTGCATTCATGCCCAAATGGCTGGTGGTGTCAAATGCCTTTACCACACAGAAGCTCATGAAGAAATATAGAATCCAGATGCTTACAGAATGTCCGACAAACAACGTCTTCTTCTCAAGCTTGAAAATGGAGGTAAGTCCTTCGCGAAAACCTCTCACCACCCTTCTCAATCGCTCATTCTTGCGGAACAGAAAGACCAGCCCGACCAGCGCCACAACGGCGACCACAGCAAAAATAGCCCATGGAGGCACATGAAGACCTCCTGACCCTTTTCCGATTCCGAGTGAGTCAATAAAATCCATGAGCCGATCCCACTCCACAATAAATGCAAGGAAGATCACAAACAGAAGACAAAGCACATCCACGATTCTTTCCACGATCACAGTACCGAAGGACACCTCAACAGGAGCATTCTCCAGCTTATAAAGATTGTAGCATCGCGAAACTTCACCCCCTCTCGGGATGGCCAGATTAACCATATAGCCTACCATTAGGGAATAGAAACTGTTCATGAGCGTGCCTTTATTGCCGGATGGTTCGAGCAGCATTCTCCAGCGCTCAGCCCGTTGAAAATGGCTGATATAAGCTATCACTGCCATCATCAGCAACCATCCTTTGTGCGCCTGCTGCCAGGCCTTCCAAATAAACTCAAACTTATTTTCGCCCTCGGCAACTGTGATGCCCCGCAACGAAAGCCACAGCAGCCCAGCCGTGAACAGCAGGAGAACGATGTATTGAATTGCGGCTTTTATTGCTTTTGGCAATGGGGAGCAATTTTAGGGTTTGACCGTAAGCTGGGCGATCCCACTATTCGGTCATCATCATATTGTCAATCAGCCTGACTTCACCAACATAAGCAGCCACCAAAAGTATGCAGTCTGCTGATTCCGTCACCTGTTCCAAAATCGCAAAATTTTTCCGATCGGCCAATGACAGGTATTCCAATCTGCAACCTGCCTGCGCACACATCTCTTCAACTACCGTCTTGACCTCAGAAACCCGCTTTCCTTCTAGCAGCTTTGCCTGCGCGTGTCGCAAGGAACGGTACAAAATTGTGGCCCGAACTCTTTCCTCTGGTGACAACCTGGCGTTTCGCGAAGACATCGCCAGTCCGGACTGCTCTCTGGTAGTCGGAACGCACTTCAACTTCACGTCAAAAGAAAGATCCTTGACCAGTCTGGAGACAATCATATACTGCTGATAGTCCTTTTGACCAAAGTAGGCCTCGTGTGGCATGACCATGTTGAATAACTTTGAAACCACAAGAGCAACTCCATTAAAGTGACCGGGGCGATAGGCTCCTTCAAGAATCTTGTCCAGGTTCCCAAAATCAAATTTAACTTGAGGTGTCTCAGGGTACATCTCAGATGCATCCGGGATGAAAACCGCATCGCATTTTTTAGCTTCAAGGAGCTCGAGATCTTTATCCAGTGTCCTTGGGTAATTCTTCAGATCTTCGGTGTTGTTGAACTGTACCGGGTTGACGAAGATCGAGCAAACAGTTACATCACAGGCCGATTGTGCGTGCTCAAGGAGCCTCAGGTGACCCTCATGAAGAGCACCCATAGTAGGAACAAAACCGATCCGCCGGGAGGCGTTCTGTTGATCCAGGGACCAGACCTTTAATCCCTCAATATCCCTGAAAATCCGCATCAAATGCCCTTCTTTGGAAGGGTCGCAAATATAGGCTTTATAATTGATACACAGTTGAATAAGGGGTGGAATTGCCGTATCTTTGTCCCCTCGTTTCTCTAAAAAATCAGAAATATGGCCAAACTGCGTATCCTCTATGTTGCCAGCGAAATCAACCCTTTCCTGCAGACATCAGAGGTCTCAGAATTTGTAAGAAAACTCCCCCAGGCGATGCAGGAAAAAGGTATGGAGATCAGGATTCTCGTGCCTCGTTTCGGGTTGATCAATGAAAGGAAGAATCGGCTTCATGAGGTGGTGCGGCTTTCCGGCATCAACATTTCAGTTGGGGATGAGGAAAAGCCTTTGATCATAAAGGTTGCCTCCATACCCAACGCCAAGCTGCAGGTGTACTTCATCGACAATGAAGACTATTTTCATCGCAAGTCTGTATTTCATGACAAGGAAAATCGCTTCTACGAAGACAACGATGAGCGTGCTATATTCTTTTGCAAGGGTGTGATTGAAACGGTGCGCAAACTGGGATGGGGTCCTGATATTGTACATTGCAATGACTGGATCACCAGCTTCATTCCCTTATACCTCAAGACGACGTACAAGAACGATCCGCTTTTCAAGAATACGAAGACAGTCTTCACCATCTACAACAACAGCTTTACCCACAAATTCAAGGGCGACCTAATGGGCAAAGTGAAAATGATGGACATTGAAGACAACATGCTGGGTCACCTCAAAACGGGGGATTACGAAGGGTTCATTAAATTGGGGGCCCAATTCGCGGATGTAGTGTCCGTGGCAGGAGACAATAAGAAACTGGAAGGATTAGTTAAGAAGATAAAAGAGAAGAAAGTTGAAACCATCGAGAAGGACGATAACTACACGGAATCGTTTTATAACCTCTATACTGAACTGGCCGGCTAAACCCGCCGTCTTTCTCCTGCTTCTTATTGTCCTTCTCTTCTTTTCATGTAAAGATGATGCAGCCTTCATTGGATTGCCCCGGCCTCCAAGGCTGACGGCCCACTTCCTGGACATCCCACTTGATCCGGTTGTAATCCAGTTTCAGGGAATTCAAACCCGCAATACGCAAAGCGACCTCCTAACCCGTTTCATGTTCGGTCGTTACAACGACCCCCAGTTTGGAAAGATCGAAGCAAGGGCCTTCTTCAACTACGCTCCACCTGACGTTACTACCTTTCCGACGCTTGCAGCAACTGCTGACTCACTTATCCTGCAATTGAACTTTGATTTGTATTATTATGGCGCTCACGACTTCACCACCCAGCGGGTAAAGGTGTATGAAGTCCTTGATACACTGAAAGCAGAGCAGGGTTATTATTCAAACAGCATTACAAATATTGGGTCCACGCCACTAGGTGACGTATACTACTTCCCCAACCCCGTGGACTTTGACAATGCGGCTACCCTCAATAATGATACGGACACCACCAACAACTATAACTTCAAGGTCCGTATTCCCATCAGTGGTCCTCTGAAAGATTCCCTGCTTTATGACTTTACGGTCGATGCGGCCAAGTTCAGGGACTGGAATGTATTCAGCGGAAAGTATAAAGGATTTGCCGTTGTGCCCGGAGATGCTTCTGACAAGATCTTTGGTATTGATCCCAAGTTTTCTTCCACCGGTCCCAACTCAAAGGAATCCAAACTCATTCTCTATTATAAAGACAACGGCACTGCCTATAAAGCAAGCTTCCCTGTGTTCTATCAGGCCAATAATGGCCTCAGCACCATCAACCCAGTGACGAGCTATACCACCATCTCTGTTGACCGGTCAGGGACTGCTCTTACAGGAATTGGCAACTTCACACCCTTCATTCCTCCCAATGGATTATTTTATACTCAGGGCGGTTCCGCACTAGTCACAAAGTACAGCCTGGACAAATTCTATTCAGCCGTTGACACCCTCAAGAATGTGATCTTCAATTCTGCTGAGATAGCCGTAACCACAGGAGGAGACCAGACTCCCCCCACCAAAGTGGTGTTCCGGGTGCTGGATTCATTGAATCGATTCAGGGATGCCAATGTAGATACCGTAGTTAATGGCGATACTCTCAAAATAAGAGACGCATACATTGGCAAACTCTCAAATGTAAATGCGCAATATCCCAAGAGGCAAACAGCAGTGACCTTGTCTCAAACCTCATCGGAAGTATACATCGATATCAGGGGCGATCTTGATACCCAATTCCCCGTAGACCCTTCAGCCAAGACGGTCTCCAACATTTTCATTACCGAATTCATCCAGCAGATTTATTACTATAAGTCAGACAAGAAGAGAAGAATTACCAACTTTGCCTTAATGCCCCAGGAAACAGAGTTCTTCAAATCAGTGAGCAGTCTGGTCGTCCAGCCGGGGGCAACATTGCGATTGTATTATTCCAGACCAGTTGTCAACGTCAGATAATTACAAATGTGTGGCATTGTAGCTTACGTGGGGCATCGCAAGGCCAGTGATGTCATCATCAAAGGACTAAAACGACTGGAGTACCGCGGGTATGATAGCACCGGCATCGCCCTGCTGAATGGCGGATTGAATATCTATAAAAAGAAAGGCAAAGTCGCTGAACTTGAGTCTTTCCTGCAAGGCCAGAACCTTAATAGTCAAATTGGCATGGGACATACCCGCTGGGCCACCCATGGCGAACCCAATGATGAGAATGCGCACCCGCATTACTCAGCCACAAAGAAGCTTGCCATTATCCACAATGGAATCATCGAGAACTATGCCTCCCTCAAACAGGAACTGATACGGAAGGGTCATCAATTCCTCAGTGAAACAGATACCGAAGTATTCATTCATTTCATTGAAGACATCCAGGAAAATGAGCAATGCCCTCTTGACGAAGCAGTGCGACTTGCGCTTACCAAGGTCGTGGGAGCTTATGCCATCGTGGTTATGTCTTTCGAACAGCCGGATATGCTGGTTGCAGCACGCAAAGGAAGCCCGCTGGTAGTTGGTGTGGGTAAGGGAGAATACTTCATGGCGTCAGACGCCACGCCCATCATTGAATACACCAATGAAGTGGTCTACCTCAATGATCAGGAAATCGCGGTAGTTGACGGGGGAAAACTCACCATCCGAAACGTGGCTAATCTTCCATTGACACCTTACATTCAGACCGTAGACCTGGAGCTGGAGGCAATTGAGAAGGGTGGATACGAGCACTTCATGCTGAAGGAGATTTTCGAACAGCCACGTTCCATCCAGGACTGCATGCGCGGTCGGCTCGACTCCACAACAAACCGCTTGACACTTGGGGGCCTGAGAGACTATCTCAAGAAACTGGTGAATGCAGACCGGATACTCATCGTTGCATGCGGTACCTCATGGCACGCAGGCCTTGTAGCCGAGTATTTCTTTGAGGAATTCTGCCGAATACCCGTTGAGGTGGAATATGCATCTGAATTCCGTTACCGCAATCCCGTTATTCGCGAAGGGGATGTTGTCATCGCAATCTCCCAATCAGGAGAAACAGCAGACACTCTTGCCGCCATTGACCTGGCCAAATCAAAAGGGGCAATCATCTTCGGTATTTGTAATGTTGTGGGTTCTTCCATTCCGCGCGCTACTCATGCTGGTGCCTATACCCACGCCGGACCCGAGATTGGCGTGGCCAGCACGAAGGCGTTCACCGCTCAGCTGATTGTACTTAACATGATCGCGCTAAGCGTGGCCCGCAACCGTGGCACGATAACCGACCAGAAATACCATGAATTGCTGGTTGAATTGGAGACTATTCCATCCAAAGTGGAGAAGGCGCTGAAACTAAACGATCAGATCAAACACATTGCAGCTGAATTCCAGGATGCCCGCAACTTCATTTATCTCGGACGCGGATACAATTTCCCGGTAGCGTTGGAAGGAGCGTTGAAGCTTAAAGAAATTTCATATATCCATGCAGAAGGATATCCCGCTGCCGAAATGAAGCATGGTCCCATTGCCCTGATCGACGAGCATATGCCTGTGGTTTTCATCGCCACCAAGGATAGCTCATACGAAAAGGTAGTTTCCAACATACAGGAAGTAAAAGCGCGCAAGGGACGAGTGATTGCCATCGCTACAGAGGGCGACGAACTGATCCGGAGCATGGCAGAGTTTACAATTGAGGTGCCGGCCACGAACGAGGTGCTCATGCCGCTGGTGTCCGTCATTCCTCTGCAACTCCTTTCTTATCACATCGCAGTGATGAGGGGTTGCAACGTGGACCAGCCAAGAAATCTGGCGAAAAGCGTCACGGTGGAATAATCGCGGAGGACGCCCTATTTTTCCCCGCTAATCGCGGACGACCATCTTCTGATCATCATCAACACCCTGCTAAGACATTCGTTGCTGAATTGCTCAAGATTACTAAGGGAGGCTTTTCTTGCAATTAAGATTTTTTCACTCTCCAGAAAATCCCGTTGCAATTGAACCCGCTGTTCTTCGAATAGCATCCTCCTGCTACGGTAGTCCTTGCAAATCCAGCCGTGAAGCTTTTCCGCCTGCCACCACAAAGACTCATCCGGTTCAGCCAAAGGTTGAATCATGTTCTTAAGGGTGGCAGTGCCAGGGAAGTAAGGTACATAAACTGAAAGGCATGGCATGGAAGTTCCTGTCAGCCAAACCGTGTGAGGTCCGTCTGTTCTCAGTTCCGCAACCATGCTTCCTGTTGTCTGGCTGGGATTAAGTAAACCGGTTGCATGCATGCAAACCGAGCCTGTGTTTGCACGGGAGGGCTGGAACGAAGGGTGATCGATGTTATGGGTCTGGAGGATGTTCATGCAGGCCGCTGCATCAACTTTACCTTCCTGCCTTTTGCATGCGGACGTCGTCTTAGCCTGCCGGGAGGCTGCCCTTCCGGCAGTAGTGTATAGCCAGTCCGAATAAGATTTACGGAATGAAAAGGGTTCCCTGCCAT
This sequence comes from Bacteroidota bacterium, assembly GCA_018266395.1. Taxonomy (GTDB): domain Bacteria; phylum Bacteroidota; class Bacteroidia; order Cytophagales; family Cyclobacteriaceae; genus ELB16-189. Next base: position 312,136 of record JAFEAM010000012.1, on the reverse strand, counting down.
TCCACCATCGGTGGCGACTGGCATTTGCCTTGGCACCTTCACTCAGTCTCTCTGCAGTATCAATACTTAACCGGTTGGAGATGGAGCGAATATCTTTGACTTTTTCTGAGACCCAGGTTCTTCCGGCTGTCTCTACCACCCATGCTTCCGAAGGATCGGCTATAAGAAAACTATTGTGATAGTAGAATTTCCGGTTGCGGTAACCACCACAGGCATCCTGCCCATACATTTCTAACAAGGAGGTCATGGTATTCACAGCTTCATCAGCAGTACGGCATCTTTCGAGTGCCAATCGCAGAATATCCATGCCGGTGAGTCCGACCTGCTGTTTGTCAAATTTGACTTTGGTGAAAACTGCCTCATTGCCGATGGCCAGGCCCCATTCATTAACTCCCATTTCAGCCCCCCACATCTGGAAAGGTTTCGAGAGAATGCACTCGTACGTTTCTGCAACCTGAGGTATGCGTCTGTAAGTGCAAGCCATATCAGGCTCGGAGCAGCTTTGTCTCCCCACATGAAGGAGGGCTTGAGCCTCGTAAGGCTCGCGGTCTGAGTTCTTGGCAAACAGAACTGACCGGTTTGCCGTACTGTTGGAGAGCGCAACGAGCGTATCACACATGACTCAGAAACAAAGATTCCAGATGCCGGCCTTTTCAGATCCCGGGACATCCAGAAGTTGTCCCTGGCGAACAAAGAATGGCTGTCCGTCACTGCCAAGATCCCAGAGTTGCCCCCGCAGAAAAACATTAACTCCTGTCTTTGCTTTGCACCTGGCTATCCTTCCGGGAAGTGCATAGCGCACCCATGCTTCACCCTCATTGATCTTTCCCACATCGAGCCTGTCGACATCTGCGGGGATGGCGCCGCCGTCATAGCCTTTCCACTTCTTTGCCATTGTGCCATCGCCTGTGCAATAAGATGGAACCAGCACGAGCGCAGCATCAAGCGAGTCGACCATTTTGTAGCTGTCGGGATACCATGAGTCAGCGCACACCAGAATCGCTGTGGAAGTGCCTTGCAGATGGAAAAGTGGAAGGCTATCGATAGGGGCTGATTCCAGGAAAGGGAGTTCGCTGCCAATCGGGTAGGACTTCAGGACAATATGAGGATCAATGCTTCCATCCGGATAGAACACAAAACTCGCATTGTACAACGGTTGCTTTGACGAAATCACGATCTCATTTTGTTGTACTGCCGGTCCGGGAAGGACAATGGAACCCGCTACAATAGTCACATTGAATGATGAGGCCAGATTCCTGAACACCCTGCCATATATTTCTGCCATGGCACCGGACTTCATTCTGAACAGGGACGCGGCAACCTTGTCGCTTTCGTCTCCATGGTCCAGATAATACCTAAAAAAGTTTATGGGATTACTCAGGATCATGACACCCATTGCACTCTGCATGTCGGCATACCCGGCGACAGATTCTTTCTCACCATTGATCACCAACCATGTACCAAGATATTCCGGCAATAGCACGATAGTCTTTTTACGCAAGAACCCTGCCTTGCGTGCTTCCTCAAAGTACCCGGACATCTTCGCCTGGAACTTTTCCTCACTCAGGTAATCCTCAGTTTTCATGAACGGCTGAATCCCAACCACATTCCTTTCACAGTTCGCATCGCCGGAAATATTATACACCTGTTCGAGTTCCAGAACCTCAGAGGTGAAGGAATGGGAGCGGCCGCTGAGGGACCATCCTGCCCAAAAAAGTACAAGAATTACCAAACCCGCTAATCCATAACGTTTCAGATTCATCCCTTTGCCAATATTTCGTTTACGGCTCTTTCGCCAGCCCTGACTGCCCCCTCGATGTACCCATACCACACAGAGGATGTTTCAGTTCCAGCCCAATGGATTTTCCCCGTTGGTGCAGCAAGTTCACTTCTGAAATTCACCCATGCGCCGGTGGGATACAATCCTGCGTAGCAGCCCTTGCTCCATGCTTCATCTGCCCAACAGTGATCGATGTAATGCAGTTGCGCGGCTGCTTCCTGGCCAAAGTATTTTACAAACGTATCGGTGGCGATTTTCCTTCTTTCCTCTTGAGAACGAGAAAAGAAATCTCTTGCCCTGTCCGCTATGCAGAAGGCCAACAAGACACCGTAAGCACCGTTGGAAGGAGAGGAGTCGAACAAGGTTTGGAAAGGGCTGTTCTCATCAGCAACTACCTGGCCACTGAAGCCGGCTTGCCGCCAGAAAGGCTTTTCATACACACCGATCACCTTGCCCACTATGCCCATGGACATTTTTTGTATCAGCTGATTCTTCTTCAGCGGCAACTCCGGGTAGAACCGGATGGATGGAATCAGTACAGGTGGGATGGCAATAATGATATGATCCGCTTCAAAGAGAAACTGATCACCACCCACGAGGATTTTGGATTCTTCCTGCCGCACATGGGTAACAGGACTTTGAAGTCTTATAGAAGCTGCAAATTCCTCACTCATTTTCTCAGCCAACGTCTGCATGCCCCCCGCAATGCGATGCTGCTGTGCGCCATCCTGAATGCTCAGCAAGTTATTCAGGTTGGTCCCTGACCTGATATAGAATAGCGCATGCAGCAGTGAAACTTCATTCAGTTCGCAGGCGTACACGGTTTCGAGTCCTGCCCGAACTACTTTATAACATGAACGAGTGTAACAGTGCTTCTGAACAAATGCTTCAAGGCTTATGCTGTCGAGGGACATGGCGTCAGCTGCCGCCCATGGAGATTCAAGCGGGATGCTTTTCGCCATACGCTCCAGCTTCTTAAGAAGAAAATCAATATTTAGCAACGACAGCACATCCATCTTGGGGATCAGTCCGGTATAGTGCCGCAGCGTCTTATTGAGGTCCAGAATATTCTTGCCCTCATTATAGGTTTCGTACCAGTCTACACTGTATTCTTTTGCAAGCTCGTACATCCTGTCCTGCGTGGGGCCTATCCATTGTCCTCCCAGGTCGGAGTATTTTCCGTCTTCGAAACGATGGGTAAATGTCCGGCCGCCGACCCGGTTCCTGGCCTCCAGCAAAATGAATTTCTTTCCTGCACGATGCAGAGCCCGGGCCGCTGCAAGCCCGGAATAACCGCCGCCTACGATAAGGGTATGAAAGTGTTCTGTCATTTGATTTCGGAATGTTATTTCTCATTAAGTCTTTTGTCCCGTATCTCTCAGCAAATTGCATACTACATACCTATCGTTTCCCGTTGCTTCTCTCACCGTGTCAAGTACTTTCACCACGTTGGCCGCTCCAATAATATCGCACCATTCAAATGGTCCGAATGGGTAATTCGTACCCAACTTCATTGCCAAATCTATATCCCTACGTGTGGCGGTCCCTTCTTCGAGGGTATAGAAGGCTTCATTGATGATCATACAGATGACACGAGGCGAAACCAGCCCTGCACTGTCAGATGAAATTCCGTATGACAGGTTGAGTTCAGCGCAGAGCGATTTGAGCTTTGATTCGTTGGTTGCCAATGGCAATGACACCTCCAGCAGCGGGCGATTGATAAAAGACGGTAATCCGCAAAAACCAAACACGCCGACTGCTGACGGAATGCCGAACTGTTGAATGTATTTTTTTACAGGAACAAAAGTGACATCCACAAAAAGACCCTTAAGTGGCTGCATGGTCTTCTGGAAACCGGTAGCAATCACATCAAGAATTACATCCGCATCCACTGGCTCATCACAATAGGAATCAGCGGAGGTGTACTGATGCGAATTCCCCAATCTTTGCTTTATTTCTTCGCTTCTCCGTGCGTCTGCGATGGTGTGGATCTTCATAATTTGGTCAGGAGGATCAGGGAATTTTGTGATATTTGATCAAAAGTAACACGCAGCCGTATGTCTAAAAAGGTAATCTATTCCGCCATGGCTCCCGAGCCCATCGGTCCTTACAGCCAGGCCATCCAGGTAGGCAATCTTTTGTTTGTTTCCGGCCAGGTGGCTATTCAAAAACCGTCCGGGAATGTGATTACCGGCAGCATCGAAGAGGAAACCCAGCAGGTACTGAAGAATCTGGAAGAAATTCTCAAGGCCGCCGGAATGGAGTTCTCCAACGTGGTCAAGTGTACCATCTTCCTGAAGGACATGAACAACTTCCCCAAGGTGAACGAAGTATATGGATCGCGATTCACGACCCAACCACCTGCCAGGGAAACAGTAGAAGTTAGCAGGCTGCCCAAAGATGTAAACGTCGAAATATCCTGTATCGCCGTGAAGTGATCTCATTGCTTCCCTCCTATCACGAAACCATAGTGATCCCGCGGTCACAGGAGGAGGTTTATGAATTGATTTCAACTGCTTCAACCAACAAGCCGTTCATTCAGCTCGACGAGTCCCGGCTCTTCTTTAATGGGTGGGTCCGGCACAATCGCTTCCGCCTTTCCCTCCGCACGCAGCGGCTAACCCATTATAGCCCCCTCATGATCGGAAAGATAGAGACTACCTCTGCCGGATGCATATTATTCCTTGAGTACAAGCTATTTCCCAATATCAGGGCAATCGTCACGCTGAGCACCATTCTAGTTGTTTCAGTAATGCTCTTCTTCTATTACCAAACCAGGCAAATGGCATTCCCTTTGGGAGGATTATTCCTTTTGGGCGCCATATTTTTTATCATCAGGTCCAATTTCATGCTTCAGCTACGGCCCCTTCGCGATGCCATGTATGTGCTGCTGAGTGGACCTCCGAAGTAGGATTTCGTACCTTTGAGGTCCCATTAAATGAGACCTGTCCGCGTTCGATTCGCACCCAGCCCCACGGGGGCCCTGCATATTGGCGGTGTACGCACCGCTCTTTACAATTTCCTGCTTGCCAGAAAACATGGCGGCACTATGATACTTCGCATCGAGGACACCGATCAGGCCAGGTACGTACCAGGTGCGGAGGAATATATTATCGAGTCACTCCGTTGGGCCGGTATTCAGATCGATGAGGGCGTTGGTGCAGGCGGGACCTTTGCACCTTACCGGCAATCTGAACGCAAACAGATCTACCAGCAGTGTGTACGCCAACTTATCGAGGATGGCCACGCCTATTACGCCTTCGATTCAGAGGCAGAGCTTGAGGCTATGCGCGAACGACTTAAGAATGCAGGCGAGAATCAACAGCATTACAATAGTGCCACGCGGATGAGCATGAAGAACTCCCTCTCTCTTCCAGCTGTGGAAGTGCAAACCCGCCTGTTGTCCGAAGATCCCTACGTCGTAAGGCTGAAAGTTGAGCCAGGGATTGACATTCACCTGCATGACTTGATCCGCGGCGAAGTAGTGGTGAACTCATCCCAGATAGATGATAAAGTGCTGATGAAATCGGATGGCATGCCCACCTATCATCTGGCCAATGTGGTGGACGACTATATGATGAAGATTTCTCATGTGATCAGAGGTGAAGAGTGGCTTCCCTCGGCTCCGTTACACGTTCTTCTTTATCGTTATTTTGGATGGGAAAAGGAAATGCCCGCATTCGCCCATCTTCCCTTGCTCCTCAAACCGGATGGCAATGGCAAGCTCAGTAAACGGGATGCCGACCGGATGGGATTCCCCATATTCCCCATTAACTGGAAAGATCCTGCAAGTGGAGAACTGGTAAAGGGATACCGGGAATCCGGGTACCTGCCTGAGGCGCTCATCAACTTCCTGGCCCTGCTGGGCTGGAACCCGGGAACAACCCAGGAGCTGTTCACCATTGATGAATTGATCCAGTCTTTTACACTCGAACGCATAAACAAAGCCGGCGCACGATTTGACATTCAAAAAGCACAATGGTTCAACCAACAGTACTTGCGTGCATTGCCGGATGAACGATTGCGCTCATTCCTTCAGGAATCCCTTACACAACATGGTTTGAGCGCCGACACGCAAACGACAACCAAGGTTGTGCGCGTGATGCGTGACCGCGTAACCTTTCCCCAGGATTTCTGGGAACAGGGCCGTTTCTTTTTCCTTGCTCCAGATCAGTACGACGATCAAATCGTAAGCAAGAAATGGAATGAAGAAAGTGTGAGGGGACTGAAAGAAATATCCAGGGCATTGAAAGCAACCGGTCCTGTTGCAATGGATGAAATCAAGGCCACCGTTGATAAAGCATTGTCAGGATTGGGCATCAAGCCAGGAGCCGTACTGCCGGTGCTGCGTCTTTGCATGACGGGAGGTTCCGCCGGACCCGACCTTATGACCACCATTGAAATTCTTGGTGCTGCTGAAGCAGGCAGCCGTATTGATCGTGCCATTGAGCGCCTTAGCATTAAAACCCATTGATCATGAAACACAAGAAGACTCCGGCCAAGGTTCAGAAGGCGACCCCCAAGGCCCGTGTTCACCGGGAGCTTGACGGGCTGGAGGTTTCCATCAATTCCTTCGGCGAGATCCAATCAAGCATGAACATCGAAAAGATCAACGAGTTTCTTAATGAAAAAGTCGAGGACAAGAAGCTGGCCGAGCGCCAAGATTACGATGATCTGAAAAAAGGCAGGAAGAAAAAGTAATTTACAATAACCCCTGGGTGGCATTCAACGTTCGAATCTTCTGAAAAGCCACCGCATGAAATCCCACGAAATCGACTATCAAATCAAGGGCGAAAGCATCCAGATAGTTGAAATAGAACTGGATCCCAACGAAACTGTTATCGCTGAAGCCGGTGCCATGCTCTTTATGGAGGAGGGTATCCAATTCGAGACCCGAATGGGTGACGGCTCCACAGCCAACCAGAGCCTGTTCGACAAATTACTGTCAGCTGGCAGCCGTGTTCTGACCGGAGAGTCCTTGTTCATGACGCATTTCACGAACCGAGGCACACGCAAAGCCAAGGTCGGGTTTTCAGCACCCTACCCTGGAACCGTCATTCCAATTGACCTGGCCACATCAGCCAACCAGGAACTCATGGTTCAGAAAGACGGCTTCCTCTGTGCGGCCTATGGCACCAAATTGTCTATTGCTTTCAACAAGAGAATAGGATCCGGCCTCGTAGGAGGCGAAGGATTCATCCTGGAAAAACTTCAGGGAGATGGCAAAGCATTTGTACATGCCGGAGGCACCGTAATCGAACGGGTACTTAATAATGAGACTCTTCGTGTGGATACAGGTTGCGTGGTGGCATTTGAATCACATATAGATTTTGATGTGGAAGCAGTAGGCAGTCTAAAATCCATGGTCTTCGGAGGTGAGGGAATCTTCCTTGCCACCCTGAAAGGCAGCGGCAAAGTATGGCTGCAGTCGATGCCTATCCGGAAACTTGTTCAGGCGCTCTCCCCTTACGGATCCAATGCCCGAAAGGAGGCCAGCTCGTTGCTGGGCGGTCTCTTTGAGAGCTAGGTGGGAAGCGAAAATCACTCTTCAGGTCGTACCTTCGCATGAAGCATTTTCATGACAAAAGTTACGATTGGACTTGTCCGTGAAGGACGAGTTCCGCCCGACAAAAGAGTTCCTTTCACGCCCCTACAGGTGCAGGAGATTCTTCAGCTTTTTCCCAATGTAAGCGTAGTCTGCCAGCACAGCGAAGTACGTTGCTTTTCAGATGCAGAGTACGCCAGCCTGGATATCCCCATCCTCAATGACATGGGCAAGTGCGACATTCTAATGGGTATCAAGGAGGTGCAAATTCCGGATCTTATTGGCGGCAAGACATATCTGTTCTTTTCACATACGTTGAAGAAACAACCCTACAACCGGAAACTGCTGCAGGAAATACTCAGAAAAAAAATCAGACTGATTGACTACGAGGCACTGCGCGACATTCAGGGGAACAGGATTGTGGCATTTGGCAGGTATGCCGGGATCGTCGGTGCTTTCAATGGTTTGTGGACTTATGGGAAGCGCTTCGGACTGTTTGAACTGCGCAGGGCATGCGAATGCTTCGACATCAACGACCTGAAGCTTGAGCTGAGGAAAGTCAAGCTTCCACCCGTCAAGATTTTGCTCACGGGTGCGGGTCGCGTTGCCAAAGGAGCAATGGAAACGCTCGACACGGTGGGCATCCGAAAGGTCAGCCCGGAAGACTACCTCAATAAGGCCTTCGATTATCCTGTTTACGTTCAGCTGAACAGCGCAGATTATCACTTACGAAAGGAAGGTGGTCCCTTCAACAGGGATGAGTTTCATAAGTACCCCGGGAATTATATCTCTACCTTCAGGCCTTTTACAGCGGTTACCGATCTTCTCCTGGCAGGTGCTTACTGGAATCCAAAAGCACCGGCCCTTTTCACGCTTCAGGACATGAAGGAAAAAACATTTCGCATCCGTGTAATTGCAGACATCACCTGTGATATCAATGGGTCGGTTCCCAGCACGAAGCGAGCCACTTCAATCGTAGATCCCTTGTATGATTACGACCCTATCACTGACAAGGAATTGCCACCGCTGAGCGGAAAAGACCACATCACGGTTATGGCGATCGACAACCTTCCCTGTGAATTGCCCCGAAGCGCCTCAGAGGAGTTTGGAAGAGATCTCATAGACCGCGTTTTGCGGCCCCTATTGCAGGATGATCCCGAAGGTGTTATTGCCCGCGGTACCATTGCTCGGGATGGCAAGCTGACCCCACACTTTGATTACCTTAAAGATTATGTGGCGGAATAGTACCATGGGCTCGCTCGCACTTTCACTCCTGATCCTGTTGACGGTATCAGGGTGCCAAAGTCGTCAAGCTACCGCCCTTTTCGACGGCAAGAGCCTCGCAGGCTGGGACATTTATATCCGCGCTGCCTCCGACACAACACCTCCTCCGGGACTCAATAATGATCCGAATCATGTGTTTTCTGTAGCTACAGTTGATGGATCTCCCTGCATCAGGGTATCCGGCGAAACCTTCGGCGGATTGTCCACCGTCGGAGAGTTCAGCAACTATCATCTCAAGCTACAGTTCAAATGGGGCGAAGCTAAAACAACGGCATTCAAGGACAGAAAAAGGGACAGCGGTCTTCTCTACCATGCGGTTGGGCCCCATGGCGCAGATGCCGGTTCATGGATGCGATCTCAGGAATTTCAAATACAGGAAACCGATTGCGGCGACTATTGGGGTGTGGCAGGCGGCTCCTTCGACATCCCTTCTGTGCAAAATGAAAAAGGTGAATGGGTGTATAGTTCTTCCGGAAGTCTTCTGACCTTTAATGAGAAGAGTCCGCAAGGAAGGAGGTGCATCAAATCCAGGGATATTGAAAAGCCCCACGGCGAATGGAATCAGCTGGACCTTTATTGCTACGGCGATTCAAGTGTGCATATGCTGAACGGTGAAGTGGTGATGCGGCTATATCACTCAGCCCAAGTGGACAGCATTGGCAAAAGACCTTTGAAGAAGGGGAAGTTCCAGATTCAATCTGAAGGGTGTGAGATATTTTTCCGGGGGATTGAATGGGAGTCCATAAATGGAATTCCATCCAACCTAACGGAACGACAGTGAGCACACAGCCCGTTCAATACTTCCTCACCGGTTTCCTGTTTGCAGTTTTGTGGGCGTCTGCCTCTTCAATGGGCAAGATAGGTTTGCAATCAGCGGAAGGTCTTGTTCTCTTTGTGGTCAGGTTTATTCTTGCCGGAATATTACTCCTTGGTTATTCGCTGGTGATTCAAAAGGACCGGTTGCCAAGGGGGAGCGAGTGGGGTCATGTCACTATTTTCGGCGCATTAAATACAACACTGTACCTGGGCATCTTCATCGTTGCGCTCAGCGAAGTAACAGCAGGAATCACTTCGATCGCACTTGCACTTAACCCACTTATGATTTCCGTTATCACCGCATTTTGGACCAAAAGGCCAATTGCAAGAATTGAATGGGTGAGTTTGTTGTTGGGAATGGCCGGCGTTTCTGTTGCTTCTTACCCTCTTTTGGTTCACAGTTATGCAACGCCCGTTGGTTTGCTTATGCTGGCAAGCTGTATGGTGGCCTATTCCGTCGGTGCTGTGTACTATGCCACTATTCCCTGGAAACTTTCGAGAACTGCAGTAAATGGCTGGCAAGTCCTGATCGGCGGGATACTTCTCATCCCCGTCGCATTCCTCTTGCATACCAAGGCAAATCAATTTGATGACCGTTTCTGGTTCTCAGTCCTGTGGCTGGTTATTCCTGTTTCTATTGGTGCGGTACAGTTATGGCTGTATCTGCTTAAGATCGATGCAGTAAAAGCCTCACTTTGGTTGTATGTATGCCCCGTATTCGGACTTGCGCTGGCATCCGTATTGCTCGATGAGCCCTTTACAGGCTACACTTTTGTTGGTACTGCCATCGTTTTTGCTGCTCTGCTCCTGGGTCAGCAAAAGAGGTATGCATGATGATTCCAGGTTACTTGAACTTGTATATCGTAGCTTGCAGTTTCAAAAATCAATATCCAGTTACTAAATCAATGCCATGCTGATTTACAACGTCACTTCCGGCGTAGATAAAGATATCGAGCAGGAATGGCTTGCCTGGATGAAGGAGACCCATATTCCTGAGGTGATGAAAACCCAGATGTTTGTTTCCTTCAGGATCTACAAAGTATTGAGCGCTGAAGAAGACTCGATTTCCTATGCCGTTCAGTACGCTGCAAGGTCGCTGGACCAACTCGAAGCTTACCTTGACCAGTTCGCCCCCAAACTGAGGGAGGATGTCCAGAAGAAATTCGGTTCAAAAGTGGTGTCCTTCCGCACGCTGCTCCAGGAGGTCTGATTCCTGTTAACAGAGTTCCCTCAAATGCCGTATAATGCCTTATGCGACACGGGGGAAATCATTGCAGTATTATTCCTATCAAACATACTCCATACGCAGACTGCCCAGGGCCAAGTGGGTGGCCCGTGCGAACCGATGCAATTTCAACAAGGACCGCAATGACGTTTGATCCCGTAACCGTTACAATATCCCTGGAATGAATATTGAAGACCATTGAAAGTATGAAAGCCGGACTTCTCGTCATGATGCAGGCATTGTTGCTGCTGCAACTGGCCCATGCCCATCCGGGGATAGGCATCGTTCAGGACAGCAGGGGAAATATCTATTATACAGATCTTAAACAGGTATTGAAATTAGACCCTGCAGGTAATAAAACGGTGGTCGTTCCAAATGTCCATACCCACGAATTATACCTGGATGATCAGGACAATCTATTTGGAGAACATCTGTGGTACAGCGAACGTGAGCGCTCTTGGGGTTATTATGTCTGGAAATTGAACCTTGGAGGGCAGGTTGAGAAGGTAATACCCGAAACCAAAGGGTTTATGAAGGACTATAGTTTCGTAAGGGACCGCGAGGGGAAAATGTATTGGGCTGAACGAAACGAAAAATGCCAGACGATTAGTCGAATCTCCCCAGGCCAAAACCGAGAAATAATCGGGGACAAGTGTTTCCATAATATCCGATGGATGAAATCCACACCCAGGGGAGAAATACTCCTTGTTGATTTTCAAACTGTATGCAAGATCAATGAACAAGGACACATCGAAACAATTGCCACGAATGTTGCTGATCCGACAATAACTGTTTCCAATGCTGAGAATCAGAATTCAGTGATGGGTGTATGGGACGACCCGCAGGGCAATTTGTATGTCGCGGTCTACAGCAATCGCCAGATAAAAAAGTTTAGCAAAGAAGGCTGGGAACTTGAGCCCATCAATATCTCATCTCCCTGGGCTCCTTCCGGGGGATTAATTGACGCAAACGGTCTGCTCTGGATACTGGAAAGTGATGTAGCGAACAGGGTTCGGCTGGAACGCATAGATAAGAACGGATCCAGAAAGGTCTTTTGAACCCATTCAGAAACTCCGGGCCAGTTCCTCCATCTGGGATCGCTCCAGAGTACAATTTGTCCATTCACCGTCGAAGTGAGTCCCGTACTTGCGATAGAAATTGATGGCGGGTTTGTTCCAATCCAGCACCTGCCACATCATTCCGCTGCAATCCTGTTCAAGGCCAAAGGCAATGGTTCGTTCGAAGAGCTGACTGCCTACTCCGGCGCCTCTTTCCTTTTCAGTCACAATGATGTCCTCCAGGTAAAGGCGCTTCCCCTTCCACGTGGAGTACCGCCAGTAGTAAAGTGAAATGCCAATGATGCCCTGCTGATTTTCCGCCACGAAGAAGCCGAATACAGGATGGGAACCAAAGCCGTCGTTCTGCATTTTTTCGACCGTATTGGTGACTTCATGAGGGGCACGCTCATATTCCGCAAGCTCCCTGATCAACTCCAGTACGCGCGGAAGATCTTCTTTCCTTCCTTCCCGGATATGGATTTTCTTTCTCACCGATGCAGTTACATTTTCTTCTTCACGTTGGAGGGAATGACCCCCATGTTATACCAGGTGAAAGCAAACTGATCTGCAGCCACATCCAAGGCCTTGGACAGGTTGGATGATCCATGACCTGACTTGGTATCTATGCGTATCAGCACCGGATTATTTCCCGTGTTATCTTCCTGCAATGTGGCTGCAAACTTGAAAGAGTGGGAGGGAACCACACGATCATCGTGATCTGCTGTCGTCACCAGGGTGGCAGGGTAAGTCGTGCCAGGCTTCAATGCATGAAGCGGGGAATATTTACGCAGATACTCAAACATCTCCTTTGAATCCTCGGCTGTGCCATAGTCATACTTCCAGCCCGCACCAGCCGTGAATTTGTGATAGCGAAGCATGTCCATCACGCCCACGGCAGGAAGAGCCACTTTCATCAGATCCGGTCGCTGTGTCATGGTGGCACCCACCAGTAACCCGCCGTTGGAGCCGCCTACTACTGCAAGGTATTGACTGGACGTATACTTCTCCTTTATCAGATATTCACCTGCGGCTATGAAGTCGTCGAAGACATTCTGCTTGTTCATCAGCCGACCGGCGTCATGCCATTTCTCTCCGTATTCTCCTCCCCCGCGAAGATTGGGCTGTGCAAATACACCGCCGTTTTCCAGCCACACAATCCTGGAAGTGCTGAATCCTGGCGTCAGGCTGATGCCAAAGCCACCATAGGCATACAGCCAGGTCGGGTTCTTTCCATTCAGTTCAATCCCCTTCTTGTGCACGATGAACATGGGGATTTTGGTGCCATCCTTGCTGCTATAGAAAACCTGCTTTGTTTCGTAATTTGAAGGCTGGAAGTCAACCTTTGGTTGTGCGTACAGGCTGGATTCACCGGTGGAAATATTGTATTTGTATATGGAAGGCGGCATCGTGAACGAGCTGAAGGAATAGTAGACTTCTTTTTCCGACAACCTGCCCCCAAACCCAAAAGCAGATCCGATTTCCGGCAACTTGATCTCTCGCTCAGGCTTGCCCTTGTAGTCAAATTGCTTCACCAGGGTGGTTGCATTTTTCAGATAGTTGATGAAAAGCTTGCCCCCTGCTGTTGATACTCCCTGAATGGCATTTTCGGTTTCAGCCACGAGGTCCTTCCAGTGATCAGACGCCGGATTTTTGACGTCCACTGCTACTAGTCTCCCGTTTGGAGCATTGAGATTGGTTTGAATAATAAGGGTGCTGCCGTCATTCGTAACCACATCGTGGTTGTTGTCGAAGTTGCCAACGACATTCATAAGTTTCCCTCTCGGATCTTTTAGGTCGCGCACATAAAGTTCGTTACCGGTAGTGCTGGTTGCAGCGGAAACAATCAGGAATCGCTCATCTTCGGTAAGGCCTGCACCGATGTACCGTCGGGGCGTCTTGTCTCCGCCAAAAACAAATTCATCGGACTTCTGACTGGTTCCCAGTTTGTGGTAATAGAGCTTGTGATACTGGGTCTTTGCAGTGAGTTCAGAGCCTTTCGGTTTATCGTAGCTGCTGTAATAGAAGCCTTCATTCCCTTTCCATGCAATGCCGGTAAATTTCAGATCCACCAGCGTGTCACCAACTACACTCTTGTCTGATGCCTTCAGGATGACTGCTTTCCGCCAGTCTGATCCGCCTTCCTGGATGAGCAATGCAAGCAGTGAACCATCGTTGGTAAATGACATGCCCGCCAATGCCGTTGTGCCGTCTTTGGAAAAAGTGTTGGGGTCCAGAAACACTTCCTCCGTTCCGTTTTCGCCCTTCTTGCGATACTGCACATTATGGTTCTGCAGCCCCGAGTTCTTTGAATAATAGTAGTAATCGCCCTCCTTGTGCGGAGAGGAAAGTCTCTCATAATTCTGAACCTCATCCAGGCGCTTGCGGATATCCTCTCGGAAGGGAATACTCTTCAGGTAAGCAAAAGTGACATCATTTTCTGCAGCCACCCAGGCAGCAGTCTTCTTCGATGTGTCGTTTTCAAGCCACCGGTATGGGTCGGCCACCGGTGTGCCGAAAAGCGTATCTACGGTTCCGTCTTTCTCGGTTGACGGGTATTTCGAAACGGCAGCCTGTTCCGGGTTGGTGGAACAGGAAAGGATCAGCAAGGATCCTGCAAACGCTAAGGAAATTAATTTCATAGGCTTGGATTGGGATGACGAATGTAACGGGTGGCGGCCTAATGGGCAACGATCCCTACTCGTCCAATGCATTTGCCTTGGACATTATCTATGGTCACAGGCATTCAGGTAGTCCGTACTTGTATTAAATCAATGAAAAGAGCATAGTCGCAGAAAAAAGAAACCCCGCAGGTGCGGGGGTCCATGATAAAAATGTATCGGGTATTTCAGGCTGCTTTTCTTATGGCCTCCTGCGTTAATTCTTTTTGCTTATTCACCTGAATGATCCCAAGTTTGTCCAGAACACGAATGACCTGATAGGTCGGATCGATCTCATGCCAACGCACTCCAAAGTTTGGACGTGTTCCGTGCTTGTGGTGATTATTATGGTAGCTCTCGCCCATCATCAGAAAATCAAAGGGCAGGAAGTTTCTGCTTGTATCTCCCACTTCAAAGTTGCGGTATCCGTATTTATGAGCGAACCAGTTTATGATGGCACCATGGATGGGGCTCATGAGAAAATGAACCGGCAGGAGAAGGAACATCCACCAGCTGGTTGCAAAATTGAGGTAGAACAAAACATATAATGCACCCCAGAATAATCTGGATGGCCACGAGCGCGCTATGCGATCAAAAGTCGACCAGTTGGGTACACCTTCCGTGAATCTTTTTTCCGGAACCATCCTCCCGTTTGCTATAGCAGAATAGATGGTCTTAGTCTTCCACATCATGTTCCAGATGGTCTCATCATATTTCGGGGAATGAGGATCATTTTCAGTATCCGCAAAGGCATGGTGCATGCGGTGCATCACCCCGTAACCGTAAGCGCTGAGGTAGTTAGATCCCTGAAATATCCATGTCAGAACATAGAAGACCTTTTCCGTGGTCTTGCTCATGGTAAATGCATGGTGGGCGGCGTAGCGATGGAGAAAAAATGTCTGGAAGAACAGGGACAGATACCAGTGCGCGGCAAAAAAGCAAAGAATGGCTAACATGAAAAGTTAAGTTTAGGTCATAAAAAAGGCCTTTTTTGGGCCAATTGAGTGTAAGACAATGCAAATGGAGGTTTGTGACAGATTGGGCCAAAAGAATTTCAGGGATCAGCCGGTTAGGCTATTTTTTCCGGCTGGCGATGTCTTGCTTCAACTGGTGAATGATCTCCCCTGCATTATCCATGGAGCAGGCATGGCGAAACTTCTCCATCAGCGCTGTTGTATCTGGCAGGTCCAGGTGAATGCGGGAGGTTTCTTCACTCAGCTTCTTCTTTGCCCTGCTCAATAACTGTCGGAGATGGTCCTTTTTCTTGTCCAGTGTGGCCTGGAGGGTGTCATAATCGAAATCAAAAGCCTCTTTGAGCACAATCACGGCCCTTTCCATGGGCTCAAGTTTGGTTTGCATGATCCGGAATGCATTCTGCAATTCGGCCTCCAAATCCAGGTGGGCAAAGTTGGTTTCCTTTACTCTTGTCAACAGCTCAGAAAGATCAATGGATTCCAGGTATTCCTGCTTCTTCCGCTTCAACGAATTCAGGTGGTTGATGCAGTTGTTGCGCACAGACTGGATCAGATAGGCTTTCGTATTCTGGATATCTGTTTCGATACTCAGCCATTTTTCAAAAGTCTCCTGCACAATATCCTCCGCATCCTCTTTGCAGCGCACAATATTGTATGCTATGCGATGAAGCAGCGGTTTGTACAGTGCAATGGCCTGGGCGTGATCCATATAATTAACAAAGGTAGTCAAAATGACAATGTTACTCTTTTTAACTACTCCTCCTATTACAAGTCAAATTTGGCCATCTGAGCCATTTTTGAACCTCATTTTAGCATTGATGCCTTTTTGCGGGTCAAATGGATTGGTTTCGAGGTAATTAGCCACTACCTGCTTAAAATCAAAGGGCCTTTTCCCCCTGTTTCGCCTTACCTTTGCAGCCCGGGAGCCAGGGAATTATTACATGCCCCATCCCGTTTACCAAATATGGCCGATATCAGTTTAATGCCTGAGGCAAGAAAAAAACCGATCCTGAAACAGGAACTGGCATTCATTGCAATTCATTTGTTGCCGCTTGGGGCTCTATTTACCGGGGCTACTTTCTTTGATTGGATGACGTGCATCTTCCTGTATTTCTTCCGGATGTTCTGGATTACAGGCGGATACCATCGTTACTTCGCACACAAGTCCTACAAGACCTCACGCTGGTTTCAATTCATCATCGCCTTCATGGCTGAGACCTCAGCGCAGAAGGGTGCATTGTGGTGGGCCGCCCATCATCGTCATCACCACCGCTACAGCGACACGCCCAAGGATCCGCACAGCATGAAGATCTATGGTTTCTGGTACTCACACGTGGGCTGGATCGTCGGACCTGATTTCAAGGATACAGACTACAAGGTTATCGGAGACTATGCCAAGTATCCTGAACTGAGGTGGCTGAACAAGTACTACCTCATACCCCCAACTCTTCTCGCCCTTACTGTCATGGCGCTGGGTGCCTGGGTCAACGGTGGCAGCCCCGCTCTGATGTTCAGTCATTATGGATTTTCTGCCCTATTCATAGGGTTCTTTCTGAGCACGGTAATTCTTTACCATGGTACATTTTCAATTAATTCGATCATGCATAAGTTCGGCAAGCCCCGATATGACACCGGGGACGAGTCAAAGAACAGTGTATGGCTGGCCCTCCTTACTATGGGAGAAGGATGGCACAATAACCACCATTATTATGAAGTCTCCACCCGTCAGGGTTTCTTCTGGTGGGAAATCGACATTACCTACTACATCCTTCGTTCTTTTGCGGCATTGGGACTCATCCACGACCTGAAGGAAGTTCCAAAGTATGTCCTCTATTCCAAGAATCGGAAACACGCCATTGAACTCCGGAAGCAGTATGAACAGAAAGGCGTGAAGCAAAGCGAGGCGGTTGAAGAAGATGTCGCCATCTGATCAAGCTGGATGGTTCACCTGGAAATTTCTCTAAACCGGGTTTTGACAAAATATAACCGCACTCTGGTTTTCGCGCAAAGTTTGTTTCTATCAGGCGCACTACTTTTTATTCTTGCTTCATGTAACCCGAAACACACCAGCGACGATAAGGGTGTTGCTGCCAATCCCATCTTCAACGGCTGGTACGCCGATCCTGAAGGAGTTGTCTTCGACAGCACATATTGGATCTTTCCCACCTACTCTGCTGCTTATGAAAAGCAGGTGTTCTTTGATGCCTTTTCCTCCTCTGACCTGATGCACTGGAAAAAGCATGATCATGTTCTAGACACCTCCGTAATCAAATGGGCCAGGCAGGCAATGTGGGCGCCGGCGGTCGTCAGAAAAGACGATCACTATTACCTGTTCTTTTCGGCCAACGATGTACAACAACCAGGTGGACCCTACTGGGATGAGAAGAATACCATCAACCATCATGGTGGGATTGGCATTGCAATCGCTGATTATCCTGCGGGACCCTATAAAGATTACCTGGGTAAACCGTTGATTGCAGAATTCTACAACCGGGCGCAGCCGATCGATCAATTCGTTTTCAAAGACTGGGACAACCAATATTACATGTTCTATGGAGGGTGGAGCCACTGCAACCTAGGCAAACTAAAGGTGGATTTTACGGGGTTCATTCCCTGGGACGATGGTGCCTTATTCAGGGAAATAACACCGGCCGGATATGTCGAGGGTCCTTTCCTTTTCGTTCGAAAGGGTAAATACTATTTCATGTGGTCTGAAGGCGGATGGACCAACGATACTTACAAAGTTGCTTATGCGATCGCCGACAAGGTTACAGGTCCGTTTGAAAAAGTCGGTACCATTTTGCAGAGCAACAAAGACATAGCCACAGGCGCAGGTCATAACTCAGTGATCAATGTTCCCAGAACAGATGAGTGGTACATCGTTTATCACCGGCGTCCCATTCCAAATGAAGGACGTGATCACCGTGTCACTTGCATCGACAAGATGGAGTTTGATACCGATGGGAAGATCAAACAAGTGGTGATGACCAAATAGTAATGAAGCATGGAAAGCGTCGGTAACGAAAACATCATTCTTCGTTCTGCCATCACTTGTCCTGTTTGCGGCTTCAGCAAGGAAGAAGAGATGGCCCTTGATTCTTGCCAGTATTTTTATGAATGTGAACACTGTAAAACCCTGCTGAAGCCCAAGCCGGGGGATTGCTGTGTCTTTTGTTCTTACGGAAGTGTGAAATGTCCCCCCATGCAAAAGGATGGTTGTTGCCACTAATTGGGCTATTTGCAACCTTTTCCGGCCTATTATCGTGATTTGCAGATTTAACAATCGGTTTTAACTTTGCAGTCCCTTTTGGCAACAGGAGGGCCGTAAGCGGGAGTAGCTCAGTTGGTAGAGCACGACCTTGCCAAGGTCGGGGTCGCGAGTTCGAGTCTCGTTTCCCGCTCAGACATTTGTTGATTTGTCGATTGAATGATTGAGTGATTTGAGGAAACTGCCACAAGCCGTCTCTTCAAATCATTCTTCGTTTATAGACCATTCTGAGATGATCAGGTTTTCCGGTCTTTGAAATATTACCAATTTGGAGGTTGTGACTGAATTTGCGTACATAGAAAGTCATGATCTGCTGATCTTCCTTACCGGATAGATACAAGTTTTATGGGCAGGCAATTGCTACGTTCAGTGGCTTCGGTAACTGCTAATTACCGGGCGGCACTAAGAGCAAGGTCGAAAGCAGAGTTCTACGCCAAGCTTTGTATCATCGTCGAGGAAATGGATGAAACCAATTTCTGGATGGCGATTATGACAAAATCAGGAACGATAACTTCTGACATTGCAGCCCTCGAAAAAGAGAGTGACGAGCTGCTAAAGATATTTTCAAGTTCCAAAAAGACTGTCCGTCTCCGACTTCAAGCGCAAGCCAAATCTTCAAATCACTAAATCAACAAATCGTCAATTGTCATGCCCGGGTGGTGGAATTGGTAGACACGCAGGACTTAAAATCCTGTGGCCAGTAATGGCTGTACGGGTTCAACTCCCGTCCCGGGTACAGATTAAGATCATCCGCCACATTATAACTACTCTCCAGTCAATCCTTGCCTTCAAGATGATCTTTAAAAGTCTCTTACTAGTGAATTTCAATTTGTGGAGATGAAACAGGCCCGCACTACTCACCACCGCCCCTCTTCATCCCCATCCCCCAACCTCCAAGTCCGATTACCAACCCTGCAGTCGTGACCAGAAGCAGAACAGGAAGAGATGTGATTTCTGTGAATCCTGAAATGACAAGAACCAACTCGAGCACGATGAAGCTCAGTACAAAGGTCCCTGTCCAAAAGACTCTCAGCCTCACGATCTGCTGTTCATGGTACCATGCCATCAACGCGAGTGTAAACATGCCCAGCAACACCAGGTGCAGATAGGCGATAACTATGTTACGGTTCTCGTAAGCCAGCTGGGCAATGGCTGGAAAAGATGACAGTAATTGCAATACGATCTTCACGACGAAGCTGATGATCGCAAGGGTCAGCAGCCGTCGGGTTATGCGTGAGATCGCACGCCATGCATCCGACGGCACGCTGCTCATGGCTGTAAGCAAATAAAAGCACGCTACTATCTGCATCAATCCCGCGATGAAGCCGATGGCATTAAAAGCCAGTCCGGGTTTGGTCCATAAGGCCGTCAATACATAAGCCGGAAAAACAGCAACAAATAATATCCTCCATGACCGGCGCAGCGCCGTGTGGTCGGGGTTAATGCCCTTACCTGATGACCATTCCAGCAACAATGCAAACACGCCAAACAGAAAAGCACCATTATATTGGAAATGCAGATAGTAATAGACAGCGAGATAATAGTAGTCTGACTGACCCAGTCCATTGGCCTTCAGGGTTCCGACCACAAAAGGGCCTGCGGAAGCAATCATAAAGAAGACAAGCGCAATTCGTGCTGCGTACACAGGAAGTTGATCTCGTTTTTCAAAAGTGTCCCTGAAAAAACGGACAATGACGGCAAGGACAAGCAGCGTATGCAACGCGGATATGGAAATCGAAAACAGCCCATAGCCCTGCAGCGGAAAGGAGATTAGCATTCCTGTCACCATAATGTTGATCCACCAGAGGAAAGGTTTGTACCCTGCTTGTTTCTCACCGGGAACAAAACGCCAGATCATTCCCACCATCAATGCGTTGAAAATCCAGCCGAGGAACATTACATGTGAATGCGCATGCAGCCAAAAGGTGTAGTCGATGTTGATCGGCCGATACGCCTGCCAGCGAAGCAGCAATCCTACACAACCCGCAAGGAAGAAGAAGAATACCGGTACCCTAAGCAGTTTTTGCATGACGCAGCGCTAGGAGGGTAGTCAGGGCCATCGTCAGAAAATACAAGAGAATACTGCCAGCCGAAATCCAGCCGCTGATCGCTCTCCAAGAATAGTTGATCCATCCCAGGTCTGCCATGATCCGCAATTTCAGCGACAGAATGAGTCCGATCAGTGGAACATACAAAGCAGGATGGTAAGGCTTGACCGAAAAGCCGAGCACACCTGGAAGAATGATGGGCCCATGTGCAAAGATCATCATGAACACAAAGCCGATAAAGAAGGTATGAAGAACGAGATCGTACAATACAAGGGTTGACGGAGGGCTTACCAAAAACCATCCTTCCACAAAAAGGGCGATGTAACCGCATAACAGCGCCACCGCGGTGAAGCGGGTGAGTTCGCTCTTGCGGATACCAATGCGGATCATATCATAACGAAGAAGCCACAGACTGATGGCCATCATGATCGCTCCCATAATCCAGTAACCCCTCCAGTTTAAATAAGGGCTGATGAGATTGAGGAGAAACAGCGCCAATAATACCTTGAGCAAATTCTTCATCAGGGGTGGCACCGGGAGGAATTTGGAAAGTTCGAGACGTTCAGACACGATGGTGAGAAGAAGAAAACCGAACCACCAGGTGTAGATAGACGGGTACATCCTTTTCTGAAGTAAGATGATGTTCCCGATGAGCAGGCAACAGGCACCAGCCAGCGCCACTATCAAGGTGAAATCCCAATGTGGTATGAGATAGTACAGGTAAACCACGATCAGGACAGCACTTGAAAAGATCAGCAACCAAATGGCAACATCAAACCGACCATTAAGCAAAGCAATAATACTGAGCACGCCTGCCGCAGGCCCTGCATATAATAAGTTCTTCTTCAATGGAATGACCTTTTCCAATGAAATCAGGCTGCCGAGAAAACCTCCGACCATGATCGCACCGTGATGTACGTAGAGTTCGGGCAGGGGCATAGTCCAACCTATACGACCGAGGCCGCTGGTCATTCCCACAAGGAGATTGATTACAGCAAAGATTAGTAAGACCGGTTTCAGAATTCGCATAATGCCAGATTGCACAAGTTAAGCCCTCATGGCTGAAATTATATCCAATATTCAATTTTCGATTATCCTATTTAGTCATTGGTGAGAGTATAGTGTGGTCAATAAACGCATACCATTGATAACAAAACCCAACCGCTGAAAGGAGGGGTAGTGCCATTTCCTTTCTTTAGCTTTATGTTCGTTCCGGTATCAGGGCGGCACTATCAAACACAAAACAATGTTCACCAAGGCCTGCGAATACGCGATCCGTGCAGTACTCTTCATAGCCATGAAAAGCATAGATGGCTCCAGGCTAGGAATTCCAGAAATTGCCCGTGCCATTGATTCACCGGTACCCTTTACCGCCAAGATTCTTCAGACACTTGTAAGAAAGAAAATCATCTCGTCCATTAAAGGACCGAATGGCGGCTTCTTTCTGGATCCGAAAGCCAAGCCTATCCCGATCAATGCTGTCGTGAAGGCCATTGATGGTGATGATGTGTTAAGCTCCTGTGCGCTTGGACTGAAGAAATGTTCCGATTCCTTTCCCTGTCCTGTGCACCACGAAGTGAAACTCTATAAAGACAAGCTAAAAGAAGTGTTCAAGGACACCAGCATTCAGTCCGCCGCCCGGGATGTGCTGCAGGGAAAAGCTTACCTGAAGAACTACAGCCCCCGTTCATCCAGATGATGCGGGTTTCGCTAATTCCCATTCCTGCCCTTTACGAAGTGACTTAGTTAAATAGATTTTAGTGCGCTTCTGATCCGCTAAATTCCTGAGTGCAACCGAAGGAAACGGCCGGCAGTCGCAGAAAGACTCCTCTTCAGCCACTATTCCCAGGTGTCGCGATCTGAATAATAAAGGATACTTTCATCTTTTATTTGTTTATTTGCTTTTTGATCCGATGATCCGAAATGGACACTGCTCACCATCCCGTTAACCGCAGACATAATCCCCTTCATGACAAGGTACGAGCCTTTGACGTTCCCCAACGATTGAAGGCACAGCAACTGTATCCATATTTCAGGGTGATCGAATCAGATCAGGATACATCGGTGAGGATAGGGGGAAAGGAGGTATTGATGTTCGGATCCAACAGCTACCTCGGTTTAACTAATCACCCTGAGGTAAAAGCCGCCGCGGCTGCCGCCATCCGGAAGTATGGAACAGGGTGCGCAGGTTCACGGTTTCTGAACGGAACCCTTGACATACACATCGAACTGGAAGAAGCATTGGCAGAATTTGTGGGCAAGGAAGCTGCTGTAGTTTTCAGCACCGGATTCCAGGTGAATATCGGCGCCATCCCCTGTTTGCTGGGGAGGCATGACTATCTGGTCTTGGATGAGCTCGATCATGCCAGCATCCTCGAAGGCAGCAGACTTTCCTTCGCGCGTACTGTCAAATTTCGTCACAACGACATGAATGCTCTGGAGCGGATACTCCGCAACATTGAACCGGATGTAACCATCCTGATTGTCGTGGATGGAATATTCAGCATGGATGGGGACATCGCGCCTCTGCCCGAATTGGTTCGCCTCGCTGCACACTATGGGGCCACCATCATGGTAGATGATGCCCATTCCCTGGGTGTAATCGGTGTTGAAGGCAGGGGTACCGCTTCACACTTCAGTCTGACGGATGAGACTGATCTTATTATGGGCACCTTCAGCAAGTCACTTGCATCCATCGGAGGGTTCATTGCAGCCGATCAGCCTACAATCAACTTCATTAAGCATCAGGCACGTTCACTCATTTTCAGCGCCAGCATGTCTCCTGCTGCCGCCGCCAGTGCGCTTGCGGCCCTGAGGGTCATTCAACACGAGCCGGCAAGAATCCAGCAGCTTTGGAGTAACACCCATTTTGCCCTGCATGCTTTTCATGATCTTGGATTTGATACCGGCAATACATGTACACCCATCATTCCCATCTACGTGCGCAATAATGAGAAGACATTCATGCTCGCAAATCAACTTCTGGAAGAAGGTGTATTTGTAAATCCAATCACAGCTCCTGCGGTGGCAGAGGATGCCACCCTCATCAGGTTCAGCCTGATGGCAACGCATACCCGCGAACAGATTGAACAAGCCATTGACAAGATCCATGTTATTGCCAAAAAACTGGATATTGTAGGGGAGTTACAACCGCATGGGCCTGGTCATTGAGGAAGTTAAGACTAAACGACAACTAAGGGACTTTGTTGAGTTCCCGTACCTTCTCTATAAGAACAATTATTGCTTTGTTCCGCCCCTCCGCTTTGACGAGATCAATACCCTTCGCAAGGACAAAAATCCGGCATTTGATTACTGTGAAGCCCGTTACTGGCTTGCTAGAAAGGATGGCAGCGTTGTTGGACGAGTGGCGGCCATTCTTAATCACGCCTACATTGAAAAGTGGAAAAACCCATACATGAGGTTCGGCTGGCTTGATTTTGAAGACGAGCAGGAGATTGTAGAATTACTTCTTGAAAAAGTAGAAGACTGGGCCCGGGAAAAAAACATGACCGCCGTCCATGGTCCGCTTGGCTTCACAGACCTTGATCACGAAGGCATGCTGGTGGAGGGATTTGACCAGGTGGGTACGTTAGCGACCATCTACAATTTCCCTTATTACCCTGCTCACCTGGAGCGGCTCGGTTATACCAAGGCGGTTGATTGGGTAGAATTCAGAATCAAAATGCCCAAACAGATGCCCGAAAAGGTATCAAGATTGGCTGCCGTAGTGCGGGAACGCTTTGGACTCAGCGTGGTGAAAGCCAGGAAAGCCAAGGACATTCTGCCATACGCCAAAGAGTTGTTTGAACTGGTCAACTCCGCCTACGCCGAACTTTATGGCGTGGTACCCCTTACCGATCGACAGATCAAGTACTATACGGAACAATATTTCTCATTTATCCTGCCGGCATTTGTTCCCCTGATTCTTGACAGGCACGGAAAGCTTGCTGCCTTTGGCGTAACCATGCCTTCGTTGTCAGATGCACTTCAGAAATCAAAAGGGAAACTTTTTCCCTTCGGTTTTATCCACCTGCTGAAAGCGATGAAAAAAAATACCGTGGCCGATCTGTATCTGGTGGCCGTTCGAAAGGATCTTCAGGGAAAAGGGGTAAACGCAGTATTAATGGAAGAAGTGGCGAATGCGTACCGCTCCTTTGGTATTCGTGAGGTGGAATCTAATCCTGAACTTGAAAACAACGTGCTGGTACAATCTTTCTGGGATCATTTTGATGCCCGGCGTCATAAGCGCAGACGCTGTTACATCAAGAGTCTGTAGAAAGGCAACCTCGACGTTCATGAAACGAGTACTCATTACTGGCGCCAGCGGCTTCATCGGCAGTCATCTTATTGACCAGGCACTAAAGCTGGGTTGGGAAACCATTGCGGTATTGAGGAAGACAAGTTCACGGGAGTGGATTCCATCTGAAAATGTTCACGTAGAGTTACTGGATCTTGAAGATCCAGCCGCGCTAAGTCTGCAGATGAATGCGCTGATTGAAAAATACGGCCGCATCAACTATGTGATCCATAATGCCGGTATTACACACGCAAAACGGAAGGAGGCTTTTGTACGGGTGAATGTGGAAACAACACGGAACCTGGCAGGAATCCTGGCAGCACAGCAACAGCCACCTGATCGGTTTGTACTGATCAGTTCGCTGGCAGCCATGGGTCCCGGGGATCCTTCAACTTATCAACCCATACAGGTCGATTTCAGACCCCAACCAGTATCTGCCTATGGACGCAGCAAACTGATGGCTGAGCAGTATCTGGAGTCATTAGGTGCCTTTCCGGTCACTATTATCCGACCGACTGCCGTTTATGGCCCGCGTGACAGGGATTTTCTTCAGTTCTTCAGAATGATCGCTGGCGGTTTTGAGCCAGCATTAGGCTGGCATCGTCAGATGATTTCGATGATTCATGTGGAAGATCTTGCCGCATCTGTTTTGCACCTGGCAGACAAAGGACGGAATACGATATATCTTGCATCGGATGGCCAGTTTTATGACAAAATGGTTCTGGGTGCAATTATCCGGAAGGCTTTGGGCAGAACGACCTTTCGCATAAGTTTTCCGCTCACACCACTGAAGGCGGCCGTCGGAATCAATGAATTCATTCAACGCCCCTTCGGGAGAATGCCGTTTCTTAACCTTGACAAACTTAAGGAGATCAGCAGTGCCAACTGGCTGTGCGACAGCAGCGAGCTTTGGAACGACTCCGGACAAAAGCCAACCTACCTTCTCGAGGAAGGCTTGATCCACACGGCAGAGTGGTACAGGAAAATGGGGTGGCTATAGAAAATCACACTGCTTGCTTTTGTGTTTTCATTTGATCATCTCGAATCTTGCCTGAAAGAATCTCAGGTACTTTGGTTCGTAAACCATTTTCATTCCTTTGATCTTCTTCCTTCTTTCAAAGACAGATCCGGCTGATTCGGCGACGACGTCCATATGAGCCTGCGTGTAAACCCTTCTGGGCAGGGTAAACCTTACAAGTTCGAGCTTAGGATAGTAGTTGGTCCCATCGGGCTTGCGACCCGCTGAGACAATTCCCCGCTCCATAGTTCGCACGCCAGAGTCAACAAAAATCTCTGCGGCCAGTGTCTGAGCAGGGAACTGATCCTGGGTGAGATGTGGCAGGAAAGCTTTGGCATCAACAAAAATTCCATGTCCACCTATTGGTCTCACAATAGGGACCCCAAAAGACTCCATGCGATGGCCAAGGTATTCCACCTGTCCCACCCTGGCATGTTGATGCTCATCGTTTAGGCTTTCCCCGATTCCTACGGCGATGGCCTCCATATCTCTGCCGGCCAAACCGCCATAGGTATGCAAACCCTCATAGACTACGACAAGGTTCCGGGCTTCTTCGTACACATTCCAGTCGTTGGTAGCCATGAATCCGCCAATATTCACAAGGGCGTCCTTCTTCGCACTCATGGTAGCTCCATCTGTATTGTCGCATATTTCCCGAACGATGTCACGTATCTTCTTTTTCTCGTAACCTTTTTCTCTTTGCTGAATGAAGTACGCATTCTCCGCTACACGCGTCATATCGTGAATAATTTTGATGCCGTGCCTTTTAGTGAAGGCGCGTAATTCCTTCAGGTTCTTCATGCTGATTGGCTGGCCACCCGCCATATTCACATTGGTGGCTATGCTTACATAGGGAATCTTCTTAGCCCCCACTTTCTTTACGATGGCTGCCAGTTTGTTCAGGTCAACATTACCCTTGAAAGGATGTTCGCTCCCTGGGTCGTGGGCTTCATCAATTATGATATCGTGAAATTTACCGCCTGCCAGTTCTTGATGGAGCCGGGTAGTGGTGAAATACATGTTACCCGGTATCACATCACCCGGCTTGATCATCACTTTGGATAAAATGTTCTCTGCCCCGCGACCCTGGTGCGTAGGAATGACATACTTGTAACCGTAGTGTTTTTGAATGGCCGCCTCCATCCGATAGAAACTCGCGCTCCCTGCATAAGCTTCATCACCTACCATAAACGCTGACCATTGCCGATCGCTCATGGCGTTGGTACCACTGTCAGTAAGCAGATCGATATACACATCCTCCGACCGGAGAAGAAAAGTGTTGTATCCAGCATCCTTGATTGCTCTCGCCCGCTGCTGACGGCTAGTCACATTCAGCAGTTCAACCATCTTCATCTTGTAAGGCTCAGCCCATGATTTCTTCTGAACAGTTCTTTTCATAGTCAATTATCGTTTACAGTCTTTCAAATTGCGAAGTAAAATGTCTGAGGAAAGGCGGTTCATAGGTGATCCGGCATCCACGGGTCTGTTTTCTCAGTTCCAGAATATCATCGAACACATCAAGCACATAGTCGATATGACTTTGTGTATATACCCTGCGGGGAATCGCCAACCGCACCAGTTCGTTTTGAGCCGGGATCAGTTGGTGCCGCTCATCGTATTTGCCGAACATGACGCTCCCCACTTCTACACACCTGATCCCTCCCTTCACGTACAAGTCACACACCAGCACCTGGCCGGGATATTCGTTCACAGGAATATTCGGATAAAGTCTTTTGGCGTCTATGTACACCGCGTGACCGCCGATGGGCCAAAGCACCGGTACACCCTTGGCGCGCAAATGCTCGCCCAGGTACGCAGTACTGCGGATCCGGTAGTGTAAATAATCCGGATCGAAGACCTCCTTCAGCCCGATGGCGATGGCCTCCATATCGCGACCTGACAAGCCACCGTAGGTGGTGAATCCTTCAGAAATAATCAGAAGGTTCGTGCATTTCCTGCTCAGCTCGTCATCTTTTAAAGTGAGCAGTCCTCCCATATTTACCAGCCCATCCTTCTTTGCACTCATAATGAATGCATCACCTAGTCTAAGCATCTCTTTGGCTATCTCTTCATAGGTCTTATCCGCAAAGCCATTCTCCCGATGTTTAATGAAGTAGCTGTTCTCGGCGATGCGACATCCGTCAATAACCAGAAATACTTTATTGCGGTCACAAATAGTACGCACCTCCTTCATATTCTGCATGCTTACGGGTTGACCGCCAAAAGAATTGTTTGTGACCGTCATAACCACAGCGCCTATTTGTGAAGAACCATGCTTCACGATCAACCGCTCTAGTTCTTCCGTGTCAATGTTGCCTTTGAATGGGAGATCCACTTCCGGATCTCTTGATGTAGGCGGAATGATATCAAGAGCATTGGCGCCTGTGAACTCAATGTTTGCGCGGGTAGTATCAAAGTGTGTATTGCTGATGAAGACTTTATCCTTGCCTCCCAGTATCCCATAAAGTATTCGCTCTGCGGCACGTCCCTGATGAGTAGGAAGCACATGTGCCATGCCTGTCAATTCCTTCACTACAGACTCCAGGTGTTCCCAGCTTCTGGCGCCGGCATAGCTTTCATCGCCGATCATCATCCCGCCCCATTGACGGTCACTCATGGCTCCCGTACCGCTGTCCGTCAGAAGGTCAATAAAAACATCCTCCGACCTGAGCAAAAAAGGATTAAATCCAGCCTTTTTGAGTACTTCCTCCCTGTATTCTTCCGTGGTTATCTTGAGTGGCTCCACCATCTTGATCCTGAATGGCTCTGCCAGGGTTCTTAGTTTCTTTTCCGTCATAATCTTTAGATCCGGTCCGGGACAATGGGCCGGGTAGCAAAAATATCCCATTAGGTTGCCTGTACACCTGATTTAAGTCAATATGATCAGGATAATAAGGGACTGTCTTGTCCTTTATTAGGTTTACGGCCCTAAACAGCGAAACCATGGCAAACTACCGGTTTATCGATTTTCTGCTCAATCCCAGGAATTGGTGGATCCCTCTCACCGTCATTTTTGTCATCAGTATTGCCGGAGTCTTCATGATTGGACTCCATACCTATACGGAGGCTCCCCCGGTTCCAGACTATGCCGGGCCAGACAAGAACCTGGTCATCACACAGGCTGATATACGTAAGGGCCAGCAGGTATTTCAGGAACATGCCCTGATGGAATATGGAAGCATGTTTGGGGACGGCGCAAATCGAGGTCCGGATTTTTCAGCTGATGCCCTCCACCGTGTTGCTGAATTCATGGCGGACTATTACCTCAAGTCAATAGCTACAGAGGCTGGTGACCAGACCTGGCAACGCTACGGCATCAACAACCGGGTAAAAAAAGAAATCAAGGAGAATCACTTTGACGAAAGAACCAATACTGTCAATCTCAATGATGCCCAGGTGTACGCCGCTGAACAATTGGTGGATTACTACAGCGGCGTTTTCACAGGCAATACAAAAGCTTCCTTCAGTCCGGCTCACCATCTCACCGATAAGAACGATCTGCGGGCGCTTGCTTCATTCTTTTACTGGAGTGCGTGGGTGTGCGGCACTGAAAGACCAGGCAAAGATTACAGCTATACACATAATTGGCCTTACGACCCGATAGCAGGCAATTCGCCAAGTCAAGCGGTTATCATTTGGAGCATCATAGGTTCCTTCGGCCTTATTCTTGGACTTGGCGTTGTTCTTTTCTACCACGGGCGACTGGAGAAACTGGATAATGAAACATTTACCCGCGATGCCAGCCCTTTGTTCACACTGGAGAGCGTGAGTCGATTCCATCCGACAGACACGCAAAAGGCGACATACAAGTTCTTTTACGCCGCCATCCTGCTTTTTGGCTTGCAAGTACTTGCAGGCATTCTCACGGTACACGATTTTGTCGGCTTCGTAAATTTCTGGGGGTTAGACATTTCAAAAGTTTTACCTGTAACAATTACCAGGAGCTGGCATGTTCAACTTTCGTTGCTATGGATTTCAGGTTGTTGGATTGGCGCATCGCTTTTTGTTGTTCCCATGCTCTCACCCAAGGAGCCCCGGCATCAAAAGACCTTGGTTAACCTGATCTTCTGGCTCGTCGTGGTGTTGGTTATTGGGGGGCTGGTTGGCATTTTTGGTGGCCCCAAAGGGCTTTTTGGGAGCAATTGGTATTGGTTTGGCCATCAAGGCTGGGAATACCTGGAACCAGGCAAAATCTGGCAGATTACCCTCTATGCAATCTTCTGTCTTTGGGCTTTTACCCTGTACCGGGGACTGAGGCCGGTGATGAAACTTCATCAACCCTGGGCCTTGCCTAACTGGTTGGTTTACTCGATCGTCAGCATATTGATCCTCCTCTGCTCCGCGTTCATGTTCACACCTGATACCAATTTTGTTATTGCAGATTTCTGGAGATGGATGGTCGTTCACATGTGGGCAGAAGCGTTTTTTGAAGTATTCACCACTGTCCTGATCGGATACTTCATGGTCCTGATGGGACTGGTGAGTGCCCGCGCAGCCATTCGGGTGATCTATCTCGCATGCCTGCTTTTTCTGGGCTCAGGACTGCTGGGGATTTCTCATAACTTCTACTGGAATGCCAAACCGGTATTCACCATGGCATTGGGCTCGGTGTTCTCAACTCTACAGGTCGTACCATTGATATTGCTTACGCTGGAGGCCTGGCGCTTCAGTCGTTTGCCGTTACAATTGGAAACTGCCCGCGGAGGAAATAATGCGTTCGGTTTCTCATCCGTTTTTCTCTTCCTGGTCGGTGTGAACTTCTGGAATTTCTTTGGAGCGGGACTAATGGGATTTATCATCAATCTTCCTATTGCGAATTACTTTGAGCACGGGACTTATCTCACCGTCAATCATGGACACGCCGCGCTAATGGGAGTGTACGGCAACCTTTCACTGGCCGGAATGCTTTTCTGTTGTCAGCTGCTGTCCAGATCCGAAAGTTGGCCGTCCAGGATTGTGAGCTTATCCTTCTGGTCGCTTAATGCCGGTCTGTTGCTTATGGTACTCCTTGACTTGTTCCCGGCGGGAATTCTTCAATTCAATGCTGTGCTTGATCATGGATTATGGTTTGCCCGAAGCAGTGCCTTTATCGACAGTAAAGCATTTCAAGCCCTCACATGGTTGAGGATCATCGGCGGCGCCATCTTTGTCACGGGCGGAGTTTTGCCTCTGATATGGTTGATACTTACCAGAAGGACCGTATTGAAAGAAGTAAATCAACTGCCGCCAGGTGAGAGTGAAAATGAAAGTAATCCTGCGAGCAAACTTGACGAGGCCGACACTCCACTCCTGATCGAGTCCATGTAGTCTTACACTGTTAGTTCTTTCAGAATTATCATCAGAGCAGGTAACATCAACGGCAGTGCATTAGGAATATCTCCCCATCTCAAATTGTCCAATTAGGCCAGTCTCAAATAAGGACGAAATCAAGGCCTGCGCCCAGCGGATCTTTAACCACAAGTCATCCCCATTTACCGCCTGGCATGTATTTGCAACCAGGATGTGCATTTCTAAAGTTAAGGAGAGAAATTTGCGCCCCTGAACATCACTTTATGCCCCTGAAACGGTCCATATGGCTCTTTTTCGCATTTCTTATGCTACTGGCTGCCTGCGAGAAAAAGGGTGCGTCTGAACGGACGCCGGGCAATCGTCCCCGTGGTCCGATAATAGTGGAAGCATTCCGTGTTCAATTGAGCGCCATGAGCGAAGATGTGGAAGTGCCAGGCAGTTTGCTCGCTGCAGAAGCGACTCAAATCAAATCTGAAGTAAGCGGACGGATTATCCAATTGAATATTCCAGAAGGAGGCATCGTTCCCAAGGGCTATCTGCTTGCCAAATTGTTTGACGAGGATCTGCAGGCTCAGCTGCGCAAGTTGCAGGTTCAGTTGCAGATCGCGATCAAGACTGTCGAAAGGCAAAAGGAATTGTTGCAGATTCAGGGTATCAGTCAGCAGGATTTTGATTTGAGTGCATTGGCCGTGGACAATTTGAAGGCCGACATTCAGACCACAAAAATTGCCGTTTCAAAGACTGAAATCCGTGCGCCTTACGAGGGTGAAATCGGTTTGCGCTCCGTGAGTCCCGGGGCATATCTTTCACCCAACGACATAATAACGACGCTGAGGGATGTGAGTAAACTGAAACTGGAGTTCTCTGTTCCTGAAAAATATGCCAAGAGTATCACAAAAGGGTATGATATTACCTTCCGTGTGGATGGTGGTCAATTCGATCATCATGCGGTTGTTATGGCCACAGAAGGCAACATAGAGCCCACCACCCGAACCTTGAAAGTGCGGGCTATTGTGCAGGAAAAGCATGCAGAACTGGTTCCCGGAGTTTTTGCGAAGGTGAACCTTCGCCTGGGAAAAACTTCCTCAGCGATCATGTTGCCAAGCCAGGCCATCATTCCTGAGGCGCGAAACAAGCGCGTAATCGTAATGAAGAAGGATAGCGCTGCATTCAGAATTGTACAAACAGGTATCAGGGATTCCTCCTATGTACAGATTGTAAAAGGACTTCAGCCGGGCGATACGGTGATCACTACAGGCTTGATGGCCATTCGTCCGGGATCCAAATTGAAAATATCCAAGCTTGTTGTCAAATAGGCAGCATTTATGAATATCTCAGAACTCAGTATCAGGCGCCCGGTTCTCACTTTCGTGATGAACATATTGCTTGTATTGTTCGGAGCTATAGGATTTACCTATTTGGGTGTGCGCGATTATCCTGCCATTGACCCTCCCAACATCAACGTGAGCACTACCTACTCAGGGGCCAATGCAGATATCATAGAATCACAGATCACTGAACCTCTGGAAAAGGCAATCAATGGCATTGCGGGTATTCGCAATATCTCTTCCTCATCCTCCGTGGGCCGAAGCAGCATCAACGTCGAGTTCAATCTGGGTGTCGACCTTGAGGCAGCCGCCAATGATGTGCGGGACAAAGTTTCACAGGCTGTGCGCCTGCTTCCTCAGGATCTAACTGCGCCTCCCGTGGTATTTAAGGCTGATGCCAATGCGGACTACATCATCAGCATGACCGTGCAAAGCAATACAAGGAATGCACTGCAGTTAACCGAATATGCTACCAATGTGCTGGTAGAGCGCATGCAGACCATCCCGGGGGTGAGCAGCGTCAATGTCCTGGGTGAGAAGAAGTACGCAATGAGGATATGGCTTGATCCCTCAAGACTGAGTGCCTACAACCTCACAGCGCTGGATGTCCAGCAAGCCTTAAACCGTGAAAACGTTGAGTTGCCATCAGGAAAAATTGCAGGCAACGCCACCGAATTAACAGTAAGAACTTTTGGCAGGCTGTACACGGAGGAAGACTTTAAGAACGTGATCGTGAAAGCCACTTCGACCGGGAATATCAGGATCAGGGATATTGGAGAAGCTGTTCTGGGCCCGGAAAATGAAGAATCCGTCCTTCGCGAAAGCCGTGTGCCAATGATCGCCCTGGGTATCATTCCACTGCCTGGCGCCAATTACGTCTCGATTGCTGATGAATTTTTCAGACGCCTTGATCAGGTACAAAAGGAAATGCCCGCCGATATCAAACTGGATGTATCGACTGATCAGACTAAGTTTATCAAGCGTGCCATCACCGAAGTGGAAGAGACACTGGCCATCTCCTTCGTTCTAGTGGTTCTTATCATCTATCTCTTTTTCCGCGACTTTATCATCGCTATCCGGCCGCTGATTGATATCCCAGTATCGCTTACTGCCACTTTCTTCATCATGTACCTCAGTGGGTTTTCTGTGAACGTGCTCACCATGCTGGGCATCGTCCTGGCCACAGGTCTTGTGGTGGATGATGGTATTGTGGTAACTGAGAATATTTTCAAGAAGCTGGAGAAAGGGATGAACAAGTACCAGGCGGCCATTGAGGGATCAAAGGAAATCTTCTTTGCCGTTGTCTCCACCTCAATCACCCTTGCGGTGGTGTTCCTGCCGGTAGTATTCCTTCCAGGATTTGTTGGCCGGCTTTTCCGCGAATTCGGGATTGTAGTGGCCGGCGCAGTACTCATCTCCTCGTTCGTTTCGCTCACATTGACTCCTGTTTTAAGCGTAAAACTTACACGCTCAAACCACAGCCACTCCTGGTTCTACCATGTGACGGAACCCTTCTTCATAGGAATGGAGAATTTCTATAAACACACCCTCGGACGTTTTATGAAAGTAAGGTGGCTCGCCTTGGTGATCGTTGCGGTGTGTTTGACCGGAACCTACTTCATCGGCATCGGCATCCAGCAGGAACTTGCACCACTGGAAGACCGGAATCAACTGCGACTCAATCCCATCGCCCCGGAGGGAACCTCCTACGATTTCATGGACAAATATGTAGAACGGCTGACCCAGTTCGTCATGGATTCCGTCCCCGAAATCAGGACGGTCATTTCGAATACAGCTCCTGCCTTTGGTGGTGCAAGCGGCTCACCCAACACCGGATCAGTAAGGGTTAATCTCGTTGACCGCAAAGACAGGAACCGCTCTCAGCAGCAAATCGTCGATGATCTCAATAAATACCTTCCTCTCTTTTCGGAGGGAAGAGTATTCATCACCCAGGAGCAGACCATCGCGGTGAACCGCCGCGGTGGACAACCGGTACAATTTGTTATCCAGAATAACGACTTTGAAAAGTTGAAGTCAGTGATACCCAAATTCATGCAGATGGCCCAGGATAATCCAGTCTTGCAGAGTGTTGATGTGGACCTAAAATTCAACAAACCGGAACTACTGGTCAAGATTAACCGTCTCAAGGCCACCCAACTCGGCATTAGCGTACAGGACATCTCGCAGACTTTGCAACTTGCCTACAGTAACCTGCGATTTGGGTACTTCACCAAAGAAGGAAAGCAGTATCAGGTCATCGGACAAGTTACCAGAATGGACAGGGATGATCCTGATGATCTGAAGCGGCTTTACGTGAGGACATCGTCAGGAGAACTTGTGTCCATTGATAATGTGGTAACCCTCGAAGAATCCACAACCCCTCCTTCTCTTTATCACTTTAACCGCTTCAAATCTGCAACCATTTCTGCGGGTCTTGCACCCGGCAAAACCATTGGCGACGGCATCAATGCCATGCGTGAGATCGCAGATAAGGTATTGGATGACACTTTCAACACTTCATTAGCCGGATCTTCCCGTGACTTTGCTGAGAGTTCAGGAAATACCTCCTTCGCCTTCATTCTTGCATTGGTACTTATCTATCTCATCCTGGCAGCACAGTTTGAGAGTTTTGTTGATCCGCTGATTATCATGTTCACCGTACCGCTGGCCATCTTTGGCGCCTTCCTTTCGCTATTCGTGTTCAAGCAAACGCTCAATATTTTCAGCGAGATCGGGATGATCATGTTGATTGGTCTAGTGACGAAAAATGGAATCCTCATTGTGGAATTCGCAAACAAAAAACGTGAAGAAGGTCTCAACAAGATTGACGCAGTGCTGGAAGCCAGCAGGCTTAGGCTTCGTCCCATCCTTATGACCAGTCTTGCCATGGCATTGGGTTCGCTTCCATTGGCATTATCGCTGGGCGATGCCTCAACCAGCAGAATCCCGCTTGGGATTGTCATTGTAGGCGGAATCCTGTTCTCCCTTGTTCTAACCCTTTTCGTCATTCCTGCCATGTATGCTTACCTCTCAAGAAAGAGGAAGCATATCAATTTTGAGGAGCAGATGGCGGAGCCGCAGAAAGAACTTACCTATGAAGTTCATTAGTCAGGTATTTATTTGCTTGCTCTTTCTCCTGTGTGCCGTATCTGCACTGGCGCAGCCTTCGGTTACCGTAGAAGAAGTTGTGTCTACGGCAATTCAAAAGAATTATGACGTTCAGTTGCTGAGAAATACGTCCGATCTGGCAGGCAATGACCGGCGCTATGCATTCGGACTCTTCATACCCACCCTGAATGCTTCGGGAAACTATCAGAATAACAACAACAATACCCGCAACGTCACCTTTTCAGATGTAGAGACTATACGTGAGGGTGTCAAGTCCACCAATGCCCAGGGTTCCGTTCAACTTAGCTGGACGCTTTTTGACGGTACCCGCATGTTTGCGACAAGAAAACGACTGACAGAGCTCGCTTTGCTTGGCGAGATCAATGTCCGAAATCAGATGATGAACACGGCTGCCGCCATCATGACCACTTACTACAATATTGCCAGGCAGAAGCAACAACTGGAGGCCCTGGGCGAACTT
This sequence comes from Bacteroidota bacterium, assembly GCA_018266395.1. Classification (GTDB taxonomy): domain Bacteria; phylum Bacteroidota; class Bacteroidia; order Cytophagales; family Cyclobacteriaceae; genus ELB16-189. The sequence continues at coordinate 275,960 of JAFEAM010000012.1, read as the reverse complement.
CAGTCGGTGAGTGAAGAGCGTGTGAAACTGGCTGAACGGAAATTACAGGTCGGAACGGGAGGCAAACCTGAATTGCTTCAGGCCAGGATCGACCTCAATGCCATACGCACATCCGTACTTGCGCAAAAAACACTTATTCAGCAACTTAAAGACCAGATGAACGGGAGCCTGGCCATGTCCTTGCCGGAAGTTTACGATGTGGGCGACACCATTCCCACCAATCTCCATCTGACTTTGGATGAAATCATCACCGACATTGAAAACACCAACCAGCAGCTGGCTTCAGCAAAACAGAATATTGAAGTATTTGAGGTTGCACTGCGTGAGACCAGGGCACTGCGCTCTCCTGTGATAGCTTTTAATTCAGCCTACAACTACAACCAGAATCAAAATATGCTTCAGGTCAATCCTGCTGCACAGAAATACACCCGCATACGGGGATATAATTATGGATTGTCTGTAACGGTCCCCATTCTGAATGGCATGAATGTGACACGTCAGATCAGCGCGGCCAAGATTTCCCTCGAAAGGCAGAAAGTCATTTACGAGCAGCAGCGCACCCTCGTAATGGTAGGGGTAAAGAATGCGTTCGTCAACTACGACAACGCACGAAAAACACTTATCATTGAAGAAGAGACCATCCTGCTCGCGCGTGAAAACGTCACCATCATGCTGGAGGGATTCAAGAGAGGCATTAACACTTTCATTGAACTGCGGACCGCGCAACAAAGCTTGGCAGACGCTTATAACCGGTTGATTGCTGCCCGATACAACGCAAAAGTCTCAGAAATCGAACTCCTCAGACTCAAGGGAGCACTGCTTCGATAGCCATCTTGCAGCTCATCACTAATTAGATTTCAAATCTCAGGGGAAAGTCAGAATTTAGCTGACAACTAGACCATCGCAACCCATGAAAAAGGTTTTTTTCTGGACAATCGTCCTCTTTCTTGGCCTGGCTGTCAAAGGCTACAGTCAGACCGTTTATGCTTCTGAAAAAGGTGAGAAATACCACACAGCAGACTGCAAGATGTCCGGTGATGCCAAAGACATGACGCTTGCTGCAGCTAAAAAGGCCGGCAAAACTCCCTGCGGGGTGTGCAAGCCTGAAGAACACTTCAAGGATAAGACTGCACAGTGCACTGGCAAGACATCTGATGGCACTCGCTGCAAGCGGATGACCTCCAACAAGAAGGGCAAGTGCTATCAGCACCAGGGAAGTTGATGATTCGTCAACCTCTTCATCATGCCGGTCCAACTTTCTCGCGCATTGTAGCGGGTGCGTGGCGATGGCATGTTGTTTCCGGGGAAACCATCTCCCGGCTGATTCATGCAGCTCTTGACGCAGGTATTACTTCATTTGATCATGCCGACATCTATGGTGATCACAGTAATGAAGAGCATTTCGGCGCTGTAATCAGGAAAGACTCATCTATCCGCAACCGGATGGAACTCATCACAAAATGCGGAATCAAATTCCCCAGCAAGAAAAGACCCTCCGCATGGATCAAGCATTATGATACTTCCAAACAGCATATTGTCTGGTCCGTTGAAAATTCCCTGCAGATGCTTGGGACAGACAGGATCGATCTGCTGCTAATTCACCGTGCTGATCCATTGCTGAACCCGAACGAAGTGGCCGAAGCCTTCACTCAATTAAAGGACGCAGGAAAAGTTCTTCACTTTGGAGTTTCCAATTTCATGCCGTCCCAATTCAGGATGCTGCAGCGGTACCTCTCCTTCCCTCTGGTCACCAACCAGATTGAAATCAGTCTCCTGAAAGTTGATCCGTTGTTTAACGGAGAGCTCGATTTTCTCATGGAAATGGGCGTGGCACCTATGGCATGGTCGCCGCTCGGAGGAGGGAAAGTCCTGCCCGTTGATGAAAGGATGCTATTTAACAAAGCGGCCAAGTATAATCTGACCTACAGCCAGATGCTTCTCGCGTGGCTGCTTCGTCATCCTTCTCAGATTTTTCCGATCATCGGCACTACACAACCCGACAGAATAAAAGAGGCATCGAAATCAATTAATGCAGAGCTGGATCTGCAGGACTGGTTTGAAATGTTACAATGGGTGACAGGGAAGGAAGTTCCGTAATACCCTACTGGTCGATCATGTCCGACATCTTGAACTTCTGCAGCATGTAGTACAGGAAGTTGAATTTCAAGGCATCTTCATCCTCTCCCTTTTTTCCGGAACGTCCTGACTCTGGCCGGGAGGGTTTGGCATGGTTAGACGGAGCTACACGCTGTATCATCTGGATACTGTCCCTGGCGACAGACGTGTGTCCGGGATGGTCATAAAGCAAAGTCTTATCTTCGTCCAGATTGAGTTCACGGTGCGATGGATCCGGTGTTTCAATGACTTGCAGCTCTTCTTGCGCAAACGCCGAGAAGCCCAGCAGAAGCAACGGGAACAGCAGTGTTACAACAGATATGCCTCTTTTCATCGACTGACTGACCGATCTTTAGGACTCGAAATATACAAATTTCGGATAAATGATTACTACAAATGATTACTTGGGATGACTTCATAAAAGTGGATTTGCGTGCGGGCACTATCGTCCGGGCCGAGGCCTTCCCAGAGGCCAAAAAGCCGGCTTTTAAGCTCTGGATTGATCTTGGGCCTGAACTGGGAATAAGGAAATCTAGCGCCCAGATCACCTTTCATTACTCTGCGGAAGAACTTACGGGACGCCAGGTAGTCTGCGTAGTCAACTTCCCTCCCCGGCAAATTGGCCCTTTTCAGTCGGAGGTATTGACCACCGGGTTCCCGGACTCCGATGGAAAAGTGGTTCTTACATCAATCCACAAAATGGTGCCTAACGGCTCCAGGTTATTCTAGATCATGCAGTTCAGTGAATTGGCCGGGTTTCTTCAGGCAACTGTGCTTCAACAAACACAAGACAGGCCTGTAGAGACCCTGATTACTGACAGCCGCCATGCAGTGGTTGGTGAAGGTTCGCTCTTCTTTGCCATGAAGGGTGAAAGGCACGATGGTCACGCGTTTCTGAATGAGCTGTATCAATCAGGAATCAGGCAATTCGTTGTCGAGAACGAGGTTGACGTACATGAATTTCCAGAAGCCAACCTGCTTCGGGTTGATTCTTCACTAACAGCGCTCCAACTTGTAGCTAGGCACCATAGGGAGAAGTTCAGCATTCCTGTGGTGGGCATTACGGGGAGCAATGGCAAAACCATCGTCAAGGAATGGCTGTACCAGGCCCTGGCGTCGGACTTTCAGATTGTAAGAAATCCTGGGAGTTATAATTCCCAGATTGGAGTGCCGTTGTCCGTTTGGATGATGCAGCCTTTCCATCAGTTGGCAATCTTCGAAGCAGGTATTTCAAGACCAGGCGAGATGGCGAGACTTCAGACCATCGTTCAGCCAACATTCGGAATCTTCACCAATCTTGGCAGCGCACACGACGAGGGGTTTAAGGACAGAAGACAAAAGTGTGAAGAAAAGGCCCTGTTGTTCAAAGGCGCCACCAAAGTCATCTACTGCAAAGATCACAATTTGATCGATGAGGTGGTCTGCGCAAAAGGAATCCCTTCCATCTCGTGGGGGAAACACACAGGAAGTGACATCCTGATCGAAGAGACCAGGGAAGCCGTTAACATCACGTATTCCGGCAAGACTTTTCAACTAAACCTGTCCTTGCTTGACGAGGCGTCAAAAGAAAATATCTTTCATGTGATGGCTTTTCTTTTGCTCCTGGGATATCCGCCTGCTGTGATCAAGGAACGTGTGGCTGGCCTGCAACCCGTTCCCATGAGATTGGAACTCAAACAAGGGATCAACCGCTGCCTTCTTATCAATGACTCCTATAACAACGATCTTGCCGGCCTTCAAATCAGCCTGAATTTTCTTCGTACCCAACGCAAATCAAAGAGGACGCTCATACTTTCAGACATTCTTCAAAGCGGCATGAGTGATTCTGCACTTGCAGACCGGATTGGTGAACTTATCACTGCAGCAGGCATACAGCGAATTATTGCCATTGGCCCCGGCCTCGCAGCAAACCAGGCTAAGTTTCCGGATGGAAAGTTCTTCCGCAGCGTAGAATCCTTTTTGGCAGAGCTCCCAACCCTCAACTTCGCAGATGAAGCGATCCTTGTCAAAGGGGCACGACCGTTTCGGTTCGAGCGGATTGTTGAAAGACTTCAGCGCAAAGTTCACCGGACGAGAATGGAGGTGGATCTCACCGCCATGGTGAACAATCTTAATCTGTTTCGGAGCAAACTGAAGCCGGGGGTTAAGGTAATGGCGATGGTGAAAGCTTTTGCATACGGCAGCGGGAGTGAGGAGGTGGCCAGTCTTTTACAGTACCATCGCGTTGATTACCTCGGCGTGGCATACGCCGACGAGGGCATGGATCTGCGGAAGAACAACATTACCACGCCCATCATGGTTATGAATCCTTCGGAAGAGGGGTATCAGGCATTATTGGACTTTCACCTGGAGCCGGAAATTTTCAGTCCTGCGATGCTGAAGTCACTGGTTGATTTTCTGGATGGCCGAAAATGTTCAGTTCACCTTAAGCTTGATACCGGCATGCATCGGCTGGGTTTTGATGAAGCTGAGCTTCCGAAGATTCTTGAATTGCTGCGGGCTCATACCAATCTAAAGGTAGTTTCTGCTTTTTCCCATCTGGCCGGAGCAGATACTCGCGAGCATGACGCTTTCTCAAGGGAACAGGCATCACGATTTAGCAGAATGGCATCCCTTATCGAAAAAGCCATGGGCTACAAGCCGCTTCTCCATCTGCTCAATTCTCCCGGTATTCTCCGTTTTCCCGATTATCAATATGACATGGTGCGATTGGGCATCGGTCTGTATGGCATCGACCCCACTGTTGAAGGCACGCAGAAGCTCATGCCGGTCGCCACCCTGAAAACTATTATTTCCCAGATCAAAAAGATACCGACAGGGGACTCGATCGGATACGGTCGGCGCGGAAGGGCTGAAAGGGATATGACCCTCGCCACCATCGCCATCGGATATGCCGATGGATACAGCCGTAGTTTCAGCAGGGGAAAGGGGAAGGTCCTGGTTGGTGGAAAACTGGCACCGGTCATTGGCAATGTCTGCATGGATATGACCATGATTGACATCTCCGGCATTCCTGCAAAAGAAGGCGACGAAGTCATCATATTCGGACCTCAACTCCCCATTGATCAGGTGGCCTCCTGGATCGACACCATTCCATATGAATTACTCGCCAGCACCAGCGAACGAGTCAAGCGCGTGTTTCATACTGAATCAGCCTAAATGCTGTCCTGCTGCAACAGAAGTTCTCAATTATACTTCACATAATTCTCCCACTTCTCAAGCACGTCGAGAAAATCTTTGGGCAATTCAGAATCGAATTGGAGAAATTTCCCTGTGGCGGGATGAACGAATCCCAGTGTCTTGGCATGAAGCGCTTGCCGGGGCATAATCTTGAAACAATTCTCAACGAACTGACGGTACTTTGAAAAAGTCGTTCCTTTCAAAACCTGATTGCCTCCATACACAGCATCATTAAACAGAGGATGGCCCAGGTACTTCATGTGAGCACGGATTTGATGCGTGCGTCCCGTCTCAAGCCGGCACTCAATAAGAGAGACATACCTGAGGTTCTTCAGGACTTTGTAGTGCGTAATTGCAGTACGCCCCATCTCACCATCCGGAAATGCCACCGTGACTCTTCTGTCTTTTGGGCTTCGACCCACATTTACATTGATGGTCCCTTCCGGCGGTGCCGGCTCACCCCATACCAGGGCCCAATACGTACGCTCGATGCTGTGGTCAAAGAACTGCCTGGCCAGTTTGGTCATGGCCGTTTCAGTTTTGGCGATCACCACCAATCCGCTCGTGTCTTTATCGATCCGATGGACTAGTCCAGGGCGTCCTTCATTGCCGGGCATCTGCGGAAGGTTTTGAAAATGATAGGCAAGAGCATTTACCAGCGTTCCGCTCCAGTTCTGGAAGGCCGGGTGCACCACCATGCCTGGTTCCTTGTTTACTACAAGCAGATGTTCGTCTTCGTAAATGATATTGAGCGGAAGGTTCTCAGGTTTCACGTCCGTATCGCGCGGGGGCTCGGGGAGTGAAACGGTGATCACATCTCCGGGATGTATCTTATAATTGGGCTTGATTGTATTTTCATTGACCTTGACAAAGCCATTGTGGATGCCGTCCTGCACCTTGGTCCGGGTCACATTGGGAAGGCGGTCCTGAAGAAATTTGTCAATGCGCACAAGGCTTTGACCCGGGTCAACCACTATCCGGTAATGTTCGAACAGGTCATCGTCCTGTTCTTCGTCAACTCCTATCGTGCCAGTTTTCATTCAGACCTCCTCATGTAACTATCCAATCCTAAATATGATAGGGAGTGTGTAACGCTGTCTTACAGGTCTGCCTGATGGCATACGGCCAGGAAGCCATCTATGAGTTGATGCATATTCCTTAATAATTCTAAGCGCTTCTTCATCCAATTGATCTACGCCTGTCACAATCTTAAAATCTGACAGCGATCCGTCTATGTTTACAATGAACTCTATAAATACTTTACCCTCAATTCGCATTCTTCTTGCCTTTTCCGGGTACTTAATCAGGGCAGCTATGGTCTCATAGAACTTTCGCATGCCGCCATATGGTCCGGCAGGTAACTCAACCACTGTAAAGATTTCTTCATTTAAAGAAGATTTCAAGTTATTCAACTCATTTTGCCCGATTGGCAGAACCTTTTTGAGAAAAGGATATTGGTCGCCCGTTATGCCCTCAACGATGGTTAGTTCTTCAGTTATTCTGAATTTAAAATGGTCCATAAGCATTTCTATGGGATGTGATGATTCAAACATTTCATTGATTTTTTTGCCTTTCTCGTCATAGTTGGTCTTGTCCGACATTGACCCGTTCTTATAATGCTCCTGTCTTATCATTCTTCCACGTACATCTCTTAAACTCCAGGCACCTTCTCTGACATGATCTTTAAGGTAACCCTCAACGATGCGATCTGGAGACTTGTACTCTTGATATTGCTCCTTCCAGTGCCCGGTGCCATCTTCAAGAATGGGCGAACCCAGTGAATCATTTAAGAATTTGATGACCGCCTTATCAGCCTCAAAAACAACCTGGTACATCTGTTTACCGGAAGGATAATACTTGGTCCACGTACCGGTTCTCAGTCCTCCGTTGTAATCACCCTCCAATAACACTTGTTGGTTTGCAGAGTAATGAATAAAATGACCATCCCGCATACCTCCCTTGTAGGCTCCTGTCATAAGCAGTTTGCCATTCTTATCAAAATCGCGAATCTGGCCTGCAAAAGTGTTACGCACAGTATCAAAAATGCAGACTCTGAAAAATTCAGAAGAATCTCTTGCAGTCAGTTCCCAATTCCGGTTATAGTAGAATCTTCCAAGAACCTGACCCTTAATGTTCCCCGTTACCAAAATCAACGAAATGACAAGGAGAATTCTCATAACGAATTGTCTCAAATTATTCATTTAATAGCCAGGTTAAGCGGGTGAGAAAAGGTTAGCTTTAGTTTCAAAGATTCTAATCTAGCATGAAAACAAATGGTTGGAAAATCCAAAGCTCCAATTGAAATTGCTGGTCATGACATGTCGATTTTTCCTGATTCTTTTCACTTTCATTTCCTGCACCGGGGAGCCTCAAAATTGCAGTCCAATATTTGAAAAAGGTGTTCCCCTTGGCGTCAACAAGAACCATGACCTTGAAGAGGCTTCAGGCCTTATTGCTTCCAGTCAGCCCGGTTATTTCTGGTCGCACAACGACAGCGGTCATCCTGCACAGGTATTTCTCCTGGATGACCATGCGCGCACCATCCGCGTATTCAATGTTCCCGGAGCAAAAAACAGGGACTGGGAAGATATCGCCTGGGGACCTGATCCTGCCGGAGCTGGCAATTACATTTATGTCGGTGATATAGGAGACAATCAACGGCATTGTCCTGTCAAAAGAATCTATCGCTTCAAGGAACCACAGCCAGGCGATACACTGATCACAGGTCAGGTGGCTGTCCTGCCTTTCCGGCTTCCGGATGAAATTCACGATACCGAAGCGCTGTTCTGCGACCCAATAAGCCAGAAGTTCTATGTGATATCGAAGGTGCAGAAGCGCGCACGTCTTTATGAGCTGGACAATGACTTTGCAGGCGACACGCTGACCGCCCGCGAGGTAGCGAGACTGCCTTTCATGTATGTGGTGGCGGCGGATATCTCCAGGGATGGCAGTGAGATACTGGTGAAGAATTACCTCAATATTTATTACTGGAAAAGAAAAGATGGTGAGTCCATTGCCGAAACACTGAGAAGAGAAGCAACAACTTTATGCTACGACCAGGAGCCGCAAGGTGAGGCCGTTGCCTGGGGTCTTGATGGTCAGGCTTACTTTACCTTAAGCGAAAACGCAAAGGGACAGCGGGCACGGTTATACGTCTATAAAAGGAAAACGGATCAGCGCTGACGATCAGCCAACGCCTCTGCAAAACTGACAAGTGTCGTGGTATTGGCTTGTGATGAAAGACTCTTCAGGCTTTCAAAACCGCGGTTAAAATATTCAGCTACCTCGGTTTCTGCAGCTTCTCTTGCCCCCAGGCGGTCATACAACGCTGTCACTGCCGCCACTTTCCTATGCTTGTCGAACTTTTTCTTCTGCAGCCAGTCATTGAGTTCCTTTTTATCCGTGCCACGCGCCTGTTGCAATGCATGTATAAGCAAGTAGGTTTTCTTGTTGGCGATGATATCACCTCCCACTTGCTTGCCGAATTTCTTTTTGTCTGCGTAAACGTCAAGAAGATCATCCTTGAGCTGGAAACCAATGCCCAGTTGCTCACCTGCATTGCGGAGAACGATGGCATCCTTTTTCGGTGCATCGGCGAGGACGGCCCCCAACTCCAGTGCAAATCCCAGCAGCACAGCTGTCTTCAGCCTGATCATGTGGATATACTCCTTCTCTGTCACCCTCTTTCTCGATTCAAACACCATATCCCATTGCTGCCCTTCGCAAACACCTGTGGCGCAAGCATTGAAAAGGGCCAGGACTCTCTTAAGTTTGGATTCTTCCAGGCCCAACAGCATTTCGTAAACTTTCACGAGCATCACATCTCCCGACAGTATGGCCGTGCTCACATTCCATTTTTCGTGAACTGTTGGTTTACCCCTTCTTAAGGGCGCCTGATCCATGATATCGTCATGCATGAGGGTAAAGTTGTGAAACGCCTCCACCGCAACTGCAAAGGGAACAACCTTCTCCACATCCTTGCGATAGAGGGTGTAGGACAACAGTGTCAACATCGGCCTCAGCCGCTTGCCCCCAAGGGAAAGAATGTATTTGATAGGCTCATAGAGCGAGCCTGGACTCCCTTCAAACCGCTGATCTTTTATATTTGTTTCAATCAGCTCCAGGTAATGATTAACCTCCTTCATCTGTCTTCAAAAGTCAGGTCCATGGTTCTCCGATCCACATCTGTCTTCTTGATCCTCACTGACACTTCATCTCCCAACCGGTAAATCTTTTTTCTCCTGCGGCCAATTACCCTGTAGTTGCGTTCCTCAAATTCATAGAAATCATCTTTCATGTCTGCCAGCCTGACCATCCCTTCGCATTTCGTTTCAATGATTTCCACAAAGATTCCGAAATCTGTAACACCTGTAATGATTCCGTCATAAACCTTGTCCTCTGCAAGGCTCATGAATTCCACCTGTTTGTATTTAATGGAAGCCCGCTCCGCATCTGCCGCCCGTTTCTCTCGTTCAGATGAATGCAGGCATCTGGATTCATACTCAGGCTTGTTTACGGGCTTGCCCTGGTCCAGATAGTGCTGCAGTAGCCGATGCACCATCATATCAGGGTAACGGCGAATTGGCGATGTGAAATGCGTGTAGTGATCAAACGCCAGACCGAAATGCGCCTTGGCGTCTGTGGTGTACTTGGCCTTGGCCATCGCACGCACGGCAAGTGACTGAAGGACATTCTGCTCAGGCTTACCTTCTATCTCATCCATCAATTTGTTCAGTGATCTGGAAATCGCACTTTCCTCTGTTTGCAATTGGTGGCCAAACTGCTTAGCAAATTTTGCGAAGTCCGAGACCTTCTCAGGATCGGGGAAATCGTGGGTCCGATAGACGAAGGTGTTCCTTTCTCCCCCCTTTTTCAGCTTGTAAATGAATGTGGCAACACCCTTGTTGGCGAGCAACATGAATTCTTCTATCAGCTTATGAGCATCCTTGCGGACTTTAGGAACTACAGTCAATGGACGTCCCTTTGCATCCAGTTTGAATTTTACCTCCGTTGTTTCAAAGTTGACAGCCCCGCGTGCAAAGCGCTCCTTCCGCAATTTATGCGCAATGTCATTGAGGAGAATGAGCTCCTCTCCAAACTTCCCTTCGCCCTTCTCAAGAACTTCCTGGGCCTGTTCGTAGGTAAACCGATGGTCTGAATGAATGACTGTACGTCCATACCATTCCTTATGAACTTTTCCGTGCCGGTCCATTTCAAAGACTGCCGCAAAGGTCAGTTTTGTTTCATCCGGCCGCAGCGAACACAGTTCATTTGAAAGCCTCTCCGGCAGCATCGGCACCGTGCGGTCCACGAGATACACAGATGTGGCACGGTCAAATGCGTCTTCATCCAGCACAGTGCCGGGCTTCACATAGTGTGTTACATCAGCGATGTGAACCCCAATTTCAAAATGACCGTGGTCGAGCTTGCGAAAAGAAATCGCATCATCGAAATCTTTGGCATCCTCCGGGTCGATGGTGAAGGTGAGAACATCGCGAAAATCCTTACGGCGACGAATTTCCTCCTCGGTGATTTCCCCACTGATTCTCTCTGCTTCGTGCGACACTTGCTGGGGGAAACGGAACGGCAGGTCAAATTCCGCCATGATGGAGTGAATCTCCGCTTCGTTTTCACCGGTCTTTCCCAGGATCTCAATGACTTTGGCCTCAGGATTCCTGTCACCGTCACCCCACTTTGTGACCTCAAACAGCACCTTGTCATTATTCTTCGCCTTGCCGATGTTTTCCTGATAAATGAAGAAGTCCTGGTATATTTTCCTGAAGTCCGGAACCACAAAAGCAAACCGATTCGGAGAAACCTCGAGCCTGCCGACAAACCGAGTGCGGTTTCTCTTGACAATTTCCTCCACGCGACCTTCCGGTTTCTCGCCTTGACGTTTTGAAAGAATGGTTATCCGAACCGTATCACCATGGAGCGCAGTTGCAAGATCTCTGGCCTTCACATAAATGTCAGTGCCCGAGCCGGTATTGATGTAGGCAAAACGGGGATTGACATGATCGACCACTCCTTCCAGCAAGTCAGCTTCCCTCGTGGAAGCATAACTGCCATCGTTCAGTTGACGGATTTTTCCGTCATCAACCAACTGCTCCAGCAGTTTGAAAAGCTCCTTGTTAAGTGCCTTGTTCTTGGGGCCCAGTGCTTTTGCCAGTTCACGAAACTGAAAAGACTCGCCGGGATTTTCATCGAAGAAGCGAAGCATCGCAGACCTGAGCGACTTTCCCTCTTCCTTCCTCTTCTTTTCCTGTCGCTGTTTGAATGTTTTTTTGGACATGATGTCTTGCTCCTGATTAATTATTCAGGATGTTTTGTTGCATGACCACGGGAGCGCCTTTGAGACGTAAGTACAACTGGGCTACAGCCACCACATCGGCCGAGCAATAGGCTGCTATTTTGTCCAGGTTGTTTTCCCGATAATAAACTTCATTCACTTTTGATCCATCCATATCTCCTTTGCTGGAAGGAATATCAAAAAGCGTGGTAAGCAGATCCAGGGACGTATAGTGTTTGTAATCTCCAAACTTCCACATGTCCATGGTATCCAGGAAAGGCACTTCCCAGTTCTTCTTGCCCGACATATTAAGAACAGACGGCAGGGTGATTCCATTCACCAGCATGCGACGGCACAAATACGGAAAATCAAATTCTTTCCCGTTGTGCGCACAGAGTTTCAAAACAGACTGATCCATCTTTTCAAGTGCGGCCTTGAAGTCCAGCAGTATCTGCCTTTCGTCATCACCCGCAAAGTATTTTGTTCGCAGTGTCCTCTCTCCTTTTTCGGTCTCGCCGAATTTACCCATGGCGATCACAATGATCTTTCCGAATTCAGCGTAGATGCCTGCCTTCTCATTAAAAAGTTGTTCATCAGTCTGGGCATTGTCCCGGTGACGGAAGAAAGCCGCTTTGCGTGCCCATTGTACTTTCAGGCGATCATCAAGGAATGAATAGCTTTCTGAGCATGCAACCGTTTCAATGTCAAGGAATAGAATGGTCCTGAATTCGTCCATCAGACTGCAAGATACTTTAAAACTGCATCGGCAAATTCTGCAGGCCTTTCTGCCTGCACCCAATGGCCGGTATCAAGGAACTGAATTGCGGCGGCCGGAAATATTTTCTTGATCAACTTTTCATCACCCGGCAAGTAATAATTAGACCGACTGCCCATCAGGAAAAGCGTGCTTCCTTCATAGTTACCAGAGAACACCATTCCTTCTCCCATCGCTTCGATGTTACGTTCGATCGCATCGAGATTGATCCTCCATTCAAAGCCACCCTCTGACTTCCTTGCAAGGTTTTTCAGCAGGAATTGACGCACGTCCGGCTCAGGGACGAATCGCGAAAGAATTCCATCTGCCTCATTGCGTGAAGTCAGATGGGGTAGTGAAATGGACTTCAACCCTTCCAGAATATGGTCATGATGTACCGGATACTCTTTGGGTACAATATCCACTATTATCAGATCGTGAACCCGATCGGGATGGCAAACTGCAAAATTCATTACCGTCTTCCCACCCATGGAATGCCCTAACAAAACAGCACGTTCCAGGTGGTGATGATCCATGAACTCCTTCAGATCCTCTGTCAGGACTGCATAGTCCAAAGCAGAGTTGTGAGGTGACTGCCCATGATTGCGCTGGTCTACCAGGTACACCGTAAAATGTTCTGCAAAAGTTTTGGCCAGCGTGTACCAGTTATCCGACGATCCGAACAGGCCATGCAGAATAACCAAAGGCTTTCCTTGTCCCGACTTCCTGTAAAACAACTCCATCGGCCAAAGGTAGTGAACGGTGATGAACGTCTGCCATCCCTTATATTTGCGCTTCTCATTTGTATGGAAAACAATACAGGCAAGCACAGGATTCAGGGGCTGAGCTTCCGGTCACTTGCAGATCAATTCGGTACTCCACTTTATATATATGACAGTGCCCGCATCATATCGCAGATTTCGACGCTTCGGTCAAAGGTGCAAGACATAAAAATCAAATATGCTGCGAAAGCACTGACCAACCTTTCCATATTGAAACTGATGCGCAGGCACGGTGTAGGCGTTGATGTGGTTTCCATTCAGGAGGCGCAGATTGCCCGCCTGGCCGGGTATGAATCACGCGAGATAATGTTCACTCCTAACAGCGTATCGTTTGATGAAATCGTCGCTGGTGTAGAAATGGGGCTTAACATCAATCTCGATAATCTTCCCATGCTCGAGAAGTTCGGCGCCAAATACGGAAATAGCTATCCGTGCTGCCTTAGGCTGAATCCCAATATTATGGCAGGGGGCAATTACAAAATTTCAACAGGCCATAGTCATTCGAAATTTGGCATCAACATTCTGCAGAAGGAATCCATTCTTAATAACATAAAGAGGTACAACATTCAGGTCAACGGTCTGCATATTCACACCGGCTCTGAAATCCTGGACCTGGAGGTATTCCAGAAAATGTCAGACATCCTTTTCGGATTGGCGGAAGAATTCACTGACGTTAATTTCCTCGATTTTGGCGGAGGTATAAAGGTGGCCTACAAAGCCGGAGAACCTGTCACAGATATCGAAGCATTGGGTAAGATGTTGTCGGATGCACGGGAAACCTTTGCCCGCAAGACTGGCAGAAAACTTGAACTTTGGATGGAGCCGGGAAAATTTTTAGTGAGCGAAGCCGGTTACTTGCTGGTCAGAACCAACGTTGTGAAAGAAACACCTGCCGTAACTTTTGTGGGTGTCGACTCGGGGCTCAATCAACTGGTTCGGCCTATGATGTACGATGCCTACCACGAGATTGTCAATGTATCCAACACCAGCGGCGAAAAGAAAGTGTACACCGTTGTGGGAAATGTATGCGAGACAGACACCTTTGGCAAGGACCGGGAGTTGCATGAAGTCCATGAGGGTGACTTGCTGGTCATCCTGAATGCCGGAGCTTACGGTTATTCCATGGCCTCCAATTACAATTCAAGACTGCGGCCCGCTGAAGTTCTGATCCATGAAGGAGTCGCCAAACTCATCCGCAAAAGAGACACTTTGGAGCAAATGCTTTCGGGGCAGATTGATGTGTTTGAGTAGTCAGAAGGAGATCGACAGTCTGACAAGAGACTGTTGAACATTGGAGTAAGTTTGTGCCGTCATGTGATCCGGTTTAAGCTGTTTGTTCACCAGATATCCTTCTGGCGAGAATCGCATAGAGAACCGATACCTGGAAGCCTTGTCAATTCTTCCCTGCACATCCATGACAAGATTTCTTCTTTTGTAAGAGTGAAAAAGTGACTGCTCCACGATCAGTGCAAGCACAGTTGGAATTCCTATAGTCAATGTCGACGATTCTACCTTTGTCCATGCCACAATTCCAAGACCCACTAGGGCAGAACCGGCTGTAGCTAGATTAAGAGTCGTGCCCTGCTGATCGGTCAAATGAGCTCCCTGTACGGCCTTCTGAGCAAGAATGGTTCCTGCTACAGACCCTAGTGCGGGGATCAGCCAGTACGCTTTGTTCTCGTTTGGATTATTTTCTCCCACAACCGAAAGGCCAACCCCCGTGGTTATTAGCGTCAGGGAGCTGATTGCATCTACGTCCCCTCTGGAATAGCTGTATTGACTAAACACTTTGTTTCCAATAGGGATACCTGCAAGCCCGCCCGCAACAATCGAGGCGCCTGCAATATTCGAACTTTGATTACCTAAGCCCGCCGTAAATGACAAGGCAATCCACGGTCCCAATATTCCGTAATGTCGCGCCATCTCAACCCTTCCTGCGCTAATCGGTTCCTTCTTGGCCTTGTTGAATGCGATCTCACCAACGACTATGCTTCCTGCCGTTGACAAGCCGAGTATCCATTTTGGCGTATCATCCGAATCCGAGCCAATGGCCAAACCCAGTCCGGCTCCATAAATAAGCCCCAGAAATCTCCCGGTGTTCAAGGTCCGGATTTGTGTACGTGTCACATTGTCAAACTTCTTTCTGTTGATGGCTGGGCCCAACAGCCATGCTCCACTAGTCAGCAATGGAATTGCCGTCGCTGCAGCCTGATCGTTGAGGTCTAGTGCCCCTATTGCAGCAGCACCGTAGTACAACCCATAAATACCATTCGCCAGTCTGTCTTTGGTTCTCCATTCAAATGCATCACTTGCGAAGGAAGTCTGGTTAGGATTGTTTCCTGGAGTGATTAACTCCTTGTCCCATGTTTCCTTCATGCGGAAATAGTTGTCCCGCTCTGCCTGAGACATTTTCTGAAAGTAAGTTTTCAGGAAGCCTTCAAAGTCTTCCTGATAACTTCTTTCCTCTTTTGTAAGACTATCTCCCCGTTGAATCTTCTCGAGGATGTTTCGATAGGCAGGCTTGGCCGTTTCTTCCCAATACCCGCGGCTTGTGTACAAGTTGCCCTGAGCCAAAGCGCCAACGACTGAAAGAACTAGTAGCACCAGCAGGTAACAGGTCCGGCATTGCATAGAAATACCTAAAAGTTACTAAAAAAGATGCCGGAGATTCTGGGCAAAAAGACAAACAAAAAAGCCTCCACAGGAGGCCTTTGTGGTGACGGAGGGAATTGAACCCCCGACACAAGGATTTTCAGTCCTTTGCTCTACCAACTGAGCTACGTCACCGGATGTACTTAAGAACGGGCCACAAAAGTATATAAAATTAGAAAGGCTGCAAATGACCGGTTCAAAATGGCATTTGCCTGAATTAGTTGGTTAATTTGGGTCAATCCTGCATTCATGCACGTTATTCAGCAAATTGCCTTTTTCGTTACGCTGGCCATCGCCGGTTATCTGATCCGCAAACGTGCCCTCCGGATCATTTCCAACATCAGGCTGGGCAAGGCGCTGGCCATCTACGACCGCAAGGATGAAAGATGGCGCAACGTGGTGCTGGTGGCCCTAGGTCAGAAGAAAATGTTCAAGCGGCCGGTGCCTGCTTTGCTGCACTTCCTCATCTATGCCGGATTTCTGATCATCAATCTGGAGGTGATGGAGTTCATCATCGATGGACTGCTCGGTACCCACAGAATTTTCGCGCCGTGGCTGGGTTCATTCTATACCATGCTCATGAATGGATTTGAATTCCTTGCAGCCGGTGTCCTCCTGGCATGCGTTGTTTTTCTCATCCGGCGAAATCTACTGAGAGTCCCGCGATTTTGGTCAGCAGAAATGGCATCCTGGCCGCGGCTTGATGCCAATCTGATCCTCACTATTGAGATCGTGTTGATGATGGCCGTCTTCACCATGAACGCAACTGATCAATTGTTGCAAGGACACTTTGAGCATTATACCTCTACGGGCAGGCTGATTCTATCGTCGCAACTGATGCCAATATTTTCCGGTTGGACTCCAGATTCGCTCGTTGTCGTGGAGCGTTTTGCCTGGTGGTTTCACATCATTGGAATTTTAGGATTTGCGGTTTATATCACATGGTCCAAGCATCTCCACATTATCCTAGCCTTCTTCAATACATGGTACGCAAGGTTAAGGCCGAAAGGTCAGATTCACAACATGCCTGCGGTAACCAATGAAGTCAAATCAATGCTGGGTCTTTCAGGCGCCCAACCTGCAAGTGGGGAGCCGGGGCGTTTCGGGGCAAAGGACATTAATGACCTGTCATGGAACCACCTGCTCGCCGCTTACTCGTGCACAGAGTGTGGGCGTTGTACTTCCGAATGTCCGGCCAACTTGACGGGCAAGAAACTTTCACCCAGAAAGGTGATGATGGATGTTCGGGATCGCATGGAACAGGCAGGAGTTAGTCTTGAAAAAGGAGGGCCAGGACTTAACGATGGAAAATTTCTGTTGGGCGATTACGTCACCAAAGAAGAGATTAATGCCTGTACAAGCTGCAATGCCTGCGTGGAGGCCTGCCCGGTGATGATCAATCCGCTGGACATCATTATCGAACTGCGTAGATATGTGGCCATGGAAGAGTCGGGATCGCCTGCTTCCTGGAATTCCATGTTTCAAAACATCGAAACCAATTTTGCCCCCTGGAAATTCCCCGCCGCAGATCGATTCAATTGGGCTAAGGAAGACAAGTAGTTGTGTAAAAAAAATATTTTGAATGGACGTCTGAATGGTGATACTAGAACCTCAAGTATGAACATACCTACACTGGCTGAAATGACTGCCCGTGGCGAAGCTCCCGAAATTCTTTTCTGGGTTGGTTGCGCCGGCTCCTATGACGACCGTTATAAGAGAGTCACCAGGGCGTTTGCACGAATCCTCGAAAGCACGGGAATGAAGTTCGCAGTGTTGGGCACAGAGGAAACCTGCACAGGGGATCCTGCCCGGAGAGCCGGCAATGATTTCCTCTTTCAGATGCAGGCTTTAAATGTGATTCAGACATTAAATGGATATGGTGTCAAAAAAATTGTCACCGCCTGTCCCCATTGTTTCAATGTGTTAAAAAATGAATACCCTGAACTGGGCGGAACATATGAGGTGATGCATCATACGCAATTGCTTCAACAACTTATTTCGGAAGGCAGGATAAAAATGAAGGAGGGAGGGAGTTTCAAAGGGCAGAAGATCACCTACCATGATTCATGCTACCTGGGACGCGCCAACAATGTATACGAGGCCCCTCGTTCAGTCCTATCCGCCCTCGACGCCGATCTCGTTGAGATGAAGCGCTGCCGGACTACCGGTCTTTGTTGCGGCGCTGGCGGAGGACAAATGTTTAAGGAACCTGAGAAAGGGAGGAAGGATATCAATATTGAAAGAACTGAAGAGGCGCTTTCAACCGGGGCAAAGACCATAGCTGTCGCCTGCCCCTTCTGTATGACCATGATGTCCGACGGCGTGAAAAACAAAGAGAAGGAAGGAGAGGTTAAAGTGAAAGATTTGGCGGAACTTGTCGCCGAATCCCAGGGACTTTAAAGAACGGATGAATAAGTTAAGATATGGCTGGCTGGTGCTTTTGACGGCAGGGTGTGTTCAGACGGAACCAGCAAACAAGAAAGAATTTGATTTTGATGCCCTGCTCGATGAGCAGGTCAGTCTCCTGAGTCAGAGCGGCGCTGTGCTAGAAAAATCAGCAATGATGGAGAGTCAAGGCAGTGATACCACTTTCCTGCCGACTTCCGACGGTTGGCAAAAGGAGCTGGAACTTTTCAGGCAGATGGAATTGCTGAACAAACCCGCTAACCTGCTGTCATTTGTCAAGCGGGACTCCATCAAGGATTCAAAAAGCAACCTCAGGATTCGTGAATACACTTCCGCAACTACTCCACTGAGTCAAATGAAGATCTATTATCTGGATAATATCAACAGAATCCGGAGGATAGAAGCAGTCATTACCGACAGAAACCTTCTTCATATGACACAACGGCGGTTTCATTTGTATTTTGAAGAGGATAACCAAAAACCGCTGCTAAACTCCTACGGAATTGACGGGTATGAGAAGATGATTCTTTCAGACACCGTCCGTTACACCATCACAGGACATATAGACTGGTAATTCGAAGTAACTGTGGCAAAGCGATCATTCCTTGACGAGGGCGAAAAGAAGCCCGTCAATATTTCCAATCTGAGAAAACTGCTGGGGATATTCCAGTTTGTCTTACCCTACCGGGGAACTTTCTTCATAGGACTTGTTGCGCTGGCTTTGTCAAGCCTGACGGTTTTGTCATTCCCTTTTCTCGCAGGCAAACTGCTCGATGTGGCTTCAGGAAAGCATGAATTCTTTCTGGACAGTGTAGACCAGATTGCACTTGCGTTATTGGGTGTACTTGCCATCCAAAGCGTTTTTTCTTTTCTGAGGGTATATACTTTCACCATTGTAACTGAACGCTCTATCGCCGACCTCCGGCAGGCCGTTTATGAGAAGATGATCTGGTTGCCCATGTCCTTTTTTGATGCCAGAAGGGTGGGGGAGTTGCTCAGCCGGATCACTTCCGATGTTGGCACGTTACAAGATACCTTCACTACAACACTCGCTGAACTGCTCAGGCAGGTCCTGGTACTGATTATTGGCGTCGGCATCATTTTCACCCTCACACCAAAGTTGACATTCTTCATGATCATGACATTCCCGGTGCTGATCATCGGCGCGTTGATCTTCGGACGATTTATACGTCGTCTGTCAAAGAAAACACAGGATCAACTTGCAGGAACCAATGTGATCGTAGAAGAAACCATGCAGTCGGTTGCCGTAGTGAAAGCTTTCACCAATGAAAAATTTGAGTCTTCCCGTTATAAAAGCTCGCTGAAGGAAGTGGTGCGCACAGCCATCCACGCCGCAGGCTACCGGGGCCTGTTTATTTCGTTTACCATCCTTGCGCTATTTGGCGGAATTGTGGCCGTTATTTGGTATGGGGGAACATTGGTTCAGCGAAATGAAATCACAGTTGGAGAATTGCTTTCATTTGTCCTTTACACCACATTCATCGGTGGATCAATCGCAGGATTGGGTGATATCTATAGCCAGATCCAGCGCTCCATTGGTGCTTCCGAACGACTGCTGGAAATACTTTCCGAACAGGATGAATCCACCTCACATGTTCCGGCGGTGAAGCTTTCTGGGGCAGTACAGTATGATCAGGTAGAATTCTCTTATCCAACACGGCCTGAAGTTCAGGTTCTCAAGTCAATAAGCTTTTCCATACGTCCCGGCGAGAAGATTGCACTTGTCGGACCCAGTGGCTCAGGGAAATCCACGATGGTCAGCCTGTTGCTGCGATATTATTCCATCAGCCAGGGAAGCATTGAATGCGATGGCAAGAATGTTCAGGAATACAATCTCACAGCCTACCGGGAAAACATTGGCATCGTTCCCCAGGAAGTAATTCTCTTCGGCGGCACGATTGGCGAGAATATCAGTTATGGAAGACCCGATGCAACCAAAGAAGAGGTCTATGAGGCCGCAAGGCAAGCGAACGCTCTTGAATTCATCGAAGGATTTCCCGACAAATTTGAGACGGTTGTCGGTGACAGAGGTGTAAAACTTTCAGGGGGACAAAGACAAAGGATAGCTATTGCCAGGGCCATCTTGAAGAACCCGTCCATCCTCATACTGGACGAAGCAACCAGTTCCTTGGATGCCCAGTCAGAACACCTTGTGCAGCAGGCTCTGGAGACCCTCATGCGAAATCGCACAACTGTGATTATCGCGCACCGCCTGAGCACAATCAGAAAGGCCGATCGTATCCTGGTGATAAAAGACGGTCATATTACTGAATCCGGAACACACCAGGAGTTATCCCTCCTGCCTGAAGGCATTTACCACAATCTGGTGAAACTGCAGTGGGAATGGCAATCCCAGCCATGAATTATGTAGGGTAACCGAAAAGAATTGCTTTAGAGAGGAAGGGTTTCCTTACATCCTTGCAGGGTATATATCCTGCGTAATTTTAGCGTTTAAGATTAAGTTTTTAGATTTGGCAGCTGATGGGTGATTATTTGGCCTTTCGACCGATAATCACCTTTTTTTAGCTCTGCTGCAGGAAACCGATAACCCAAAATGCTCCTTTTCTCCCTGTTCAGGAATCACAGTACCACCGAAACCGTTCTGTTTGGGGTTTTTGCCGTTATCATCACTGTTTTTCTCCTGCTAGACCTGGGCGTATTTCATAAGACTGCGCATAAGATCAACACCAAAACGGCCCTATACCAGTCAATCTTCTGGGTTCTGGTAAGCACCGCGTTTGGCTATGCTGTCTATCTTTTTGATGACAGCGCGGACGGCGGTGCTGATGCTCTTCTTGAATATTTTTCAGCCTACCTGACAGAATATGCCCTTTCAGTCGACAATATCTTCGTCATCCTTCTCATTCTAAAATACTTTACCGTTCAGGAAGAATACTATCACAAGGTTCTCTTTTGGGGCATCCTGGGAGCCGTGCTGTTTCGAGGTGTCTTTATTTTTGTTGGCGCCTACCTGATTGGTCAATTCCACTGGATCCTCTATGTGTTCGGTGTGTTCCTGATCTACTCCGGGATCAAGATATATTTCGAGGACAGCGACGAGAAGATTGATCCCGAGAAGAATCCGATTATGAGGCTGAGCCGCGCATACCTTCCCATCAGCAAGGATGCACAAGGCGGACAATTCATGGTGACGGAGAATGACAAATTCAAGTTCACACCTCTTTTTCTTGTGGTGATTCTCATTGAAACCACCGATCTCATTTTTGCTGTGGATTCCATTCCTGCCGCATTCGCCATCACGCAAAATGAGTTCCTTATTTATACTTCCAACATATTTGCCGTGCTTGGACTCAGAGCCATGTTTTTCCTCCTTGCCGGGATTATTGACAAGTTTTATCTCTTGCAAAAAGGTTTGTCTGTGATTCTATTTTTTATCGGAGCGAAGATGTTGCTGGAAATCATTCACTTCGAGATTCCAGTGGTACTTTCCTTCCTGGTCATCATTATTACACTGACCCTGGCAGTTGTCTTTTCCGTTCTGATACCCAAGAAAGACAAGCCCTCAGAGGAACTTAATTGACCTCGCTGAGGCTTTCTGCGATAAAATTCTTTGGCAGAATTTGCATCAGGATTGGCAGGGTGAGAAATCGTTGCGGGAGAGAAATCAATACGAAAGAAGGGATGGATCTCAGCACGTCTATGAGCAAATGACGAAGTGCGTCTTTCTCATCGGCATCGAGTTCCCGCGAACGCGCTTGCGAAAGTATCTCCATCAAATGATCGCTGTTCCTTGCCTCCTTCAGCAGACGGCTCTTGTTTTTTCCGGTCATCCTGGACATTCTCTCGATGTACTGACCCGTAACTTCCTGAAAGTCTTTCTTGTCCTGAAGATAATTGAGGTCTTCCCAGTGCTCCAGCACAAATCCCTCGATCGCAATCAGGCTATGCTCAAGGTCGTCATCGGAAAACGACAATGTGTCAGCAAAGCGTCTGAGGAACTCAAGTTCACTTTCCTCCACTTTCTTATCGGCCCAAATGGTGAGGATTGCTATTTCAAGGAAGTATTTCTTCAGAATCCAGGAATTGTTTGTAGGCACATTGATCTCTTCCACCGACAATCCCTGCTCGAAGATCCGCTGGCATTCCTTTTTCTTTTCGGGGGGAAGGTTGGCACTCTGGAGGAAATAATCCATCAGTCTTCGCTCCTCCAATTCCAAAATATGGTTTGAGTGCGCTGCCGCAGCCATGATTTTCACAAGACTGGTACGGAGCTCCTCGCGCTCGTACTTGAAGAAATCCGAGACAATCTTGTCCGCATTTGTATGGATCCACTGGCCAAAAATGAAAATGTCAAGGAAAAGGAGGCTGTTGTGAAAAAAGTGAGTCCAGAAATTGCCCTTAAAGGCTGTTGTCTTCTCAATCCTCTTTTCCAGAATGCGCTCGACGACTTCGAGGGTGCTCCTCTTTTGTCCGAAAAGGGTCTTGGTCGGCGTTGCCAATTCGGGAAAAACGTGATTGTAGAAATCGGTGATCCGCTCCAGCGTTTTCATGATAACCTCCGACATTTCATCAACGGTATTAACCGATTTATCATGAAAGAGGAGGGAACTGCTGATGAGGCTTTCCGCGAGAAGAATTTTCATCCGGTCCTTGTCGTCCCACTGCGCTGAGTTCGGGTGCTGAAAGAGATTAATCGGCTGACCATACATCAGGCCGGTAGGCTGGATGATCCGGTAAAGTGAGTGGTCTGGATGGGCAGTATTTCGCCCGTTAGCTGTTACGTTACGGAGCAAGTCTTTCCTGAATTCCAGGTACTCTTTGAGCCAACCCTTCGAACCGGGATCCATGAGCGTCCTAAATGGACGAGAATTTAGGACTATTTCGGGAGTATCAGTTTGAGAGGGCGCTTCTATTTTTCCCTTGTGCCCTTCCAGCCCTTTTTTTCAAGATCAGCTGCAGCCTGCAATACCTTTTTTTCAAGCGAAAGCTTGAATTGGTCCAGCTTCCTGGCCACGTTCTTATCCTGGCTGCCTAAAATCTGTGCTGCTAGAATTCCGGCATTTCTCGCACCATTTAACGCGACTGTAGCAACCGGTACGCCCGCAGGCATCTGCAGAATGGAAAGGACAGAATCCCATCCATCAATGGAATTGGATGACCTAACAGGTACACCTATCACCGGGAGTGATGTTCCGGATGCAATCATCCCGGGCAAATGAGCCGCGCCGCCCGCTCCGGCTATGATTACACGCAATCCCCGCTTACGGGCTTCCGAAGCATAGCTTGCCAACCTGGTTGGCGTACGGTGAGCCGAAACGATGGTGACTTCAAAAGGCACACCGAGCTCTTCCAATACCTCCGCAGCCTCCTTCATCACCGGGAGATCAGACTGGCTTCCCATGATAATTCCGACTACTGGTTTGCTCATGCTTTTACTTTGAGTGTGTTCCTGACAAAATTCGCTTTCTTCTTCAAACTTTCCACATCCTGATCAATGATGGTCACATGCCCCATCTTCCTGAACGGCCGGGTCTGGACTTTGCCATAGAGATGAACAAACACACCTTCAGTCGCCAGAACATCTTCCAGTCCTTCATAACGCGCCGGCCCTTCATACCCGGGTTCCCCCAACAGATTAACCATTGCCCCCGGGCACCGCATGGTAGTCGCTCCCAGAGGTAGATTCAAAATCGCTCTCAGGTGCTGCTCATACTGGGAAGTGATATTCGCCTCAATGGATTGATGCCCGCTGTTGTGCGGCCTGGGTGCCATTTCGTTTATCAGCACACGATCATCTTTGGTAACAAACATCTCCACTGCCAAAATACCCACAAGGTCCAACTTCTCAATGACCACTTGTGCCAGATGCTCGGCTTCCCTTTCCACCGATGACGAAATTTCCGCCGGCGCAAACAGATATTCGACCAGGTTGGCTTCAGGATGAAATACCATCTCCACAGCCGGGAATGATTTTACTTCTCTTGATGAACTGCGAGCAACAATGACAGAGATTTCCGCCTTGAAGTCTACAAATTTTTCTAGGACCCCCGGTGCATCAAATGCCTTTGGAAGGTCTGACTCAGATCTCAATACCTGGACGCCCCTGCCATCATAGCCTTCTCTCCCGAGCTTGTGAACAGCAGGAAGAAAATATCCCTGATGCGCCATAACGTCCTGCCGATTATTGGTCAGCAGAAATTCCGAGGTGGGTAGTCCATTATCAAGGTAAAATTGCTTTTGGGTTCGTTTGTCCTGAATGACTTCAATGCATCGCGGTTGTGGATAAACCCTCTTGCCCCTCCTTTCCAGCTCATGCAATGCTGCTGTGTTGACATTCTCGATTTCGATGGTTATCAGATCACAGTCTTCACCAAACTTCAGGACTGTATCGTAATCTGTCAGCTTTCCATGAGTGAAGTCCGAAATGCCGGCACATGGTGCTGAGGCATCGGGATCCAGAACCTTGAACCTCAGATTCCAGTCGATACCTTTCTGAATCAGCATCCTCCCCAGCTGACCACCACCCAACATGCCAATGCGCTGCGGTTTCATCTTCCGTTCCCGTTAATAAGCCTTGCCTCCTTTATCTGATCTCCCACTTCCAATTGATCCACTATTCCCATTCCTTCTTCAACTATTGCAAAAATGGTATATCGCCCATCCAGGTGAGGCGTTGGCGAATGGGTGATG
Organism: Bacteroidota bacterium; assembly: GCA_018266395.1. Classification (GTDB taxonomy): domain Bacteria; phylum Bacteroidota; class Bacteroidia; order Cytophagales; family Cyclobacteriaceae; genus ELB16-189. The sequence continues at coordinate 251,110 of JAFEAM010000012.1, read as the reverse complement.
AACCATTGTGTCCCCTCGGTATCCTTTCCGGCAGAAGCCATCCCCACCGAACCGCGCTGGTAACGACGAGCTGAGAATTCTGATCGTATCGAGTAGTCCTCGCTCCCATAACCGTCACCACGGTTGCAGCCGGTCTGCACAACAAAATTTGGTACAACCCGATGAAAGATCTTGCCATTGAAATATCCCTGTTTGGTTAAGGAGACAAAGTTCTCAACTGATGCAGGAGAATCCTCAACGACGAGTCTCATAATAATCTCTCCTTTGTTGGTTGAGATAGAGACTTTTTGGTCTTCAGGAATTTTCCTGACACTCTCCCAAACGATCGGATGATTAAATTCATTCTTCAGGAACCTGGGCTTATCTTTTCCCTCCATCCACGCAATCGCCTCTTCAAGTGGCTGCATGGATTCAATGTCCCTCGGCAATTGATATCTCTTCCTTGCTTCATACAGGAATGAGTCTTTGCCTATGAGCTTCCTGAACGATCGGTTCGGATCGGAGAGCGCCTCACACACGATCCCTGCACAAACTTTATCGCCGCTTAGAATGATTCTCCTGTATACACGGAGAAACGAACTGTCTGGAAGTCGGGCCTTTTTGTTAAGCGCGACCAGGGCCTGAGCCGCAGTACTGCCGGTCACTTTTGCCGCTATTGTATCGGTTGCTGTTTCTGCCAGGACAGAAAAGACCTGACGCACCATTTCAGGTTCTGAAACTTCTCCCAAGGCAGAGAGGATGGCCGCCCTGTCATATGGATTCGGGACTTTCAGCAGTGTACCGAGATCAGAAAACATGGAATCTTTTGATCCTGCTTTCAACATTGCGCCTAGCAGATTAGCCTTAACTCTCATCACGGTCGCACGGCGAGCTTCGTCCTCTATACCGGGCAACCCCAGATTTCTCACTACCTCCGAAGCGGCTACTGCTACCATTTCAGATGAGTCATGAAGGGCCGTAATCAGCAGGCCTGTTCGATCCTCTCCAACAAGATTCTGTAGGGCACGCAATGCACTCACCCTTACACGATAGTCCCTTTCATTTTGCAGGATTTCTCTGATCAGTGGCAAGGCAACACTAGACGCTAGGTGCCTGAACCCCAATACGGCAGCAATTCGCACTTCAGCATCCTTGTCCTTTGTGCCTGCTTCAATGAGTGCTGTTTCAAAGCCTTTTCCGCTGACTTTAGCTGATCTGCCGAAAAAATGTGCTGCCCCTAGTCGGGTACCCCTGGAGTTTGGTGGGAGAAGCAGGTTCGCGCCTCGCCTTACTACCATGCTGTCGGCTTTTTTTCTAAGTGCCAGCTGGTAAAAGGCCCAGGCCAGACCCTCTTGCAGCAGTGTGTCGGATGATTTGAATTCGATCAATGCGCCTCGATCCATATCACCCACCGTTTTGCCCAACGCCTCCAACACCTCCCTTACCACGTATCTGCCTTTATCTGACAATCCCGGCAGCAGCGCATTCACCGATTGGAATCCGCCTGTCTGCCCAAGCGCAAATGCTGCACATTTTCTTACGGACGAGTCTGGATCCTCCAGCAGCAACGCTCCCAATGGAAGAGCTGCAATCGAATCCTGCACCGATGCAAATGCCAATGATGCTTCACGTCGATAGACTGCCTGGTCTGACTTCAAATATCTCAACAGACTGTCTGTCAAACGGCGGTCCTTCCATTCATAGATTTTGACGATGGCCCCGTCTGAAAATTTATTTGCAGAGTCTTTCCAGTTGCATGAAAAGAGCAGAAGGCCGGACAGAAGCAATAATGGCCGCATAATGAATTCCCGAAAGATAGTGATCAGGAAAGGAGCTGAAAAACGATGAACGCCGATGTGTAGGCCAGTCCGCTCATGTAGAACAGTTGCAACAGCGGCCATTTCCACCCTTTAGTTTCCCTTTTCACGATGGCCAGTGTGCTCATGCATTGCATTGCAAAGACGTAGAAGATCAGGAGTGAAAATCCGACCGCTGGCGTAAACTGGGGTTGTCCTGTTTCAGGATTGATCTCGTCCTTCAGTCTGTTTCGTATGGTCACATTGTCTTCGGCGCTGCCCAGGCTGTAGATGGTGGCAATCGTGCTCACAAATACTTCCCGCGCAGCAAAGGATGTAATCAAAGCGATTCCAATCTTCCAATCAAAGCCAAGAGGCTTAATTACGGGTGCCATGAACTTTCCGATAGTGCCCGCATAGGAGTGCTCGAGTTTGTAGGCAGCGACCCTGTTTTCAAATTGCTCTTCTGTTAGCTGCTCATTAGTTGTCTGCTCGCGGACGACCTGTCTCGCCTGGTTCATGACCTCCTTCGGCCCGTAGCTTGCCAATACCCACAAAATGATAGACACCGCGATAATGATCTTCCCTGCCTGCAAGACAAAAGTCTTTGTCTTCTCAACAATAGTGAATCCCACGTTTGACCATTTGGGCACCTTGTAGGTGGGCATCTCCATGATGAAGAAACTGCGCTCGGTGTTCTTGACAAAAGATTTAAGCAGCAGTGCAGAAAGCAAAGCAGCAATGAATCCCAGCAAATAAAGTCCCATGAGTGCCGCTCCCTGCAAGCCGATCAGGCCGAAGACTCTTTTGTCGGGAATAATCAGCGCCACCAGAATGGCAAATACCGGCAGGCGGGCTGAACAACTCATCAGTGGCGTAACAAAGATGGTAATGAGTCTCTCCTTCCAGTTCTCAATTGTGCGTGTTGCCATAATCGCTGGAATGGCACATGCAAGCCCGGACATCAGCGGCACCACGCTCCTTCCGCTTAGTCCGAAATGTCTCATGACCTTGTCCATCAGGAACACCACCCTCGACATGTAGCCGCTTTCTTCCAGCATGGAAATGAAAGCAAAAAGGATGGCTATTTGCGGAATGAAGATAATGATGCCTCCGATGCCCGGAACAATGCCGTTTGAAATGAGTTCAAATAATGGTCCGGAAGGCAGCCTTGCATTAAGCCAGGCGCTGAGATCGGCAAACCCACGATCTATTGCATCCATGGGAAGTTGGGCAAGGGCAAAGACGGACTGAAAAATCGAAAAAAGGATGACCAGAAATATCACGTATCCCCATATGCGGTGAGTGAGGATTTGATCCAGGCGGTTTGTGCCGACCTTCCAATTTTGCTTTGCCGATTTTACTACGACAGCATCCAGTACCTCCTGGATATAACCGTACCGGTGGATCGTTTCGGCGCCCTGGTACTTGTGAGGAAAAAAGGAGTGCTCGGAAGCGACGCGCTTGATGAAATCCTTTTCCTGGCCAGAAAGGAACTTGAGGTTATCCGGCTGCTGCAAATACTGAAACGCCTCATAGAAACTGCTCAGCTTGAAATGCTCCTTAACGGCATCGACGGCGCTCCCCATCCCGTTAAGCGTATCAAAAATTCTCTTCCCTGAGGGCTTGAGATCTCCTGCCAATTGTCTCTTGAGTTCATCAATCCCAAACCCCTGCCTTGCGTTGAGCATGACCACCGGTACATCGAACAGGGCGGAAAGTTTCTTGACGTCAAGGCTCAATCCTGACTTGGCGGCGAGATCCATCATGTTGAGCCCGAGCACAACGGGCAATCCCAGATCGATGACTTGGGTCAGCAATAATAGGCAGTTGCGAAGATTGGTGGCATCCGCAATAACCGCTATGCGATCCGGAAAGTCCGGACCCTTTTTGTTGGTAAGGATTTCAACAACAATCTTCTCATCGAGCGTGCGGGGATAAAGACTGTAGATACCAGGCAAATCGATGATGTCCGCTTCGGTGTAGTCGTTCAACTGACATGAGCCTGTCCGTTTGTCGACTGTAATGCCCGGGAAGTTCCCGATCTTTTGCTTGAGGCCGGTGAGCGCATTGAATAAAGAAGACTTCCCCGAATTCGGTTTGCCTACCAATGCAATCCTGAGTCTCCTTTCAACTGCCATCAATCAATAACTGAAATAGTGGCTGCCTCTTCTAGCCGAAGTGAAACATCAAAACCGGAAATATTAACGCAAACGGGATCACCTAATGGTGCGGCGAAATTGAAAACCACCACGTTACCAGGAAGAAAACCCATCTCTAGAAGCTTGACGGAAAGTGGTTCATCGCTGAAACCGGCAATAACGGCCGCTTCGCCAGGTTTCATCGTTGCCACAGTTTTGTCCATTGGAGACAGGCTTATTTAGATTAATTTTAAACAGGCGAATATAGAGCGAGGTTCATTAATTCTCATGATAGTCGCCGATTATTTGAATGCTATGGGCAGTTCATTCAAGAAGAAGTCAAAAAAGAAGGCCGGAGAAAAGCATGCCGTCAAAAAGCCGATCGATCAGTCTGAGATTCATGCCAGCGAGGAGTCTGGCTATGGAGGGCTTCCGGATAGAAATCTGAAAAAGAATCTTGGCTGTGGGTAGGGCAAAAAAGTGCGGGGGAGACGACTCCCTTCAGGTACCAGGCAGGTACCTGTTAACTATCTGAAGGAGCTTATCAGACCTTCACGGACTCCTTTTTCTCCGAGCGCAGGGCCATGCGGATTTGTTCCATTGCCTGCTGCCGGAACTTGCGATCTTCCTTTGGCTGGTCCTTCTTCAGCATCTCTTTGATGTAAGAAAGAACCTTTTCCATCTGGATGTGATCCATGGCATCCAAAGATTCCAGGATGGCAAGCTTTCGCATCATTTTCATAGTACGTAGTGGTTGTGTAAATAACGCAATAACCAACGCTGCGGTTCAAGCTCATCCTGGCTAAATCAGTGAAATACAACATTTTGGTAACACAGTCTGAGGCCGAATCTGCCAATACAGGCCCCTTTAATTGAAGCTTTACTTCACCTGGATCAAACATTGTCAGGTTTTCCGTCAGGTCTGTTCACTGTCCCGGCCCTGCAATCTGGCTTGGGCCTAACCCCACTTTTCGCTATCTTTTCAAACTAACCACCCCAAAAATCACCATGAAGTCTACTTCAGGAGCGTTGCTGCTCTTTATAATTATCATTCTGGTATCGGGTTGCGGCCGGCAAAAAAACTCAGGGCGGGAGGAAAATTCAGCCGCCTTTGACTCAGTTGAAATGCCCGCCTATTCAGGCAACACCGCTATCGGCGTGACACAGTCGGTCAAGGATTTTGCCCAATGGAAACAGGTCTTTGACAGTGTCACCGACCCTGCCGCGGTCTTGAGCATATTTGCCAGCCCGGATGACCCCCAGCTGGTTACAGTATTTGAATTGACCCACAGTCATCAGGATGCAAAAAAGCATTTCCATTCGGCCGATCTGATGGGTGCCATGAGTCGCGCCGGAGTCACGTCTGAACTTCAGTTCCAGTACTATGACATCAAATTCCGGGAACCTGGTCCTACGCCAAAAATATACCGCGTGGCAGTATCTCATGAAGTTGAAGACTATGGTAAGTGGAAGAAAGTTTTCGATGAAGATGAGCCTATACGGTCGAAAGCCAATTTGGAGTTGAGGGCTATCAGTGTAGATGCCGACGATCCGCATTTGGTGAACATCATGTTCGCAACCGATAACATTGATAAAGCCAAAGAGGTGATCAATTCAGATGAATTGCGCAGACGGATGAAGGAAGCCGGGGTAGTGTCTGAACCGGTTATCACGGTACTAAAGGTGGCAGGACGGTGAGCAGTTGGTTTTAATATCACATCCGGTGCATTAATTTGGGCTCAGTGAAAAAGATCTTCTTTCGTGTTCTGGCAAGAATTAACAAAGCGATACTGCCCAGAATATCCAGAAAGGACATTACCCGGCTTTCGAAGACAGATAAAGCTATAGTCGCTTTCCGGTACTGGGTAACTATTAACTCACTTGATTGACTATGGTAAAGAAAATTCTGATTGGTCTGGCGGTGCTGGCTGCAGTAGTTGTCATTGCACTGTGGTATCTCAATTCCCGCAACAAAACGCTTAGCCCTCCGGGCAAAACCGAATTCAAGAATGGCAATCTTCAGGCTGCTGCTACTTATAGCAGGCCATCGGTAAGAGGCAGAGTCATTTTTGGCCCGAAAGAGCAGGGTGCGCTTCAACCCTATGGTGCATACTGGAGATTGGGCGCCAATGAATCTACAGAGTTGACTGTGAATACTGCTTTTGTGGTTGACGGCAAAATGGTCCTGGCCGGCACCTATAAGATCTATGCCATTCCGGGGCCTGATGAATTTGAAATTGTTTTCAATTCAGAATTGGGAACATGGGGAGCTGGTGAACCCAATCACAGTCTGGATGTCATGCGCGTCAGCGTGCCGGTTGAGAAGGTCAATCCACCAGTGGAACAATTCACCATCAGGATGGATACTTATCCGGGGGAGGCCGAAAACCAAGCTGGGATTCAGATCATTTTTGAATGGTCCGATGTCCGTTTCGTTTTGCCCATTCTTCAGGCCATCTGAGGCTTCTTTACCTAATGCTTTCCGTCATTCAAAAGGCCAAAGAGCATTTGAATGTCCGCGCTATTCTTGCTGAGGGACGGGAGACTAGCTATGAAGAATTGATCATCCGATCAGCGGCACTTGCCCGCATTCTCCTGGATGGGAAATCAGATCTTCAGGAGGAAAGGGTGTCATTCATGGTCGCTCCGAGTGAGGACTATGTAATCACCCTTTGGGCCATTTGGCAAGCTGGAGGTATTGCCGTGCCATTATGCACTGACCACCCGGTTCCTTCACTGAAATATACCATAACGGACAGCGCCAGTTCCATCCTGGTCATTTCTCCCTCATTCGAAGAGATGATGCAGCCTCTGGCTGAGGAATTGGGAATGCGTTTTATGATCATCTCAAATCAGTCGGGAGATCGGGCAGGAACCCTCCCAGAAGTGAGCGCGAACCGGCGCGCCATGATACTCTACACGAGCGGGACCACCAATCTGCCAAAAGGCGTAGTAACAACACATGCCAATATCACTTCACAGATTGAGGCACTTGTTAAAGCATGGAAATGGAGTTCGGATGATCACATCCTTTGCGTATTGCCCCTCCACCATGTTCACGGCATTATCAATGTTGTCGGTTGTTCATTGTGGTCGGGCGCCTGCTGTGAGTTTTCTCACTTCCAACCAGATCGGGTATTCCAAATATTTCTCCAGGGCAAAGTGAATGTATTCATGGCTGTTCCAACCATTTACTTCAAGTTGACCTCGCATTGGGAAACGCTGCCGCAAGAAAGGAGGTCAACTGTTTCTGAATGTCTGAAAAAGTTCCGCCTTATGGTTTCCGGCTCGGCCGCCTTACCGGTGTCACTACTTGAGAAATGGAAGAAGATAAGTCATCATACCCTCCTTGAGCGTTATGGCATGACGGAGTTGGGCATGGCGATCAGCAATCCATATAAAGGAGAAAGAAGGCCAGGACATGTAGGCCAGCCATTACCCGGTGTACATATCCGGTTATGCAATGAAAAAGACGAGCCGGCGAGTGACGGTCCCGGCGAGATTCAGGTCAAAGGACCGAATGTATTTCTTGAATATTGGAAGAAACCGGACGCCACCAGGCTGGCATTCACAGCCGACGGATGGTTTCGGACCGGCGATACAGCAGTACTGGATAACGGTTATTACAGAATCCTGGGCAGAACCTCCGTTGATATTATTAAGTCTGGCGGTTACAAGATTTCTGCCTTGGAAGTGGAGGAGATTCTCCGAACCCACCCTGCCATTGCAGACTGTTCAGTTGTTGGATTGGAGGATGACGAATGGGGTGAGATCGTCGGAGCCGCAATCATCCCCAAAGGAACTTTGACTGAATCCCAACTCGTATCGTGGATGAAACAGCAAATGCCTGCCTACAGAATTCCCAGGAGGCTGGTGTGGGTGAATGATCTTCCGCGAAATGCCATGGGCAAAGTCACCAAGAATGAAGTAAAGAAGATGTTCGCATGATTTATGGAATAGCCGTATTGTCCGCATGCTTCCTGCTGGGACAGCTTATCGGAACTTGGTTGGGTCAATGGCTCGGAATAGATGCCAACGTTGGGGGTGTGGGCTTCGCCATGATCCTTCTCATCCTCAGCAATCAATGGCTGCGCACACGCAAATTGTTTACTGCTGATATGGAAGGGGGCATCGTGTTCTGGAGTAATCTGTACATACCGGTTATCGTAGCGATGTCTGCCACACAGAATGTGAAAGGCGCCATCTCTGGAGGCTGGATGGCATTACTTGCTGGAACGATTCCCACGGCCTTATGCGTCTTGCTGATCCCGGTATTGTCACGCAGAAAACCCAATGATCCAATAGAAAAGGCACAAGCTTGATGAAGGAACTGTTGATCAAAAATGGCCTTGTCACCGCCCTGCTAACAACCGGGCTGTTGATGCTGGCGTCAGCGTGGATTTCAGCACGGCTTACCGGAAAGAAAATCCCAATGGCAGCAATAGCCATTTTTGCAGGATTGCTGATGGCCTATATGGGTGGCATGTATACACACGGAAAAAACGGGATCGCCGATGTGGGCATCTTTTCCGGATTCACCTTGATGGGAGGCTCCATGCTGAGAGACTTCACCATTGTAGCGACGGCGATGGGAGCAACATTTGACGAAATGAAAAAGGCCGGATGGGCTGGTTTCATCTCTTTACTTCTTGGCGTTCTTGTGGCATTCTTTGCAGGCGTGGCCCTTGCGCTGGCGATGGGTTATGAAGATGTCAGAAGCCTGGCAACTATCGGAGCAGGAGCCTGCACTTTCATCGTTGGACCTGTTACGGGCGCTGCGGTCGGCGCCTCCTCTGAAGTCATCGCACTAAGTATCGCAGCCGGTGTATTCAAATCCATCATGGTAACGATTGCTACTCCCTGGGTTGCACGATATATAGGGTTGAATAACCCACAGAGCGCAATGGTATATGGTGGTTTGATTGGGACCACCTCAGGAGTCGCAGCGGGGCTTGCGGCAACTGACCCGAGACTCGTACCCTACGGAGCCATCACAGCAACATTTTATACGGGGTTGGGCTGTCTATTATGCCCCTCGATTCTGTATCTAATACTGCAACAACTTATTTAATTCCTACTGATGCTGAGGCACTGCTTGTACCAGCAAGGCCATGGCTTTTTTCAGCGCATCAGTTCCTTTCGCAGATCCTTTAAAGTGACCGAGCCTGACGATAACGAGATCATGACTTGGTATCATCCATGTAAACTGACCTCCGGCACCTGCCATGTAATACGCCTCCTTGGGAACCGGATACTCTCCTTCACCATTTAGCCAGAAGAAGCCACCATATATTGGCCTGCCGTCGGCCTCCCATGCAGGCGCCAAAGTGCTGACAAACTTTGTGAATCCTTCCGGAAGAATCCTTTCTCCATTCCGGACTCCATCCTGCAAATAAAGATTCCCCAGCCTTGCCCAGTCACGGCCTGTGGCAAACTCATATCCTTGAGTCAAAAAGTCTCCATAAGGATCGGTCTCCATGATCATGCTCCGGATTCCAATCTTGTCGAACAGCGCCCGGCGTGGAAAGGCGTGATAATCCTCGCCTGGCTTGTCCACTGCCAGTCTTATCAGGTAGTTGGTCAACACCGGGTCTGTGTTTCTGTAGCGACCTACTGTGTTGGGCGGCCACTGCTGAGGGCGTGTAGCTGCATAATGAAATGAATTGACTCCTCCGGTATACAGGTAGAGGTGATCAGGATAACCAATTGAAGGATCATAGTCCGGATCTTGAGGGGCACGGATGCGAATACCACTCGACATATGCAGAATATCAGAGATTCTGATCTTGGCACGATCATCTCCCTGCCATTCCGGAATAGGTGCAGGCTGGTCAAGCTTATACACGCCCTGCTGAATGAGAATTCCCATAAGTGTTGCAGTAAGGCTCTTTCCCATGGACCAGCTTTCGAGCGGTGTGTTTCTTGTGACACCCTCACCATATCGCTCTGCAATCAGCTGACCTTTGTAGGTCACGACAAATGCTGCAGTCAACCCGTCGGCAGGTTCAAATGCTGCTTCCAATGCCTGCTTCAGTTTTTCATCATCAACGCCCTCCGGCAGAGAAGCGTTGCCCAGGACTTCACCCATTGGCCAGGCTGTCTTATCACCGTCAGGCAAGGTTGATGCAATCTTGTGCGGCTTGTAGTAAAGTGAATCGATTCCTTCCGGCAAGGTCACACAGCCCTGATCACCTACATAGATGGCTGTTCTCTTGATACCATTGGGCAACTGGATGCTCACCGACTTGCGGTTCCAGTCAATCTCAGGCTTTCCAACTTTGGCTCTTTGATCGTACGGGCTTGTAAAGTACCCGACATTCTCAGCGGCAAATTCAGGCTTCAATCCGGTAATGAAAACTGCCGAACACATGATCTTCGCATACCCTGCTGTGTGGTGCGACAAAGGATCTCCTGGTGGCGCGACATACTCGGTGGGAAGCTCCAGCGAATCGGCGCGGGCAATCATTTTCTTTTTCTTCAGATCACCTTCACTTCCGGTTTCGGCCTTCTTGCTGCAAGAAACTGACCCGATAACGATGCTTGCCAGCAGCAGGTAATGAAATCTCATAATCAGACTTTTTTTCTGAATGTAATCAAATGCCGAAGGATAGTCCAGACAAATGATGCCGGGAGGGAGTTCCCGCTGACAGCTTGTTCAATTCAAAGATCAGTGCGCCTCCACTGCTTTTTCTCTCCCTTTCTGCGTTTTGATTCCAGCCGTCTTGTAACAGACGCCTTCGTAGGCCGGGTAGCCTTCCTTTTCTTTCTGACAGTCAATCCTTTTGTAATCAGCGATTCAAATTTTCTGATTACCTCTTCACGATTATCGTGCTGGGAACGGTGGCGTTGAGAAGAGATTGACAACAGTCCCTCCCGGGTTAATCTGTTGCCAAGGAAATTACTGAGGCGATCCTTCTCTTCCGGGCCAAGAAATGACAACTGACTCACGTGCAAGGTGCCCGTCACCTTTGAGTTGGTCTTATTTACATGCTGCCCTCCCGGGCCCGAACTTCTCGAAACAGAGAAGACCAATTCCTGCCTGAGCTGTGCAATGCGAATGGGATCCATACGCCAGAGTCTCTAAACTGGCACGAATGAACAATCAGGATTCATATCCTTCCACCACGATCATCTGTGTGATAGAAGCTGCCTGGCGGATGGCCTTGGCGGGAGCATAGCCATCTGAAGACCACCAGGCCTTTGCTCTTTCCAGGGATGGAAATTCCAGTACAACGATTCTGCCAGGCTCCCAGTCACCTTCGAGTACTTCAGTATTTCCGCCGCGAACAATAAATTTCCCGTCAAAGGGCTTTAAGGATCCAGGCGTAAGCTTTCTGTAATCATCATAACGCTGTGGATCTGTAATCTTGACGTCAACAATTATGTAGCCTTTCATAAGTTCAGGAATTGAGCCATTTCATAAACCGTCCCCATATTGTTTTTGGGCGCTCTTCCGGTAGGGGAGCCATTTCCTCGACATCTTCTTTGTGTATGCGCGCTGGTTTGGTTGGCGCTCCGGTCTTGACCCTGCTCAAATAATATTCCTTCTTCTTCTCCTTTTGTTGCTCGATTTGAGCCTCTCGTTTGCGTCTGGCCTCCTCTTGCTCACGTTCACGCTGCAAGGCAATCGGGTTTTTGCGACTCTGCTCCTTGCGTGGGCGTTCCTCCCACTTACGGGAACTTCTGCGCTGGCGATTTTCCGGAGTGGAGCTCTGCTGACCCTCAGACTCGGCAGAAGTGTTCTCTGTATTCTCGGTTTCCTTTTTCTTCTTTTCAGGAAGGTCAATTTTCCCGAGCACTCTCAATCCGGTCAATTCCACTTTAGGTGCACGGATGACCTCGGGCACCGGAACCTCCTCTGTCAATTCAGATGATACGGCTTCGGTTTTAACCTCTGCTTGTTCCTCCTTCATCTCGCTTCTCGCCGTCTCTGTTCTTTGTTCCGGCTTTTCAGACATTTCTTCTTCTGAAAGCGTTGTGCCGGGAGAAAAGTGCTGCGTTACCAATTGTGCATGCTCATCCTGCAGCTTGGTATTGTTCCCGGATTCAATAGTGATTCCTTTTAAAGCAAGCAGTGCGACGATTTCGTCTGTTCGCAAATTAAGTTTACGTGCCAGTTGACCAAGGCGCATAGATTTAAGGGGCAGGGGCACAAATATAGCTTCCGCGAATGGACATGAAAAGCAGTGTTCTATTCCAGCTTTGTGAGCGTAACCCTCCGGAATTCAACTTCCGAGCCCTCAGCCTGAAGTGCAATGTGACCTTTGCTGGCCGTGCAGTTCGTTCCGTCATTCACAAGAACACCATTCACCCAGACGCGGATAGAGGTGTTCTTGCATTCCACAGTCAATGAATTCCATTGTCCAAGCGGTTTTTCAGATCCATCGGTCAGATTGACAATTCTCCTCCGCTTCCCCTCTGTAATGCCCCATTCCTCCCTGGGGCCACGACGGCTTTCCATGTCCGGAACGGTGATGTCTTCCACAATGCACCAAAAGTCACCAGCATTCCCGTGCTCCAACTGTACCTCAATTGATTTTGGGAACATTTTGTACAGGGCCCTCGGCGTTGATGCATGAACCAGCACACCACAGTTGCCTGGTTGCCCCGGAAATCGATACTCGACATCCAGGCGATAATTCTGAAAGGTTGAATCAGTTATCAAATGGCCTTCAGGGGTACCAAGGCTCACCAGCATGCTGTCTCGCAGTATAAATGGACTCGAGACACTTGTGGTATCCATGGCCGGCACATCTGCATGCCAACCACGCAGGGATTTGCCGTTAAATAGTTCAATGGCCTTCTGGTCCTGGTGTCCCTGCTTTGTGCAACCAGCAGTGAGCAACATAAACACGATAGCGGGAAGGAGATGCGAGGAATTTCGAATCATGATAACCAAGGTAATGCCGTTCTTTCTTGATTCTAATTTGCGGGGTTTTTGTTACTTGCACTAATGAAAAAGCAAAAAGCAGGTCACTCCAAGCTGACACAATCCGTTCACGCCGGATCGCTGGGTGACCCTCAATATGGAGGGCTAATCACTCCAGTATTTCCTTCGTCAGCATACAACTACGATCAGGTCGTCCGCTATCCGCGTTATTTCAATACTCCCAACCAGAAAGCTGTGGCAGGTAAATTAGCTGCCCTGGAGAATACCGAGTCAGCTTTGGTATTCAGTTCCGGGATGGCAGCCATCCTCACCTCCATTTTCGCCTTCATGAAAACGGGCGATCACATTGTCCTTCAGAGTGATTTATACGGAGGAACTCATCACGCCATCCTTCATGAGATTCCGCGGTATGGGATGACTTTCACAATGGTTGACGGTTCTGACCCATCAAACTTTGAAAAGGCGATCCGAAAAGAAACCAGGGTGTTGTTCATTGAAACGCCATCTAACCCGCTGCTACGCATCATCGACATCGCCGCTGTAAGCCGGATAGCGCGCAAGCATAGGTTGATCACCATGATAGACAACACGTTTGCTTCACCCGTAAACCAAAACCCTGCTGATTTGGGAATTGATATCATGCTTCACAGTGGCACAAAATATATTGGCGGTCACAGTGATTTATCATGCGGTGTGATGGCCGGATCAGGCAAACATGCCGAACAAGTTCTCGGTAGTGCGCTGCATTTCGGCGGTAGCCTGGATGCCCATACGTGTTACCTGGTGGAGCGCAGCCTTAAAACCATGGTTCTTCGGGTAAGACAGCAGAATCAGAATGCCATGCTGATTGCATCCTTCCTGAAGTCGGAGCCAAAAATAGCAGCCGTCAATTACCCAGGGCTTAAGGATCATCCCGGTCATGCCATCGCCAAAAAGCAGATGTCAGAAGGATTTGGAGGCATGCTTTCATTTGAAGTCAAAACTGATCCGGAGAAGTTCATTAGCCGGCTCAAGATCATCAGGAAAGCTGTCAGTCTCGGAGGAGTAGAATCAACCATTTGCTCTCCGGTAAAAACTTCTCACTCCAAAGTGCCACCCGCAGAGCGAAAGAAGATGGGGATCTCAGACAAGCTGCTCCGGCTTTCTGTGGGTATCGAGGACGCCCAAGATCTTATCCATGATCTCAAAGGAGCAATAGGATGAAAGAAACTGATACCGGCGTGATGATCATCCGCGAGGCCAAAGCGACTGACATCCCTTCCATACTGGATTTCCAACTTAAAATGGCTTTGGAAACCGAAGACGTCCAACTTGAGATTTCAACTTTGACGCAGGGCGTTAACCGCCTTTTCAGGGATCCCACAAAGGGAAAATACTTCGTCGCTGTCAATGGTCAAGAAGTAGCAGGATGCCTGATGATCACCTATGAATGGAGCGACTGGCGATGCGGGACCATTTGGTGGATACAGTCGGTTTACGTTGCCGACAAATGGAGAGGGAAAGGCGTTTACACAAAGTTGTATGACCACATTCGCGAGCTGGTCAACCAGGATCCGGACGCGCGCGGCATCCGCCTGTACGTAGATAAACGAAATGAGACAGCCCAAAAGGTGTACAGCCGCCTGGGTATGAATGGCGATCACTATTCCACTTTTGAGTGGATGAAGGAGTAATATCTACTCAGCGCCCTTCGCAATATCAATAAAGTCTCTCGCCTTCAGCGAAGCGCCGCCTACAAGTCCACCATCTACATCCTGACATGCAAACAATTCTTTTGCGTTGTCCGGCTTTACACTGCCACCATACAGGATTGGTATTGACTGAGCAACCGCGTCTCCGTATTTGCCGGCGATGTGTTTGCGGATGACGGCATGCATTTCCTGGGCTTGTTGGGAACTGGCAGTCTTTCCTGTTCCGATCGCCCAGACCGGTTCATAGGCGATGATCACTTTCTTCAGATCATCTGCCGAAAGATGAAATAGGCTCTGCTGCACCTGTTCTTTCACCAGCGTTTCATGTGTACCCTTTTCGCGGATCTCCAGTGGTTCGCCACAGCAAAATATGGGCGTAAGGCCGGTAGCCAGAACCTTGTCTACCTTCTTTGCCAGGAGCGGGCCATTCTCACCAAAATATTGCCTGCGCTCACTGTGGCCCAGAATAACATAGGGAATCCCAGCAGACTTCAGCATGGTTGCAGATACCTCACCTGTGTAGGCGCCTGAGTCATGCTCGCTGCAGTTTTGTGCTCCAACCCCAACTGCGGAACCGTCTGTCTGGGCGCGGGTTTGCATCAGGAATGGAAATGGAACACAAAGAATCAACTTTGCTTTGCCTTTCAACTCTGCGCGCGAAAGATTGATGACATCTGCCGTGAGTGCTTTGGCTTCCTCGGCTGTTTTATTCATCTTCCAGTTTCCGGCTACAATTTTTGGGCGGGTCATAGAGGTGGGGTTATTTGTCTTCAAATTTCAGAATATCAGTGGGCTTGTCCCGGATGAGCCTGAGGCTCTTTACGGGACCTTTATAAGTGACGTGCACCAGGTTGGATTGATCTGCGTGGGTTTCCTGGATCAAGTCATTGGTGATCTCAATCGTCTTGAACTTCTTCACATTTTCAATTTCCAGATAGCAAACGACTGCAGGGTTTTCCACCTCATGAGCGAGGTAGTTTATTTTCGCCGGCTTACCATCAAGCTTCACATGGAAGTGATCCGCCAGATACTCGCGAAGGTACTGATCGGTGGTTGTGCCCGGCTTGGGTGAAAGTAATTCAAAATTTTCGTCGTGAATCTTTGACCCAATGGATAGTTCCAAATCGTCAATGAAGATTCTGGACGTAATCTGAAGAGCTTTGTTCTTTTCATTGAACTCGATCTCCGTCACCGATATATGAATGGGATGCGGGAAAAAGAGCAGGATGAGAAGATGCAGAAGTGCCACATGCAAAAATACTCAGGGCATCGGTCTTCAAAAAGCCCTGGCGTCAGGAGTGACTGGTTTTTATTTAACCGGAAGGCTGACTAAACTTGATGTTTCATTCCATTACTCATGTCTGAATTCCAGCTGTACTTTCTTCTTGGCAAGGACCATATTCTTGACTATGCGAATGGTTACGATCATATTCTTTTTGTGGTAGCCTTGTGCGCACTATACGGGATCAAGGACTGGAAGCGACTGCTCATTCTGGTTACCGCCTTTACCATCGGTCATTCCATTACCCTGGCGCTTGCCACGCTAGACCTTATCTCCATCAATTCGGCACTTGTAGAGTTTCTCATACCCCTCACCATCTTCATCACAGCCGGTTCCAATCTTTTCAAATCAGAATCGTCCATATCCGGACACAATATCCAGATCAACTACTTCTTTGCCCTCTTCTTCGGTCTCATCCACGGCATGGGGTTTTCCAACTATCTAAAGGCCCTGCTCGGCAAGGACGAAAGCATTCTGGTCCAACTCCTGGCCTTCAATGTGGGTCTGGAGTTCGGCCAAATAATAATCGTTGGGATTTTTCTGGGCGTTAGTTTTATTGCACTGAACCTTTTGGGTGCCAACCGGAGGGACTGGAGAATGGTCATCTCGTCCGCAATAGCAGGGATATCCATGATTCTGATCAAAGACCGCTTCCCCTGGTAACCCAACTGCTTTTGAACTATACGTTTTAATATGATGAAAAGAATACCTGTCTTACTGATCGCTTTGCTTTGTACGCTTCACCTCGTTGCCCAGGAATCTCCCAACAAGGGCCAGTGGAAAGGAAAATTTGAACAGCTCGAGCAACTTCTGCCGACGCCTAATGAATATCGCTCTGGCTCCGGCTCACCCGGCCCCAAATACTGGCAGCAGCGCGCAGATTACGTGATCAACGCCGAACTGCATGATGATACCCAAAGCATCACGGGCTCGGAGACGATCACTTATTATAACAACTCACCTGATCCCTTGAAATACCTCTGGCTTCAGCTGGATCAGAATATCAACGCCAAAGACAACAATACCCTCAAGACTGCCGCATCCACTATCCGCGACAGCACCAATACCAAGACAATGGCCAGCAGCCTTGGCCTTTATGATTTTGATGGCGGATATAAGATCAAGGGCGTTAAAGATGCTTCAGGAACCAACCTCGCCACGCTTGTCAACTTCACCATGATGCGGGTGGATTTGCCCAAGCCCTTGCCCCCCGGACAGAAATTTGTCTTCTCTGTTGATTGGGCATTCAATATCAACGATCGCATGAAGGGTGTTACGCCCAACGATGCGCGAAGTGGTCTTGAGTACTTTCCAGAGGATGGAAATTATTCTTACATCATTGCGCAGTGGTTTCCGCGCATGTGTGTATACGATGACGTGGTGGGATGGCAGAATAAACAATTCCTCGGACAGGGTGAGTTCACACTGACTTTTGGAAATTATGAGGTCAACCTGACCGTACCCGCAGACCACATTGTAGCAGCAACCGGAATGGTACAGAATCCACAGGAAGTACTGACGCCAGAACAACAAGCACGCTTCGAACAGGCAAAGAAATCATTTGACAAGCCAGTCATTATTGCCACCCAGGCCGAAGCTATAGAGAGAGAAAAATCGAAATCCACACAAAAGAAGACGTGGAAGTTCAAGGCTGAGAATGTGCGCGACTTCGCCTTTGCCACCTCACGGAAATTTATCTGGGATGCCCAGGCTGTGAAGTTAGGCGACAAAACTCCGCTGGCCATGTCCTATTATCCGAAGGAAGGTAATCCGCTTTGGGAACAGGAATCGACGAAAGCAGTGAAGAATTGTCTTGTCACCTACTCGAAATACTCAGTTGATTACCCTTATCCGCAGGCTACGTCTGTACACCATGCCGCCATCGGGATGGAGTATCCCATGATCTGCTTCAATGGTGCACGCCCCAACAAAGACGGCACTTACAGTGATCGCACCAAATGGGGTCTTGTTGGTGTGGTGATTCACGAAGTGGGGCACAATTTCTTTCCCATGATCATCAACAATGATGAGCGTCAGTGGACCTGGATGGATGAAGGCCTCAACACCTTCGTGCAGTATCGCACCCAGGTGGAGAACTATCCCGACATGCCCAACCGCCGTGGCCCCGCATCCATGATCGTGCCCTACATGCGGGGAGATCAATCGCTCCAGCGTCCGCTCATGGTAAACTCTGAAAGCGTAGTGCGGCAAAACTTCGGCAATGAGCAGTACGCCAAATGTGCTACCGCCCTCAATATCCTCCGCGAGACGGTGATGGGTCCTGAATTGTTTGACAAGGCCTTCAAGGAATATGCGCAGCGCTGGGCCTTCAAACATCCCAAGCCCGCAGATTTCTTCCGCACACTGGAAGACGCCTCAGCCGTCGACCTGGACTGGTTCTGGCGTGGCTGGTTCTATACTACAGATGTGAATGACCAATCCATCGACAAGGTGGTCTGGTATAAAGTGAGGAAAGATGAAGTCAATGTGGAGAACAAAGGCAAAACAACAAAGAAAGGCGATCTCGCCGCCGGTTCTCAGCAGTCCAACCCTGATGACTTTTCAGGCGGCCCACAGCCGTTCTCAGTGATTCCAACCGATGCCAGGTTCTATGGCGAATTCCAAAGCCGGGTGGATGACAAGGCCCTGATTTCAAAAATGGAAGGAAAGAACTTCTACCAGATCACCTTCTCCAACAAAGGCGGACTGGTGATGCCGGTGATCATTGAATGGACTTACAAGGATGGAACCAAGGAACTTGAGCGCATCCCTGCCGAAATCTGGAGAACAAATGAAACGACGGTGACGAAGGTGTTCATGAAAGAGAAAGAAGTGACCAAGATTGTGCTCGACCCCAAGGAAGAAACAGCAGACATCAGCACCGGGGACAATGTGTTCCCCAAATCCGCAGCAGTAAATAAGTTCGACGAAATCAAAAAGAAGTCTAATTGATTGCATTCTGACATGTCTATGAAAAATATACTCATTGTACTTCTGATACTGTGTTCCCAGATCTTGCTTGCCCAGGAACAGCCCAAATGGCAGGGAAAGTTTGAACAACTGGATCAAATGCTTCCTACACCGAATACCTACAGAAGCAGTTCCGGCGCGCCGGGTCCTGCCTACTGGCAACAACAGGCAGACTATGAAATCAACGTTGAAATCAATGACGAAACCCAGGTGCTCACGGGTTCCGAAAAGATCACATATATCAACAACGCACCCGAGCCATTGAAATTCCTCTGGGTCCAGCTTGAACAGAACATCGCTGCAGACAAGAGCATGACCCGTCAAACCAGCGGAGGAAGCATCAGGGACTCTATTCCTGCCAAGTTTCTTGCCACAACTGTTGGCGCTTATAACTACAAAGGTGGATTCAGTATCAAGGCAGTCAAAGATGCTGCCGGGAAGGATCTGACTTACTTCATCAACTATACGATGATGCGCATTGATCTGCCTGCTCCCATGAAGACAGGTGAGAAATTTACATTCTCCATCGACTGGTCTTATAACATCAATGACCGCATGATGGTCTCCTCTACAGGCCGTGGTGGAATGGAGTACTTCCCGGAGGACAACAACTATATCTACACCATGGCGCAGTGGTTTCCCAGAATGTGCGTTTTCGACGACTATGAAGGCTGGCAGAACAAACAGTTTCTCGGCGCAGGTGAGTTTACGCTCACCTTTGGCAATTATCGTGTGAAGATCACCGTGCCTTCCGATCACATCGTCGGAGCGTCAGGCAATCTTCTCAACGCCAAGGACGTACTGACCAAAGAGCAGCAGGATCGACTTGAGCAGGCGAGGAAGAGTTTTGACAAGCAGGTGTGGATAGTCACACAGGAAGAAGCAGCGAAAAAAGAGAAAGAGAAATCAAAGAAGAAGAGCACATGGGAATTCTACGCTGAAAACGTCCGCGACTTCGCGTTTGCCACATCGCGTAAGTTTATCTGGGATGCCATGGCCGTGAAGATTCACGACAAGACTCCGCTGGCTCAATCGCTTTATTCGAAAGAAGCAGTTCCGCTCTGGTCAAAAGAATCTACACTAGCTGTTAAGAATGCGCTTGAAGTCTATTCTCAACGCACCCTGGATTATCCCTATCCTACTGCTTACTCGGTCAACTGGGTAGGAGGAGGCATGGAATATCCCATGATCAGTTTCAATGGTCGCCGCCCAAAGAAGGATGGCACATACGATCAGCGCACTCTGGAAAGGATGGTGGCAGTCATTGTTCACGAAGTGGGTCATAATTTCTTCCCGATGATTGTCAATTCAGACGAACGCCAGACCACCTGGATGGATGAAGGGCTGAATTCATTCCTCGAAAAGGAAACCATCCGCGAACGCTATCCCAACTTCGATTATTCCTCCAATACGCCGAAGGGTATCGTCAATTTCATGAAGGGCGACAAGAGCATCATGCGGCCCGTGATGGCCTCCTCCGACAACCAGGGATCCAGTTTTGGCCCTAACGGCTACAACAAGCCGGCTGCAGCCCTCACTCTTCTTCGTGAGACTGTAATGGGTCCTGAACTTTTTGACAAGGCCTTTAAGGAGTATGCAACACGCTGGGCTTTCAAGCATCCCAAACCCGCTGATTTCTTCCGCACCATGGAAGATGCCTCGGCTGTTGATCTTGATTGGTTCTGGCGAGGATGGTTTTACACCACTGACAACGTAGACCTTACCCTTGACGAAGTGAAATGGTTTAAGGTGAAGTCCTCACAGGTTGATCCTGAAAAGAAAAACGTCAAGACCAAGGAAGGTGATCTCGCATCAAAGGGGGATAAGAATGCCAAGGCTTCCGACTTCAGCCAGGGGGCAAAGGAAATCAGTGTGCTCAATACTCCTGACGCAGCTTATGGAGACTTCCGCGCACGCATTGATGACAATGCCGTGAGAGGAAAACTGGAAGGAAAAAACCTGTATGAAATCACCCTGAAGAATAGCGGAGGTCTGGTATCCCCTGTCATCATTGAGTGGACTTTCAAGGACGGAACCAAGGAGCTGGACCGCATCCCAGCTGAAATCTGGAGATTGAATGAGACTGAGGTGAAGAAAGTGTTTGTAAAGGACAAGGAAGTTGTGAATGTGGTTATAGATCCCAACCTGGAGACCGCAGACGTTAACGTAAGCGACAACGTATTCCCAAAAAAACCCGCCGAAAACAAGTTTGATCAGCTGAAAAAAGGCAATTAGAGCTAACCCGGGTTAGCCAAGAAAAGCATCTGCCGAAAGGCGGATGCTTTTTCTTTTTCATACTGCGCCCGGCGATTGACTATTTTTGTAGTGGCGACAACCGGCAGTCGCCATTTGCAGACAAATGAAAGCAGTACTCGTGGTGTTGGGTTTTGCATGCGCTCTGATTCAGTCAGAGGCCCAGATCATTGTCCGTACCGTCACGGAAAGCCATTTTGAAAAGCTGGAGTATCCCAATCAGTCGCTTAAGTCCAAATACAGCATGCCGGTGAAGGGCGCGGTGACTTTGAAAGATGGATCCACGCTGAAAGGGACGCTGGTCTGCTTCAGGAAAAATGACGCGCTCGAAAAAGTCAGGGTAACTGAGGGGAGCACCAAAAAGGAAATTGCGGCCTCCGCGATCAAGTCCGTCAAACTCGATCCTGTGGTTGAAGAGCAGAAGTATCCCAACAATTACAAGAATCCAGAGCGGAATTTTCAAACTGGTTACATGCTGCTACGGGATGGCGCCCGCATCAAGGGCAGAATTGCACAGGAACGTGAAAGCGGCGATTACGATTTCTTCATCCATGGCATCTTCTTCCTTCCGGACCAGTCCAACGTGGCATCCTTCATCCGGGGAGGAGCGCTCTATGAGTTTGGTCAGGAAATTGATGGAACACTGCAGATTTGGGATGGATATGCGGATGGCTACCTCAAGCGTCTGGTGGATGGAAGATATCGCCTCACGCGCAAACCGTATTCCTCTTCATCGGAAGAATGGTTTACAAGTCTGAAAGATCCGACAATGGATTCGCTTTCTGCCAAGGCCGCCACAGAGGCTTTTTCAGAAGACATCAAATCGGGAAAGGATATCAACAGTTCAATTGAAGATGTGGTGAGCGCAGGAGATTTTGTCGAGGCCCTGGGCAACATCGACCTCAGCGGGAAAGAATATTTCATTTACGACACGAGGAAGAGATCGCTGCTTACGGTGAACAAAGACCACTTCAAAGAAATCAGCGAAGAACTGACCAAGCCGTGCAAGGACAAACTTCCCTCCGATCCTGCTGAAAGGCAGGAGTTGGCCTCATGGGATCATCTTGAAGAATTCGTGCGATTCCTCAATACCTCGTGCAAATAATCAGGATTGACTGCTGAATAGTTTTCCAAGTCTTTCAGGATCAACATTGCCACCTGAAAGAATAACGCCCACATTCTTTCCCGCAAACTTTGCCTTTCCCTTCATCACAGCGGCAAACGGAACAGTTGCCGATGGCTCAACCACTATTTTCAAACGCTCGTAAAGAAGCCGCATCGCACTTACAATCTCGTCGTCGGATACTGTGATGATCTCTTTGACATATTTGCGGATGATGGGAAAAGTCTTGTCTCCCAGCGTGGTCAGCAGTCCGTCCGCTATCGTATTGGATTGTGCTGGTTCTATTTTACCAGACAAGAGCGACCGGAACGCATCATCTGAACCGGCGGGTTCCCCTGCAATGACGGCCGTTTGTGGCGCAAAGTAATGTGCAGCAAGTGCGGTACCGCTTAATAATCCGCCTCCGCCTACCGGCGCTAGCAGGAAATCAAGGGGTCCAACTTCATCGAGGAGTTCCTTGGCGCAAGTGGCCTGGCCCTCCATTACGTCATCATTGTTGAATGGATGAATTTCCGTGGCGCCTGTCTTTTTGATGACCTCCGCCAAAGTTGACTCGCGTGCCTGGAGCGTAGGCTCGCACTCAAAGATCTCACCGCCATATCCTTTTACCCCACGCTTCTTGATCTCGGGGGCAGTACGAGGCATGACGATGTACGCTTTTACACCGAGGATCTTGGCGGCACGGGCAAGGGCCTGGGCATGGTTGCCGGATGAGTGCGTGGCTACTCCTTTCTTCAATTGTTCAGGACCGAGTTTCAGTATCGCATTCATGGCACCCCTTGCTTTGAATGCGCCAACTTTCTGGAAGTTCTCGCATTTGAAATACATGTGACAACCGGCCATCTCATCCAGCGAGGCGCTGGTGAGAACTGGAGTCTTGTGGATATAGGGTTTGATCCGCTCGTGTGCTTCAGCGATTGATTGTTTGTCCGGAATCATGAATGTCTATTTTGATTAAGTAATTCTTCCCCGCTACTCTGCCACCCATCTCATCTTATCCTCAACCGGAGACCTTCTCGAGGGCCGGGGCCATTCCTTGGGCATGCCGAGGTGCATAAAACCAAGAAGCTTGTCAGGAGGGCCAAGGTCAAAGAATTCCTTCGCCTCAGGGAAATAGGTGACACCGCCTGTGCTAAGATAACATGCGACACCGTGCACGGCCGCAGTCAGGTACATATTCTCCACAGCACAAAAAACGGCCCCGAGTTCTTCAACTTCGGGTACGGAATTTTTGTGGTCCCTCTTCATCCCGATACTGATGATGTGGCTCGACTGCGCCGGCTTGGTCAACAGACCTTCATAGCGCTCTTGCCTGAAAGTTCCATCCCGTTCTGTTACCTGTTTGTAGCACTGCGCCTGAAATGCGGCCAGCTTCTGTATCCCCTTGCCGGTGAATACAACAAATCTCCAGGGCTCTGTCAGCTTATGGGTTGGTGCATGATGAGCATTTTCAATGATCTGTTTCACAATGCCGTCATCCACACGCGTTCCTGTGTAGTCTCTGGGAAATATTGATCTGCGATGGCTGATCAGTTGCTGAAAGTCTGAGGAATTAATCATGGGATTATCGTCTCGTCTGTTTCGCTGGTAATTTTGGCTAATTTAGTTTCAAAATCACCCCTCATGACAAACCTGCGCAGTTTATTTGGAACGCTCAGCCTCGCTGCGTTGGTTTTCAATTCCTGCTCGCCCATCTATATTCCCAACACGCGGAACACACCGCTCTTCCGCGAGCAGGGAGAGGCACAAATTTCCGGATATCTAACCAGTGGAGGACTCGATGCACAGGCTGCTTATGCGCTCACGGATCATGTTGCTGTGGTTGGAAGTTATTCTTACGGCAATGTGAAAAGGACCACACAGGATGGAATTGACTACAACCGCAAGAACAGTTACGGCGAACTCGGGGTCGGTTATTTCGACCGGTCCAGGAGCGCGCGGTGGGAAGTGCTGGCCGGATATGGCGCCGGCCAGGGGACCAGTTATGATCAATACTATTTCTTCGGGACCAAAACTGTGGTGGCAAGCGGGAAGATGAGCAGAATTTTTGTTCAGCCTTCTCTGGGCACCAACAACAGGGACTTCAATTTTATTTTTACACCGCGGTTGACGTGGGTCAACTTTTCAGAATTCACCAGCGGCGGCACAACGGTGAAGCCCAATGAGAAGGCTCAATTTTTTCTTGAGCCTGCCATCACCGGCAAATGGAGAATTACGGGAAACATCCATGCCATTGTTCAATTGGGTTTGACCGTCGGCATTCCCAGCGAAGTGTTCTTCGACTTTCAGCCCATGCAGGCCGCCGCCGGAATCCAGATTGATACCGGTGGGCTGAAGACGCGGGTGTATTGATGGTTGATTGCTGATTCGTGATTGCTCATTGTTGATCACATCGACATTCAAAATTCCTTGTTCAAAATTCTACATTCAATCTCTTGCAGCCTGTTATATCACAAGGGCAGGCTTTGAACCCAATTTCGCTCCGCTCCTCGGGGCAAGCCTTGAACTTTGAACCTTGAACTGCAACCGATAATTCTAAACCAGTCCCTTCGAACTGTCTCTTCTCAGACTTTCTCATACGTTTCTCACACTTTCTTCAGACTTTCTCAGTCATTTCTCAGATGATTCTCAGACTTTCTCAGTCATTTCTCACACTCCACTCAGACAGTTCTCACACTTTTCTCCGACTCCTCTCAGACTTTGCTTCGACTCACATCAGACTTTACTTCGACTCACTATACACCTTATCCAGTCCTGTCCAGTCGTTATCCAGACTTCTCCAGTCGCTTCTCCTGTCCCGTCCAAACCAGTTTCCGAAGGAAATTGACTGCGCTGGCCAGGGAGGCCTGTTTTCAACGAAAAAGGGCACGATTTTGGTTATCTTTGTATACACTTAATCGACAACTCAAAATGAAATTCCTGACAGGGTGCGTGGCGTTTGTCCTGGCGGTTTGCCTGGCCTCGCCAACCTCTGCACAATTCCTGAAGAAACTTCAGCAGAAGGCAGAGCAAGCCGGCGAAAAAGCCGTTGACAAGGAGCTGGGCCTCAATCAGCAACAGCAGCAACAACAACAACAAGGTCAGCAGGGACAGCAAGGACAACAGGGCCAAAATGCCGGCAACACAGGCGGCATGAATGCCAACAAGTCCGGAGGCGGGCTGAGCCAGAACCAGGGCGGAGGCGGCCTGATCTCCACTCCTCCTGATGTGAAACAAAACCTGAGTGACGCCGAGACGGCATACAAAGGCGGTAAGTACGGAGAGGCCCGTTACGCCGTTCAACAGGCCATGCTGGGTGTTGAACTGGAAATCGGAAACAAGGTGCTCAAGTCGCTGCCCGAATCAGTGAGCGGATTGAACAAGAACCCGCAGGAAGATCAGGTCACCAGCACGGGCTATGGCTGGGCTGGACTCACGATAGTCAGAAAATACGATGACGGAAAGGATAAGGACTTTCGCACCACCATCGCAAACAACGCCGCCTGGATGTCGGCTGTAAACATGTACCTCAGTTCAGGCGGATACGCGCAGCAAACCGCCGGTCAACAGAACTGGAAACAGACGAAGGTGAAAGGTTACCGCGCCATCATTGAATACAGCGAAGGCAGCGGATACAAGTTGTCTGTTCCCATAGGACAATCTTCACTGATTGTATTTGAAGGCGTGAACTTCGCTTCTGAGAACGACATGATGACGGCAGCCAATGTGTTTGATATTGATGGCATCAAGAAAATGCTGGGTGAACAATAATCTGAAAATGCACACAATCATGAAAGACATTAAACATATTAAGGGATTTGCTACTGCTTTCCTGTTTCTCGCCACCATAGTGGTGCAGGCCCAGGATTTTGACAAGAACCTAGCTTCAGCCCGTTCTGCCTATTCATCAGGCAATCTGAGTGACTCCCGCTTCGCCATGGAGCAGATGCTGTCCAACCTGGACGCGGCGATAGGAAAGGAGATTCTGAAAATGCTCCCCACGCAGATGGGGTCGCTGAAAGTCAACGACAAGGATGACAACGTGACGGGTAGCACCGCCGGCTTCACGGCAGGTCTTTATGTTCACCGCTCTTATGGTGCAACTCCCAAAGTTGCCAACCTTGAAATTGTCAACAACTCCCCGCTGATGAATTCGCTGGGTGCCATTCTCAATACGCCGCTGATGGGCGGCATGATGCAGAATGAGAATCAAAAGACGGTAAAGGTCCAGGGTTATAAATCACTGCTGACGAAGAACCTGGACAGCGAAACCGGCAAGACCAACTACGAACTGCAAATTCCAATGAATAACACACTTGTCACCCTGAAAGTGGATGACACGAATGAAGGAGAGATCACTTCCTGGGCGAATACCATTCCCCTGGCCAAGATCCTTCAGCTCGCACAATAAAGAATCGTTTGTCAAAGAGGGCAAGTGCAACCCCGGTCTGTTAAGGTCCGGGGTTGTTTATTTTTTATGGCTTACGACGACGGTTCTCAAAAGATCCTTGATGGTCGATTCCTGGGTGATGGCAAGCTCGGGCAACTGTGTGCCAAGTCTCCGCTCTGTTTCAAACAAGATCCAATTGACTTCCTGCTGGGACGCCCCCAGGCTCTTGAATTTCAAATGCCGGCTAATGGGTCTGCGCTGTACCATTAACACCTTCTGCAACACATCCAATACCACTTTGTTGTACATAATGCTCCGTTTTCTGGTCTTAAACCTGCTTCTATCTACGTAGGAAAACCTTTTCAGGTTGGTTGCCCCTTACTTAGACGCAACTGAGGTTGTTTTATTTAATCCGGGTCACAGAAATACCGACAATTCGGTATTAACCCGGCTCACCGTTATGGGAATAGGGGTTTTGTCAGTGTGGCGTGTCATAACCACAGGCGCGCAAAGCCGTACATTGCACTGAGCATTCTCAGTCAGCAGTGGAATTCAGCGATGAAAAGGTACTTGCCGCCCTTCAGAATGGAAGCAAAGCCGCTTTTGAGATGCTTTTCAAGACCTACTACCGTCCCCTTTGTACGTACGCCAACACCTTTTTGCATGATCGCGATGAGGCAGAAGAAATTGTGCAGAATGCTTTTATCACATTCTGGGACCGCCGGCAATCGACAGAAATAGAAAAATCGGTAAAGTCCTACCTGTACAGGATGGTAAGGAACAGTTGCCTTAACACCCTGCGTCACGAAAAGGTGAAACGGGAGCATGCATCAGAACAATTGAAAACCACAGTGGATGCGGACGATCCTGTAACCCAGTCCCTGGCATCCGACGAACTGGAACAACGCATACAGTCGGCCATGCAGTCATTGCCGGAACAGTGCAGGCTGGTATTCCAGCTTAGCAGATTTGAGGAGTTGAAATACCAGGAGATCGCAGGCCAGCTGAACATATCAGTGAAGACGGTGGAAAACCACATGGGGAAAGCACTGAAGATCATGAGAGAACAACTGAAAGATTATCTGCCATTGTTTTTATTGCTTGTAACAGATTCTATCATTCTGTGAAACCGGAGGACTACGATATCGTCGATCTGATCGGGAAGGAATTGACCGGTGAAGCCACTGGCGAGGAGAAAGCGCACGTGGACAGATGGCGCATGGCCCATGCTGAAAATGAGAAAGAATATCAGCGCTTCCTTCTCGTATTTCAAAAATCAGGCTTATCATCATCCAATGAATTTGACACTGAGGCGGCATGGAAGAAGGTACAGTCAAGAATTTCGTTGACTCAACCAGGCAAAACCCGCACGATATATTTCACATGGGCGCGACTCGCAGCCGCCATTGCGCTCGTGGCAATCACAGCTTTGCTGGTGCTCGTGCTTCGTCAACAGCCTGTTCAGCAGTATGCAGTCAGCACCGGCACATCCATATTACGCGACACGCTGCCGGACGGAAGTATGGCCTTTCTGAACAAGGAGTCCAGCATCACCTATGCAGTGAACCGATCACTTCGTCAGAGAACGGTAAAACTGAAGGGAGAGGCCTTCTTTGAAGTACAGCATCAGGAGGAACAGTCTTTCGTGATTGAGGCTCAGGAGGTGCTGATCCAGGACATAGGCACCAGTTTTAATGTGCAGGCATATCCCGACAAGGATACGATTACCATTACGGTCAGAACCGGTCAGGTGCGGGCATTCACGCCCACCTCCGATGGTGTGATCCTGGATGCCGGCCAATCTGCAGTTTACTCCCGCACATCGAAGACTTTCCACAAGCTTGAGAAGGCGGATACCAATGTGCTGGCTTACCAAAACAAGGTGTTTACCTTCAACAACACAGATCTTAAGACCATTGTGGAGAAGATCAACGAAGTGTATGGCTCTCATATCATTCTTCATAGTCCCGCTCTGAACAACTGCAGGGTCACGGTGAACTTTAACAATGAAGATCCGGATGCCATCGCCGACATCCTGGCCGAGACACTGAGGTTGACCATTATCCGGGAAGATGACCGGATCATTTTGAACGGAGAAGGTTGCAAATGATCCGAAAAGAGATGAACAGGATTGCAGTCATACTATTTCTTATTATCGCCACAGAGGCCCATGCCCAAAAGGCGACTCCAATTCTGGAGAGAAAGATTTCCCTGCAGCTTTTTCAGGAAAAAATTCCCTATGTGCTGGATCAGATCGCACGGGCAGGAGGGTTCTCATTCTCTTACAATAACTCCATCATTTCGCCGGAAGAGCGTGTTACGGTCAATGCATCGGAAACCACGGTGCGAGAAGTGCTGGCGGGAATTTTTGGTCAGACTATGGAGTACCGCGAAAAGGGCAACCACCTGATTCTGCGGAAAGCCGAAACAAAAGATGCACCTCAGCCCTACATCATGTTCACCGGATATGTGCAGGATGCGATCACCGGTGAGAGAATTCCAGACGCCAGTGTGTATGACAAGAAGTCCATCTCCTCGGTCATTACAGATGAATACGGTTTCTTCCGGTTGAAGCTGGACAAGAAGAACGAGCCGGTTGTCGTGCAAGTCAACAAGATACATTACCGTGACACAGCTGTTACACTGAGCAACGCAGCCAAACAACATCTCATCATCGAAATCCACCATCTGCCTTACACGCTGACCCGAAAAGAAGTCGTTCCCGATACGCTTCACAAAGAGAGTCTTGAAATGCCCTATGAGGAAGATGTCAATGTCCAGAATATCGATCAGCCGATTTACCGGGATATTCAAATTTCATTCTTGCCCTTCCTCGGCTCCAACGGTTCACTTAGCGGGAACGTAATCAACAATTATTCGATTAACATGCTGGGAGGTTATTCCAGGGGAACCCGGCAGATCGAACTTGGCTTTATTGTCAATATGGACAGGGAAGATGTCAGCTGGATGCAGGTGGCCGGCATAGGCAATCTGGTGGGAGGCAATGTTTATGGTCTGCAGGCCTCGGGTTTTTTCAATGTTAACGGAGGAGAAACCAAAGCGGCTCAGCTCACCGGATTCGGAAATGTCAATTTTGGCGATGTCCAGGGGGTTCAGGTGGCCGGCGCAGCAAATACCAATCTCGCTTCCATGCAGGGCGTGCAAATTGCAGGCATTGGCAACTTCAACCGCTGCTCTTCCAAAGGTGTGCAGGTGGCGGGCGTAACCAATATTCAGATCGGAGACTACACCGGCTCGCAGTTTTCGGCGATAGGCAATTTTACTTCGCAGAGAATCAGCGGATCTCAAATTGCAGCAGTCTTTAATTACGGCCGCAAGGTGCATGGAACACAGATTGGCCTGATCAACTATGCGGATAGTCTGGGGGGCGTACCAGTGGGACTGATAAGCTTTGTCAACAAGGGTTATCATAAACTCGAACTCTCAGCTGATGAAATCTTCTACACCAACATTGCATTCCGCACCGGCGTCCGGCAGTTCTACAATATTATTCTTGCCGGTTACAAACCGGAAAGTTCATCCAGCGCCGAGCCGGTCTGGACAGCAGGATATGGCATTGGTTCTGCACCCAGGCTGACCAGGTGGCTGCATTTTAACTTTGACCTTACTGCCCAGCACGTTGACCAGGGAACCTACACTTCACAGCTCAGCCTGCTTAACAAGCTGCACATTGGTTTGGATTTCCGGGTCGCACGAAAACTTTCTTTATACGGCGGTGTAACCTTGAATGCCTACCTCACCAAAAGCGGCTACCCCGATTATCCAGTACTATTTACCAACTACCAGCCCAATATCTTCTTTGAGCAAACCTATTCGAACGGGAACAATCTCAAGATGTGGTGGGGACTGAAAGTGGGCATCCGTCTGCTGTGACAGCCCGCAGTATCAGTTTCCCGGTTTTGTCTATCTTTCAGCGATGCTGCTCGCGTTTGATATCGGTAACAGTGACATCACCATGGGATTGTGGAATGGCGAATCGTGGCAGCAGTGGCGCATTCCATCCAGGACCGATCAGCCTGAATTATTTTATGGCATCAAAGTAAGGGATCACTTTCTTGAATCCTCCCTTTCCACTGACAAGGTCAACGCCATAGTTGTCAGCAGTGTCGTCCCTGGTCTTACCGACAAATTGCGAAATGTGGTGCGCTCACTTTTCAAAAGAGAGCCCATCGTACTTGGGCCCGATGTCTACGAAAAGCTGCCACTTGAAATACTCAACCCATTTGAAATCGGCTCTGACCTGGTTGCAAACGCCACTGCTGCTTGGTTCAAATTCCGGCAGACGTGCATAGTGGTGGATTTCGGAACAGCACTTACGTTTACTACCATTTCGGGTGAAGGAAAGATCGTTGGCGTTTCGATTGTGCCCGGCCTCCGCACTGCAGTCCGCGCACTGTCACAAAACACGGCCAAACTATTCGATGTGCCTCTTGAAATGCCTCAGTCCGCTCTCGGCATCAACACCGTTACTGCCATTCAATCCGGCATTGTCATCGGCTATGAAGGTCTTGTCAAGCACGTAGTCGACTCCATTCGAACGGAGCTCAAGGTGCAGTGCCCGGCTATCGCCACGGGAGGGCTTTCATTTGTCATTACACCCCTCAAGTCATATTTTCAGATTGTTGATCCGCTTTTGACGCTTGACGGACTTCGGGTCATAGGTGAACTGGTGAATGGAAAAAAGAATTGACCTCCATCACTTACCCGCTGCACCATGAGTGAACCCGACTTCAAACCTGCCCTGGGTTGGTGGGATGCCACCATGATCGTAGCGGGTTCCATGATTGGTTCAGGTATTTTCATTGTGAGCGCTGACATCACGCGACATGTGGGTAGTGCAGGATGGCTCCTTGCCGTGTGGGGCATCACGGGGTTTATGACCATTACCGCCGCGGTCAGTTACGGAGAATTAAGTGGCATGTTCCCAAAAGCAGGCGGGCAATATGTTTATCTGAAAGAAGCTTACAATCCTCTTGTTGCATTCCTTTACGGGTGGAGTCTTTTTGGCGTCATTCAAACGGGGACCATCGCCGCAGTGGGCGTCGCCTTCGCCAAATTCACAGCCTACCTGCTGCCATACTTCAGTGAGGATAATATTCTCTTCCGGATTAATGTCTTTTCGGTCTCTACTGGTCAGATGTTATCCATCGGCCTGATTGCAATGCTCACGTTTGTGAATTCGCGTGGTGTGGAAGGCGGAAAACGCATTCAGACTTTCTTCACCTCTGTTAAACTGCTTAGTCTGTTCATGCTGATCGTTTTCGGATTGGCCTTGTCAGATGAAAAGGCATGGAGAGCCAACTGGTCTGATGCCTGGAATCTTCATGCATTACAAAGCGATGGTGCATTCAACGCCTACACCACCTTTGCGGCGATGGGAGCCATTGTCTCAGCGATGGTCGGTGCAATCTTCAGCAGCGACGCCTGGAACAATGTCACGTTCATTGCCAAAGAAATTAAGAACCCGCAGCGAAACATCGGCCTCAGCCTATTCCTGGGAGCCGTTATCGTTATCGTCATCTATTTGCTTACGAATCTGATGTACACTGCTGTGCTTCCCATGGCAGAAATTGCAACTGCTGACAAGGATCGTGTTGCAGCAGCGGTTGCTCAAAATATTTTGGGAGACTCCGGAACACTGCTCATCGCGGTGATGATCATGATCTCCGCTTTCGGCTGCGCCAATGGAATGATTCTCACAGGGGCCCGCGTACTCTACACGATGGCAAAGGACGGTTTGTTTTTTCCTCAGGCAGGTCACCTCAATAAATTTTCTGTCCCGGCCAAGGCGCTCTGGATTCAGTTCATTGCTGCCGGTCTGTTGTGTGTCAGCGGGCGGTATGGAGACATCCTCGATATGATTTCCTTTGTGGTTGTCATTTTCTATGTATTGACCATCGCCGGGATTTTCATCCTCAGAAAGACCAGACCTACAGCAAGCAGGCCTTACCTTGCTTTCGGCTATCCCTGGCTTCCCGGCATTTACATCCTAATGGGCACGGCATTCTGCGTCTTTCTGATTCTCTTTAAACCGGCCTACACTATTTTTGGCTTGATGATCGCACTGGCTGGCGTGCCGGTGTATTACAGGCTGATCAGAAGTCAAAAAACGCCTCAAACCATTGCTGATCCATAACCGGTTACCATCCTGGTCCGTATCATATCATATAGCTGATACTTACATCCATGGGAGCAGCCATTAATAAGTCATTTTCAGGATTATTGCTGTGCTTGTTGCATTTGCTTTTTCTCAGCTCCTGCAAGGAGGTATCTTTCCCACAGCCCCAACCGGCAGGTGTTTCTGCCTTGAAGGAAGTGCCCGCAGCACTTCGGGGCGAGTACAAGGCTGGGGATGCCCAGAACCCTGATGCAGATACCTTAATAATCGAGTCATGGGGTTATCATTTCCGTGACGGCAAAGACAACGACTGGTTGGGGAAAGGCGTGCTGAGCGACTCCCTGGTTGTAAAGTTTTACCAGAACTACTACTTCGTGAATTTCCGAAGCGGGACACAATGGGTCCTTCGGTTGATCCGGCAAAAGCCTTCAGGCGCACTGGAGTTTCTTTCCATCGATCTCTCCGACGATGAAAAGACCAGGGAACTGCTGAAGAAATTGTCCAAAAAGACTTCGGTGAAAGAAGTACACGGTAAAGAAGAGACCTACTATCAGATCAATCCTTCGCGCGATCAGTTGATGCAACTCATCCGGGAAGGGTACTTCACCGGTGCGGAACTCACCCGCATCAAGTAGCCATCACTACTCATTCTTTTTCTTCTTCAACAGGTTCTGCAGCTTGTTCTGCAGCAGTTGAGACGCATCTGTTTTGGTGCTGTCTTTTTTGGTGCTGTCCGGTTTAGGGTTTCCTCCCACAATATTCTTCACCACATCTTCCGGCTTTGCACCCTCCGTGATTTGTTTCACGGCTTCTTGGCTTTTCTGTTCCGCCACATTGGACACAGCTTGTTTCACCTGTTCCTTTTGCTCAGCTGCCAGAAGCTTGGGCTTCGGGTCATTGTACGTGCCTCCCACACCAATGCTCAACGGTATCTTGTCAGTGGGATTAGTGGTCCCCGCGTATTGATTGACGAATCCCTGCAGTTGGGATCCCAATTGTCCGGCGGGCACCATCATTTTGAGGGAATAATCAATCGATCCGTCCAGTCCTGTACTTCCGGATACAGTTGTCGCATAACTTCCGAACTGTACATCAAATGGTTTGACGCTAAGTCTTCCATTGCTGATATTGGCCGACATCAAAACATCCTTCAGGGTAACCTTGTCCGTATTATTCAGGTTGGTCAGTGACGTGATACCTGACACCAATTTTGATTGAGTTAAGACTGCCTCAGCTACTTTGATCAGGCCACCGCCATTTACAGTACCCATGTCAGGCATGAGGTTTTGCTTCAGCTCTCCGCTTACCTTGAAGTCTGTACTGAAATTTCCTGCCACCAGTCCGGCGATGGGCGCATAGGTTTTGACAATCGAGAAAGACTGGGCAGCCTGTTGTATGGCGAGATTCTGAATTCCCAGCGCAAAGTCATATTTGGGATGCTTGATATCTCTCGGGTCATAGGAGCCATTCACAGCAAAGGCACCACCCAGCATATTGAACTTAAGTCCGCTCAGATTGGCCACGCCATTTTTCACTACAATATCACCTGACGCACCGGTCATGGTATAGTCCATCATCTTCACCGTGGCAATTTTGGACTGAAGTACGAAGTCGATGTTTTTAGGGATGGGAATCACTCCAAAGGAAGTTGTGTCCTTTGAAGTAGTGGATGTGCTTTCGGTCATGAATTCATTCAGGTCAAGCAGATTGGAATTGAAGTTCACTTTCCCCTGGATGACCTCGTTGTTCAACACATAAGCGATATAATTGCTCACAAGGCCGTTGACAGAGAAATCGCTTTTGCCAATCGTCCCTTCCATTATAGACAGTTCAATCTTCTTCGGATCGAATGACATGGATGCTTGTGAAATCCCCACAGCCGGCATGTCTTTGGTAGTGTATTTAAAGTTCTTAAGAGAGGCTGATCCGGATGTGGGAAGTTTGTCATAACGCTTCGCATTTACATCAGACATCCTGCCCGAGGTTTCCAGGTTGGCGCGGACAAGACCTGCAATCGTCATTCCCTGCAGAGGGAAAATTTTGGTGATCTTCTCCAGATCGACACCGCCATTCGCCTTGATCTTCCATGAAGGGTCATCCAGGTTCTGAACGATCATACTGGCAGTCATCTTTTCATTATCCATCACCATCGAGAAGTCTGGAACATTTACAACAGTCTCTGCCATCTTACCAGTTGTATTGGCAACTGTGGCATGGACATTCATTTGCTCCAGGGGAATCGGGAACTGCGATGCTTTGACGTAACCATCCTTCAAATCCATCTTTACGTTCATGGCAGGTATAATCTTGCGAATGCTGTCATAGGTCCCCTTGGCAGTTGCCTCCATTGAAAACAGGCCCTTCATAGTGAGTCCCTCCATCGGGAACATTTTGCCAAGCTCCTCCAGGTTCAACTTTGCGCTTACAGCAGCGTCAACAGGGTAGGTTTTAAGATTTCCGATCAAAAGTCTTGCGTCCACCGGGTTAGCACCAAAATTCAGGTGCATGCTTTTAAGGTCAACCAGCGTGTTATCTACAATTCCATCTTTGTTATCGACAAGGAGATCCATATGAATGTCTGAGATAGCGGTAGGAAGGTCAGGATACTTGAACATGGCATCACTCACCTTCAGGTTTACGTTGAATGCCGGCAACTGCTTTTCGCTATAAGTCCCCTTCACAAATCCTGCAAACTGAAGCTCACCTTTCGTTTCTATATCCTTGAAACTCTTGGTATAGACTCCTGGCACCAGCGACAGCAGGCTTTTAAATGAGTTCTCAGGGCTCTTGAAAGTGATGTCCATTCCATAGTTGCCCGGATTCATCTTGAACCAGCCATCGAAGTTCAATGCAAAGTCATTGATCTTCGCGCTGTTTTCTTTGAAGGTAAATTTGGAAATATTGTCACTGATGGTGATGATCGCATCAATCTCCGCCCGCTTGTTGGTGAGGAACTGCATGGCTCCCATGCCCGTGGTTACCGTGTCGGCCACGGAGTGTGTCCTGAGGTCAAACACGTCCTGCGTGAAATCCCCGCTGCCGGTATGTTGAAGTTTTCTGATCTCCAGGAAATAAGGGATGGATTGATCATCATAAACGATATCGCCATCAATTACTTCCCAATGGTCAATTCGGAAGGAGAATTTGGAAGGCGCCTCCTCCTTCTTCACCGTATCAGCTGAAGGGATCGCGATGTCATAGTTGGCCTTGCCATCCTTCAGAACTTTCACGTTGATCTGGGGCTTCACCAGCGTGATTCCCTTCAGCTTCATCTGGTTCCCGAAGAGGATGTCCATCAGGTTGATTTCCACATCCAGCCTTTCCACCACAAAGAGATGCTCGCCTTCAAACGGAGCGCGGTTGAACACACCTAATTCGCGTATCTCGGCTGTAATGTTGGGAAAATGTCTGAATATACTCAGACTGAAATTGTTCACATCAAAGACCACATCAGCATTCACCGAGGCCGCAATCTGCTTGTCGATCTCCGCTTTAATATCGTCCTTGAACAAGGAAGGAAGAATGGCAGCAGCGGCCACCAGGATGACGAGGAATATTGCTATGCCAATGAGAAGTTTTTTAAGAAGCTTCATATTCGTATTAACTTGAATGGGGTTACAAAATTAATCAACGGGCATTCTTTACATTTTGATCTTTCATGCTGTACAGGGAGACTTTCGTCATCTCTGCACTAGAACCACTTCAGCAGAATATCAACGACTTTTTTCATCCCTTGCGTATAGGGCGGATGCAAAAGATAGGGTCCGGCCCAGCCTGATTTCTGGCGTAAGACAGGCTTTTCATTTGAAAATGCAAGAAATCCGAACCGTCCATGCGATTTGCCTATTCCACTGTTGTTCACACCGCCAAATGGAAGGTTGGGATGTGTAAATTGAAGCACGCACTCATTTATACACACGCTGCCGGCAGAAGTGCGTGCCAGAACGAACTCACGGAAGTCCTGCTTCTGAGTAAAAACGTACAATGCCAGTGGCTTTGGCTTGGCGTTTACCAGTCGAACTACTTCCTCTTTGTTTGTGAAGGCCACAACAGGCAACAACGGTCCGAATATTTCTTCCTGCATGACCCGGGCTGTCATGGGAACCTGGGTGAGGATTACCGGAGGCATAAAGTTGGTCGTGCTATTGGGTGTTCCCAACACCTCTGGCCGCGCGCCGACTTGAACTGCTTCAGCGAGCAGACTGCTTACACGATCATAGTGCCTTCCATTGACTATTCTTGAATAGTTGGGTGACTCCTCTCCAATTGTACCCTTGTCTCCGAAGAGTTTTAGTGTTTGTTTCCTAAGCTGTTCAATAAATGCATCCCTGATTTTCTCCTCCACCAAAATGTAATCCGGAGCGATGCAGGTTTGGCCATTGTTGAAGAACTTTCCGAATGCGATCCTTCTGGCGGCATCACTGATGTTGGCAGAAGAATCAATAATGGCGGGAGATTTACCGCCAAGTTCCAACGTGACCGAGGTGAGGTTCTTCGCAGCCGCCTGCATTACAACCTTGCCTATTGCAGGGCTCCCTGTAAAGAATATGTGATCAAAAGGTTGTTCAATAAGGCTATGCGATACCTCCGGTCCTCCTTCCAGTACAACAACTATCCCGGGCTCAAAGGCCTCGTTCGCCATTTCCCGAATAAGGGAGGAGGTATGAGGTGTAAGTTCTGACGGCTTGATACATGCCGTATTACCTGCCGCCAGACAGGAAACCAGCGGGCCGACGCAGAGGTTGAACGGGAAATTCCAGGGGGCAATGATCAAACAGGCACCCTTTGGCTCAAATCTTATTTCTGACCTGGTACCCAGATAGGCAGCAGTTGCGTCCACTTTAACCGGACGGGCCCATTCTTCCAGATGATGAATGGCATGCCGGAGTTCAGTCAGTACCGGATAGATTTCCGAAGTGTCAACCTCCAGAAGAGGTTTATTGAAGTCCGCATTTACTGCTGCCTTGATCCTTTCCCGGTTGGCGTTTATCCAGTCCAGAAGCCTGCGCAATCGCTGTTTTCTGCTTCGCAGTGACTCCGATCTGAGCGCCAGGGCCCTCTCTTTGAGCTGGTCTAATACAGCAGATGTCTCCACAGGTAAGACGGACACCTTTTCCATAGGTCCTTATTTGATCCAAAGTTAGCCAGCAATCCGCCAAATCGTATTAAAATAGGCTAATGTTAAGCCAATATGAACTGAATGCGTCTTTTATTAACTTTATATTATCAATGTTACCGAATTGTTAAGTCGAACTTTGAATAGAGCGCTCATCATATTATTCCTTGCAGTCTCTACTCAACTTTAGGCACAAACGCTCGAGGAGGACTTGATTCAATATGTAAAACTGGACAACCAGAGCTCGGTCGGGGTCCGGAGTCGGTTTGACAAGGTGATTGCGGTCATTGGAACTGAAGGCTCTTCCTCAGAAATGAAGCTGCTGAAAAGGACTTACCGCTTGGTGAGGGAAGAGTTCCTGGAGAAATACAAGGTTCATGCAAGCCTGGGCGAGACTCTTGAATCCGGCACCTATGATTGCCTGACCGCAACTGCGCTGTACGCAGCAACACTGGAGCGGCTTCACATCCGGTATGACATCATGGAAACGAATTATCACATCTTCATCATGGTCTATACCACAAGAGGCACTGTACTGCTGGAAGCTACTGATCCGGTTAACGGTCTGGTTACCGGAGCTGATGAAATCCATGACCATCTTACATCGTATCATCTTCAGCAACCCACATTGCCTTCGAACAGGGTGTTGAATAATTATTCATTCGAAATTTTCAGAAGCATTTCCAATCATGGATTGATAGGATTACTTCATTTCAACCAGTCCGCCAGAGCATTCAATGAAGGAGATTATCTCAGGAGCGCTCAACTGCTCCACCAGGCTCAGTCATGGTATGACACACCCCGATGTGAAACCCTCGGGAATCTTCTCCTTAGAGCAGTGGAAGCAAGTCAGATGGATGCAAAATCCAGGCTGGAATGCCTGAGCCTGCTGAAGCATCAATCGCCGGAAACCCCCATTGCGACCATATTTGAAGATTAGTTTTCCAGAACCCGAACCTCCACCCTTCTGTTCATGCGGTGAGCTTCTTCGGTGTTCTCCTTGCTGAGGGGCATGGTGCCGCCAAATGCTTTGAGCTTGATCCGCGATTTGGTAACCCCCTTAGTCACAAGATAATCGCGAACAGCTTCCACACGATCTTCAGAGAGTTTCAGGTTCAACTTTGCATCACCCCGCGTATCCGTGTGCCCTTCGAGCTGAATGACCATTCTCGGATTATCGTGAAGCATTTTGGCTACGGAATTCAATTCAGGATAGGACTCAGGACTGATAATCGAGGAGCGCTGCTGAAAGACCAGCGCATCGAGCCTCATTACTTTGCCGACGTGATGTGTGGTTTCTGCAACTACTTCAGCTTTTGGTGGAAGCCCCATTTCAATGTCCTGCATTACAATTCTGCTGGTATTTGCTGAGGCGGGGTCCAGCATGTATTTGGCGGTTGCATAACCAGGCGCCTCTACTGTAATGGAGTACTTGGTCTTCTCATAGAACGGAAACTTGTAGGAAGTTCCTGACAGTGAACCCACAATGTTACCATAGGGGAGACTTTCGTAGGAAATGGTTGCGTGTACAGGCTCTTTGGTCTGATGGTTATATATCTTCCCTTCGGCATATACAAGGGTATCGCTCAACTGCGCAGTTGCAGTCAAGCAAAGCGATACTGACAGAAGGGTGAGGGATGTTTTCAGTATCATATTCGTCAGAGTTTAATGATCTTGAATTCAACCCTTCTGTTCTTTCTTCTGCCTGCGACAGTTGCATTAGAGACGGCTGGTTTTTTCTCGCCATACGCCACGGTACTCACTCTGCTCTTGTCCACCCCATGCTCCGTTAAGTAGTCGGAGACCGCTTTGGCTCTTCGGCCTGAAAGAGCCATATTGTAATCATCTGGTCCTGTGGAATCGGCATGGCCGCCGATTTCAACGGTCATAGTGCCACGCTCCTGCATCAATGTTACAAGGCGGTTCAGTTCAGGAAAGGACTCCGCCTTGAGGACAGACTTGTCAAAATCAAAGAATATATTGTTAAGCACGATTGTAGCTTCCGGCTCGATAGTCTTCACCTCAATCGGTGCCAAGGTTATATTTCTTATTTCAATCATGCCGTCTTTCGTGTCACCTCTCAGGTCTAGGTTCTGATTCTCTGAAATGTGACCTTCCGCCTCGGCACGTACACCGTAGAGATAGCCTCCAGGAAGATGAATTTCGTACTCACCCGTTACAGGATCTGACAACACAACGCCCACTTCCTTTCCATCCGGCAAACGTTCATAAATGATTTTTGCACCAATCGGTTTCCCGGTCTTGCCGTCGATCAGTTTTCCCTTCACAATAACAACAGGTTCAGGGCTCTTGTAAATGGGAAGCTTGACTCTGAAAATATCTGAATTCTCTTCTGTCACACCGCGCGAATAATAGGCGAACTCGCTGTTAGAGGGCACGTTGAAAAAGAGATCATCCAGCTTGGAATTGATATCCGGTCCCATATTCTGTGGCTCTGACCAATTGGTCCAGGTGTCATCCAGGCGTTTGGTCATGTACACATCCGCGCCACCATAGCCGCTGAATCCGTTGGAGGAGTAGTACAGCGTCTTATCATCCGAAGCCAAAAAAGGAGCAGACTCTTCACCGGCAGTGTTTACCACCGAACCGAGATTCAGAGGCTCCGACCACGTACTGTCGTTCTTCTGGAAGGAAACATAGATGTCGCGCGAGCCCCGCGAGTCCTCCCTTTCGATCGACATCAGGAGGGTCTTGCGCGTATTGGCAAGGAAATAGTTTGCCTTCTCACTGTAGTTGTAATCATTTTCGATTTCTATCGGTGCCGGTTTGGTCCAGCTGTTGCCTTGATGGGTACTGATTGATACGCCTGCCAGCATTTTTCCATTGGGCATGTATTTGTTACCCAGTACAAGCACCGTGTTGCC
This sequence comes from Bacteroidota bacterium, assembly GCA_018266395.1. Classification (GTDB taxonomy): domain Bacteria; phylum Bacteroidota; class Bacteroidia; order Cytophagales; family Cyclobacteriaceae; genus ELB16-189. Next base: position 210,476 of record JAFEAM010000012.1, on the reverse strand, counting down.
GTCGGGGGTGGACGATACTGCATTGACAAAATTGGGGCCTGCATTATTGAATTGAGGGCCCATGTTTTTTGCCAAAGCCCATTTCCCGTCAGGTGTAAGTTCAGAATACCAGATGTCTTCCTTGTCGTTGACTCCTCCGATATTGTCGGGATGATTCTTGCGCGAGAAATACATTGTCTTTCCATCCGGAGACAAGAGCGGATTCAACTCACTGTAATCGCTGTTCACATTCTTGTCCAGGTGCTCGATGGTCAACCCTTTGCTCAGCAATTCCGGCACTGCAATATCTGCTATGATTGGGATGGCTACATCCGCAATGGCGACAGCATCAATGGAGAAATAGTCCGTGACTGCATCTCCGGCAAACTCCAATTTGATGGCCGCAACTTTATAAGGAGTCTTTTCGAGCATATAATTGAGCATTCTCGCCTTTAACGGAATCGGCGCCGGGTTAAATGTCCTCAAAAGGTGCTCAGTTCCTTGTTCGTCGTAAGCGTAAAGCTTGAAGAGTGCGCCGGGGTTGTAGGACTCTGCAATAGCCACCTGCTGAATCTGCATGGGAGTCGCATATCCCAGTTTGATAAATTCCTGCCGCTTGGGTTTGTCCGGCGTCCAGGCGCTCGGATTTTGTCCTCCTGCAGGCATCACATTGGGTTTACCCAATGCCTGCTCTGCAGAATATTGAACGGAAGTCAGCTCAGATGAGAAGTCAACTACTTTTGATGCCCATTGTACAGTTTGACTGAATCCTTGCTGAGCCGATGCCAGCAGAAGAAGTAGGATAAATCTCTTCATGTCTTGGTGTAAGCCGGGGTGGTAAATTCCGGCTTTAAACATACTTAATTTTTTGTAAGGAACCGTATTCAAAGTGGTCCTGTAGGCCAAAAGGGCACCTTTTGCAGACTTACTCCAAAGAAGTATTGCGGTACATGAGGAACCCTACGTGAAGAAGAATGCCCAAAGGATCCTTCTTTCCTTCATAGTAATTCACACTAAAACTGATGGGGCCGATGGTGGAGTGCAGAACCAGACCGGCAGTGCCGGCAAAAGATATTTTCGTCAGATCAGTGGTGAGCACCGCCTCCTGCCCAGAACCCCTGACTATGCTTTGGAACGGTTTGAAAGCATAGCCTTCAAGGCGAAGATCCAGACTCTTCCTCAGCGTAAAAACATTCCTCCATCCCCCAGCGACAAAATTGAATGCCCTGAAGTTGTCAATAATCCATGTCCTGCTATCCTGAATGGGAAAGAATCCAGGCGCATTGATGATGGTGCCCTGATAATTTTGAAACAAGGGTTGATTGGAAAACGTAGCGTGTACGTAATATCCCGAGCTATAAATTCCCTTTTTGAAATATTGCTCCGCAACCAAAGATGCCCGGAACCAACTGCGATTCACATCATTGACCGTGGTTTTATATAATGTGGAGGTGTTGCCGGGGATGAACGACTCCCAGAGGTTAAGGTAGTCTACACCAAACTCGATGAATTTTCCTGCATTTGCGTATTGCTTCCGGTTGAGGTTGTTGGTTGTAAAATGAAAACTGTACTTGCCTCCGCTGAGAAGAAGCTGATCCAGCGTGTCGGACGTGACCAATACTTCCTTATCGATATAACGATCCGTGTTGCTGATAAAATACGCGCCAAAAGATGCTTTGAATTGCTTCCCCACCGGCCAGCCCACGCTTGCTCCCACTTTCCTGTCAATTCTGTCGAGCACCGTACTGCTGCTCCCCTCCTGAATGATGTCATCGATACTGGTATAATCCCAGCTGTTCATTCGTGCCACAGGCTCGATGTAAAATTGCCCCATAAAAGGGAAGTCAATCCGTGCCTTCACTTCGCCTGATTTGTAAAAAGCTCCAGTGCTGAAGTTGGCACTGAAGTGCTTGAGCATCCTGTTGAAATCATAGTAATTCAATCCAAGGAAAATGTTGCTGATGTTTCTTGTTGCGATAACCCCCCCGAAGTCAACCTGAAAGTTGTTGTGCTGCCTGCGTGTCAGCTGAAAGTCAAATTCATTGGTCACCGCGTCAGGAACAAAGCTTGGATAGACATTCTTGAAATAGTCATCCGACACCAGCCTGTAATATCCGGATTTGATGTCTCTCAGGTAAAGCTGCTGACCACCTTTTCCAAAAAAACGGCTGATGTATCGACTTTGCTTATTGTTGTAGCCCTGGGCGAGAATATGATCCACAATCAGCGGACGGCTTCGGTTATTAAATAAATTTCTTGCGGCGGCGACATCCTCACATGTCTTTCTTCCTGCAATTTTGGCTTTGATCTCAGGCATTTTCCGCATGGTCTCGGCGTATCCGCTGTCGATGAGTGCTTTCGCCTTTGCGAAATCAAATCCGCTGAAATCTTTGAGGTTGGGTTGAATGTAGATCCCTGAAGACGGGACCCTTCCGGGATCAGACTTGTCAAGAAGAAGGTAGATCAGAGACTTGCTGATGAGCTTCTCGTCATCATTCTTGGGATATTCGCTATACACCTTGCTGGACACATTGCAGCCGATGATCACATCAGGATTGAATTCATTGACTGCAACGTCCACCGGAAAATTGTTGTAGACACCCCCGTCAAACAAGTACTTCCCATTCACGCGAATCGGCGTATAGAAAAACGGAACGGTTTGGGTCGCACGAAGCGCATCACCAAGCGATCCGCTTTTGATGATGACCTGACTTTGGGTGAAGATTTCTGCCGCCACAACCCTCAGAGGAACAAACAGGCTGTCAAAATTGCCCTTCGCGATGGCTGAAGGTTGTGCCATCTTTTCGGCCATTGCAAAATTGAGCGAGAGGTCATTGGCGAGAGTCGTATTGAGATTGAAATTGAAAGTTGAGTCGAGTGAAAGGTTCAATTTCAAAAAGGAAGGTGATGGCTCATCCTTGTTGTAGTAATAGTTATAGCCGTCTTCGAGCTGCCCGTTGATCCACCTGAGAAGTTGCTTGTCCACCATCACCTCCTCAATTTGCTCGGGGCTCAACCCTGCAGCATAACAGCCGGCGATGATACCGCCCATGGACGTGCCCACCACATAATCAATCGGGATTTCATTTTCTTCCAGGGCTTTGAGCATCCCAATATGGGCCATACCCTTCGCCGCACCGCCGCTCATTACGACACCCACTTTTTGAGCACGGATATCCCATGATGCCCAACATAAGACTATAAAGAAGAGGAGCGTGCGCACAATAATACCTTCCCTGAAAGGCGCAAATTACGGAAACTGGATTTCAATGATGAATTACTCAGTAAGCGACCATTGTAACCGGCGGCTCAGGAAGAAAAATCCGGTTCAGTCTTCGTTGAACGTCAAGCTTGGTAAGCTCAAAACTGCCCAGCTCCTCTTCTTTGACCGGCTGTGATGGAGGAAGCTCCACCCTCAAAGGGTCGACCTGAATCCCATTCTTCCAAAAGCGGTAACACAAATGGGGACCAGTGGACAAGCCTGTGCTTCCGACAAATCCGATTACTTCCCCCTGCCTGACGCGAACGCCGGGACGTACGCCTTCCGCTATTCTGGACATGTGAAGATACTGTGTGGAGTAAGTGTCGTTATGTCGAATCTTCACATAATTCCCGTTCCAGCCTTTGTACTGCGCTTCCAATACAATTCCGTCACCCACACTTCTGATGGGCGTGCCCAGTGCAGCAACGAAGTCAATTCCCGGATGTGATGTGAACGATTTTAAAATAGGGTGAAAGCGCTTATGGGTATAACCTGAACTGATGCGCGTAAACTCAATAGGGTACTTCAGCAATGCCTTCCTCAAGCTGTTTCCTCTTTCATCAAAATAATCCAGCCCTTCACCCTGATCAAACGGTATGGCATAATATACGTTTCCGAAATGCTCGAAGTATATTCCCAGGATTCTGCCAATGCCAACCGGTAGGGCATCTACCCGCTTTTCTTCATAGATAAGTTTGAAACGATCGCCTTTCTGCAACATCTGAAAGTCGATCTGCCAGGCGAAAATGTCCACGAAACGGTTAGTCAGTTCATGGGACAATCCGATGGTATTAATGGTCTCCGACAAACTGGAACCAATGACGCCCGCTACCTGCTTCTCTACCATTGTGACTTCACGATGTCCTTCTGTGATCTTGAAGGAATCCTTCAGGTGGAAGATGAAATAATCTGTAGCGCTTGGTTCATAGATAAGAGCCTGAAGAGACCTGGCAGAATCCCGCTCAGAAAGCAGCGTGTACTTACGTCCGGACACAATCTTGCGGAAATCAAATTGTGCTCGGGTCAACGTGTTCAATTGGCGTGTGACGACAGGGCTTATATAGTGACCATCCAGCAGATCAGCAAATCGCTTCCCCGGACGAACCGTCTCTTCAACAACATCAAGATTCTTCACATCCATGCCAAAAAGCAGAGACCGCGCTTCTGTCATCTGAGCCTGCGTCACTGGCTGAGGCTCGACTGAGACGGCATCTTCGGAAACCTGCGACAGCAAGAAAATTCCCAGGGCAGCCGTTAAGAGTCCGGTGCCGATTAAAACAAATTTCTTGAGATAGGTCTTCATCATCAGAGCTATTCCTGCAAAAAATCAATACGTCAGGAACTCAAAACTACAAATTTCAGGGGTATAGTTCCCTGTACTTCCTTTTACCGGCATCGAGGAAGTGAATAAACTTCTCCGGGCTCCGATCATAGCCATAGGGCCAGGCGAGCACCCGTTCGTCTTTTCCAACCAAAACATAGAAAGGTTGCGCATTATTCTGAAGGTTGTTGATCTGCAAATCGGCATTTTGCTTACCGATGGTCTTTTTCACTTTTCCATCGTATTTGGAGGTGTACCATAGCGCTTCCGGCAACTCGGTTTTGTCATCCACATACAACGCCACAACCACATAATCATTCTGAAGACGCGCCAGGACCTGGGGATCACTCCACACAACTGCTTCCATTTCACGGCAGTTGGTGCAGCCGTGTCCGGTAAAGTCGATGAAGAGCGGCTTGTTCATCTGACGGGCGCAGGCAATCGCCTGCTTGTAATCGAAATAACCCTGTAAGCCATGAGGGAGATGAAGGAAGTCCGCATATTCAGGGTCCTCGCAAGTTTCATTCACGCTGCTTTTGCGTGTCAATGAGACAAGATCAAAATCATGCGTGTAGAGTGGTGGCAGATATCCGGCAAGCGCTTTGAGAGGAGCCCCCCACATTCCCGGAATCAGATATAGTACAAATGAAAATGTGGCAGTAGCCAGCAATAGTCTTGGTACCGTAATTCTTTCCACTGGGCTGTCATGCGGCAGCAGGATCTTGCCAAGAAAGTAGAAACCCATCATCGAGAATATCACGATCCACATTGCAATATTCACTTCCCGGTCCAGAAGTCCCCAGTGATAAGCCTGATCCGCAATGCTGAAGAACTTCAGGCATAGTGCCAGCTCCAGGAATCCAAGCGTTACCTTGACAGAATTCAGCCAGCCACCAGATTTGGGAAGACCTTTGATCCATTCAGGAAAGGCAGCAAACAAGGTGAACGGAATGGCAAATGCCAACGAGTAGAAAAACATGGACAGAATGGGCCTCAGAATCTGTCCGCTCGCGGTAAGGAACAGCACGCTTCCAACAATGGGTACCGTACAGCTGAACGATACGAGCACCAAAGTTGCAGCCATGAAAAAGATACCTATAAGTCCGCCACGATCAGCCTGACGGTCAGCCTGGTTCACCAGCTGATGCGGTGCGTTGATTTCAAAGAGGCCAAAGAAGGAGAGGGCAAAGACGATGAAGATCCCAAATACAAAGAGATTAGGAAACCAATGTGTGGCCAGCGCATTCAAACCATCAGTACCCAGAAGAACTGCAAACAACGTACCCGCTGAAGTGTAGATGACAATAATGGATGCGCCGAAGATCAGCGCCTTTCGTATTCCCTGCGCCCTCGTTTGGTTGTCCTTGAGGAAGAAAGTGACTGTCATTGGAATCATCGGAAATACACACGGGGTAATGAGTGAAGTGAACCCGATGATGAATGCAAAAAGAAGATAGCCCCACAGGGAACTGTTCTCAAGTTCCGATTTTCCCTCCAGAATGGATTTGTCGAGAGTTGGACCGTTGACCGTAGTTGAAGTGACGCTCACACCAATTGTCTCCGATTGATTTTGGGAGGCGATGGGTTTTGCGTCCGCAGTGGTTTCTATTGCCTGCCCTGAAGCTTTTATACCAGAGAAATCAAATTCATCACTGAATGGTATGCACTTTCCGTCGACGTCACTGCACACCTGGTATTCATATTCTCCTGAAATGCGCAATTCGGGTTTAAGCACTTTGATTTTCTGCCGGAATTCACCTGTGCCCTTGAAAATCTTTACGTCACACTCAAAAATTTCGTCATGCTTGTCAATGGGATTAATGGCTTGCACACCGCCGACCAGTTGGTAACTGGGATCGGGCTTGAATGTGAAGGTCGTTTTAATTGGACCGTCTTCGCAGGGAAATTCCGTGCTGTACAGGTACCATTTTTTGTCTATTGTGGCTTTGAAGACAAGTTCGATTTCGTCTCCCACTGCCGGTGAGGACGAAGAAACAGAATTTGACCATTTGGCGGGAGTAAGTACCTGAGCTGAAAGAGGGCCGGAAAGCAAGATCATCAGCAGGAATACCAGGTAGCGCATGCGGAAATATTTTGGGTCGTAAAGTTAACCGAACAGCGGTCAAAATAGTTTGAATGGTGGCACTTGCTTATTTTTTGCCGGCTCAAGGCAACAAATTGACCGGTTTACACGTCAGAAGCGTGTAGCCGGGCTTGGGCCCGTGATTTTGCATAATTTTATATTCTTCACCTTCAAACTCAACCAATACCCTTAACATATGAAGCTTAGATTGCTTTTTCTGGCCATTGCTGTAACCACCTTTACGGCATCGAACGGTCAAAATGTGGACGAAATACTCAGTAAGTATTTCAGTAACACCGGAGGCCTTGACAAATGGAAGGCCCTTAAGTCAAGGACCTCAGCTGGTAAAGCCATGATGGGACCAGGCCAGGAGTTTCCTTTTTCAGTCTACGAAATGGCGCCCAACAGGCAGAAGTTCGTCATCAATGTGCAGGGCACCGAACTGATTGCACAGGCCTATGACGGAAAGGATGCCTGGATGCTGAATCCATTTGCCGGCGGAAAGGACCCCGTTAAAATGGACGATGAGCAAGCGAAGGATGTCAAGGATGAAATGTTTGAAGACAACTTCATCGACTATGGCAAGAAAGGTCATGAAGTGACGCTGGAAGGGACGGAGGAAATTGACGGCGTCAAGTGTTTCAAGATTAAACTGGTCCGCAACAAGAAAAATGATAAAGACGACATTACGGAATATCACTTCTTCGACTCAGAGAACTTTGTCCCAATTGTCGTAGCACGGTACATACGCAGCGGTCCACAGAAAGGAACGGAAGTCAGAACCTATCTGAGCGATTACCAGGAAGTGGGCGGACTTATGTTCCCTTTCTCCATGGAACAAAAAGTCAACGGTCAGACAGGCTTCAAAATGACCATTGAGAAGATCACGCTCAACGACATTGCAGACGAAAGCATTTTTGCCTTCCCTAAAAAATAATTCTTAACCATAATCAGAAAAAGAGACCTCAAAGTCTCTTTTCTGCTTTCTATACCCTATGAAAAAAATATATACTCTATGCCTGGGTCTGATCGCTGCATGGTCAGCGATGGGTCAAACGGAAATGTCCGGGAAAGCGATCCTTGGAGGCCTGCGTGCACGTCACATAGGCCCAGCAGTCATGAGCGGACGCATCGCTGATATCGAAGTTGTCAACCGCAAGCCTACCATTATTTATGTGGGAAGTGCAGGCGGTGGTGTCTGGAAATCCATAAGCGCTGGAGCTGACTTCAGACCAGTTTTTGATGATTACACCATGTCCATCGGCAAGATCACGCTGGATCAGAAGCATCCCGACACGGTCTGGGTTGGCACCGGCGAACCGTGGGTGCGGAACAGTGTGAGTGTGGGAACCGGTATTTACAGATCAGTCAATGGAGGAACAACCTGGGAACATTTGGGTCTCAAAGACACTGAGCATATCAGCGATATCATTATCCATCCCAATGATGGGAATACGGTATATGTGGCAGCCCAGGGCCATCTCTGGAATGCCAACCAGGAGAGGGGTGTTTACAAAACCAGTGACGGAGGCAAGACCTGGAATCGCATTCTGTTCATTGATGAAAATACCGGTTGTGCTGACATGGAAATGGATCCCAGAAATCCCGATATACTCTATGCCGCCATGTGGAGTCACCGGCGTTATCCTGATTTCTTCGATTCAGGATTTACAGGCACGAGCGGTCTCTATAAAAGTACTGATGGAGGAAAGACATGGAACAAGATTCATAATGGATTCCCTTCCGGAATGCTGGGACGTATTGGTATTGCAGCCGCACCCTCCAATCCCAATGTACTCTATGCAAGTGTGGAGTCTAAGGACATCAAAGGCATGTACAAATCAACTGATGCCGGCGCCAGCTGGAAACTGGTAAACAGTGACTTCAACAACGGTGTTCGTCCTTTTTACTTTTCACGTCTCACCGTTGATCCCAAGCACGACAGCATTCTTGTGAAGTGCGCCTTCACTCCTATCATCAGCACGGACGGCGGAAAGAAATTCAGACCAATTCAAAGCGTCCACTCTGATGTACATGCAGCCTGGATAGATCCCAACAACTCCTATCACATTCTCCTCGGAACGGACGGCGGCGTTTACGAATCGCTGGACCAGGGCTACACTTTCAAAATGTGGATGAACCTGCCGGTAGGGCAATTCTATCACGTCGCACTGGACAAGCAGACGCCATTCCATGTTTATGGCGGGCTTCAGGACAACGGTTCGTGGTATGGTCCGTCCCAAAAGCCCGGTGGCATAACCAACAAGGACTGGGAAGTTACTTACGGCGGTGATGGATTCTGGTCTTCGCCACATCCTACAGACAATGACATTGTATATGCCGAGTACCAGGGTGGCCATATGGCCAGATACAACAAGAAGACCGGTCAGGCCAAGGATATCAAGCCCTACCAGGAGCTGAACGGCCCTAAACTTCGTTTCAACTGGAACACCCCGATTGTACAAAGTCCAAATAAGCCAGACCGCATTTATGCGGGCGCCCAGTTCCTGTTTATGTCAGAAGATCGCGGTGACACCTGGAAGAGGATTTCACCTGATCTGACCACCAACGATCCAAAGCGGCAACGGCAGAGCAAGACTGGCGGACTTTCCATCGATAACTCATCAGCCGAAAACAATGCTACCATTTATTACGCCGCCGAATCCCCCAAGGACGAGAAGGTTATCTGGGCAGGCACGGATGATGGATATCTGCAGGTGACTGAAAACCAGGGCTCGAACTGGAGTAATGTTACTGCTCAAATTCCTGGACTGCCTGCAGGAAACTGGTGCTCATCCATTGAAGCCGGACATTTTGATCGCGCCACTGCCTACGTCACTTTTGACAATCACCGCAACGGTGACATGAAGACCTATGTTTTCAAGACTACAGATCTAGGCAAGACGTGGACTCCGCTTGCTACGCCTGACATTGAAGGCTATGCATGGGTAGTCCGTGAGGACCGCGTGAATCCGAATCTCCTTTATCTGGGCACTGAGTTCGGTTTGTTTATATCCATCGATGGAGGAAAGAAATGGTCACGCTTTGAAAACAACGTGCCCAAGGTGGCAGTACATGACATCGCCATACATCCGGTTGAAGATGCCGTAGTCCTTGCCACTCATGGCCGGGCGCTGATGATCATCGATGATATTTCGCCGCTCAGGCAATTGACGCCTGAAGTAATGGCGAAGAGTATCCACTTCTTTCAAACACGACCCACTGAACTAACCGATCCTGGTGCAGGTGGCGGATGGTTTGGAGGAGATGGAAACTACAGCGGTGAAAATCCAAGCCGCGTGGCGAAAATCATTTACTTCATGAACAAACGCCACACCTTTGGTAAGATGGCCATTGAAGTATATGACCAAAACGACAACCTTATACGCGAACTCCCGGCAGGGAAAAGTGCGGGGATCAATGTTGTTGAGATGACCGCCACGCTGGAAAAACCAAAGGCTGCGCCATCTGAAAATCCGCAGGCCCTGTTTGGTTCTATTTTTGGCCCCAATTTGCCGGCCGGAACCTACAAGGTGAAAGTCATCAAGGGCAAGGAAGAATTCTGGACCAGCTTTACACTCAAGTATCCGGATAATTCACCTTATACCGCAGAAGACAGAAAGTTACAGCAGGAAACCACCATGAGGCTTTACCGTCAAACAGAGCATCTGGCTTACCTGTATGCAGCCCAGGACGGAATGGCGAAACAGGCCAAATCGGTTGTTGAAAAGAATCCAAAGATGGGCAAGCTGGTGAATCCCTTCATCAAGGACGTAGAAGATCAGAACGCCTCATTGGTTTTCAGAGGTGGAGACTTCTATATTAATACAGATGAGAAATTGGCAGAGCAGATCTCCGAACTCTATGGCCAGGTAAGTGGGTATCCTGGTCGCCCGGGCTCCGCACAAATTGAACGCGTTGGCACACTGGATGAAGAGTTGAATAAGGCAAACACCAAATTCGAGCAACTCAAGAATGACAAACTGAAGAAGATCAACGACAAGCTTACTTCAGACAAGCTTTTTACTCCCATCAAGGTGATGACGGAAGAAGAATTCAAGAAAGGGCAAGGGTCAGGTGGAATGAATCCAAAAAACAATTGGCCATCATTGCCCTTCCTGTTTTATTGAATGCAGTAACGCACTAAATAAAAAGACCCCGGCTCTCACCGGGGTCTTTTGTTTTTCCGCCTGCATACCAGTATTAATTTCCGAAGTGCTTGTAGAAGGCTACAATGGTTTCGATCCCTATAAAGAAGTTCTTCAGGCCATAATGTTCGTTGGGTGAGTGCAGTGCATCGGAGTCCAGACCAAAGCCCATCAGCACAGTGTCAAGCCCCAGCTCTTTCTTGAAGAGCGCTACAATTGGTATGCTGCCACCATCACGGGTGGGGATAGGTGACTTACCCCAAACTTCTTCAAATGCACTTGCAGCCGCCTTGAAGGCCTTCGAGTCGGTGGGGGTAACGGCAGGCTCGCCGCCATGATGCGGTATCACTTTAACCTTAACCGTTGGGGGTGCTATGCTGAGCAGATGACGAGTGAAGAGTTCGCTGATTTCTTTTGAATTCTGATGCGGCACCAAACGCATGGAAATCTTTGCATGCGCCTTTGAGGGCAGAACAGTCTTTGCCCCTTCACCGGTATAACCACCCCAAATGCCATTCACCTCCAGGGTAGGGCGGATTCCGGTTCGTTCCAGAGTTGTATAGCCTTTCTCTCCGTACACTTCACCAATTTCCAAATCATTCTTGTACGCCTGCAATTCAAATGGAGCCTTGTTCATGGCCTGCCTTTCAGCCGCCGACAGTTCATCCACTTTATCATAGAAACCCGGAATGGTAATCCTGCCGTTGGCATCGTGCAGTGAGGCAATCATTTCACAGAGCACGGTGGCAGGATTGGCAACAGCTCCTCCGTACACGCCTGAGTGCAGATCACGGTTCGGTCCCGTAACCTCCACTTCCATGTAACTCAACCCGCGAAGACCCACTGTGATGGATGGCTGGTCAAGTGATATCAAAGAAGTATCCGAGATGAGAATGACATCAGCTTTCAGCAGTTCCTTATTCTCTTTCACGAAGATTCCCAGGTTGTCTGAACCCACCTCCTCCTCACCTTCAATCATGAACTTGACATTGCAGTTCGGCAGTCCCTTCTTCATCATGATTTCAAAGGCTTTTATGTGCATGTAGAACTGCCCTTTGTCATCACAGGCGCCACGTGCATAGATCTTGCCATCTCTCACCGTGGGTTCAAATGGCGGTGTGATCCATTTATCAAGGGGATCAGGGGGCTGAACATCGTAATGGCCGTAGACCAATACTGTCGGGTTTGAAGCCCCTGTCATCTTCTCACCATATACTATGGGATGCCCCTTTGTCTCTTTGATTTCAACCTTGTCAGCGCCTGCCTCTTTGATTCTGTCACGAACATATTCTGCCGCTTTTCTAACGTCCCCCTTATGACGGCTGTCTGCGCTGACGGATGGGATCCGAATAAGATCATACAACTCTGCAAGAAATCTGTCCTGATTGGTTTCGATATACTGACGTACCATGCTGATGGGTTTAACGGCAATAAAAGTAATGAATAGGTTATTCGAAACTTGCCTGACGAGCTGCCAAAAAGGGAAGAAAGCCTTCTTTACAAACGATTCCACTACTAAGTGTTAGTTAGCGGAGAGACTTTTTTTTGAGATTCCTCTTCAAAAATCATCAACGGATTGAGGTGTGAACTAAATTTCAACTTCACCTAAACGAGAATTGGACGCAACTAACCCCCGCGGATTGTATGATCCGTCATTTGAGCATGACTCCTGTGGAGTAGGATTCATTGCCAACATTAAATCCAGAAAATCCCATCAACTGCTATTGGATGCCATTACCATGCTTGAGCGCATGAGCCACCGTGGCGCCTGCGGCTGTGAGTCAAATACAGGAGATGGGGCAGGAATTCTCATTCAAATCCCTCATGAATTTCTTACCAACGAGTGCGGCAGGCTCGGGATAAAGCTCCCCTCTGCAGGTCAGTATGGGGTGGGAATGGTTTTCTTTCCGCGGGAGCCCAAAGTGCGGGAGGAATGCCGGACCGTGCTCAATCGTCAGATCAAGAAAATGAAGATGAGCCTCCTGGGTTATCGCATAATGCCGACGCGCAACGATGAAATCGGGGAAACGGCATTGCGGGCAGAGCCGCAAATGGAACAGATCTTCATTAAACGACCGGAGTCACTCAAGAATCCTGACGACTTTGAAAGAAAACTCTTTATCCTTCGCAAGTATATAACCCGCATTGTGACGGAATCGGTTCAGGGCGTTAACAACCAATTCTACTTCTCTTCACTCTCTTACAAAACTATCGCCTACAAGGGCATGTTGACTTCCCGGCAACTCAAGCATTACTTTGCAGATCTCGAGAACGAGGAAGTTGTCTCCTCGCTTGCGGTCATTCACTCCAGGTTTTCAACCAATACTTTCCCATCGTGGCGGCTTTCTCAGCCATTCCGGTTCATTGCACATAATGGTGAGATCAATACGGTACAGGGTAACATCAATTGGCTCAAGTCCAAGGAAGCATTTTTTGCTTCCCCTTACTTTACGAGGGAAGAGCTGGACATGATCCTGCCGATCTGCAATCCTGCCCAGTCTGATTCATCCAACCTTGACAACGTAGTTGAACTGCTGCTGCATTCAGGAAGAAGTCTTCCCCATGTGATGATGATGCTGATACCGGAAGCCTGGGACGGCAACGAGCAGATGTCGCAGGAGAAGAAGGACTTTTATGAGTACCATGCCAACCTCATGGAACCATGGGATGGGCCGGCCTCCATCACCTTCACAGACGGAAAAATAGTAGGTGCTACGCTCGATCGGAATGGCTTGCGTCCCTCCCGCTATGTAATTACCGACGACGATCGCGTGATCATGGCTTCCGAAGCCGGCGTGCTGGATGTAGATCCGGCGCGGATTATTACAAAAGGACGCCTGCAGCCTGGAAAAATGTTCGTGGTAGACCTTGAACAAGGCAGGGTGATCAGCGATGATGAGCTAAAGCAAAAGATCTGCACACAGAGACCTTATGGCGAATGGGTCCGAAACAACAAAGTGCGGCTTCAGGATCTGCCGGAGGCAGGTGGAAGCTTCCATAAATATGATCCAAGAACTTTTGTCAAGAGACAGATATCCTTTGGCTACACCACAGAGGATTTGCGCGTTGTGCTTTCGCAGATGTGCGAAACAGGAAAGGAGGCACTGGGATCAATGGGAAGTGACATACCGCTGGCTGTTCTTTCCAATCAGGCGCAACACCTTTCAAGCTATTTCAAGCAACTGTTTGCGCAGGTTACCAATCCCCCGATTGATCCCATACGTGAACGAATGGTAATGTCCTTGCTGACGCATGTCGGCGGTTCACTTAACCTTCTGGAAGAAACAGCAGAGCATTGCATCACATTGGAATTGCCCATCCCTGTCCTGTCTAACAGTGAGCTGGAAAAGATCCGGTACATCGATCATCGGCACCTTCAGACCAAAACGGTGTACACCTATTTCAAGGCAGATGGCAAGCCTGGTTCACTTCAAAAGGGACTTGATCGTGTCTGTCAATATGTGACTGATGCAATCGAAGACGGCTTTACGATCATAATTCTTTCAGACCGGAGCTTTGACAGCGGTCATGCCCAGATACCTTCGTTGCTCGCACTAGGAGCGGTACATCATGATCTGATCCGCAAAGGACTCAGGGGCAAAGTTGGTCTTCTTGTTGAAGCTGGCGACGTATGGGAGACCCATCATTACGCGACTCTTCTTGGTTACGGTGCATCGGGGATCAATCCCTACCTGGTGTATCAGACCATCCATGACATGAAGAAACGCAACCTGCTCCGTGAAGACGTTACCGAGGAGCAGGCTATTTACAATTACAAGAAGGCCGTGTGCGGTGAACTGCTCAAGATCATGAGCAAGATGGGAATCAGTACACTTCAGTCTTACCATGGTGCGCAAATCTTTGAAGTGCTGGGCATAAGCAAGGAAGTGGTGGACCAGTTTTTCACCGGAACTGTCTCCCGCATCGGCGGACTATCCCTCGATGATATCGCACGGGAAGCGTTGATCAAACACCGCCTTGCATTTTCCAATCAGGGGACCGGGAGCAATCAGCTGGAAGTGGGAGGAGTGTATCAATGGAAGCAGCGTGGGGAAGCGCACATGTTTAATCCTCAAACCATCCACCTGCTTCAGCAGTCCACGCAAAGAAATGACTATCGCCTGTTCAAGAAATACTCGCAACTGATCAATGCACAATCCGAGAAGACCATCACCCTGAGAAGTCTGCTTGAATTCAGGAAACGAAAATCCATCAGTCTTTCAGAAGTTGAACCCGTTGAGAAGATTTTCAAACGATTTGCCACAGGAGCTATGTCATTCGGCTCCATCTCCTACGAAGCCCATCGCACATTGGCAGTTGCCATGAACCGCATCGGGGGTAAGAGCAACTGTGGTGAGGGTGGAGAAGACGAAATGCGTTTTCAAAAACTGCCGAACGGAGACTGGGAAAATTCTGCCATCAAACAGGTGGCTTCCGGTCGCTTTGGCGTAACCTCTTACTATCTTACCCATGCAAAAGAGATCCAGATTAAAATGGCGCAAGGCGCGAAGCCGGGTGAGGGTGGTCAATTACCCGGACACAAGGTTGATGAATGGATCGGCCGTGTGCGCCATTCGACACCTGGTGTTGGGTTGATTTCGCCTCCTCCTCACCACGATATCTATTCAATAGAAGATCTCGCCCAACTCATTTTTGATCTCAAGAATGCAAATCGCGATGCGCGGATAAGCGTAAAGCTGGTTTCCGAATCGGGTGTAGGCACCGTTGCGTCAGGTGTGGCAAAGGCCCATGCAGACGTTATTCTGATCTCAGGTCACGATGGCGGTACCGGTGCTTCACCGCTCAGTTCCATCCGCCATGCCGGCCTGCCGTGGGAGCTTGGCCTCGCGGAGGCTCATCAGACTTTGGTAAGAAATAAACTTCGGGGACGCGTGGTACTTCAGACAGATGGTCAAATCAGGACGGGGCGCGACCTGGCCATAGCGGCCCTGCTTGGCGCTGAAGAATGGGGTGTGGCAACGGCGGCGCTCGTGACTTCAGGATGCATTATGATGCGAAAGTGCCACCTGAATACATGTCCGGTTGGTGTCGCCACGCAGAACAAAGAGCTGAGGGCGCTATTCACAGGAAAGCCCGAGTATGTTGTTAATCTGTTCACCTTCCTTGCCGAGGAGCTGAGAGAGATCATGGCGGAACTCGGATTCAGAAGTGTGGATGAAATGGTAGGACAAAGCGATTGTCTTGAAATAAAAGAGGAGCTTCTGTCGTGGAAGCACCTGAATATTGATCTGAGCCCGCTCTTGCATAAGGAACCTGTCAGCCTGGATACGGGATTATTCAAACAGGAAGAGCAGGATCACGGAATTGCATACGTTCTGGATAGAAATCTGATCAAAATCGCTGAACCATTTCTTGAAAGGAATGAGACGGTCCACGGCGTCTTTTCCATCACCAACGAGGATCGCGCCGTAGGAACAATGCTTTCCAACGAGGTTTCAAAAAAACAGTCCGCAATGGGCGGTCAAATTCCAGGTACTTCAGAAGTGCATTACCGCTTTCACGGAACGGCTGGGCAGAGTTTCGGCGCGTTTGCGGCAGCAGGGCTCACCTTTGAACTGGAAGGAGATGCGAATGACTATTTCGGGAAGGGTTTGTCAGGTGCAAAACTCATTGTGTACCCAGACAAGAGAACCACCTATGATCCTTCCAAAAATATTATTGTGGGCAACGTTGCGCTTTATGGCGCAACTTCCGGGTATGCTTTTATTCGGGGTAGAGCCGGAGAAAGATTTGGTGTGAGGAATTCCGGTGCCATTGCCGTAGTGGAGGGGGTAGGCGACCATGGTTGTGAGTATATGACCGGCGGCAAGGTTGTGATTCTCGGTGATACGGGCAGAAATTTTGCTGCCGGTATGAGCGGAGGCATCGCCTATGTATATGATGCGTCTAAAACCTTTTCCCGCAATGTGAACATGGAAATGGTATTGCTGGACATTATGGAGGAGGAGGATCTTGCCGATCTCCGAGCATTGATCATGGAACATCTCACCCGAACGGGCAGCGACCTGGCAGCACTCATGATAAAAAATTGGGACGCAACGATCAGGCAATTCATCAAAGTCATGCCACTGGAATACAAAATGGTGCTGGAAAAGAACCGACAACACGCAGGACAAACTATTTGACAATGGGAAAACCTACAGGATTTCTCGAACATGGCCGTTCCTTGCCCAGCCGCCGGCCGGTTGAAGAGCGCATAAAGGATTACAAGGAAGTGGATGGCGCGATCGAACCTGGCCTTTCACAAAAACAGGCATCAAGATGCATGGACTGCGGGACACCGTTTTGTCATCATGGCTGTCCGCTGGGCAACAACATTCCGGAATTCAATGATGCAGTCTATAAAGGCAATTGGAAACTAGCTTACGATATCCTCATCAGCACCAACAACTTTCCGGAATTTACAGGTCGCATTTGTCCTGCTCCCTGTGAAGCCTCGTGTGTTCTGGGTATCAACAAGCCTGCAGTGACGATCGAGTACATTGAAAAATCAGTCATCGAAAAGGCTTTTGAGGAAGGTTATGTTCTTCCTCGAAAACCATCTGTCCGTTCGGGCAGGAGGGTTGCCATAATCGGCTCCGGGCCCGCAGGTCTTGCCGCTGCAGCACAATTGAATTACGCCGGACATAGGGTCACTGTATTTGAAAGAGCTGACGCTGTCGGAGGACTTTTGCGGTATGGAATTCCTGACTTCAAACTGGACAAAGAGATTCTGGACCGCCGCATTTCAGTGATGGAAAAGGAAGGCGTGGTGTTCAGAACGAACGCGCATGTTGGTGTGAATATTCCCATCACAGAAATCCGCAATGAGCATGACGCAATTCTGATGTGCGGAGGTTCTACCGTTGCACGGGATTTGCATATACCTGGCCGCGGGCACAAGGGAGTCCATTTTGCTATGGACTATCTCAGTCAGCAAAACAGGAGAATAAGCGGCAGAGATCTTTCAGGAGAGGTAATTCATGCTAGAGGAAAACGAGTAGTTGTTCTCGGCGGTGGAGATACTGGCTCTGATTGCGTGGGTACCGCCAACAGGCAGGGCGCGATTTCCGTCACTCAGATAGAAATTCTTTCCAAGCCTCCGCAAGGCCGAACGCCATCGATGCCCTGGCCGCAATGGCCCATGATCCTGAGGACTTCTACTTCTCATGAAGAGGGATGCGATCGCAATTGGAGTATTGTCACCAAAGCCTTTGAAGGCAATGATCAGGGTATACTGACCGGCATAAAAATCTGTGACATCCAGTGGAACACACCTGAATCCGGACAGCCTTCATTCACCGAAGTGACCGGAACGGAGCGGGTTATTCCCTGCGATATGGTGTTGCTCGCTCTTGGCTTCGTTCATCCTGAGCGGAAAGGCATGTTGACCGAGCTCGGCGTCGAGACAGACGATAGGGGAAATGTGAAATGCCATGATTACCAAACTTCCGTCGAAGGCATCTTTGCCGCAGGAGACATGAGGAGGGGGCAATCGCTGGTAGTATGGGCCATTAGCGAGGGTCGTGAAGCAGCACGGGCTGTGGACGAATTCCTTATGGGTGCCTCCTCTCTTGAGCGGAAGGAAAAAGGCATTCTGAACGTCATCTAAAGTCTTAGGTGCAGACAAGACATGTGGGAGCATTTCATCGATGCTTCCTACATTTGTTTTATAACCCTTAATACTATGTCGTTCCGCATCGAAAAAGACACCATGGGCGAAGTACAAGTGCCCTCAGACAAATACTGGGGCGCCCAGACAGAGAGATCCCGAAACAATTTCAAGATAGGCCCCGAGGCCAGCATGCCTAAAGAAATCATTTACGCATTTGGGTATTTGAAGAAGGCTGCGGCAATGGCCAATCATGAGCTGGGGGTTCTGTCTGCAGAAAAGAGAGACCTGATTGCAAAAGTCTGTGACGAAATTCTTGCCGGAAAGCTCGATGATCAGTTTCCGCTGGTAATCTGGCAGACGGGCTCAGGCACACAAAGTAATATGAATGCCAACGAGGTCATTGCATACCGGGCGCATGTGATTCAAGGAGGCAAACTTACTGATGAGAAAAAAGTACTCCACCCCAATGACGACGTAAACAAGTCACAATCTTCGAACGATACCTACCCGACGGCCATGCACATCGCTGCCTATAAGCAGGTCATGGAAGTTACTATTCCTGGTATTAGAAGATTGCGCGACACGCTCGCCGCCAAAGCCTCAGAATTCAAATCCATCGTTAAAACCGGCCGCACCCATTTCATGGACGCAACTCCCCTCACCCTTGGGCAGGAGTTCTCCGGCTATGTGCAACAACTGGACAACGGAATGCGCGCTCTGAAGAATGCACTTGAGGCAGTCCGCGAACTTGCTTTGGGTGGCACCGCAGTCGGAACCGGGCTTAACACTCCCAAAGGCTATGACATCCTTGTGGCGAACAAGATTGCCGAACTCACCGGCTATCCGTTTGCAACGGCACCCAACAAATTTGAAGCCCTTGCCGCACACGATGCCATGGTGGAACTTTCAGGCGCGCTGAAGCGGGTGGCCGTATCGCTGATGAAAATTGCCAACGACATTCGGATGCTCAGCTCGGGACCACGCAGCGGGATTGGCGAAATAGTTATTCCGGACAATGAGCCGGGATCCTCCATTATGCCAGGCAAAGTAAACCCCACCCAGCCCGAAGCCATGACCATGGTATGTGCCCAGGTAATGGGGAATGATGTTGCAGTAAGTGTGGGCGGAGCGACAGGGCATTTCGAACTGAATGTCTTCAAGCCCCTGATAGCAGCCAATGTGCTGCAATCGGCACGTTTGCTCGGAGATGCGTGCATGTCATTCAATGAAAAATGTGCCGAAGGTATTGTGCCGAATCTTCCGATTATCAAACGCCACATGGAGAATTCTCTGATGCTTGTTACCGCGCTCAACACCCACATTGGGTATGAGAATGCCGCCAAGATTGCCAAGAAGGCTCACAAAGAAAACAAGACGCTTCGTGCGGCAGCTGTGGAACTCGGCCTCCTAACTTCCGAGCAATTTGATGAGTGGGTGAAGCCTGAAAAAATGGTGTGAAGCTTCAACCTCAGATCCTAAGGTTCTTTACCGGATGGGCCAATTCAGGCTGATTATGGGATTTTTTACTACTTTTAACTATTAATTAACCCCGTTAACATGAAAACTAACGTGATCATCGTCTGCCTGGCTTTGATTTTTTCCGGCTCACAGGTTTTCGCACAACTCTCCAAGGCGGAGAAGAAGGAGTGGAAGAAGAAGGCAAAGGAATATGCAAAGAACCCTTCATCGCTGAAGGAGTTCACAGAAGCCAAACAAACAGCAGACAACAACATCTCACAACTCAACACGCAGGTAAAGCAACTGCAGACTACGGTCAGTGACAAGAACGCGCGAATCGCTGACCTTGAAGATCAGATCAGCAAGATGCGCAGCGAACTCACTTCCGTGAAGGGCGAGCTGGCTCAATTGAAGGAGAACCCGCCCGTGAACGCCATGGATTTTTCTAGAGGCGTGGTGTACAAAGTGCAGGTAGGTGCCTTCAAGAACAAGGATCTCTCCAAGTATTTTGACAACAACCCCAACTTTGGAGGTGAAGCCGCCGGCAAGGACAAGAATGACCCTCAGCGCATAACTATCGGTATATTCCGTGACTACTGGGAAGCCGATACCTTCAAGAAATACATGCGTGATATGGGAGTAAAGGATGCCTGGATCGTTCCTTACCGGGATGGACAGCGGGTCGAAATCAAGGACGTGCTGGAAGGCGTTGTTACAGACAAGAACGGCGAGGTGAAGAAGATGCCTGCCAAGAAGTAAAAAGCACCAGACGAAATCATCAGGAAAGCAGTGCGGAACCGCGCTGCTTTTTGTTTTTGTTACTTTGCAACAATGCTGCGAAAGATTCTGATACTTGTTGGTCTCTACTCGGTTGCCCTTCAGGCCTCTGCACAGGTTCGGTATTCCAAACTCACTTTAAAACCAAAGGAAGTATTTGAGTTGAAGGGCTCTGATATTCTTGTGGTCGATACGTTGACGATGATGGATTCGTCGAAGATCATTCTCAATAAACTGAAAGCCGAAAATTACATACATGCCAAAGTTGCCATCTTCCACAAAGGTGCATTCATTGATGGGAAAGGCATCCCCGGGATCCGGGGAAGAAACGGACATCCTGGTGTCTCTGTTACCACACCCTGTACTGACGGGAAATCCGGATTAACCGGCAGCAACGGGACAAACGGGGCTCATGGGCTTTCTCTTTTTCTCTACTTTTCAGACATAAGAGTGCCCGGTAGTTTGTACATCGACGTTTCCGGCGGTGATGGTGCTGATGGCGGACAGGGAGGTGACGGAGGAGGAGGCGGACCCGGCACCAGGCTTTGCCGCGGAGGATCCGGTGGAAGCGGAGGCTCAGGGGCAAATGGTGGAAACGGCGGCGATGGCGGCAATGTGACGTTTTACTCCAGGCGTATACCTGAACTTCGAACCATGCTCAACGAAAAAATATTCATCCGCACTTTTGGCGGAAACCAGGGTCAGGGGGGAGACGGCGGTGCCGGTGGATATTCCGGACTCAGTCCTGCTGATGACAGCAAGATGGACGGCAAGCATGGCCGTAAAGGCCCCAAGGGCTTGGAGGGGAACCCCGGCAAGCCAGGAGCCATAAACTTTGACGATAAATGAACAGACGCTGGATATATAAGGCCAACCCGGACAAGGAACAGGTCGATGCTTTGAGCAAAAGCATCAACGTGAATCCTTATCTGGCAGCACTTCTCCTTCAGCGCGGAATCAGTTCTTTTGATGCAGCCAAGAATTTTTTCAGGCCATCCCTGGATGATCTTCATGATCCCTTCCTGATGTTGGATATGGACAAAGCTGTTGAAAGGTTGCACAGGGCCATTACAACAAAAGAAAGAATCCTCATATACGGAGATTATGATGTTGATGGCACAACGGCTGTCGCTTTGGTGTACAGCTATCTCGCAGGATTTTACAATCAATGTGATTTCTATATCCCTGACCGTTCTTCAGAAGGATATGGTGTTTCTGAAAAAAGCATTCAGTGGGCGGAAGAAAATAGATTTACGCTGATCATTGCGCTTGACCTTGGTATCAAGGCTTCTGACATGGTGATGCTGGCCAATCACAAGGGCATTGACTTTATCATTTGTGATCATCACCTCCCGGGGAACAACATTCCACAGGCGGTTGCGGTATTGGATCCGAAAAGAGGTGGCTGCCTTTATCCGTTCAAAGAGCTGAGCGGATGCGGAATTGGATTCAAGCTCGTGCAGGCTTATTCGCGCAAGTACAAGGATGAGAAGGCGGTCTATGACTTTCTTGATCTCGTATCCGTCAGCATAGCGTCAGATATTGTCCCCATCAATGGCGAGAATCGCATCCTCTCCTATTTCGGTCTCAGGAAGCTCAACGAAAATCCACGACCCGGTCTTAAGGCATTGAAAGAAATTGCAGGCGTTCGAAGCGAGCTCGACATATCAGGAGTTGTGTTTACGCTTGGTCCTAGAATAAATGCTGCAGGTCGTGTTGCACATGCACGGGGAGCTGTAGAGTTGCTCATCTCCTCATCAGAGGCTGAGGCCATGGCGTTTGCCGAAAAAATAAACATCAAGAACGACCTACGCAGGGAGTACGATATAAATATCACGGAAGAAGCGTTGGCCATGATTGAATCGGATCAATCCCTGCAGAAGGCCAAAACCACCGTACTTTTCAAGGATACATGGCATAAGGGTGTAATTGGCATAGTTGCTGCTAGATGTGTGGAGCGTTATTACAGACCCACAGTGATCCTGACTGAAAGCAACGACAAGATTACCGGCAGCGCCAGAAGTGTGGCGGGGTTTGATCTATATCAGGCCATAGAAAGTTGCAGTGATCTGCTGGAAAAATACGGAGGACACAAATATGCGGCAGGACTGACCCTGGACAGAATTAATCTCATTGCGTTTCAACAAAGGTTCGAGGAGGTTGTATCCGCAACTATTACTGAAGAAATGCTCACACCCGTTGTTGATATAGACATCACCCTTCCCTTTGACGCACTTACGTCCAAGTTCCAGGGGATCCTTAAACAAATGGCGCCGTTTGGGCCAGAGAATTCCAAACCCGTTTTCGAATCCACGGAACTTTATGTGCTCAATTCGCTTTCCACATTCAAAGACCGCCACATCAAATTCCTCGCAGGGCAGAAGAACAATAGTTATTTCTTCAACGTTGTGGGTTTTGATATGATTGATCATTACGACCGCCTGCTGCGGGGGGATTCGTTTCGCATGGCCTATACCATTGAAGAGAGTACTTTTAATGGCAGCACAAGCGTTCAACTTCGGGTCAAAGACCTAAAATTCGACTGATCATGGTATTGCGTGCAGAAAATCTACTCAAGAAGTATAAGAAGCGGACAGTTGTTAACAATGTTTCGGTAAGGGTTGAGCAGGGAGAAATTGTCGGACTTCTTGGCCCTAACGGAGCGGGAAAGACAACCAGCTTCTACATGATTGTCGGTCTGATCAAACCCAATGGAGGTCAAATCTATCTCGATGATCAGAACATCACTGAGTTGCCGATGTACAAACGTGCAAAGCTTGGCATAGGCTACCTTGCCCAGGAGGCGTCTGTATTCAGAAATCTCTCCGTGGAAGAAAACATTCTTGCACCCCTGGAGATGCGGAACTTTTCGCGTCAGCAGCAGAAAGAAAAGATGGAAAGCCTGCTGGAGGAATTCAGCCTGACCCATGTTCGCAAGAACCTTGGGATGGTGCTTTCTGGCGGTGAGAGAAGAAGAACTGAAATTGCGAGAGCGCTGGCAGTTGATCCTCATTTTGTATTGCTGGATGAACCGTTTGCAGGTGTGGATCCCATAGCCGTTGAAGAGATTCAGTCTATCGTCTCCAGATTGAAGAAGAAGAACATCGGTATTCTAATTACAGATCACAATGTTGATGAAACGCTAACTATTACCGATCGGGCCTACCTGATGGTGGAGGGGAAGCTATTCAAGCAGGGATCCGCAGAAGATCTGGCCAATGATCCCATGGTGCGCAAAGTCTACCTTGGCCAGAATTTCCAACTTCGGAAGCCAAGGGCCCAGCCGGCCGCCCCGGATCCTAAAATTTGAATTCTTCCTTTTGTTGTATAGGCACTTTCAGAGGAAAGCCATTCACCGACATTTTCATGCTTCCCGTAAATTCAACAACATATTTCTTTCCGCCCAGCAGGTTAAGAATTGCGTCCAATACACCCAGCTCCTTTAGGTTCAATTCCACTTTAAGAGGAACAGTAAAATCAGAATTTGCTTTGATCAATGAGCTGAGCTGCTGATCGATGCGGGCCGCCTTCTTTCCGTCCACCAGAACATCCAGTTGGATTCGTTTCAGTCTCATCCTGCTGGAATTCGGGTTGAAAAATACCGCATCCGCCTTCATCAACATGGCCCCGTTCAATCCTGGATTAAGTTCACGTATGTGCACGGCCTTCAATACCACTTGTTCCTTTGGGACACAAGAGAACAGCACAAACAGAAACAATAGGTATACGTGTCTTTTCATGGTGTGAGGTCTGCTGTCACAATCTTACAATATTCTACTTTTGCATCATGCCGTCCGCAGCTGAATTCGAATTTGTTCAAAAAGCTGTCGCTGATGGACTAGCCGACAATGGCTATGCCGTGATTGAACATTTTCTGAGCGCCGAAGAGGTACATGCCATTCTGGATACAGACGAATTCAGGGACCGAAAGTTATTGTTCAGAAAAGCAGGCGTGGGCAAACAGCAGGAGAAACAGGTGAACGAAGGCATCCGGGGTGATCATATCTACTGGCTTGACCCTTCTCACGCATCGCAGCCATTTGTGCTCTACTTCCAGAAAATCCGAAAATTGATCCACTACCTCAACCAGGAACTGTTCCTAAGTCTCAAGGAGGCAGAGATTCACCTTACTGCCTACCCTGCCGGAACATTTTACAAACGACACCTGGACCAGTTCAGGAAAGACGACCACCGGCGGATCTCCATTCTGTGCTATCTCAATGATAACTGGAAAGAATCAGAGGGTGGTCAACTCAGACTATTCCTGCCTGACGCCACCAAAGATATTTTCCCGATATCCGGAAGACTGGCATGTTTCAGGAGCGACCAGATCGAGCACGAAGTCCTGCCTGCCACCCGTGAAAGATTGAGCCTGACGGGCTGGATCCTTGACCGGCCACTGGACATTGTCTAGCTACTTGCCAAACATCTTTTCATCGATGCCGGGTATCAACTTCATGGCATTCTTATTGTAGATCTTCTTCAGCACCTCATCAGGAAGACCCAGGCCGTACATTCTCCAAAATGCATGATAGCGCTTGTGATAGGGGAAGTATTCATCCTCTGTCTCAAGTACCCTGAAATAGGTCTCGTATTCATCGGGCACCCAACTGTCCTTTCCAAACAACACACGGTCCTGGTATTTGGTGAGGAAAGCCTTTGCTGCACGCGGTTGTCTCCCTAATTCGGCTATGACGGCACCGATTTCCGTGTACATGTTGGGAAACTCATCCAGCAGTTGCCCCAGCTTCTTCAGATCACTCCCATACCACCCAAGGTGGGCATTGATAAACTTAGTCTTTGGATGCTTCCTAAAAATATTATGTTGTTCCTGAATGATCGTCTCCCATGATACGGGGTCAGTGTCGTGCCGACGGGTGGGATGAAGTTTAAGCTCAAGCCACCGTTCATTTTTGTTATCAATCGGCTGCCAGAATTGTCTGGGATCCGCAGAGTGTATCAGCACCGGTATCCCCAACTCGCCGCATTTTGCCCACACCGGATCAATTCTGGGATCATCAATGTGAATGCGATTCCCGTCCTTGTCTTTGTTTATCATGCCCAGGCTCTTGTAGATCTTAAGCCCTTTTGCTCCCTTCTTCACATCCTCCTCCAGCTGTTTCGCCGCCCGCTGACTCCAATCGGGATCATCAATTCCTCTGAACTCGACATTCGTAAAAACGACGAACCGCGCAGGGAATGTCTTGTTCACATTCTCCACTGCCTTGGCCAGGTGCTCTGAGGACCCCATTCCCCTCCCGGAAAGGTTCACCATCACTGCCATGTTCAACTTATCCATCTCGGCCACCAGTTTGCTCAGGTCCTGTATGGGCATTGAAAACTGATGATTGTGTATATCAATAAATGGAAACTTTGAGCGCGCGAGTTTGTGTTCCTCCACCACCAGACTTGAGGGCGGATCGTAATCCTCGAAATCCATTTTCATCTCCAGAGGCTTCTCCTGTGCATAGGAGAAACTCAGCCCGAAAGAGAGCAAAAAGACAAAACCTATTTTCATGGGGTTGGGATTTGTCCCTAAGAAACGGAATTCATGTGTCTCGTGTTTGAGAAATTTATGTAAACGGCCCTGCCAAAAGGCAATAACGCTTTAAACCTTTGAACCTGGCATACATCTAAGAAGCATTAGGGTCAAACCCTTTGCGTGATGAAAAATGCAGTAATCGTTGGATTTGCCGCCTTTCTGAGTCTTGCCATCTTTTCGTTGCCAGTCAAGGCTCAAAATATCCTTACAGCGGATGTACAACATCAGAGCCCGGTGAACCGCACCGCATGTATACGAAAACATTCCCATCTCAGGGCCATGTCGCTTCGGTGGCGCCTTCATCAAGGTGCCCATGCCCGATGGCGCATGCCGCGAAGAAATTTTGCGAGGCTTGGGTAAGAGGGAGAAAGGGGTGGGCGATTGTCCGCCCCTTTTGCATTAATGCCCACAGCATTTCTTTTCATTAAATTGCTTGACTATTTGAGAGAATGAAGACTTCTATTATCGCTCTATTTTTTGTCAGCGCCAGCATATGGTGTGTTGGACAAAGCGCTGACCCTGCAATTGAATCCGCGGTGAAAAAGATTAAAAGCAGTGATTTTGCAGGAGCCAAGATGGAGCTGGACAAAATCATTTCCGCAAACCCCAAGCACAAGCAGGCTCTTGATTTGCGCGGGCAAGCACGAATGGGACTGAAGGACTTCTACGGAGCGGTAAGTGACTACACCATCGCGCTGGAAATTGATTCGACATTTGCCGAAGCGCTCAGTCACCGGGGAGAAGCCAAGACAGCTCTGGGTGATGATGAAAGTGCCTTGATTGATCTCGATAAAGCTATCCGGTTCAGTCCCAAACTGACCGATGCCTATACCAACCGGGGGTTTGCCCGATACAACCTGGAGGATTTGCAGGGAGCATACTTTGACTTTTCCAAGGCTCTGGAACTGGGTCCGGCCGATGCAGATAAATACTTCAATCGTGGTGTTGTGAAAGCTGAGTTAGGAGAGTTTGTCAGTGCTATCGATGACTACACCAAGGCCATTGAGTTCGACAAGAATGACCCCGGCCTGTACAATTACAGGGGTGTTGCCTATTATCAGACGGGCAATTTCGATCAGGCCATTGCGGATTATGATGTAGCCATCAAGCTTGATCCCAAAGATCCCCTGAAATATGAAAACCGTGCTCTTGCCAGAACTGCAAAAGAAGATCTGAAGGGCGCGCTTGAAGATTACAACAAGACCATTGAAATCGACAGTGAGGACCCCGAAACATTCAATCTTCGTGGTGTTTTGAAACACACCCTGCAAGACTACGATGGAGCCATCGCAGATTACGGCAAGGCCATTGAGCTTGATGACTCCAATCCGACCTACTTTGATAACAGGGCATTGAGCAAGACAGAAAAGGAAGATTATGCCGGGTCCGTTGATGACTATTCCCGATCTATTGATCTCTATCCCAATGATCCTGAGACTTACTATCAGCGCGGATTGGTAAAACTGTTGATGAACAATAACTATGACGGTTGCCTGGACCTGAAACGCTCGGACGAACTGGGGTCAACCGATGCCAAGGCAGCCCTTAAGAAAAGTTGTAAGTGATTTCCGATGGAATCCGTATAGCTGTAATCCTCAACGGAATCTCCCGCAGAAAATCCCTCTATTACAATTCCATCCATCCTGTTCTTTCAGGTGCCTTCCCTGTCAATGTATTCGAAACTCAGCATGCCGAACATGCAAGGCACCTGGGCAAGGAAGTTGTGCGTGATAAGGATAAGTATTCCCATGTGATCGCTGCCGGTGGGGATGGCACGTTGCATCAGGTACTCAATGGAGTTTTATCCGCCACTCCGGCTGAACCACACATGTTGACCTTCGGCGTCGTTCCCCTGGGCACAGGAAATGATTTTGCCCGCACGTGCGGAATCACGGCATCCGGAAGCGAGCTTGTCAAGACAATTCAATCAGGGGGTAAGCCAACTGACATTGGCTCATTGATTTGCGCTGACGATCTCGGTGTGCCTCAGCAAAAATATTTTGTCAACGTCGCCAGTCTAGGAATGGGACCTGAAGTGGTTAAAAGGCTTGTCGGGGATAAGAGATTGCTCGGTCCGGATTTGACCTACCTGAAGGCCATACTTGCCGCTTTCATCAGTCATCGCTCACTGCAAATCCATATCAAGTCGACTGACTGGGAGTTCAACGAATTGTTCCGCGTGATTGCCATGGCTAATGGTCGCACATTTGGTCATCGCATTACAGTCGGGCCGGATGCCATGGTGGATGACGGAATTCTATCCGTATTTCTTGCCAGGGATATGCCATGGTGGAAGTTCATTTATAGTTTACAGTTAGCCAAGATGGGCAGGCGCATCAAGCAGGAATGCGTTCAATACAGAACTGCAAAATCCCTCGTCATCACCTCACCAACTCCCGCAGCTGTTGAGGCGGAAGGCGAGTGGCAGGGCTGGCTGCCAGCTGAAATTCAGGTCCTGCCTGGAGCCATTCGATTTCTCCGCCAATAAAAAAGGCCGGTTTGATCCGGCCTTTAAGGTACGTTGTAAGCAGGTTAGGCTGCCGGTTTAGTATAAGTCGCGCTGCCAAATCCAAGCATCGGTGCACCTATGAATGGCAGGAAGATGAGGAGCAACGTCATGCCTATTCCTTGTCCGAACGCCTGGGAGAGTCTGTGATACAGGATGATGATAATAATGAAGTTAACGAAGGGTATCAACAGAAGAATGATCCACCAAATTGGCTTATTAATAATTTCCAGCCATACAATCAGGTTGTAGATTGGAATGATGGCCGCCCATCCAGGCTTTCCTGCCTTTTCAAATATCTTCCAGAATGACGCGATAATTACTACGATAATCGCCAGGTAAACGATCAGCACTCCTGTGCCCATCGAACCGAATCCGTTACTGTCCATAGAGTTTTGGGTTGGTTTTAGTTGAAGGTGTGGTATGACTATTTCTTCACCACGAGCGTCCCGGCTATCATATCGTGAAGCGCCTGCTTCTTTTCGGTGAAACCTGCCATGATATATCCGATCAGCATGGTGATATTCGAAATCAGCTTGCAGAGATTTCTGAGGAATGCCTTACCCAAGTCAAGCTTGCCTCCCTGCATATCGGTCACTTTCAGACCCAGCGCCATCTTACCAACCGTACCCTGAAGATTGGACGACTCCATGAAACTGAAGTAAAGCAGCTGAACTGTGGTTGCAATCACCCAATACACCCCTGCGGCTGCAACGATAGCTCCTACAAGACCCACTACATTATCAGCATCACTCATGTCGAGATTTTCCATTCCCCCTACGGCCGTTATGCCAATTGCGGCAAAGATGGGAATAGCCACGAAAGATTGAATAATGCCGATGATGATGGCATCAATGATCAAGGCGACCAGCCTCAACCAAAAGCCTGCATAGTTGTCGTTCATTCAATAAGGGATAGTCCATCTCTAATTTATGGAAATCAATCGAATGGCCAAAGGAAGAAACTAAATGATTACTTTTAAGATGCGATGCACCCGTCATTACAACGCGTCTTTGATGAACTGGAGGCCCAGCGAATCCAGACACTCCAAATGATCAGCCACCTGACGGAGGACCATTTGAATCGCAGAAGGAAGGAAGGTAAATGGTCTATTGCCGAAATCCTCAGTCATATCATTACCGCTGAGCGGCTCTCCGTACAGTACATTAACAAGAAGCTAAACGGGATAGATCAAACCCGGAATTCGGGCTGGTGGGAAGAATTCAAGATTTCTCTTTTGTCCATTACCCAGCGATTTCCCGGGCTCAGATTCAGGGCACCAAAACCAGTGGTGGACAAGACTGTGATATACAAAACAACGTCCCAATTGGAAGCCGAGTGGACTCAAGTGCGAAAAGAACTCCGGGATATTCTGGATGGTATCCCTCATGAAAAGATTAATCGTCTGATCTACCGGCATGTGATTGCAGGGTACCTTAATACCAGGCATGCCCTCATATTTTTTCGCGAGCATTTGATTCATCATATTCCACAGATACGAAGACTTCTTCATTGAAATTCCATTGACCTATGAAACCTGCTGTTCTGACCTTGCTCCTGCTATGCCGCTTGATTCTATCCTACGCGCAGACTCCGACAGACATCTATCTCTTCGATGTCTCCATGAAGAAGGATAAGATAACGCTCTCACATCCCGTTAACATTACAAATCACAAGGGATATGACAACCAGCCCTCTTTTCATCCCAACCTGCCGCTGGTTTACTATTCGTCATTCAATGATGACGGACGCGCCGACATCAAAAGTTACAACTATAAGATCCAGCAGACAGTTGCTGTCACCAAGACATCTGAACGCGAATATTCACCCCTTGTCACACCAGAAAAGCAATACATTTCCTGCATTATTCAACGGGACAATGGCGCCCAGGACCTTGGCAAATATCCGATTGACGGGACCGGTGAACCCAGCATCATAATTGACAATATGATCATCGGATACCATGTCTGGACAGACAATAGTCATTTGGGTCTATTTGTGCTGGGAGAACCACACACATTGCACTACCTGCTCCTCCCGATGAAGCGCGACACGGTGATCGCCAGCAATATTGGAAGATCACTGCATCGTATTCCCAATGAAACAGCTTTCAGTTTTGTGCAGAAAAATGAGGGCAAGGATTGGCAGATCATGAAATTCAATACAAGAACCAAAAAGATAGTCCTTATTGGTCCGGCCATTACTTCAAGAGAGGATCTGTGCTGGACTCCGGATGGACGCATCCTGATGAGTGACGGACCGAAGAT
This sequence comes from Bacteroidota bacterium, assembly GCA_018266395.1. Lineage (GTDB taxonomy): Bacteria > Bacteroidota > Bacteroidia > Cytophagales > Cyclobacteriaceae > ELB16-189. The sequence goes on along the minus strand of JAFEAM010000012.1, from coordinate 179,518 downwards.
TTTCTATATGAAACCGGGAGAAGCCGGTTGGACAGAAGTTGTTGTTACCGGAGGTACCTCTGTCCTGAAAGATGTGACCAGGCTCGCCATAAGCCCGGACGGTAAGAAGTTGGCAGTGGTCGTTTCTGAATAGCACATGATCCAAATCCTTCCTTTGTTCCGGCCCCTGAGTCAGGAGCTGGTTAAGCTTCTTTCCTCTCTGACTTCCGAACAATGGAACCATCCTACTGTTGCAACCAAATGGTCGGTACGTGACATCGCTGCGCATCTCCTCGATGGAAATATCCGTGCGATATCCCTCTATCGCGACCATCATGCACTTCCACCGTCAGCCCGTGTTGACTCTTATGCCGAACTGGTTGCCTATCTTAATCAGATCAACCATGAGTGGGTTGCGGCGATGAAACGCGTAAGTACTTCTTTGCTGGTCAGCGGCCTTCAGCACACCCATGAAGATTATATCAAATGCCTTGAGGCATTGGATCCCTGCGCTGATGCTATTTATCCCGTGAGTTGGGCGGGCGACACGCAATCCCCAAACTGGTTTCACATCGCAAGGGAGTACACTGAAAAATGGCATCACCAACAGCAAATACGCGATGCCTTGAATCTCCCCGCGATTTTGAACAGACAATTTTATCGGCCGGCTCTGGAAACATTCATGATGGCACTTCCCCACCACTATGATCAGAAGTCAGGCACAGAAGGTACAACTGTTATCGTAGAAGTCTCATCAGATGCCGGAGGAATCTGGGCGATTCAAAGAAGAGGCGGGCGGTGGAATATTTCCGAACAAACTTCTTCCAGTGCTGATGCGCGTATTATTATTCCGGTTGATTTATCCTGGAAAATCTTTACCAGGGCTTTGCGTGCTGATGCAGTGCTCAGTCGCGTAACATTGGAGGGAGATCTTTCACTCGCAGGACATATCCTAACGATGATTACCGTGATGGCCTGACCGTTCGAAAGGCTTTTACCAACCTCGCAAAATCCTCCTCACTGTTGTACACGTGTGGCGAAACCCTTACTGACGAGCCGCGGTATGATACGGAGATTTTGTTTTTAATCATGGCTTTTTTCACATCATCGAGGCGGTATTCCTCCGGCAGCCTGATTCCGAACAGATGATGCCCTCTCCATTTTTCATCCTCAATCCAGAATCCCTCCGCCCGGAGCAAATCCAGTGCAGGTCCTGATATTCGTTTGCAATAGCCCTGGATGGCAGCCGGCGTCCAACTTCTGATTTGTTCAAGCGCACGGATCATCATTGGCACGAGAATGAAATTACTGTGCTCTCCAACATCATACCGTAGGGAGCCAGGCTGATAATTCATTTCGTATTTCACCAGCGCAGTAAAGTCCTCACTGTTCAGCCTGTTGATCCAATTTTCTTCAAGGGGAACGCCATCGTCAAAATGGGGCCCAAAATAGGCCAGGCCAATTGAATAGGGACCCATCAGCCATTTGTAGCCGGCACAGATAAGGGCATCCGGACGAATCTTCTGCATGTCGAAAGGTAAGGCGCCAACGGACTGCGTTCCGTCAATAATCAGCAATCCGTTTACTTCGTCAAGTCTCTTTCTGATGGCCTCAAGATCAAATCGGGTTCCATCAGCCCAGTGAACATGGCCGATGGCCACAACCCTGGTCTTCCGGTCAATAGATGCAAGAATTTCATCGTTCCATTTTTGCCCCCTCAAAATGGTGGTATCCGGCGGCTTAACAATTTCGACCCTGGCATTACACTCCGCGGCGCGACGCAGCCATGGATAGACATTGCTTGGAAACTGTTCTGCTGCGACAATGACTTTTTGCCCATCTTCCAGCATGATATTTCTTGCAGCAGTACTTAAACCATATGAAGCGGATGGGATAATTGCCACTCTTTTTGCATCATCCTGATTAATAAGACCTGCAAACTGTTTTCTTAACAGCTCTCCCTCTGTAAAGAAATCGTCTGAGGATATCCCAAATGGTTTACCCTTTTTTCTGATGCCATCTATCCCTGCCTTTTGAACTGATTTAAGCAAAGGTGACATGTAAGCCCCATTCAGATAGGTAATTCCCTTTGCAAGGGTGAATTTGTTGCGCTGATTTCGCATTTGGATAATCTTTTGGGTTACCTGACTTTCAAAAAATACATAAACAGTACAACCGAACGATCTATGAGGGCCGAAAATTTTCGCGGTATAGTGTACGTAAGGATTTCCAATTTACCTGAGGATCAGAAAACTCAAATCTGGCAGTCACTGGAAAGAGACAAGATCATACGCATTGTTCGGGAAAATACACTGCTGAATGACTGCGTGCTATACCAGGATTATCTTTCATGGCTTGAGCAGCAGAAAGTTCCGAATACCGGGCCCAAAGCCGAGCAGGCGTCGACTCCAATCAAATTCAGAATGGCATTCAGGTAAGGGCGGAAAACCAGATCTAGACATGGCCTGATCGCTGATCCTGCTTACGGGTATGTTGAATCTGTTTCTGCCCAATATTCCAATTCTTTGGGGCTTCCAAAGGTTTGAATATGAACGCCTTAAACACACTTGCCCGCACCAGACCCTTCGAAGATTTCCACAAAGAAGTGATTTATTATTTTGGTCGTAACTTACATATTATCAATCTATTATATGATAATATTCCCTTCATGTGGATAAAGTGGCCATTTTGTGGAATTCTTTACACCCCATTTTTAGGAGATTTGTAACTACCTGAATTTTAGCACATTTGTGCGCTCTGTAATTTGTCTCCGGATGCGTACCCCACCCCAAAATATCCTAGCCTTATTGGTCGTAATGCTGGCTATTACAGGCTCAATCGCCCAAACCCAGGAAGCGAACCTCGTAAGTGTGGAACAGTTGCAAAGCGCAATCAGGGGGGACGAAAGCAAGATACAGGTGATAAACTTCTGGGCTACGTGGTGTGCCCCCTGCGTTAAGGAAATGCCCCTCCTTGAAAAATTGCATCTTTCTGACAACCGTGTGCACGTTCGACTGGTAAGTATGGATATGGATCTTGACCCCAACCCGGAAAAGGTGATGGCGTTTATAAGAAGAAAGAAACTCCTTTCTGAAGTGCTTATACTGAACGAGAAGGGTCCGTCCAATGAATGGATTGATCGGATTGAAAAGACCTGGTCGGGTGCGCTCCCTGCAACACTGGTTGTCAACAACCGCAATGGCAAAAGGAAGTTCATCGAGCGTCAGCTGCAAGAGGGAGAACTTGAAAAACTGATTGACGAAGTAAACAACTAATCCAATGAGGAAAGGATGGATTTTGCTGGGCATCCTGTCTGCGGCGCTGACCGCCTTCAGGCCGTCGTTCACTGGATACGAAATCGGTGATACTGCAACTGACTTCAAACTGAAGAACGTAGATGGCACGTCGGTTTCATTGGCCGACTACAAAGATGCGAAGGGCTTTATAGTTGTTTTTGACTGTAATACCTGCCCGTACAGCAAAGCCTATAACAGCAGGATAATCGCCCTGAATGAGAAGTACGTATCAAAAGGCTTCCCCCTGATAGCCATCAATGCAAGCGACAATTCATCGCCAGGTGAATCCACTGACGACAATATCAGCAAGGCAAAAAAGCATACCTACAAGTTCCCTTACCTGATAGACGAAACACAAGGAATTGCCAGAGCCTATGGCGCCACCAACACACCACATGTCTTTGTGCTAAATCGCACACCGCAGGGACTCAAAGTAGCCTATATCGGAACCATTGACGACAACCCACGCAGTCCCGACAAAGTAACAGTACGCTATGTGGAAGATGCCATCGATGCCCTGCTTTCCGGAAAAGAGGTGCCCGTTAAAAAGACCAAAGCAATAGGCTGCACTATCAAATGGAAGCCGGCCTGATTCAGGCAAGGGAAGCGATCATCGAAAGGATGTCATCAACATATTCACGCGAATTGCTGAGCCGTGGGACCTTATTCTGACCACCCAGTTTTCCCCTTTTTTTCATCCAATTGTAGAAGGTTCCTTCCGGAACGCTGTGAATTCTTGGTGCGATCAGTGCCAGGTCATGAAATCTCTTTGCATCATAATCAGAATTGACATGGCGAAGTGTATCGTCAAGTATTCCTGTAAATTGGTCCATGTTTGGCGGCGGCACGTGAAACTCAATGATCCATTCATGGCCGCCTCTCTTGTTTTGCTCGATATAAATTGGAGCCGCCGTGAAATTATTCATGATGCTGCCCGTTCTCTCGCAAGCCTGCGTAATGGCGGTCTCTGCATTTTCGATGATCACTTCCTCACCGAAGGCATTTATGAAATGCTTGGTTCTTCCGGATATTTTTATCCTGTACGGCGACTTGCTGGTGAACTTAATGGTATCCCCGATATTATATCGCCACAGTCCCGAGTTGGTTGTAATGACCATGGCGTAGTTCCTGCCAACTTCCACTTCGCTTAACGGAACGACGTGGGGACTTTCAAGACCGGATTCTTCAACCGGAATAAACTCATAGTAAATGCCGTAATCCAGCATCAGTAACAATTCATCTGAATTGCTTTGGTCCTGGATGCCAAAAAAACCTTCGCTGGCATTATAGGTCTCCCAGTAATGCATGTGATCACTCGGAATAAGGCATCTGAACAAGCTGCGGTATGGTGTAAACGCCACCGCTCCATGAAAGAAAACCTCCAGGTTGGGCCACGTTTCGAGAATTGGCTTACCTGTCAAGTCCATAATGCGTTGCAGGAGCAGAACGGTCCAGGTGGGAACGCCTGCCAGGTGAGTGACGTCAGCGGTCATCGTTTCCCTTGCCATCTTTTCAATCTTCTCCTCCCAATTGCTCATCAACGCCACCTCCAGGCTGGGTGTGCGAATCATTTGAGCCCAAGCTGGAAGATTCTGCATGATCACCGCAGAGACATCTCCATAATGAGAATTGGAGGTGGGGTCCAGTTCGTTAACCTGATGAGAACCTCCGATGGCCAACCCCTTGCCTGAAAAGATATTCGTTTCCGGAAAGTTGTGAACATAAATGCAATAAAGGTCCTTCCCACCCTTGAAGTGACAATCTTCAAGCGACTCCGCCGAAACAGGAATAAACTTGCTCCTTGAATTCGTGGTGCCTGATGATTTCGAAAACCATTTGATCTCTGACGGCCAGAGCACATTTTGTTCACCCTTCATCATCCTCTCGATGTAGGGAAAGAGGCGTTCGTAAGTGTGTACCGGCACCTGCCGCGCAAAGTCATTGTAGTTGACGATTTCATCAAATCCATACTTCTGACCAATCTCAGTCGGGCGGGCAGTAAGCAGCAGCTTATGCAAAAGCTCTTCCTGCACGTCATGGGGGTATTTCATGAAGAGTTCCATCTGATGGATCCGCTTCTTCATCACCCAGGTTAGGATGGAATTGATGATTTGCATTCCTGACGAACATCAAAAGTATAACCCTGATCTGAGCCTGCAAAAAAAATGATGTTGCTGGCCGGATTTATCAGACCCGGCGGCAGTCATAAACTCCAGATCTACCACGTCCTTCAGGGCTATATAAGATCAAAGTGAATCTTTTGGCCAAAAAGCGATCCTTGCACCAGGATTGCCGTCGTTACACCACAATCAGGTGAGAAATCAGGAATTCTCACCCATGTCATATCGCCGCGCAGACTCCGTCTTAATGAACTACGGGCAAGCCCTGCGCCTTCCAGCCGTTAATTCCGCCGTCCAGTGAAACGACGTCTTTGAAGCCTGCTGACTTCATCATCTTCATTGCCTTGCCACTTCGTATTCCGGCCGCACAGTACACAAAATATTTGCGACTGTGATCCAGACTGTCGATTGATTTCTGAAATCCCGGGTTATTGAAGTCCAGGTGGACCGCACCTTCCAGATATCCGTCTTTCATCTCCTCTGAAGTCCTCACATCGATAAGAACGATGGAGGGATCTTTCTTGAGTTGTTCTGAAAATTCCTTTGGCGACAACGCATCTGCTCCCTTCTGACTGCTCTGCGCGCAAGCCGCAACGATCAGGAACATAAACAAGGGTGCAGACAACCTGGAAAAGAGGGTCAAATTGGTTTTCATATGCGGCTATTGATTTCCGACAAATTTACCCAATATAAACGGAAAGAGAATCGAAAACTGTAATGATCAAAAACAGGATTTGATTCCCTCCACATATAATGTCGCCTTCATGTTATAGGCATTCTCAAACTTCGTGCTGTCAAAAATATAGTCCTCTTCAAACTGGTACATCATCTCCACCAATTCACTCAACACTGGAATAAATAATCCCATCAAACGAACTCCCCATCGTGGCATCGCCTGCACCCGGTATGGCTGATCAGCGATTTCACAGGCCATCCTCACAAAGTCCTCACCTGTTATCTTTTCCCTGCTGGTGAGTGCGTGCCAAATCTGATTGTATGCATCTGGAGAATTGCCCAACATGGCTACGGTCTTACCGGCATCTGGAGTATAAGTGAAACTGTGGATTGTCCTGAGATTGCCAATCCATTGCGCGCCTTTCTTTGCCTTCAGGCGTTCAAAAACAGTTGAGTAGGTCATGCTCAGGAGGGATCCCGGCCCATAGAAATCAGCACTCCTTACAATCATGGCATTCAGATTACCAGCCTTCACTTCATCCATTAGCATTCCGGCAATCTTTGCCCTAACCTCTCCCTTTCGGCTCACGGGATGATATGGCGTCTCTTCCGTCATCGGACCCGAGACGCGGCCGTAGGCGTATACATTGTCGAAGAAAACCAGTTTGCTGTTGTGCTTTTTGCAGGAGTCAATTGCATTTCGCATAACCTTTGGCCATTGTTCCTCCCAAACTGAGGCCTTGTATTCGAGACCGGCTAGAAGATACACAATATCACTCCCGGCAACCGCCTTTTCAGTCGATTCGAAATTCAAGAGGTCCGCTACTGCCAGCTCATCCTCTGCATTCACTTTCTGTGGATGCCGGCTTGCCTGGCGAATTTTGTCCGTATGGCCAGGAAGATGTTTTGAAAGCTCCCTTGCGATAATTCCATTCGCTCCCAAAATGGTTTGCATGTTCTTTAATTGAAAAGACGAATTTCCGCACCTGATATTCTTCTTCCAACAGATAAAAACAAGAAAGGGGCTGTCTCAAAGTAGAGAAAGCCCCTTCTACTGATTTCAAACCCTTACATGTCCTTCTTGTCTGGTTTTGTCACCGTAATGGCAGGCAGCGACTTCACTTTCTCATTTATTGGATTCACGTTATCACTAACAATTTTCTGTAACTGATTCGTGGCATCATGTGTTTCTTGCCGAAGTTCCTGCGCCCTGCCCATCTGCGGTGTGGTGGGACGGGCAGTTGCGTCGTCAACGGCACCCATCAGTTCAGATATTTCTTCACGGAGGCGCGGCCCCTGACGGTATCCCATGTTGGGCGGCGGTCTGCGCAATATTTCATCTTCAAATTCCTTCAATTTCTTGATGGCTTCATCAATGGAAGGATTTGCCGTAGGGTCTACCCCAGACTGATCGCCGGCCGACTTGATTCGCGACTTCAGTTCCTTTAGCTGCTGAATGGTTGCATCCGTTGTATTGATCAGCCTGTGCGTTTGGGATAGTTGATCGCGGAGCGATAATAAAGTCTCTGTTTTGGCTTGATAATCCTGCTGTGTGGCATTAATCCTTGGATCAGCCCGGACGGTGATTTTGGTCACGGCTGTCTGACCATTAGCGGAAATGGTAGCGGTGTATTCACCGGGAGGCACCAGGGGTCGCAACACCCAGCCGCCCCAGCCACTGGCAACAGGATGGTTAAGTTTCTCGGCCTCCTGATATCTCAAATCCCAAACAATACGGTTAACTCCCGCCTTTGAAGTGGAATCCTTGAGAGATCTCACCTTGTTTCCTGATGCATCTGTAATGTCAATATTTAAGGCTTGCTTAGGATCATTCTGAAGATAGAAATTGATGTAGGCACCAAAGTCCGGGTTCTTTGCGCGGTAAGCGCGATTGCCCTGCTCTTCAATCATCGAGTAATAATTCCATAGTGTGGCAGTACGGGGTGCGAAAACTGCTAGTTCCTTGCCGCCAATGGAAGCGTAGTCCTCAATCGCCCGCATATCATCCATTATCCAGATTCCCCTTCCATGCGTTGCCACCACCAGATCATGCTCTCTCTTCTGTACCCTTAAGTCTCTTACAGAAACATTCGGCAGATTGTTATTGAGCTTCGTCCAGGTTTTCCCCTTATCCATGGAAGCAAACACGCCGTGCTCCATTCCTGCATAAAGCACATTGGGATTATGCGGATCTTGTCTTACCACATAAACCCAGTCTTCAGGCAATCCGTTGCTGATGGTTGTCCATGTCTTCCCAAAATCTGTTGTCATAAAGGCGTGAGGCTTGTAGTCATCAAGGCGATGGTTGTCAACACTCACAAACGCGGTGCCGGCATCGTGCTCAGAAGCATGAATCTTTGACACCCATCCAAACTGAGGATGGCCTGGAATGACCATCTTCGTCCACGTCTTGCCGCCATCCTGCGTAAGCTGAACATTGCCATCATCAGTCCCCACCCAGATCAGATCCTTCTTGACAGGCGATTCCGCAATTGCCATGATGGTGCAATGAAATTCAGCTGCCGTGTTATCCTGATAGATTTCTCCACCTGAAGATTGTTGCTTTGACTTGTCGTTTGTAGTAAGATCCGGACTGATTTCCTCCCACGCATAGCCTTTGTCTCGACTCCTGAACAAAACATTCCCACCGGTGTAAACCGTGTTCGGATCGTTAGGTGAGACATGAATCGGAGAATCCCAGTTAAACCTGTATTTATGAGTTGATATGCCCTCGCCGGCAGATCCGATCTTTTTTGGGTACGGGTGAATAGTACGAACGTTACCTGTCTTTGTGTCGACATGGAAGATCACGCCGCCCTGAAGGTTGGCATAAACTTCATTCTCATGTCCGGGAATGGGCACTGCATAGTAGCCGTCACCACCCGCTACCTGGATCCAGTCTCTTTTCAGGATGCCGATTTGGTGCAGTGAATTGCTCGGGCCTGTCCAGGTTCCGTTGTCCTGAAGTCCGCCATACACATAGTAGGGGTCACGATCATCCACTACAAGTTGATAGAATTGCGCAAGTTCAATATTGTTGATGGCGTCAATAGTTTTCAAGCCATCGTAGCTCACCCTGAATCCTCCATCATCCGAGCTGAGCACGTGATTGGAGTTCATCGGATCGATCCACAATCCCTGATTATCTCCGTGCTGGCCGCGCGCCACGGTAGTGAAAGTCTTGCCTCCATCTGTAGACTTGTTGAGTCCTCCTGACAAGGTATATACGTGATCAGGATTGGTGGGGTCAACCTTTACATCGCTGTAGTAGAACGGTCTGAAGTTTAGTTCGCGATCATCGTTAACCATCTTCCAGGAATCACCTCTGTCCTCTGACCTGAATAGTGTACCCCCCTCCTTGAATTCTGTGATCATGTACACAATGTTGGGCTGGCTTTGGGCGATGGATACTCCAATACGCGCCATCGGTTTATCAGGCAGTCCATTTTTGTGAGAGATTTTTGCCCAGGTTTTCCCGCCGTCAATAGACTTGTACAGCCCGGTTTTCTCCCCGCTGTCATCAAAACGCCACGGCTTTCTGCGAAAGGTCCACATCCCTGCATACATGATTCGCGGGTTGTTCCACTCCATGGCAATATCCGAGCAGCCGGTGTTTTCATCCAGGTACAAAACCTTCTCCCATGTCTTGCCTCCATCCAATGTTCTGAACACTCCCCTGTCAGGATTTGGACCCCACTCTCTTCCCAGCGCGCAGACGCAGGCCACATCAGGATTTTGAGGATGTACAACAATGCGCTTTATGCGATCCGTCTTTTCCAGGCCGAGATGTGACCATGTCTTGCCGCCGTCTGTGGAACGATAAACTCCATAACCATAACCCACGGAGTTGCGCGGATCGCCCTCGCCGGTTCCCACCCAAAGTACCTCATGATCAGAAGGCGCAACCGCGATGGTGCCAATTGAATAGGCCCGCTGATTATCAAAAATGGGAGTCATGGTAGCTCCGGCATTGGTCGTTTTAAAAATGCCTCCGTCTGCTCCTGCGATATAGAACGTCGCAGGATCTCCTGGTATCCCAACGATATCGGTTGTTCTGCCGCCCATATTAGCCGGGCCAATTGCTCTCCATTTGAGATTCTTCAGTCCTTTGTCGGCTGGCAGGGTCTGTGCCTGCGTCGAATAAACATGACACAAGGCTGCCAACAAGGTGATCAGGTGATATTTGACTTTCATAACTGCTTGATTTTACTCACAGAATTAGGGAAGCCAAACGGCAATTCAAACAAGAACCTGTTATTGAATGCACGATTAAGGATGAAAGGTAATGTGATCGCCTTGTTGTATTAGTTTTGCTGCCGGAGAACCCACAGGTGATTTGTACTGTGCCAGGGCGACTATGACTGTCAACACTTCAGACCTAAGATTGGGAACCAATACCCGGCAGATTCTCGGGATAGCAATGCCCATTTCGCTGGCCTTGCTGGTTCCCCAGGTTAACTTCATTACAAACAATATTTTTCTCAGCGGACTGGGGGAGCAAGCGCTTGCATGTGCAGGAATTACTGGCGTCTACTATCTCATTTTTGCAGTGATTGGAAATGGCCTTAACAATGGGCTTCAGGCCCTTATAGCGAGAAGAGCCGGACAAAACCAACACAAGGAGATAGGCCAGCTTTTTTTTCATGGTGTATGGGTGGCACTTGCCATCGCGGCACTTGGGATTGTCATTTCCTTTGGGGTTGCACCTGTCATCCTACGTGCTACCATTCATAATCAGGAGCTTGCCGAGAAGTCAATTGAATTCCTGTACATCCGCATCTGGGGTCTTCCCTTTCTTTATTTGTATGTGATGAGAAATGCTCTTCTCGTGGGCACCAATCAAACACGATTCCTGGTTTGGGGCACACTGGCAGAGGCTGCGACCAACATAGTCCTGGACTATTCCCTGATCTACGGTCACTTCGGACTGCCTGCCATGGGCTTTAATGGTGCCGCAGTTGCTTCAATTGTCGCGGAAGCCGCAGGCTTGTTCGTGATTTACGCTGTTATTCATTGGAAAGGACTTCACAAACAATTTGCATTTTTTGAAGAACCTCAATTGCGGCTGAGCACCATACGGCTGATCCTTTATCAATCCTCACCGCTTATTGCGCAATTCGCCATTAGTATTATCACATGGGAATATTTCTACATTTTGATCGAGCATCATGGCGAACGGGCACTTGCGATTTCCAACACCATGCGGAATATTTTTGGCGTTGCCGGCATTTTTTCCTGGTCTTTTGCGGCAACCACCAACACAATGGTCAGCAATATCATCGGGCAAGGCAGAGAAGAAGAGGTGCTGCCACTCATCAGGCGAATTGTCAAAATAAGTCTTGGTTGCTCCGCTGTCATTACACTGCTTCTGAATTTGTTTCCCGCCGCCTTCCTGTCATTTTATGGGCAGGGTCCTGAATTCGTGTCCGAGGCAATTCCCGTGGTACGCGTGGTGTCAACGGCGCTCATGATGATGTCCTTCTCTGTTGTGTGGCTGAATTCCGTCACTGGTACAGGCAACACCATGGTCAATCTCATAATCGAACTGGTCACCATTATTATCTATTCGATCTACGTGTATGTCGTTCTCGAATATTTGAATTTATCCATCACGTGGGGATGGGCGAGCGAATGGGTATACTGGATATGCATGTTTACGATGGCCTTCATCTATATGAAGTCTGGCCGGTGGAAAAGCAAGGGAAATGTGAGTCCTTAAAATGAAAAGTTGCCTGCGGCGTCCAGGGGCATATCAATCTACTGCGGTTTGTTAAATTTGTTACTGTTTCAATCCACGTACTATGTCTGTTCAAAGCAGGTTTTCTTCCGGTGATCTGGAAAGGATCAAGGAGGCGGTTCGAAAAGCCGAAGACAAGATATCCGGAGAAATTGTGCCCGTCTTTGTTGAGCGAAGTGGATTCTACACCATAGCCAACTACCGCGGGGCCATCTTGTTTGCCGCAATGAGTTTTCTGTTGATCATTGTTTTGGACCGCTATGTGCCTTCGCTCGCTTTATATGATCCATTGTTCATATTTCTCGCTGTCTCCCTCGGCGGTCTGCTGGGTACAGTGCTCACCCACACACTTGATCCATTGAAGCGCCTGCTGCTGAGTCAGTCTCATATGGACCAGGCAACACATAAAAGGGCTGAAAATGCATTTCTCGAAGAAGAAGTCTTTCACACAAAACATCGGACAGGCATCATGATCTTCATTTCCTTTTTTGAAAAAGAGGTGATCGTGATGGCGGATCGCGGAATCAGCAAAGTGGTGGATCAAAAAGAATGGGACAAGATGGTGAAGAACATTATTGAGAAGATAAAGAGTGGTCAGGTGATAGACGGCATTGAAGCTGCCATTCTGCGATGTGGGGAAATTCTGTTCGAAAAGGGATTTCTCAAGACCCCGGACGACATTAATGAATTACGCGACGATCTGAGAACTGAATAGATCTTTTATCAGCCACCTTCCCTGATCATGAAATATTTACCCTTCCTCCTGATCCTTTCATTTCTGGCTATCCTAACCGAAGAAAGCGCTTATGCGCAAAAAAAGATTCCTGAGCTTTGGGGTCAGCGCGTCCATGACGAGGCAGGTGTACTGGCTGAACAAGATGTTCAGCAGCTGGAACAAAAGCTTAAGATTTTCGAAGACTCCACGACCAACCAGATAGCTGTACTTATCATACCTTCTCTTGATGGTGATATCATCGAAGAATATGCCCTGCGTGTAGCCGAAACCTGGAAACTTGGTACCAAGGACCGCGACAATGGTGCTCTGCTTCTCATTTCAATCCAGGACAGAAAAGCCAGGATTGAAGTTGGACAGGGACTGGAGGGACCGCTTCCTGACGCGATGTGCGGCAGAATCATACGAAATGAATTGGCACCAGCTTTTCGCAGAGGCGACTATGCGGGCGGGGTAAATGCCACTGTGGATGGCATCATGATGGCAGTAAAGGGTGAGTACAAATCTGACGGTAGCAAACCGGCCTCTGGTGAAAGCAGCGGCATGGCGACCGGGTTTATCATCTTCATTATCATTTTGATTATTATTCTGCGATCACGAAGAGGTGGAGGCTCAGGCTGGTCTTCAGGCGGATGGTATATCGGTGGTGGCGGTGGCGGAAGTGGCTGGAGCAGCGGTGGTGGTGGTTTTTCAGGCGGTGGCGGCAGCTTCGGTGGCGGTGGTGCCAGCGGTTCATGGTAAATCCTTATGCGTTTTCGCCTTGCGGAGACGCGATTGGTAAAACACCTTACATATCCTTGCCATTCGGCACCCATAGGCTACTTTTGTCCCTTCAACGAAAAGTACCATCCCCTTATGAAGCGTGACAAAATCATCTTCGATCTGATTGAGAAGGAAAAGCATCGTCAGCAAAGCGGTATTGAACTGATTGCGTCAGAGAACTTTGTCTCAGAACAGGTTATGAAGGCGCAAGGCACTGTTCTCACCAACAAGTATGCTGAGGGTCTTCCTGGCAAGCGGTATTACGGTGGTTGCGAAGTGGTGGATGAAATCGAGCAACTTGCAATAGACCGCATCAAGGAACTTTTCGGTGCAAGCTGGGCCAATGTTCAGCCGCATTCCGGCGCACAGGCCAATGCGGCCGTTATGCTCGCTTGTCTCAAACCCGGTGACAAGATTCTCGGGTTCAACCTCTCACACGGCGGTCACCTTACACACGGTTCGCCTGTGAATTACTCGGGGAAATTGTACGTTCCATCCTTTTATGGAGTTGAGCCTGAAACAGGTCGTATCGACTTCCATAAGGTAATGGAGACGGCCCTGCGCGAAAAGCCGAAGATGATTATTTGCGGTGCCAGTGCCTACAGCCGCGATTGGGACTATGCAAAACTGCGGGCCGCAGCCGATGCGGTCGGGGCATTGCTACTCGCAGATATTTCACATCCTGCAGGCCTTATCGCAAGAGGGCTTCTCAAGGATCCGCTTGAGCACTGCCATATTGTAACCACCACAACACATAAAACACTGCGTGGGCCGCGCGGTGGTCTTATCATGTTGGGTAAGGACTTTGAAAACCCCTGGGGAATCAAGACCCCAAAGGGCGAAATACGCAAGATGTCCTCCATCCTGGATTCTGGCGTCTTTCCGGGCACACAAGGGGGGCCACTGGAACATGTGATCGCGGCAAAGGCTGTCGCTTTTCAGGAGGCTTTGAGCGATGATTATATGAAGTACATTGTGCAAGTGGCAAAAAACGCTACGGCCATGGCTAATGAATTTATCAGCAGGGGATATAAAGTCATTTCTGATGGAACCGATAACCACCTTATGCTTATCGACCTCCGCTCAAAAAATATGACGGGAAAGATCGCAGAGGAGGCGCTCATCAAAGCGGACATCACGATCAACAAAAACATGGTCCCCTTTGATACCCAATCTCCCATGGTGACTTCCGGGATGAGAATAGGTACGCCTGCTGTGACCACCCGCGGCCTTAAAGAAAAAGATGTCATCAAGATTGTAGCCCTGATCGATGAAGCACTTGAGAAACCAACAGATGGCAAGCATCTCGCAGGAGTGAAGAAGAAGGTGAATCAATTCATGAAGAAGTTTCCGTTGTACGCCTAGTTCATTGTCGTTGAAATGTGAGAACCTGTTAAACTGTTTGTGTGACCATGAATGAAGAGCCGGAAAAGGAAATGTCGTTCCTCGACCACCTGGAAGAACTCCGGTGGCATATTGTAAAGTCGCTGTTGGCAGTAATCTTTTTCATGATTCTTGCCTTCGTCTTTTCCAAATGGATTTTTCATAATATCATCTTCGCCCCCGCGCGAATAGATTTCCCTACATTCCGGTGGCTCTGCACGCTGGGTGAATGGACCGGTGCGGTGGACTCCCTTTGCGTAAAGCCTTTTCCCTTTAAGATTCAAAGCAGGTACATGACGGGGCAGTTCACCATGCAGGTGATGTCTTCATTCGTCATAGGATTCATAGCTGCGTTCCCCTACGTTTTCTATCAAATCTGGAGTTTTGTAAGACCCGGTCTTCATCAGAATGAATTGCGGAATTCCAGGGGCGCCGTTCTGGCGGTGTCATTTCTTTTTCTGCTTGGCGTCTCTTTCGGGTATTTCATTCTGTGTCCGATGATGACGTGGTTTTTTTCCTCCTATTCCATCAGCGACGTGATTGTCAATGAATTTGACATTACCTCATATGTTTCAACTTTTGTGGCTTTGGTATTTGGAAGCGGACTGCTCTTTCAGCTTCCCGTTGTCGTCTATTTCCTCACTCGCATCGGTATATTAAGTCCGCAATTCATGCGGACCTACCGGAAGCATGCCATTGTCGTTATTCTTATAATTGGTGCCATCGTGACTCCTCCTGACCCTCTGAGCCAGATTCTGATTTCAATGCCGTTGTTTCTGCTCTATGAAATAAGTATTTTCATCTCGGCCTATGTAGTTCGCCAAAAAAGGAAGGAACAGGAAGAACAGGCTAAAGCCGATGAAATGACCGCATGATGATTACGCTAGCCGTTGGATCCGATCACGCAGGATTTGAATTAAAAGAGCACCTCAAAGGTTGGCTGCAAAATGCCGGCTATACATTCAAGGACTTCGGTACTTTTTCTGCAGACTCCGCCGATTATCCGGACTTTGCACATCCTGTGGCGAGCGCAGTAGAAAAGAAGGAATTTGAACTGGGTCTCCTGGTCTGCGGAAGCGGAAATGGCGTTGCGATTACTGCCAATAAGCATGCGGGAATCCGCGCCGCACTTTGCTGGACCGAAGAACTTGCAGCGCTGAGTCGCAAGCATAATGATGCCAATATTCTCTGCCTTCCCTCAAGATTTATTGAGGTTCAACTGGCAGAAAAGATTCTCGACCGCTTCCTGCACTCGAATTTTGAGGGCGGCCGCCACGCCAGACGCGTTGATAAGATTGCCTGTTGATCTTCTAATGCTGTTCATAAAAAATGCCCTGTTTGTGATACCGGGTTTCCAGTTCCGGAATCCTTGACAGAATAGGCGCCATCACATTATTCGGATCAACAATCACATCCGGCGGATCATTCAGCATGGCCTCCCGAATCCTGATGATATTGTCGTATTCGTCATGGTCAGCGAAATACTTCTCTGAAAGATTCCAGTTAAGAAAGTCACCGGCCATTTCATTTCGCTCATAAATGGACAAGTCCGTGTCAAGCACCATCACTTTCTTGTCAACTATGGGCAATTGATGAGCATCCATCTGCCTTGGGAACATGCTTTCATAATTTATCCCCGGCATCTTTTCGAAATATGAAGTGTAATGCACGGTTATCACGCCAAACATGAGCAGGAACATCATGGTTTCTGCAATCCATTTCCTGCGGATAAGCAGCAGGTAGTGGCTGATCAGGTAAGCCAAAGGTGGAAAGAATGGGATGAAGGAATGGGGTCTTATTTCAGGGCTGACCCAGATTTCGATAACAGCAAACAAAAGCCAAAGAAATATGGACTGAAATAGCTGGGTCTGATAGCGGGTGAACCGTGCTTCCCGCGTTAGCATGAATAAACTAATTACAAAGTAGATCACGGGCAGGGCCATTAATCTGAACAAAGTCCCAACATCAGTGGAATTTTCATCCCGGATCTGCAGATTAGGAAGGTAAAAGTGAGTCCACAATTCCTCTGCGTGGTCATACGCATAATAGACTGTCCACAGAATGCCGTGAACCAGGGCGAAGCCAAACAGAAGCAATAGAACCTTCCGCAATGACGTCCTGGCAAAGATCACCATCAGGATAATGGAGCCGAACAGGAATATGACATATGAAAAGACGTATAGCGAAGCCATCCCCAGAAAAATCCCCAGGTTCAAAACCAACGAATCTTTTTCACTTCGGAACTCAATTTCCTTAAACAGATTATCAAGGGACAACAACAAAAAAAATGAAGCAAGCAAATCCGGTGACAGTGATATCACATCAAACGAAAACAGGCACAGAACAGCGAAGACCAGGGCAGGCACATAGCTGGATTCGTTATATGCCTTGTTGTTGATCAGAACCACGGCAAAATATCCTGCCTGAAGAAAGAGAATGAAGAGCGCAAGGACGTGTCGCATAAATAATGACCGGCCCAGCAAGGCATCAAGAAACCAATCGGTTATTGCCATCAGTGGCGGCGTATCGTCTATGAGACGAACATAAAGAAGTTTTTCCCCCAACTCTTCACCGATGACAATGTGCTTGATCTCCTCCAACGTAAGTCCCGGAAGGAAAATAAAATGCGTCAAGGCGAGCAGGGCCATGAGCAACATCAATCCAATCAGCCGGTATGGATCATTGAGTCTGAAGTAGCGCAGCACTGCTGAATTAGTTTGGGAATGCAAATAACCAAAAAATAACGAAGCCGCAGGCACTCAAATGGTCACACTGACTTTGCTAACTTTGCAGCATGGGTGAGAGTATTCGTCAACAGAAATACGGCAGGCTGATTCAAAAAGAACTCAGTGATATTTTCTTGTATGATAAAAAGGGGATGATCGGGAAATCGTTTGTCAGTATCGTAGAAGTCAAGATGAGCCCTGATCTCAGCCTTGCCCGTGTTTACATCAGTATGATGCTGGCAAAAGACAAGAAAGAAGTTCTCAAGCGGCTGGATCTTCACAAGCGCGAAATAAGGAAGGCCCTGGGTGACAAAATACGGAATCAGGCAAGGATCATTCCTGAACTTGCCTTCTTCATCGATGAGGTTGAGGAAAAAGCTCAACGAATGGATGAGCTCATCCGAAACCTCCACATCCCGCCTGCAGAAGACGCCTCCTGAATTATCCGTAAATGAACATTTCATTCTTTATTGCCAGAAAGTATTTTCTGTCCAGGCGAAAGAAGAATTTCATTAATATCATCTCCATCCTTTCTGTTGGAAGTGTCTCATTCGCCACTGCAGCACTGATTGTGGTGTTGTCGGTCTTTAATGGATTGGAGGAACTGCTTCGTTCATTGTACACTTCTTTTGACCCGGAGCTGAAGATTGAAGCATCTAAAGGAAAGTCCTTTCCGGTGAATGATAGCCTGCTGTATCGAATCGGATCTGTGCCTGGGGTAAAAACGGTTACCGAAGTTGTCGAAGACTACGCTTACGTGCGTTACAGGCAGGCTGATATGGTTGTTACCATGAAAGGCGTCAGTGAAAATTTTATCGATCAGCACCGGCTTGATGACCACATTGTAGAGGGTGAATTGAAATTAATGAAGGACAGCATTCCTTATGCAATACTTGGCGGAGGCGTACGCTATACTTTATCGGCTGATATTGAAGACCCAACCACTGCCTTGCAGGTGTTTTATGTGAAGAATTTACGCCAGAACAGCCTCGATCCCTCGAAACTTTATTCCAGAAAGGGCATACGGCCAGGGTCTGTTTTCTCCATTGAGAAGACGTACGACGAAAACTACATGTTTGTGCCTCTTTCCTTTGCTGTGGGTCTGCTCGATTACGGCAACAAGAGAACTTCACTGGAAGTACAAACTGATGGCTCGGGAACGCTCGCCACCCAACGCAAATTGAAAGCGTTATTGGGGGATCGCTTTAGTGTGCTCACCAATGAAGAACAGCACAAAGACCTGTACAGGTTGCTGAAGATGGAAAAGCTTGTCACATTCCTCTCGCTCACCCTTCTATTGCTGGTGGGCTCGATCAATATTTTCTTCAATCTCATGATGCTGGCCATCGACAAGAAGAAGGATATCTCCATACTCAATGCGCTTGGTGCTTCCCAGACAACAGTACGCAATGTTTTCCTTACCGAAGGCGCCATTATTTCATTTACCGGCGCTGGCATCGGGCTAATCTTCGGGGCTGTGCTCTGCTACCTTCAATCCACCGTCGGGTTGGTAGGCATGGGAATGGAAAATGCCATAGTAAACAACTATCCGGTCAGAATGCATTTTTCTGACTTCTTCCTGACCGGTGCGGTCATGACTATAGTGACCCTCCTGGTCTCACTGCGACCGGCCAGGCTTGCGGCCCGATCCTATTCCGTGCATCATCTGTAGGCCCCGGGGACGCAGCTTTTTCCGCAAGAAATACGTATTTTGCAATTCTGCTTTCAGCAAAAACCTGAAAGAAAGGCTTCAGGAGACTGCTCCTGATTGCATAAAACGGGCATTTCAGTGCCAAAATGCGGTTTTAGCCTTGGTCACGGGTAAACAGCAGTCCCTGCCAATGGTGAGCCGCAGAAGGCTATCAAAATATGAAAGTATCCCCTTCGCAACCGTTCCAACTGATCTACTCGCTATTTCAGCACGAGTTTCTGGGATACATTTTTGAGGCATTTATTGTAAAGCTTGATGAGAAGAATAAACTGACCTATCAGCACCAGAACATCTCATCCAAAAACGCCAGGGAATTTGCAAAAGGACTTAACGACCGTGATTATGAGTTGATTGAACTCATGGACAGCATGACCCAGGATGCCGTTCTCCGGCATTTTTCAAAGAAGGCCATCAAGCCCGCAGAGTTCTTTGCAAGGGTTTTCAAGAAAGACAAAGGCGAAGAGAAACTTCTGCAGGAACAGATAGAAGCGTACATGGAGAAGCGACGCGCAAGTGTGCTGGAGAAACTCAAGGGTAAGCGCCTGTATGAAATGGGTAATGACGGCGAACCCACATGGCGAAAGATCGAAGTGCAGGATGACCGCGCGCACATTCAATTTCACTTTATCAGAAGCGCGGATAGCACAACTTATTTTCCCACCATCAGTTGCGGAGAGAGAAATATCGAACTCCCGCAGCCCGGTGCCTACATGGTTTGCCGAAACCCCGCATGGATGGTGGTTGAAGGAAAGCTCTGTGGTTTCGACCGTCCGGTTGATGGAAAGAAACTGATGCCCTTTCTGACAAAGCCCAAAATTGTCATACCTAAAAATCTGGAGGATAATTATTACCGGAATTTCATATCGCCCCTGATCGCAGCATTTGATGATGTGGATGTGAGCGGTTTTGAAATCCTTCGCCACGTTCATGATCCGCATCCGCTGTTGACCATTTCAGAATTGCCCCCTGCAACTTCCAGGGACGTTCCTGGACTATTTGACGCAACGTCCGGACATGAAGAAAATGCCGGACATGACGAGGCCGGAAAAATTGTCTTTGATCTCTCCTTCCGGTACGGCAAACATCGCTTTCCTGGTGGCGGAGAATCCGTATCGGTAGTGCTGGAGAAGAAAGATGATCAATTCATTTTTCATCGTATCAAAAGGGATGCTGAAGCAGAAAAGAAATTTCTGCTCATGCTGAACAAGCTTGGATTGAATTTCGGGAGTACCTACAGAACTGCCGTGGAAAAGGCACAGGCGTTCACATGGATCAATGAGAATCGCGTCAATCTCCTAAACTTCGGCTTTGAGGTCAGTCAACCCGATAACCGCGACAAAAAATACTTCGTGGGAAAAGCTGTAATGGAACTGGAGGTCAAGGAAGGCATCGATTGGTTTGACATCCATGCGCGCATACGTTTTGGTGAATTTGAAATCTCGTTCAAGGACCTTCGCAAACTTATCCTGAAGAAGAAAGTGGAATTCAAGCTCCCGAATGGTGAGATCGCCATTATCCCTGACGCATGGCTCATCAAATACGGCGATCTGTTTGCAATGAGTGAAACCCATGGCAGCCAGGAGAAGCCCATCCTCCATAAATATCACCTCAGCCTTGTAAAGGAGCTCCAGGAAAATAATCTGGCCAAGGTGCATATGAGCGAGCGCCTGAAGAACCTGGAGAACTTCACCGGCATCAAGGATTATTCGATCCCACCCGGATTTCAGGGCCAGCTCAGACCCTACCAAAAAGCCGGTTACAACTGGTTGCGATTTCTTAATGAATTTCATCTGGGCGGCTGCCTTGCTGATGACATGGGTCTCGGCAAGACTGTGCAAACACTTGCGCTGCTCGAATCCGAAAAGGAAAAAGGTAATGCGGGAACTTCATTGTTGATCATGCCCACTTCACTGATTTATAATTGGGAGATGGAAGCTGCGAAGTTTACACCCCACCTCAGAATCCTTACTTATACAGGGACCAACAGGAACAAGGATATCAGCATCTTTTCCAGGTATGATGTTGTCCTCACTTCCTACGGCATTACAAGACTGGATATTGAGTCGCTTCAGAAATTTGACTTTAACTACATCATTCTGGATGAGTCGCAGGTCATCAAGAATCCCACTTCCAATATTGCGAAAGCCGTTCTGCAATTGAAATCCCGCATGCGGCTTACGCTTACCGGAACCCCCCTGGAGAACACCACGCTGGACCTCTGGTCGCAAATGACATTCATTAACCCGGGTCTGCTCGGCGGGCAGACATTTTTCAAAAATGAATATCAGGTGCCCATTGAAAAGCGGCACGATGAGGCAAAGACCAAGAAACTCAATTCCATCATCAAGCCATTTATCCTGAGAAGGCTGAAATCACAGGTGGCTACCGACCTGCCCGAGAAAGTCGAGAATATCTACTACACAAACCTATCTCCGGCACAGGAGGAAAAATACGAGGAGGCCAAGTCATTTTACCGCCACAAGATTCTTGATATGATTGAGAAGGAAGGGATCAATAACTCCCGAATGACGATCCTTGAAGGCCTCACTAAACTCAGGCAGCTTTCCAATCACCCCAGGATGATTGACACTTTTTACAAAGGTGACTCAGGGAAATTGGAAGATTTGTCCCACATGATCGAGAACGCCCTGCTGGAGGGTCACAAGCTTCTCATCTTCAGTCAATTCGTCAAGCACCTTGAAATTGTGAAAGAGTTTCTTGAATCAAAGAAAATAGACTACGCTTACCTCGACGGATCCAGTATGGATCGGAAAGACCAGGTGGAAAGATTTAACAAGGATCCTCAACTCAAGATCTTCCTCATCTCCATCAAAGCGGGCGGTCTGGGACTTAACCTCACAGAAGCAGATTATGTCTTTATTCTCGACCCATGGTGGAATCCTGCGGTCGAACAACAGGCCATTGATCGGGCCCACAGGATTGGTCAGCGAAAAAAGGTATTCACTTACAAATTCATTACGAGGAATACCGTTGAGGAGAAGATTCTCCAGTTGCAGAAAAACAAACTGAAGCTTTCTGAAAATCTCATCACCACCGAAGAGAGCATTGTCAAAGCGCTCACCCGCGAGGATATTGAAATGATGCTGAACTAATCATGCATCGCCCATTTCCTGCCTCGTCCTCTTCCAACGATTATGCGACCACAACCAGTTATGGGGTTGCGCATGAATGGATTTCTCAAGAGCCCGCGCATACAAATCTGCCACACCTTTCTCATCAGTGGAATAAGGCGGCTGGTCCAACGGCAGGATGAAATATTCGTAATACCCTCTCCTGATCTTCCGACTGTAAAAGAAATACATCTTGCTCTGCATCCTGACCGAAATCGCAATGCTACCAGCAAAAAAGGCCGTGTCCTGGTTCAAAAATGAGGTCCAGTGTCGTTTGTCATGGTCCAGCCCGGGAAATTGATCGGCCAGGATAGCCAAAACATATCGGGTGCCACGCATTCTTATCGCCTCCCTTCCCACCTGATCCCTCCTGATAGCCTTTGCTCCAAAACGCTGCCTCAGGTAATTTGAAAAGTCATCAAAGAATTTTGAGCTCTGGGGTTGATAGACATAATGAATATCGATCTTACCATTAAGAACAACTGCCTGCAGCATCCACTCCCAGTTAAACTGATGACTTGTAAGATAAACAAGCATTCCCTTTTCCTCCCTTAGTGTTTGCTCAATTTCAGGAGTAGCACAAATCATTCTTTTTTTTATTTCCCCTTCAGTCAGGCTCAGCAGCTTCAACGTTTCCACCGCATAGTCACACAGGTCGCGATAAAAATCCCTGGCAAGACTGGCAATTTCATGGTTGGCTTTCTCAGGAAAGGAGTGGCGAAGGTTCTTATATACCACATTGCGACGATAGCGAACAACATGATAAGTAAGGAAAGCCATTAGCTCCGAGAAGGCATAGAGCACCGGCAAAGGCAGATAAGACAGGAGTCTGAGGATCCACATGGCTGTCCAAAATTAATTCAATGATTCTTTACATTTACCGAAACAATATCATGAAAGACAAAGTGGTCATCATTACCGGAGGGTCGTCCGGAATCGGAAAGGCACTCGCTGAAGAATTTGGTCGTAATGGATCCAAAATCATGGTCACGGGCAGAAATAAGGTAGACCTTGATTCAACTGTGAATGAATTGTCAGAAAAGGGAATCGCCATTCATGGTCTTCAATCCGATGTGAGCCGGGAAGATGATAATAAACGAATGGCAGATGAAGCCGTCAGACTTTTCGGTCGCATTGATATTCTCATAAACAATGCCGGCATTTCGATGAGGGCGCTCTTTTCAGAAGTTGATATCGCAGTAGTGAAGAAAGTGATGGACATCAACTTCTACGGAGTCCTCTATGCGACCAAATATTGCCTTCCGGAAATTATGAAGAACAAGGGTTCTGTTGTGGGAATATCCTCTATTGCAGGATACAGGGGTTTACCGGGTCGCACGGGCTATTCTTCGTCCAAATTTGCATTGAATGGTTTTCTTGAGGTGCTGCGCACTGAACTGCTGAAAAGCGGCGTACATGTTCTTACTGCATGCCCGGGTTTTACTACTTCAAACATCAGGAAACGCTCACTCACGAAAGATGGGACCGTCCAGGGTGATTCCCCGAGAGATGAAAAGAATATGATGTCAGCTGAGGCATGTGCTCATCATATTTATCGTGCCACGGTCAACCGCAAAAAAATCCTCATACTGACGACTCAGGGGAAGTTGGCGGTATGGCTGAACAAACTGTTGCCGGGCCTTGCCGACAAACTGGTGTATAATGAGATGGCAAAGGAATCGAATAGCCCGTTGAACAAACCGTCAAAATAGTCTAGGCTAGGTCTTGCTTAAAAATACAAGACGGACATTATCAGCTTTGCTGATGCTTTTATAAAACTCGGCAAATTCTTCATAGGATTCTTCAGGAAATCGTCCCCTGTTCCATTTCATGGTGCGGGTATAGATCAACTGACCTGAACTGAATGTAAATGTGGCATCATATGATCCAAACCTGGATTCATAATGCACCACAGGCGGAATGAATTCGGGATACAACTCCTCAGGCACTGTAAACCGGACCGTATCCATGTCAACATACCCATTCTTCCGGATGATGGGTGTCTTCCTTTGCTCAAGTTTTCGTGGTACGTACTCTGTTCTGTTTAGAAGGTTCGGGTTGAGAAAAATTCTCTTGCCACTTACCGAGGCATAAGATCTCGAGGCAAAGGACATTGCTACTTCTATTTGAGGCAGAAAGCTTTTTTGGATCATTGAATATGATTTCAATTCGAATCCTGGCAAAGAAGTGTTTTCCAAAACCCATTTTTTCTGTCTCTCCGGAGATTGATGTACAATGGCATCCAAATCATCATTTTCAAACTGAAGCCCCTCATAATTCGTAGTCACTGAAGCCGTAATATTCCCGTCCTTCGCGAGACTCGCATTAATGGTTCGCATTTGCCTGTTGGAGGACGGAGCATACGTTGGTGTCCGGACAATCCGCCCGCCTTTTTCTGTAATCATAAGCGCGTGACGATCTCCTGTAAATGTACCCGCGTACCCGATGGGATTAGTCTGACTTGTGCATTCAAGCCAAATAGTATCGTTCGACAATGGTACCGCAGCAACGGCATGATTGAACTGCGTGCTTACAAATTCAGGGTCAATGTCATTCTCATTCGATCCTGCTCTTATAAGTACATACCGGGCTTGTATCCCGGCCGCTTTCAATATAGCTACCATATAATTGGCCAGGCCCTTGCAATCGCCATATCCGTTTTGGTCCACTTCCGCTGCGTTAACGGGCTGCTGTCCTCCTACGCCAATTTGGATGCTAACATAACGAGTGTGATCCTGAAGATATTTATACAGGGCCCTGATCTTTTCCTCGGTCGATTCCGTACCGCTTGTCATCGCTAATATCTTCTCACGGGTTGCTTCCGGAAGCTGATCTCTTCCTATGGCGAGGCTTTGTATCCAAAGACCAAATCCATTCCAGTCATTCATGTTTCCGGAATATCCTTCATAAGTAAATTCGCCGGGCGCGGCGACAATAATAGGCGTTGACTCATACAGGGCAGGGCCCCATGGTTCACGTTCAACTGCACCCATATTGCTGAATTCCCAAGTCCAGCTTTTCAATCCGTTGGAAGATCTTTCAGTCTCCTTGACGTTTGTATGGTAGGTCTTAAATCGGGGCTGTACTTCGGGTGCAAATTCCAAAGTGAACAGGGAATGTTGCACGGAAGTGTTCTCTGAAGGAATAACGTGCCATGATGGAATGAAAAACAAGTACTGGTACTCCAGCTCCGCCTCAAATTCGATGGTGTATGGATATGAAATATGGGAGAGGTTGGCGATTTTGACCCTGTCATCGGTAAACAGATTGGATCCTGTTGCACTTTCATCCTGGATCTCACTGTTCTTGAGTTTTCTGACAAGATTTCCTTCTGCATCATAAATCGCTCCGGAAATGGAAGTCACTTTGACGAGTCTGCTGTATGCCACCCCGCGTACCGACGCTGATTTTCCTTTTTCATTGAGGACAGTTATTGCAACATATGTTTTTTGGCGCGCCCGGTCTCTCGACGGGATGGTAAATGTCATGTGATCCTCACGATAAACCACATTAGCATTCTTCTTCAGGTCATCCGGAATAGAAGCGACTGGATACTTGTTGGCGCCGGACCATGATTCAAAACCAATCAAAAGTCCCATGAACAGCAGACACGCTTTCTTCCTCATTTCTTCTTAAGAACAATTTGCTCGGATTGTTTTGCAACAACTTGATTATAGAACTCTTTCAGACCATGGTATTCCTCCTGGCTGAAGAGTGGTTTCGAAATAACAAACTGACTTGTGAACTGAATAACATCGCCATTTACCATGATGTTATAGGAATACCTGCCACCACCCGGCAAATTAAACCCTTTTGTAGCGGGTAATTCATCCACAACATAACCCGAAGGAATTGATATTTTGCCCGTACATATCCGCTCAAACGGGCTCCCAAAATCAACAGGATAAACCCTGCTCTCTGATTTGAAGGGGTTTTCTTCCATCCTTCCCTCAATCAATGGATTCAGATAGATTGTTGGACCTGCAACCTGCGCATATTCACTTAGTGTGGCTTCATGAACCTCCTTTGGATTGAGTGAAAGGTTGGTCATATTTTCGAAGGTGCTCTTTTCAATCTCCCAATGACGGTCTGACGCCAATGAAGTAACATACTCTTTCTCTCCCTTTGCAGAGTAGCTCTTTCTGGAACGCTGCGCATCAAATCCTTCACGCACAAAAGTAACCGGGCCTTTCAGCGCTCCATCAGCGTCTGCAGACAGGGTATAGCTGGTAACAGTTCTGGATTTGAAAGTTGGATTGATGTTAACCCATGAAGGACCCTTTTCGCTTATCATGAGTCCTTCGCTGTTCAGACACCTTTCGGGCAGAATCATCATGGGCAGCGAACGATCCGTTGCATCCAGCAAAACATGCTTGCCATCCCTGATCAAGGCGCAGATTACATAGTTGAACTGACTGACAAGAGGATAGCTCTTCCTGATGAATCCATGGTTTCTTGTGCTGATCAGTACAGGATAAGATTCAAGCCCGGCTTTTCGAAAGAGGTTTACAAGAAGCAGGTTGATTTCCGCCGCGTTTCCCTTTTTGTTTTCCAAAACGGCCTTGGCATTATCCGACGCAAACATTCTGTAGTTGCCATTCCATTCAACATTATCTTTTACATACTGATAAAGTCGTGCAGCATTTTCCATTTGATCTTGTGATATCGCCGTGGTCTCCACCGTTTTTTTCAAAACTCCTGCACCGTTAACATATCCTTCAAATGATTCTGACTCGAGGAATTCTTTATTGACCTTTTCCCATGTTCCTATATAATCCTTGCGCGGCGAGTTAGGGAACTGGGTATAGGCGAGTTCAAAATTCAGCCTGGCTATGTAGTCCCTGTAGTTGTTCATGAATGGTTCTTCCTTGAAGGCCGGAACATTTCTTGTTGCCCAGCGATAAAAGTATTCTGTATAGTCAACCGTTTCTGTCTGACTCATCGAACGGGCACCTGTGCGAAATTCCTCATTGCTTTGATCTCTGTACGTGATATTGACAGTTGCCCTTTTTTGGCTTTCCTCCTGCTCATCAACCGGCACATATCCCTGCATGTATTTTTCATAATGGAAATATTCCGGTATATAAACCCGGTACTCACTCAGCACGGTTGGTATCGTGGTCTGAAAATCCCAGTCCTGAAAATTGTACACAAATTCTGATGTCACATCATATGAAACCTCAAAGACCGATCCCTCTCTTATGTTAGGGAGTGTAAATTTGACGTACGTGTTGTTTTCGTCAGCCTTTTCCTTGAAGACTGCGTCATTTTTCATTTTCGACTCCACAATTTTGTTGTTCTCCAGATTGTAGGTAACGGCCTTTAGTGAACCGAGTCTCTCCTCGGCACTATTAACACTGTAAAGTCTTATAGACTGATCCGCATAAGAATATCCGTTTTTATTAAAAATCTTGACTCGTAAAATTCTTTGAAATGAAATTGCGAAGCCTTTTTGCTGATTGTACACCATTTTGGATTGGCCATAATCACAAAGCACAACAGCCGACGCCGCTGTATCTTTGTCGTACTTTTTCAATTGGAGTTCCTCAATCGAGACTTCACCGAATTTAATTGGCGCTTTTTGACCAAGGCCATGTAAAGAAATTAACAGGCCTATTACTAAAAGTAGTAATGTTGCTCTCATATTTGGGTTAGATGGACACGGAATTTAAAAACTTTATGAGAACAGAAACTTCATCAAATTGGCAAGTTTTGTTGCACTTGTATGTCTAAAACCAAAACTCAATTTTTTTGTCAGCAATGCGGATATGAAGCCTCAAAATGGATGGGCAAGTGTCCTTCATGCGGATCCTGGAATTCTTTTGTTGAAGAAATTATCGCAAAAGCTGAAACCAAACTTGAGTGGAGGCAGGAAAGTGGCAAAACGCGAACCATACAACCCCGTACACTTGACGAAATATCCGTCGGGAAGGAAATCAGAACGGTCGCACCCGATAACGAACTAAATCGGGTCCTTGGTGGCGGCATTGTGCCGGGTTCACTGATCCTGATAGGAGGGGAGCCAGGCATTGGCAAATCTACACTCATGCTCCAGATCGGACTGGCACTGCGAAACATGAAAGTCCTTTATGTTTCAGGTGAGGAAAGCGAGCAGCAGATTAAAATGAGGGCAACACGGATAGGTACACAACAACCCAACAAAGACTTCTTCATCCTTACAGAAACCAATACCCATCAGATCTTTCGCGCAACAGAGTCCCTGTCGCCGCAACTGGTCATAGTGGATTCGATTCAAACATTATTTTCTCCTTCAATTGAAAGCACCCCCGGAAGCGTAGGCCAGGTAAGGCAATCTGCCGGTGAGCTCATGAAATTTGCGAAAGAGACCAATACCCCTGTGTTTCTTGTCGGGCACATTACGAAAGAAGGATCCATCGCCGGTCCAAAAGTGCTCGAGCACATGGTCGATACCGTACTTCAATTCGAGGGTGATCTTCATCTTGCTTACCGGATACTGAGAACCACCAAGAACCGGTTTGGTTCAACGGCTGAAATCGGCATCTATGAAATGCTGGGTACGGGGCTGAAGGAAGTGTCCAATCCTTCCGAGATTCTGATTTCCCAAAAAGAGGGACCGCAAGCCGGTGCCACTATTGGTGCCACCATCGAAGGCAACCGTCCGCTACTCATTGAGGTGCAAAGTCTGGTTAGTCCAGCATCCTATGGCACGCCACAAAGAACGCCGACAGGCTACGATCAGAAGAGGCTGAACATGCTGTTGGCGGTTCTGGAAAAACGCTGCGGATTCAGAATGGGTACAGAGGATGTCTTCCTCAACATGGCGGGAGGTATTCGCGTAGAAGATCCGGCTATTGATCTCGCAGTTTGTGTTTCCATCATTTCATCCATGGAAGAGATTTCCGTCTCCGACAAGATTTGTTTTGCAGCTGAAATAGGTTTGGGCGGAGAACTTCGGGCAGTAAACCGAATCGATCAACGCATTTCAGAAGCTGAAAAACTCGGATTTACTGAAATCTATATTTCCAAATTCGCGCTGAAAAGCCTGGGCGTAAGAAGCAAAATAAAAATCAAGCCCTTTGCCCGGCTTCCAGAAGTCTTTGAGGATCTATTTGGCTGACGGGCCTCCCTGCAACCCGCCTGTATGAATTGCCAGTAATGTAGTCCCCCTGGGAAATATTTCTTTTCTGATCAAGTCCCAAATCCCAAACATCATCTTTCCGGTATACACCGGGTCCAGTGGGAGATTGTGATGAAGTTTTTGGTTAAGGATAAAGTCCCTTAATTCCTGAGTCGTCTTTCCATATCCGCCGAAATGATAGGCCACTTCTATTGACCAGCGGTTGCATATTTTGCCTGCGAGCAGCCTGTCTACTTCTTGTCCCAGAAAATCTGCCCCCTTCAAAGTTGAGAAACCCATTACTTCCCTCTCATCCTGAAAAGCTCTTATCAGTCCGGCAAGCGTTCCGCCAGTCCCAACCGGTAGACATGCCACGTCAAACTCAACTTCATTCATCAGCTTCAACCCAAAAGCAGCTACTGACTGTACTGCAAGTTCATTTGTCCCTCCTTCAGGAATCAGGTAGAAGTCACCAAATCTCTCTTTCAGGTTGTTGAAAAATGGCGCTGTATTCTTGAGTGAATACGCGGCGCGTGTCACAAAGTGAAGTTCCATACCACACTCTTCGGCAAATGAGAGTGTGGGATTAAGCGGCGTGACCCGCTCTCCCCTGATGATGCCAATGCTTCTTATTCCTGCCGCTCTCGATGCTGCAGCAGTGGCATGAATATGATTGGAATACGCTCCTCCAAAGGTGAGTATAACTTCATGCCCAAGCCGGATTGCTTCGTCAAGACTTGGTGACAACTTCCACCACTTGTTGCCGGAGACATGCGGATGGTTCAGGTCTTCCCTCTTTACCAGCAGTCTGATGGCGGCTTTGTCAAGCTCAGGAGAAAACAACTCCAGAACAGGCGTTTCCAGATAGGATATTTGGCTAATCAAGTTGGCTTGCTATGCTAAATATTTTAGTATAATATTGTTGGATGAGTCCCGATTACTTGAAAGGGCGGGGTGCGCAAATCAAAACGCAAAACCGCTTTCTTAAAGAACAATACACCACGGAGCACATAGAAGGCTTGGATGAGGAACTCCAGATGTCTCCCAAAACTCAGCTGTTTTATGAACATCCCAAAAAGATTGTGAATAAAGTCAACAGCCCGGATTTATCGATGGCCTACTCCATGAATCCATACCAGGGCTGTGAGCATGGCTGCATTTACTGCTACGCAAGGAACACCCACGAATACTACGGCTTCAGCGCAGGACTGGATTTTGAATCAAAGATCATCGTAAAGGAAAACGCAGCTCTCCTGCTTGAGCAGCAACTAATAGACCATAAGTGGCAACCCTCGCCGATCATGCTTTCAGGCAATACAGATTGTTATCAACCGCTGGAGCGGAGACTGGGTATCACCCGAAAAATGCTCGCAGTGCTGGCCCGTTATAAACATCCTGTTGCCATTATTACGAAAAACAGTCTGATCACACGAGATATTGACATACTTAAAGACCTCGCATCAGATCACCTCGTACATGTCATGATTTCCATTACCACCTTGGATGAAGGACTCAGGTCGTTGATGGAGCCACGAACCGCCAGTGCAATAAAACGTCTGAAGACCATAGAGACACTTGTGGCCGCCGGGATTCCGGCCGGAGTCATGACGGCGCCGATAATTCCCGGTTTGAATCACCACGAAATTCCAACCTTGATCAAGGCTGCTGCCGATCACGGTGCCATGACAGCAGGGATGGAGGTGGTACGACTTAATGCATCCATCGCAAAGATTTTTGAAGATTGGCTTAGAAGAAATCTTCCGGACCGTTTTGATAAAGTGTGGAACCAGATTTCCTCCTTACACGGAGGGAAAGTCAATGACTCTGTCTTTGGAAGAAGGATGTCAGGAGAAGGCAATATTGCCGACATTATAAAGCAACTGTTTAGAAGTTCCCGCCAGAGATACCTTAGAGGAAGACAAATGCCACCTTTTGACCTGACCAAATTCAGGAAATCAGGCAATCTAACCCTCTTCTGATCTTTTGTATATTTGCATCGTGAAAAGAAAATTAGCGATAGCACTGACTTGCGTCTATCTGCTGACAGCTACAGAGCTAAATCAGATCTGGAAGCTCCCAATTTTCATTTCTCATTTCCTGGAGCATCGCACGGAGAATTCGGGAATAACATTGGTAGAATTCATCACGCTGCATTATTTCAGCGGTGATCCCAGGGATTCAGATTTTGCCCGCGACGAACAGCTGCCATTTCGTGATAACAGCCACAGCCTGATCGGGTCCATCTTTACCATTGTTCCTGCATCCGCTGGCGTGAGTTACTCTACAGTATTCCTTTATAATATCTCCTTTATCCCAAAGACACAGGACGGCAAACCCAGCCATTCCCTGACGGAAATCTGGCAGCCTCCCCGCGCCTGACTTTTAGTTGAGAACGGTGAATATGCAGGTACTCAAGCTTGTCTAACAGCTTGCATGCGTACACTATTTCACCTGTTCATACCATTCCATTTGTCAAATCATATATAAAGCGAAATGCTGGACCGCATTATTCATTTTTCCATTCATAACAAACTGATCATCGGGCTTTTTACCCTGGCGCTGATCATCTGGGGGGCCTACTCCACGCTGCAGCTTCCCATCGATGCTGTTCCCGACATCACGAACAATCAGGTGCAGGTTATTACCATTGCACCTTCCCAGTCCGCCCTGGACATAGAACGCCTCGTCACATTTCCTGTGGAGCAAAACGTGGCGACTATTCCAGGTATACATGAGGTTAGGTCTTTTTCAAGATTCGGTCTCTCCATCGTTACAATCGTATTTCATGATGATGTGGATGTTTATTGGGCACGACAACAGGTGAATGAACGTCTTGTCGAGATACAAAACCAGATTCCGCGGGGCGCGGGCATTCCCAAGCTCGCGCCGATAACAACAGGTCTCGGTGAAATTTATCAGTATGTCATCCACGCCCTTCCTGGATACGAGGACAAGTATACCATCATGGACCTCAGGACGATTCAGGACTGGATTGTGAGAAGGCAATTATTGGGAACACCGGGCGTTGCGGATGTCAGCAGTTTCGGGGGATACCTCAAACAATATGAAATCGCGGTAAGCACCGACAAACTCCACAGCTTCAACCTTGGCATCAGCGATATCTTTCTTGCATTGGAAACCAACAACCAGAATACCGGAGGTGCCTATATCGATCGCAAGCCGAATGCCTACTTCATAAGGTCAGAGGGTCTCATCGGAAGACTGGAAGATCTCGAGATGATCGTTCTGAAAAATACGGACAAGGGCGTCCCCATTTTGTTGCGGGACGTTGCTAAGGTCCAATTTGGGCACGCTATCCGTTACGGTGCCATGACGCGTAACACGCAGGGAGAAGTCACGGGTGCCGTAGTCATGATGCTGAAGGGCGCAAATTCTTCGGAGGTGATCAACAATGTCAAAGAGAGAATTGAGCTGATCAAGAAGAACCTTCCGGAGGGAGTCACTATTGATCCATTCCTCGACCGTACAAAACTGGTTAACAAGGCCATCAACACAGTGACCCGAAATCTCGCTGAGGGGGCACTCATCGTGATTTTCGTGCTGGTTGCTCTTCTGGGAAATCTGCGGGCCGGACTCATAGTGTCTTCAGTGATCCCGTTATCAATGCTGTTCGCCATTTCGCTCATGAATATATTCGGAGTCTCCGGCAACCTGATGAGCCTCGGTGCCATTGACTTTGGTCTCATTGTTGACGGTGCCGTCATCATTGTAGAAGCCACCATGCACCATCTTGGGGTGCGTGCCATGGGAAAGCGTCTGAATCAAACGGAGATGGATCAGGAAGTCTATGAATCAGCGAGCAAGATGCTCAGCAGTGCCGCTTTTGGCGAGATCATCATCCTGATTGTGTATCTGCCCATTCTTGCGCTTGTTGGGATTGAAGGAAAAATGTTCAAGCCCATGGCACAGACCGTTTCATTCGCCATCATTGGTGCATTTATCCTCTCGCTTACTTATGTCCCTATGATGACAGCCACATTCATCAGCAAAAACACAGGGCACAAAGCCAATATTTCAGATCGGATTATGGGTTTTATTCACCGGATGTATGACCCGGTAATTAACTATGCCCTGAAGCATCGAAGTATTGTGATTTCCTCATCCGTGGTGATGTTCATCCTGAGTTTGTTGCTTTTCACACGTCTTGGCGCCGAATTCATTCCTACTCTGGACGAAGGAGACTTCGCTGTGGAGACCAGAATTCTGACGGGAAGCAGCCTTACAGAGACTGTGGAAACTGCTACGCGCGCCAGCGACATTATCATTAAGAACTTCCCTGATGAGGTGATCGAAGTGATCGGAAAGATCGGGTCTTCTGAAATTCCGGTTGATCCGATGCCCCTTGAGGCCTGCGACCTCATTATTGTATTGAAAGACAAAACACAGTGGAAGAAAGCGCAGGACCGCAATGAACTGGCCGAGAAGATTGGCAAAGCGTTGGATGTGCTGCCAGGGGTGAGTTTTGGATTTCAGCAGCCTATCCAGATGAGGTTCAACGAACTGATGACAGGTGCCCGGCAGGATGTTGTGGTGAAGGTGTACGGCGAAGATCTCGAAAAGCTTACCGATTATGCTCAACGCATTTCCCGGATCGTACCTACAATAGAGGGTGCCAAGGATGTCTACCTTGAACGGGTTACCGGCCTCCCTCAAATTATTGTCACGATCAAGCGCGACCGCCTCGCACTGTATGGCCTCACAGTCCAACAGGTGAACGAGGCAATCAACATGGCGTTTGCCGGACAAAGCGCCGGGATGGTCTATGAAAATGAACGTCGATTTGATCTGGTTGTAAGGCTCGACAAAGACGAACGACAGAACATTACAGATTTGTCCAGACTCTTCATCGCCACGCCATCCAAAAAGCAGTTGCCGCTTTCAGAAGTAGCCGACGTGGAATTGAAATTGGGACCCAACCAGATTCAGCGTGACGACGCAAAACGGAGGATTATCATCGGATTCAACGTACGCGGCAGGGATGTGGAAAGCATAGTGAAAGAGCTCCAGACGAAGATTGACAAACAGGTGAAGTTTGCTCCCGGATATTATCCCACTTTCGGTGGAACATTCAAAAATCTCCAGGAAGCGCGTGCCAGGCTCAATATTGCCGTGCCCGCGGCATTATTGCTGATCTTCATCCTGTTGTTCTTTGCCTTCAACTCGTTCCTTGAAAGTCTCCTTATCTACTCTGCCATTCCCCTTTCCGCTATCGGCGGGATAATAGCTTTGTGGCTTCGTGATATGCCATTCAGTATTTCTGCCGGGGTAGGATTTATCGCATTGTTTGGTGTTGCTGTACTCAACGGCATCGTCCTTATTGCAGAGTTTAATCACCTTCGTCAGGAAGACCCGCTTCAAAATACCACCTCGCTGATTCTAAAAGGAACAGCAACACGACTGCGTCCCGTAATCATGACGGCAGCGGTGGCCTCGCTTGGATTTCTCCCAATGGCTTTGTCCACCAGCGATGGCGCCGAGGTTCAAAGGCCGCTCGCCACTGTGGTAATCGGCGGATTGATATCCGCAACCCTTCTTACACTCGTAGTTCTTCCATGCTTGTATCTGACATTCGAAAGATTTCATATGAAGACAAGAAAAGTACAATCAACGGCTGTCGCCATCTTGATTGGGCTGCTCATGATGCCTGCTATCGGATCAGCACAGCCACGTCCTGTCACTCTGGAGGAGGCCATTCAACTAGCCAGAAAGAACAATCAGGGCCTTCAGGCAGTGGTTGCCGAGACCTCTTTTCAAAAGGAACTGAAAAGAACATCAACGGAAATACCAAAGACAAGTGCAGTGTTTATGTATGGCCAGTACAATTCATTTAATCAGGATAACAACCTTACCATCACGCAGACCATTCCGTTTCCGACAGCCATGTCGAGTCAGACGAAGTTGGGGGAACTCCGCATCCAAAATTCAGAGTTCAAGAGAGCCTATACTGAAAACGACCTTATCTTTCAAATCAAATCCGTTCATCTGACTCTTCAATATTTATTTTCAAGACAAAGACTCCTGGAGCGTCAGGACAGTATTTTTTCTGACCTCGTAAGAATTACCGGCGTTCAATACAAAACCGGAGAAGGGACACTTTTGCAAAAGACCTCCGCCGAAGCCAGGCTGAACGAAGTCCAGAATCTCCGACGCCAGAATGAAGCTGACCAGAAAGTTTATCTGTACCAGTTTCGAATTCTTCTCAGTGCTGATGAAGATCTCATTCCGGCAGAAACCAAGCTCTCGGAGTTGACCACGCAACTCATCAATGACACTTCACAAATAAGCAGGAATCCTTTGCTGGCCTACCAACGATCCTTGCAGGAAATTACTTTGCAGGAAAAAAGAGTGGAGGCCAACAGGGCGCTCCCGGATTTGGTGCTTGGCTATTTTAATCAGACCCTTACTGGCTACCAGAAGGCATACAACGGATCCGAGAATTTCTATGACTCAAAATACCGGTTCAGCGGATTTATGGCCGGTGTAGCCATTCCATTGTGGTTCATCCCCTACAATGCGCGTGTCAAATCGGCAACCTGGAGGGCTGCTTCACAGCAATACACCTTTAATTACTACAAGCGTCAGTTGCAGGGACAATGGGAGAAAGCCATTCAGGAGTTTCTCAAAAACAGAAACAGCCTGGACTACTATAACCGGTCTGCTCTGCCCAACGCAAGGCTCATTCTTAGTCAAAGCCAGCTTTCCTACCGAACCGGCGAAATCAGCCAAGCTGAGTACCGACTGAACCTCCAACAGGCTCTGGCAATTGAAGAAGGGTATCTTCAGTCTCTTCTTCAGTATAACCTTAGCATAATAACTCTTGAATTCCTTTCAGGCACTTCACAAACAAACTGACATGAAATTATTTCCAATATTTTCTCCCTTGCACTTATTGATCATCGGAATCTGCATCCTGTCCGTATCATGTTCAAAGACAGAATCAACGACTGACACGTCCGGGGAACAGCCCATAGTAACACCCACATCGGTTACTCTTACCAAAGAGCAATTCGAGGCGGCCGAAATCCTCACAGGAAAGATTGAAAACCGTGTACTCAGCGGCTCTGTCAATGTAACCGGTATGCTTGATGTTCCTCCTCAGAATTCAATCAATATCACGGCTCCCTTCGGAGGCTTTCTGCGTTCTACACAGCTATTGCAGGGAATGCATTTGAAAAAGGGGGAGGTTATTGCAGTGATTGAAAACCCGGAATATATCCAGCTGCAACAGGATTTTCTGGATACCCGCAGCCAGGCCGATTTTCTGGAAGCCGAATACAAAAGGCAACAGGAACTTGCCAAAGAGAATGTAAATGCCCAGAAGACATTGCAAAAAGCAATGGCAGATGCAACCAGCATGAGAGCCAGGAACAACGGCCTGCGCGCCAAGCTGCAGATGCTGCATGTCGATCCTGATCAGCTTACTGCTGCAAATATCCGCTCCACCATTGAGCTTCACTCACCAATCAAAGGGTACGTCACACAGGTAAATTCTGTGATCGGAGCCTTTGTGACTCCCACTGAAGTCATTTTCAAAATTGTAGATACTGAGCACATTCATGCAGAGCTCATAGCCTTTGAGCGCGACGTTCCCAGGATTAAAATTGGTCAGAAAATCAGGTTCCGGCTTACCAATGAATTGAACGAGCGCACTGCAAAAGTCTTCCTGATTGGCAGAGAGGTCAGCGCAGACCGTACTATTCGAATACACGGTCATCTGGATCATGAAGATCCCGCATTGATTCCGGGAATGTATGTAAAAGCCGTTATAGAGACAGGTGGAGAAGTGGTGAACAGCCTCCCTGAGGAGGCTGTGGTAAACTTCGAGGAGAAGAACTACATTTTGGTTCAGGATTCCGGGAATCCGATGCAATTCAATATGAAGGAAATTAACATTGGCACAAAAGAAGGAGGATTCGTTGAGGTGACCAGCAGCGAAGATTTTTCACAAGCAGTTGTGGTAATCAAGGGAGCATATAAACTGCTCTCGCAAATCAAGAACCAGCAAACCGAATAGTGTCGCACCGATGCTTACACTGATTTCAGGAAGTTTGATAATAAGCGTCCTCCACGCCATCCTCCCCAATCACTGGCTGCCGGTCCTGGCTATAGCCAAAAAAGAAGGATGGAGTCTCGCCGAAACGACACGCATAACATGGATGGCCGCAGCATCACACTCTACAAGTACAGTCTTGTTGGGTCTTCTGCTTGCCTTTCTCGGAGCCGGACTTTCTGAATACTGGGGAAAATTCAGTCTTGTTGTGACACCCCTTCTGCTTATCCTTCTTGGTGCGTTCTTTATTTACCAGCACATCCGTCACCATCACTTTCACCTTCATGGTCATCCGGAATTGATGACAAAAAACAGAATAGTCGGAAGTCTTATATTGACCATGTTCCTTTCACCCTGTTTCGAAATTGAAGCCTACTTCCTCATGGCCGGAGGGATGGGTCTGCTGGTAACACTTATTGTGGCTGCCGGCTACCTGTTCATAACCATTGCGGGCATGACGCTATGGATTCGGCTTGCTTACCGTGGAATTTCACGAATAAACTGGCACACGCTGGAACATAATGCAGGCATCATCACCGGTATCACGCTGATAGCATCGGGGGTAATGGCTATGTGGCTCAGATAGCTACTGCTTACCGAAGGGAATCACCAGTTTGACCGAAATGTTTCTGCCCGCATTAAATATTCCCTGCACTCCCGTTGCGGGATTCACAGGCGCGTACTTGAGCCGGCTCAGATGGCTTTGATATCCGGCATCCAGCAAGTTGCTGACTGTCACGAAAAGACGAATCATGGTATTGTTCTTCCTGTCTGTAAACTCACACCCGGTGCCCAGGTTGATGAGATAGTATCCTGGAGTCCGGGTTTCAGTGTGGTAGGCTTCATAGATGTAATTCTGTGCTGCAAAAACGCTTGCATCGATTTTGAAATACGGTTGCTTTATTCTTCCATAGTTGCGGGATGGCTGAAGCCTGATTTCAGTTTGAAATTTTGGTGCCGGCATGAAGGGAAGGTTCCTCATTGAATCCGGTTGGTTTAACTGAGCACCTATCACGTAGGAAAAGGAGTTTTCGAAGTGAAGCCAGTCCAATGGATGGGGGTGCACATCCACTGAAATCTCGCCACCATACAGATATGCATTCCCCTGCACAAATTTGTATACCGGTGCAGGGCCTGAAGGATTTGCAATGGAATCCTGACCGGACTTATTCAATACTTTCTCAAGAAATATATAATCCCGGATGTTGTTGTAAAATGCACTGGCATCAACTGTGAGGTGTCTTGTGCTGACCGTCACCCCCAAATCCACCTGCATGCTGGTTTCAGGATTTAGATTTGAATTCCCGACTTCGTACCTGAAAGTCCCCTCATGCTTTCCGTTGGATCCGAGCTCTGATAGATTGGGCACCCTGAAGCCTCTTGAAACATTGAATCGACCGATCGTCACACTTGAAAACTGATAGGAAAAACCTGCGCTTCCTGTCAGTGCTGAAAAATCACGGTCAAATTCCGTGAAGCGTGTGACAACCGCATGGGCTGCATCTGTAACACTTCCGTTTGCATCGAGATACAATGCTTCAGAATGAATGTGGCGGAAATCATATCTCAGACCCCCGCTGATCAACCATTGATCCTTTTGTTTTTGAGCAAAGCCAAATACCCCGCCGTCCGTTGATTGATAGGCAGGTATCAGGAATTCTTTTCCAAGATTGCGGTTGTTCTGAGATTGTCCGCTCAGCCCGACTGACACATTCCAGCCGTTGGCTTCCGGCAAAAAGTACTTGATGTCTGCATTGTAAGTATTGAGCAGAAAATGCTGCCCCGGGTGATCCGGAGTTAAAGGCTCGCCAAACTCACGTCTTCTGTTCTGCTGCCATCCAAGGTTTACAAGCAAATTCGACTCCCCAAAAAAAATGTTATTCGACCAAACAATCCGATTATGGTTGACGCGCTGGTACGGCACATCGCTGCTGTTCTGGTAACCTTTTAGTTCACTCTCCGAAACAGAAACTGTCCTTACAGAATCGCCCTCGGCGATACTTTTGACAAAATTTCCGTGCACATCTCTTTCTCCATCAACGAGACCCAACTTCTGATTGAATGTGCTGAATTGAAGATTGGAAAAACCCCATGTCCTGTTAATTCCAATCTGCGCGCTGCCATTGAACTCTTCGAATCCCGAGTTCAGCACATAGCCATCGTAGCGGTTTTGATAGTTACCCGACTTCTTTTGACTGAACCGCGTTAACCAGCTGAAGCCATTTTTCATGCCGGAGTAGTTCAGCGAATTTCCGACGAAGTTTCCGTTGGATTGATAAGTTGTCAGCCATTCGCCTTTCGAGGTACCCTCTGCGGGCGGTCGCGGCAGCAGAAAGTTTATCACACCTGCCATTGCATCTGAACCATACAATAGACTTCCTGGTCCTTTGATGATTTCCACCCGATCCACTTCATATTCGTCAATCTCAATGCCGTGTTCATCACCCCATTGCTGTCCTTCCTGACGCATTCCGTTTCTAAGAACAACAACCCGATTATATCCCAATCCCCTGATCACAGGCTTGCCGATTGCCGGGCCCGTTGAAATCTGATTGATGCCCGGTTGTTTTGTCAGCGCATCAATAAGATTGGTGGACAAATTCTGAAGCATAATATCGCGCTTCATCGGGATAACCGGTATAGGATTTCTTGCCCTCTCCGTATAGGACACAGCCCCGGTAACAACTATTTCCTGCATCTCCGTGACAGACAAAGCCAACTCCACTATAATATCATTCTCACCCGATCTGATTCTCATAACCTTTGTGGCGTATCCCACCAGGCTTACCTCCATGAGAAATGTTCCCGTTGGAATCCCCTTAATCAAGAAATGTCCGGTCGAATCCGTTGCGCTTCCTGTCTTCAATTCAGGAAGGAAAACTGAAGCGTAAGCAAGCGGTCTTGCTGAACCTTCTTCACGAACAATACCATTTATAGACTGCCCGCTTACCGCAGAAATGAAACCAAATATGCAAATGGATAATAGAGCCTGTCTCATCAGATTGTGAAAAGAAAAATTGAATTCAAGTACCAATCAGGATTCCAATCCCAATTGGAACCTAAGATCAAATCACTTGATGAGGGGGACCGCGAACAGGTCCATTAAGGATGCACTCTGATTCAATCGCGCCGCAAAAATTGCTGTTTTGCCAGACCGATACAATCCAGTCACATGAATAGAAGGAATCTGTCCCCGTTTCGCTTGGGCCCGATGATATATGGCAGGATGTACACGACTTGAATGAGGTGAGATGATTCTTGTGACCGTCTTTTCCCCCGTGATAGACACTGCGGTGACAGGAATTTTTCTCGGCTGATACGGTGTGAACCACTGCTGTCTCCTCATGAAAAGAACTGTGCAGCAAATCCCACCCGGTCTGCAAAAAAGTGTATAACAGGACCATGGTCCACGTTAACAACACCGATGCAGTCCTCATTTTCACAGAACGAATGTAGTAAAATCCACAACCATCAGGTTCGGGGTGATTGATGGGAGAGTCGCCTGGTGAGCCAAATGGCAATTATCATGAGTAGGGCTCCCGCAACAAAAGGGAAATGAAAATCAATGCCATACATGAATCCGCTGACACCCATTCCGCAAGCACGGGCAACGGATCCAAAAGACTGGTTTACGCCCAGCACCTGGCCCATGTCCTTCGGGTCTGAGTTTTTCGTCAAGAGAGAGGTAACCGACGGAATGATGCATCCATTCGCAAGAGCCAGCAAAGCCACAGCAATGAATTCATAAGGCATAAATGTTTCCTTTGTGACCCACGGTATGGCTGACAGAGCCAAAATCGTCAGGTAACTGCCGATTGAGAGCAACCTGATTTCCCCGAATCGAGGTACCATTCGTCCTACCAGCACACCCTGGATGATCACGGTCATGATGCCATTAAAGGCAAACATATTCCCCATCTGAATTTCTGTCAGACCAATGTGTTCTTTCCAAAAAAGGGATGCCGCAATCTGCATCATCATGAACGATGCTATGAAGACAAAACTGATCAGCAACAATTCGTTGATAATTGGTTTCCTGAGTTCAGTAATGGTGCCAGAAATGACTTTGAAATTGAATCGAACCGGTTGCTTTTTGTCCTTCACTGATTCAGGCAGAAGAAAATACGCCAACACCAGATTGATCATGGAAAGGCCTGCTGCCAGATATCCTACCCAATCAACTGAACCTGGAGTGGAGATGCTCTTCATGTATCCGCCAGCGGTGGGTCCGATAATGAAGCCAAGTCCAAAGGCGGCCCCAATCAGACCCATATACTTTGCCCTTTCTTCCGAAGTAGTAATGTCAGCGATGTAGGCCTGGGCAACTGAAAGATTTGCTGAGCCGATGCCGCCAAGAACTCTTGCAAGCAGAAGCAACCACAGGTACGTACTCTGAGACAACAACAGGTACGCCATCCCCGTGATCATGACACTGACCAGTATGATAGGTCGCCTGCCATAGCTGTCGCTAAGGGATCCCCAAAAGGGTGCAAACAGGAAATTCATAATGGGGAAGCTCATGGCAATGAGCCCCACCTCATAGTTGGCCGCCCCCAATTCCTTCGAAAATACAGGCAAAATCGGGATGATGATCCCGAAACCCAGCATATCAATCAGAATGGTAGTGAAGATGACAATGATGGGTCTTTTCATCTGACCTCTTTCAAATTGCTGCGAAGATCGCCGAAGCCATCATGAGCGGCAAATGAACTTTCGTACTTTGTAAAATCATCGCCGAACTGCCTGTGAATGACTTCATCGATAAATTGCTTCAGAAGGAGGTTCAACAGTTCATCCATAAGCACCGTAATGACGATGAAATGGTATTGGTGCTGAAAAATAAAACCATAGCGGGTGTCCCTGCTGCCTGGCTGGCTGATCAGATTGTTGGGAGAAGAAAGGCTGAACAAAAACTCCCCTCATGGGCTCGTGCCTCCGGCATAATATACCCAGGAAGGTTGGCGCTGGAGCAGTGCTCATCAGAAGCAACGGCTGTTTTCAAGTCATCGATTCTTCGAAAGCTGTGCAAGGGCAACGGGCCATTCAATGGCCTTGATCTGAGTTCCGGTTTTGGCGTCGACGATCATTATATTTCACAATGGGCATGGCTGACGCGAGTTGAACCTGACACCCGGCTGCTGCTGATCAATTCTCACAACCAACGCCAAGTCGGAGGCATACCATCAGTGTACAAGAACACCGATGCAGAGTCATTTCTTCAGGAGTCGGAAGATCATTTTGACTTCGCGTTTATTGATCCGTCGCGCAGAAAGACCGGGGAAAAGGTTTACCGGCTTGACGACTGCGAGCCCGATGTTGTCCGTTTGCTCCCTCTCATTCTGGAAAAAAGTTCATTTTTGCTTTTGAAGGCTTCTCCCATGCTGGATATTGAGCGCGCATGTCAACAACTGCAGAAGGTGTTGCAAGTATGGATTGTAAGTGTGGGGAACGAATGCAAGGAGCTTCTCTTCCATGTGCACCCCAAGGCCGGCGGTGAAACTTTGCGCACGGCAGTCGAGCTTTCTCAAGATGGAAACCCTGTCTGGGAGTTTTCCTTCTTCCCATCTGAAGAACGAAGCACAAGGGTTTTATGGGCTGAGCCTCAGGAGTACATCTATGATCCTCCTGTCGCTTTGTTGAAGGCCGGCGCTTTCAATTGGATTGCATCGCATTGGGGGTTGTCCAAACTTGCGCCCGACAGCCATCTGTACACCAGTGACCGCTTACTGGAAACATTTCCTGGCCGGATTTTCCGAGTTGTCAATCATCACAAACTTGACAAGAAACTGAGTTCACTCTTTGAAGGCGGTTTCGTAAATGTGATCAGTCGGAACTACCCTCTCAGTGTAGAGCAAATTCTCAGGCACACTGGGTTGAAAGAAGGCGGTAAGGATTATCTGATCTGCACCCGTGCCATCAAAAGGAAATTCGTCATGAGGGCTGCTAGAATTTTCCCTGACAATTAGAGATAGGGAATCATTTCCTCCACGTTTGTCTCCCCTGCAAATTTCTTCACAAGTTTTTTCTCGTTGGAATATATAAAAACCGTTGGAGTCGGCATCGGTCCCATAATCCGGATCACATCCTCATAAGTGGCCAGGGCAAAGGTGATGTTGTTTTGTTCATGGAGCCCGTAGGTCTGGGCAAACAATTGAGCATCCTCAGGAAGACTTGCCGAAATGAAATAGATGGAATAATTTCGAAAAGCATCAATATGTTTTTGAAAATCCTGAGCCTCACGCTGGCAGTGATCACAATCCGGGCTGTAGAAGATCAGAATGGATTTGCCTGTAAGTTCATTTGCCATTTTTTGTTCGCCCGACAACAGTGAGAAAGGCAGTGCCGGCATCTCACTCTCTGCAATTCCTCCTTGCTTTTTGCCGCAACTGATGATCACTCCCGCCAGCAGAAAAAAATATAACGCTCTCATTCTATCAACTTTTGTTGTTCAATGTATCTGACGATATAATACACAATTGCAAGAATTACAGTCAGCGATCCATAGGATTTGATCACCTTCAGGCGGTTCTGCTCGTCCTCCCACCAAAGCATCATCCAAGGTTTAATCAGCCCGATAATGAGGAAGAGCAGACTGGTCATCACCATAAGAAAAGCCAGAATCCTGACGTATTGCATTGCTCAAAGTTAGAAAAACATTAAAGATGCCCCGGCGCGGAGATTTGGGTTTTTCCTAATTTTGCAGCCTTTAGAAAAGCTCCTTGAGAGCGCAGGATTTCCTAACAATTTACAAATCGGACAGCCTGGTGCAGAACCTGGCTGAGGGGATTCGTACATCCCAGCACGAGCCCATCAGTATTAAAGGCCTTACGGGTAGCCTCGACAGCATACTCATAGCAGCGCTTTCAAGAAGCATCAGGTCGTGTCACCTGATCATTGCCGAGGACAAGGAAGAAGCAGCCTATCTCACTGACGACCTTCAGATGCTCTTGGGGGATAAGAACGTTTGGTTATTTCCCATGTCCTACAAAAGGGCCTATGAATATGACGAGACTGAGAACGCCAATATCCTCATGCGTGCCGAAGCGCT
Source organism: Bacteroidota bacterium (assembly GCA_018266395.1). Classification (GTDB taxonomy): domain Bacteria; phylum Bacteroidota; class Bacteroidia; order Cytophagales; family Cyclobacteriaceae; genus ELB16-189. The sequence goes on along the minus strand of JAFEAM010000012.1, from coordinate 135,047 downwards.
GAATCAGCTCAACGCACATCCTGATTCAACCCTTATTGTAACATATCCGGAGGCCTTGTCAGAAAAAGTCATTGCGAAGAAGTCGCTCTCCAGCAACACATTCATTATAAAAAAAGGGGAAAAGCTTGATCGCGCATTCCTGGAGGAATTTCTGCAGACTTATGATTTCGACCGTACTGACTTCGTCTACGAGGCTGGTCAATTTGCTGTGCGTGGTGGAATTATCGACGTGTACTCCTTCGCGCACGACCTCCCTTACCGGATTGAACTTTTCGGCGACGAAGTGGAAAGCATCCGCAGTTTTGATCCGGGCTCCCAATTGTCAGTCGAAGAGGTTGAACGGGTTAGTCTTATGCCCAACATACAGACAAGGCTCGTTCATGAAGAACAGCAGTCACTTTTGGAGTTCCTGCCCACTTCCGCGAGAACCTGGATCCGTGACACCCAGTTGACCATTGATCTTATTGAGAAGTGTTTCGAGAAAGCTAAAAGTGTTTTTGACAATATACTCCGATCCAGCGGAGGAGCTTCTCCTGCCATGAAGCCGGAACATCTGTTTGAGTCAGGCTCTTCATTCCTTGGCCTCCTGTCCCGCGGCTCCGTTATTGAATTCGGCAAAAGAACCCACTTCTCAACGCTAAAGTCTTTTGAATTCAAATCCTCTCCACAGACCGCCTTTCAAAAAAACTTTGACCTGCTTGGTAAGAATCTTGCAGAACATCAGAACAAGGGATATTCAAATTTCATTGCTGCCGAACAACCGCGACAGTTTGAAAGACTTCGCGGCATCTTTGATGAAATCGAGCCTGGTCTGAAATTTCAGCATCTTGAATTTCCCCTGCGTGCTGGGTTTGTGGATCACACCCTGAAGATTGTTTGTTATACAGATCACCAGATTTTTGAAAGGTATCATCGTTATCACGCCAAAGAACGGTACACCAAATCCAAGGCGCTTACTTTTCGCGAATTACAAACTCTTCAGCCTGGAGACTTTGTCACACACATCGATCATGGCATCGGAAAGTTCGCAGGACTTGAGAAGAAGGAGGTAAACGGCAAGATGCAGGAAGCTGTCAGGGTTGTCTTTCGCGATAATGACCTTCTCTACGTCAGCATCCATTCTCTTCACAAGATCTCGAAATACTCCGGTCGCGAGGGAAGTCCGCCAGTTATCAGCAAACTCGGGACTGATGAATGGGAAAACAAGAAGAGGAAAGTCAGGAATCAGGTTAAAGATATTGCCCGGGATCTCATTGAATTATACGCCAAACGAAAAACATCGCCGGGCTTTGCTTTTTCGAAAGACAGTGTCCTCCAGGCAGAACTGGAGACTTCATTCATTTATGAAGATACTCCCGATCAGGCCCGTGCCACGGATGAAGTAAAAAGAGACATGGAAACGCCTCATCCCATGGATAGGCTTGTTTGCGGTGACGTAGGATTCGGCAAAACTGAGGTGGCCATCCGGGCTGCATTCAAGGCGACGGTGGATGGCAAGCAGGTGGCTGTACTCGTTCCTACTACCATACTCGCGATGCAGCATTTCAGGACATTCCGCGAGCGTCTTTCCAATTTTCCTGTTCGGATTGAATATGTATCCCGCTTCAAATCTGAAAAGCAGATCAATGAAATCATCCGGGACGCCGCTGAAGGCAAGGTGAATATTCTCATCGGCACACACAGGATCGTCAGCAAGGATGTGAACTTCAAAAATCTTGGTCTGCTTATTATTGATGAGGAGCAGAAGTTCGGGGTGAAGGTGAAGGAAAGACTCAAGGAAATCAAAGTCAACGTGGATGTGCTGACCCTCACTGCCACCCCAATTCCCCGGACACTTCATTTTTCTCTCATGGGTGCCCGGGATCTCAGTATTATTTCCACGCCCCCTCCCAACCGGCAGCCCGTTACAACAGAACTCCACACCTATGATGAACGCGTCATTCGTGACGCTATTAGTTTCGAATTGCAAAGGAAGGGACAGGTTTTCTTTGTACACAACCGCGTACAGGATATCGAAAGTGTGGCCAATGTCATTTACAAACTGGTTCCCGATGCACGAATAGGGATTGCACATGGTCAAATGGAAGGCGACAAACTTGAAAAAGTGATGCTCCGCTTTATCGAGGGTGAATACGATATCCTTGTGTCAACCAATATCATCGAATCCGGATTGGATATCCCAAACGCGAACACCATTATTATCAACCAGGCTCAAATGTTCGGGATGAGTGATCTTCACCAGATGCGCGGCCGGGTGGGTCGATCCAACAAGAAAGCCTTTTGCTATTTGCTCACGCCGCCTTCTTCACTGCTGTCTTCAGATGCCCGCAAGCGCCTTGGTGCTCTTGAAGAATTTTCAGAACTGGGGGATGGATTCAAAGTTGCGATGAGAGACCTGGATATCAGAGGCGCGGGCAATCTCCTCGGCGCTGAGCAAAGCGGATTCATCAATGATCTCGGCTTCGATACGTATCACAAAATTCTGGATGATTCCATACAGGAACTAAAGGAGACAGAATTCAAGGATTTGTTCGCAGAAGAGTTGACTGAAAAAGCAAGAATGGTTGTTCCCGACTGTATCATCGAAACAGATCTTGAAATTTTGATCCCAGATTATTATGTAGGCAATACCAGCGAGCGGCTTCAACTATACTCAACCCTGGACAATGTGAAAGATGAAATGACCCTGGAGAAGTTTACAACGTCACTGCGGGATCGGTTTGGCGAGATTCCCCCTTCTGTCAGCCAGCTGATTGAAACGGTGCGGTTGCGTTGGATAGGGGAGCAATTGGGTTTCGAAAAGATTTCCCTTAAGGGCGGACGTTGCCGCGCGCAGTTCACCAGCCAGGATGATTACTTCAAGTCTGAGGTTTTTGGGACTGTAATTGCCTATGTTCAGGCGCACCCGAAGAATTGTAGGCTGAAGGATTCAGCGGGTCGTCCAACACTAACCATCGAAAACATTCGAACAGTAAAGGATGCCCTCGCCTCGTTCTCGAAATTGATGCCAGTAACAATGAAGGCCTGACCACGTAATTGAAGGTACTTCACATGGAGATTCCAGATGCAATAGAATCGGCCATTCTTCGTTAGCTATGGCGGCTGGTTTTAATCGCTCAGGTGTTCATTTAGAGATTCGCTCAAAAATCTCTACCCTTTGGAAAACACGGAATTATATTTTTATATTAGCGGTTGCTTTAGTCCCTAACACAGATAAAATGAAGCAAATAAAAGGTCTTTTAGCCGTAGTTGGCGGTTCTGCTCTGATTGCTTCTTGCAGCCTCATAGGAGGTAACAAGAATGCCAAACCGAATGCCATTAACCCCGGGCAAATGAGCACTACTACAGGACTGAAATACAATGATGAGGAAATGGGTGACAAGGCTTTCAAAGTTGCAGACTTTCAAGGCCAGCCTGATGCTCCAAACACTGTATTCATCGAGGGGGGAAGAGCTGTAATGGGTTCGTTTGAAGAGGATGTCATGGCTTATCGTGACAACCTGGAGCGTACCGTTTCAGTTGCCTCATTTTATATGGATGAGACTGAAATTGCCAATATCCATTGGCTCGAATACATGAACTATCTGCGGGATTCCAGCGAACAAGTTCGTAAGGCCGCACTTCCTGATACAACAGTTTGGATTGGTAAACTCGCCTTCAATGACCCGTATGTTGAACACTATCTGAGATATCCAGGATTCCGTTACTTCCCGGTTGTGGGTGTAAGCTGGAGCCAGGCCAATGCCTACGCAGAATGGCGCACCATTGCCGTAAATGAGCAAAAACTGAAGGAGTCCGGGCAGGACCTCCCTGAGGTTCAGCCAGGGCAAAGAATCCCGCTTGAATCAGGAGTTGTTATCCCCAATTACCGCCTTCCTACAGAGGCTGAGTGGGAATATGCTGCTCAAGCACTTATTGGCACGCAGTGGCTGGAGGAAATGCAAACTCACCAGCGGATTTATCCTTGGGACGGTCATGCGCTCAGAAATCCTTATGGAAAACAAATGGGTTTCTTCCTTGCAAACTTTAAGCGCGGACGTGGTGACTATGCCGGTATCGCTGGTCGTCTGAACGACGGTGCCCTCATTACATCTTATATCTATGAATTCCCTCCAAATGACTACGGCCTTTACAATATGTCAGGCAACGTGAGCGAATGGGTAATGGACGTATATCGCCCTCTTTCCTTCCAGGATTTTGATGACCTGAACCCAATTCGTCGTGATGGTTATCTCGATGGAGCCACCGGTAACACTGATATCACCAACAAATACAATAACGTAGAAAAGAACCCTCAGGGATTCACTTCGCTTATTACAGACAAAGTCAGGGTATACAAAGGCGGTTCCTGGAAAGATGTTGCTTATTGGATGTCACCGGGTACCCGTCGCTATCTTGATCAGGATTCCGCAACAGCAACAATTGGTTTCCGTTGTGCGCTGATCAGGGCTGGATACAATTATTAATCGAGTACTCCTTCAAAAATATAAACCCTCTGGCTTCGTCAGGGGGTTTTTTCTTTTACTGCGCTTCTGCAATGCAGGCAACACTCAGTTCTCTGCACCCGCATTGAACGAGGTGTTGCCCGCATGCCTCGAGTGTAGCTCCTGTGGTGATAACGTCATCTACCAGCAGAACCCGCCGGCCATAAACCAGAGATGATTCATTTATAACAAAGGCATCTTTGACATTGTCCCAACGGTCAGCCCTGGATTTTCTGGTTTGCGTTGACGCATAAGTCCTCCTCACTGTAACTGATTCGCTCCATGGAACCTTCATACCTTGACTTAGTCCGTCTGCAAAAGCCGCGCTCTGATTATATCCCCGCACTTTCAACCTTTCACTGTGAATCGGGACAGGAATAATCAGGTCAAAGCAGCTGGATAAGGTCAGGATCTCTAATTCATGACCAAAGACCAGACCGAGCTTTGTCCCAATTTCAGGAGCGTTTTGATATTTTAACTGGTGGAGCAGGCGCTGTACTATTCCTGATTTCCTGAACTTCAAATAAGCCCATCCAAACCGGATTGGAAGCCGGCCGGCCAGCCTGTTTCGCACAGGATTATCCGGATATAGGTGATAGTTGGTTTTTGGCAATTCTGACAAACATCTTGTGCATAGCGAATCTTCACCTTTTCGCAGATCACCCTTGCATCCCATGCAATAGCGTGGATAAATCAGGCTAACAAAATCGTCCACCAGGTCGACCACATTATTCATTTGTTTTACGTTTGAAGGGTAAGATATTTGGATTCAAATCAGATACTCATGGATATCGTGGAGCAATTCAATGACTATCGTTCACGGATGAATGAGAAGATCCTGGCAAGCGATAGTTTGATCATAAAACGCATTTTCAATCTGGATACCAATGCGTACGCTGAAGGAAGTCTGGATATCCGTACAAAAGAACTGATCGGTTTAACCTGTTCATTGGTGCTCCGCTGTGATGATTGTGTAAAGTATCACCTCGGCAAATGCAAGGAAATCGGATTAACGACAGCAGAGATAAACGAGGCGATGGGTGTGGCTACGCTCATTGGGGGCACCATTGTAGTCCCTCACTTACGTAGAGCATTTGAATTTTGGGAAGCCTTGCAGTCATGATCAGGAAGGATCTCGATATGGAACGTCAATGGCAGGCGCTTATTAGCGAGATGGAAAGGCTTATTGGTCAAAGACCGAAAGATCTCAATGGGGTATTGTTCCTGCTCGGAGTCCAGGAACTGGGGAAGGGCCATCAGCATTTCACCAAAGAACAAAAGCAGGACCTCATCCACATTGCGATCTGCAAGGTCCTCAGTCTTTCGGGCTACTATGAGCTTGAGGGCCTTGATGAAGACGGCTGGCCACATTGGAAATTGAAAAAGAAACTACCCCATTTTGATCTTCTGGAACAGGAAAAGGTGCTGAAGATGCATGTCATGGAATATTTTGAGCGTGAATTCGATTGGATACCACCTTCGGCGAGCAATTCCCGATGATCAGGATTGGCATCACGTGGCACCCGTCTTATATTTATTGTGGTAAACTAATGACTGTTCTCTTTCGTTTGCATTAAGCATGGGGCATAGCGTACATGAGGTTGACACACGCATTTCGTCCTTCAGGAGGAAGTACTATCAGAATCTGCTATTAAAGGGCACCATTCTCTCTTTCGGTTTCCTGCTTGCCTATTACCTTCTTGCCGCAATAATTGAATACAATCTCTGGCTTGGAAGGGCTGAACGATTGGCGCTTTTTATCCTGTTCTTTGGAGTGGTAGCGTACTGCCTCCTCCGCTTTCTTAGAGAACCACTGGTCTGGTGGCTTGGAGGAAAGGGAATAGGTAAGGAAGACAGCGCGCGTATTATTGGCAGCAGTATTCCAATTATTCAGGACAAACTCCTGAATTTCCTTCAGCTGTCCTCCAAGGGCGAAGGAAACGCAATGATCGCAGCAAGTCTTCAACAGAAGGCGTCAAGCTTTGAAGGAATCAGTTTTGAGTCCATAATTGATTTCGGCTCGAACCGGAAGTACCTTAAATATCTGATCATTCCAGCGGGAATTTTCGTCATCCTTTTGGTAGTCAACCAGAGGATTTTTACTCAAAGTACTTCCCGTATACTCCATTTCAATGAAGAGTTTACTCCAGAGGCTCCGTTTGTTTTCAGCATCCTCAACAAGAGACTAATCGCCTATCCCAACGAAGATTTCACACTGAAAGTAGCCTTGCGCGGAGAAACTCTGCCGGAGGCCGTGTATATGGTCACAGGGTCTCAAAGAATCAAGCTCGAGTCAATTGGGAACGGAGAGTTCAACTACACTTTCGAAAAGATTCAGGAGGACTATCCATTTCAACTTGAAGCAGCAGGCTTTTTGTCAACCTCCTGGCGAATTGAGCTCGTCAATCGTCCTGAGTTGCTACGGCTGCAAATTGATCTGAGATTTCCAGCTTACACCGGCAAGGGCGCCCAAAAGCTCAACAATGCAGGAAATGTTGAAGTACCTGAAGGAACAAGAATTACCTGGAAAGTTACGGCCGCCTATACTAAGGAAGCCCATATTGACTTCATGGGAACATCGTCACATAACCCAATGCAAATGGTTGATAACCAGCTATTTGAATTCGGCAAGAATTTCTTTCAACGCGATGATTACAATATCATTTTAGATAATGAAAACAGTCGCAACAAAGAAAGGATATCTTATGGCGTTGAAGTTATTCGTGATCAGCATCCCTCTATTGTAGTCCAGCATCTTAAGGATTCTGTACTATACAGCTCTATTCTTTTGGGTGGCTCACTTGAAGATGATTACGGACTTACCCGGCTTCAACTGCATTATAACATCACAGGAAAGAACAAGGAAGTAAAGAGTGTAATTGAACTTCCTGTAGAGCGCAATCAACATCAGCAGAATTTCTTTTATCAGTGGCCTCTCGATTCCTTGCATTTGACCGCCGGCGACCACCTGCAGTATTACCTGGAGGTTTGGGACAATGATGGAATACATGGATCAAAATCGACTCAGTCCGCGTCCTACCAGTTCGAGCTGCCTAGTGTTGAAGAATTCAAGGCTGACATACAAAAGTCGCAGTCCAAAACAGAAAAAGATATTGAGAGCAGTCTGACGAAGGCTAAAACGCTGAAGGAATCCATTGAGCAGGCGGAACAAAAGCTGAAGGGTAAACAGGATCTTGAATGGCAGGATCAGAAAATGCTCGAGGATCTTATCCAACAGAAGAAGAATCTGGATGAGATGGTCCAACAGCTGCAGGAGGAAAACAAGCTACTTGAAGAGAAGAAGGAGGCCTTTTCGCAGGAAAATGAACGCATCCGCGAAAAGGCAGAGCAGATTCAGAAATTGATGAATGAACTTCTGGACGAGGAGACGAAGAAGATGTTTGAGGAGTTAGAGAAGATGCTCCGCGAAAACCAGGATCCATCACAAATTCAGAAGATGCTGGAGAAGATGGATCGCAAGGAAATCAACATAGAAAAGGAGCTTGAACGAACCCTTGAGTTATTCAAGGGGCTTCAGTATGAATATAAACTCGATCAAGCCATACAGGAAATCAAGGATCAGGCGCTGAAACAGGAGGAGATCCTGGACCGTACCGAGGAGCTTGCGGGTGAGAAGAAACAATCAGAGTCCAAGGAGAAAAAGGATAACCAGGAATCCAAAGGCATAAAGGAAGGAAAGGAGAGTGGGGAAGAGCAACAAAAGAGCCCGGAAGACCTTGCCAAAGACCAGGAGGATCTGAGCCAAAAGACAGACGAGTTCAAGAAAACCATTGAGGAGTTGGATAAACTGGGAGAAGAACTGGACAAACCCGAAGACACACCTTCCCAGGACGAGATCAATAAGCTGAGGGAAACGGAAGAACAGAGCAAGAAATCCCTGGAGGAGGGCCAGCCAAAGAATGCCACTACGCCGCAGAGGAAGTCACTGGAAAAGATGAAGCAGATGCAGCAACAATTGGAGGGCATGCAAAATTCCATGAGTATGGAAATCGATCAGCAGAATCTTGAAACTCTTCGTCAAATTATTCATGGCTTGATAAAACTCTCATTTGACGAGGAGAGCCTCATGAAGGAATTCAACAGCATTCAGCAAAGTGATCCGAAATATGTTCATTTATCGCAACAGCAACTCAAGATACAGGACGACGCTAAAGTGCTGGAAGACAGCTTATTAGCATTATCCAAGCGCGATGCTTTTATGGGAAGCATTGTAACAAGAGAGGTCGGTGAATTAAATATGCACATCGACAAGGCTGTTGACAACATCAGGGAGAGGCGCAAGAGCAATGCGAGTACGGATATGCAGCTTTCCATGACAAGCATCAACAATCTGGCGTTGATGTTAAATGATCATTTCGATCAGATGATGGAGATGATGCAAAACGCTCAACCTTCAATGGGGAAGAAGAAACAAAAGGGGCAGCCCTCATTAAGTGAAATGCAGATGAAGCTGAACCAGGAGATGGAACAGCTCAAGAACAGTGGAAAAAGCGGAAGGCAACTATCGGAAGAACTTGCGCGCATGGCCGCAGAGCAGGAGCGTATCCGTCGCGCCCTTAGTGAAATGCAGGAACGTTTGAAGCAGGAGGGAGGCAAACCACTGGGTAATGATATACCTGGCAAGATGGAACAGACTGAACTCGATCTCGTGAACAAACAACTTACCGAACAAACCATCCGCAGACAAAAGGACATTCTGACCCGCCTACTTGAGTCTGAAAAATCCATGCGTGAGCAGGAATTAGATGAAGAGCGGAAAGGGGAGACTGCAAAAGATTACCAGAAAGAAATGCCCAAGGCCTTTGAGGAATATTTACGATTAAAGGAAAAAGAGGTAGAATTGCTCAAGACGGTGCCACCAAAGCTTTATCCGTATTATAAGAAGGAAGTCAACGAGTACTTTAAGAGGCTCGGCAATCAGAAGTAACAACATGAAGACTATTCGAATCCAGGTGCCCGCCATTCCTGAGAACATCAGAATGATTGAGAGCTTCATTGACAATTCGAAGGACAAGTTCCACCTGGATGATGACATTTACGGCAATATCATGATTGCCGTCACGGAGGCGGTAAACAATGCAATCAAACATGGCAGTCACAATGACTCCTCCAAGAATGTTTCCATTTCCCTCTCCCTGGATGATTCCATGATAAAGTTCCGTATCGAAGACGAAGGGGAGGGATTCAACTATCACAACCTTCCTGATCCAACGGCACCGGAAAACCTGGAAAAACCTGGTGGAAGGGGTATTTTCCTCATGAAGCATCTTTCTGATGAGGTGGATTTCAAAGAAGGTGGCAGGGTGGTGGAGCTCAGCTTCTATATGAATGCCTGATGGCAGAAATCCATTTTTTCAAGGAGGGAATTTCATTCCGTTTAAACGAACCACATAAAATCAGACGTTGGATTGAGCGATTGGCTGCTGCAGAAGGCAGACAGATTGGTGGGCTGACATACGTTTTCTGTTCGGACCCCTTCCTCCTGCGCCTGAATAAAGAGTACCTCCATCATCATACACTCACCGACATCATCACATTTGATCTTTCTGAGGATTCATTGCTCAGAGGCGAAATCTACATCAGCATCCCAAGAGTGCGATCAAATGCCAGGTCCTATGGCCAACCATTTCGGACCGAACTCCACCGCGTTATTGCCCATGGGTTGCTTCACCTTTTGGGATATAAGGACAAGCTGTTGCGCGACAAGGCGCTGATGCGTCAGAAAGAAGAAGCTTGCCTATCTTTGTGGCCCAGTTCCACGTGAAACAGAAGACCCTCCCGAAGGACTGAACTGTTTCACGTGGAACATGTGTTTTCATAAGCCATGTTTCCAGAATACGATGTCATTGTAGTGGGTGCCGGTCATGCCGGGTGCGAGGCTGCAGCCGCGGCAGCCAATATGGGTTCCCGTGTTCTGCTGGTCACGATGAACATGACCACAATAGGTCAGATGTCTTGCAATCCAGCCATGGGTGGCGTAGCCAAAGGTCAGATCGTTCGTGAAATTGATGCTCTGGGCGGCTATTCAGGCCTGGTGTCGGACCGGTCAATGCTGCAATTCCGGATGCTAAACCGTTCAAAGGGGCCAGCCATGTGGAGCCCCCGCACACAGAATGACAGACTGCGCTTCTCTGAAGAATGGAGGAAAATGCTCGAACAAACACGAGGACTCGATTTCTGGCAGGAAATGGTCACTGGCATTATAGTTGAAGACAACCATGTGACTGGGGTGCAAACAGCGCTCGGTCTCGAGATCAAAGCAAAGTCCGTGGTACTAACCAACGGGACTTTTCTGAACGGAAAGATTCACATAGGTGAAAAGAATTTCGGCGGTGGCCGCACTGCCGAAAAGGCTGCAACAGGACTGACAGAAAACCTGGTGGCGCTGGGTTTTGAATCCGGAAGGATGAAAACAGGTACCCCACCCCGCCTCGACGGCAGATCATTGGATTACTCCAAAATGGAAGAGCAAAAGGGCGATGATGATCCCTCAAAATTCTCCTTTCTACCGTCTACAAGCCCGCCCGAAAAGCAACTCAGCTGTTGGATTACCTATACCAATGAAGCCGTACACCGCAGCCTGGAAAAGGGTTTCGACAAGTCCCCTATGTTTCAGGGAAGGATCAAAGGAGTGGGACCGAGATACTGTCCTTCAATTGAAGACAAGATCAACCGCTTCGCAGAAAGGGATAGGCACCAGGTCTTCGTTGAACCGGAAGGATGGAACACCGTCGAAATCTATGTGAATGGGTTTTCAACTTCTCTGCCCGAAGACATCCAATATGCAGCCCTTACCAAAATTCCAGGCTTTGAACGCGCCAAGATGTTCAGGCCTGGCTATGCAATTGAATACGACTATTTCCCCCCAACACAACTGAAGACTACGCTGGAGACACAATTGATCCAAAATCTATACTTCGCAGGTCAAATCAATGGGACTACCGGGTATGAGGAAGCCGCCTGCCAGGGACTCATGGCGGGCATTAACGCCAACAATAAAGTCCATGGGAAAAATCCATTCGTTCTTAAAAGATCTGAGGCCTATATCGGCGTACTTATAGATGACCTGGTAAACAAGGGTACCACCGAACCCTATAGAATGTTCACTTCCCGTGCAGAATACCGCATCCTACTGCGTCAGGACAACGCAGACCTCAGGCTCACAGAGAAGGGTCATCTCCTGGGTTTGGCTGGCGAGGATCGTTTGAACCTTCTAAGAGAAAAGAAATCCAAACTGAGCAATCTTCTTAACAGCCTGGATCTCATGAAGCTCACACCTGACGACATCAACGATCGTCTTATTCAGATGGATTCATCACCCGTGAAAGAGAAAATTTCTGTTGCTTCCCTGCTCCGCAGACCAGAAATAAACCTTGCAGAATTGAAAGCCCTGAGTGATTCCGCTGCACAACTGCTAAGCAGTGTCCCGAGAGAAGTTGCTGAACAGGCAGAAATCCTCATAAAGTATGAGCCTTACATTGACAGGGAACAAAAACTTGCAGAGAAAATTGAAGGCCTGGAAGAATTCCGAATCAAGGATGATTTTGATTACGATCGGGTAAAAGCCCTTTCTGCTGAAGCCCGGGAAAAACTCAAAAAAATCAGACCCTCAACAATAGGACAGATGTCTCGCATCAGCGGAGTTTCACCGGCAGATGTTTCAATCCTGACCGTATATCTTGGCCGGTGATGTCCATATCCCCTTGTCCTCTCTGTGGTTCAAATGAACACACATCTCTTATCACCTGTAAAGACTTTACCGCAACTGGAGAATCGTTTCATGTGAAACAATGTTCAGGTTGCCATCTGCTCTTTACATCCCCAAGACCGTCCGAAGTAGAATCGATCCGTTACTATCAAACGCCTGGTTATATCTCACATGCCGCGCACGCAAAAGGAATCTTTGATCTTATCTATCTGATTATCAGATATTTCGCTATCCGTTCAAAGTTCAAACTCGTCTCTCAATATGCAACTGGTTCCAACCTCCTTGACATAGGATGCGGAACAGGATCCTTCCTCAAATATTCAAGCAAAAGGTTTCATGCTGTTGGCGTCGAACCTTCTGACAATGCCAGGTCACTTTGTCAACGGGAAAGGCTGGATGTACTACCAAACCTGCAATCATTGTCATCGCGCTCTTTTCATATCATAACATTATGGCACGTCCTGGAACACCTTCATGATCTCCCGGCAACCATGACCTTTCTCAAAACCCACCTGGAAGACAATGGCACTATTTTTATAGCAGTACCTAATCACGAATCCCTTGATGCACAATATTACCACCAAGACTGGGCAGCCTTTGATGTGCCACGACACCTTTGGCACTTCTCAAAAATGACCATGACCAAATTGGCAGCAAAGCATGGCTTCCAGATTAAGGCTATATATCCAATGAAACTGGACGCCTATTACGTTTCAATGCTCAGTGAAAAATACAGACGCGGCAAACATACCGCCGCTGGCATACTCAACGCCATTACGGTTGGACTGCGCTCCAACTTCTCCGCACGCCGAAACCAAAATTATTCCAGTCTTATCTACGTTCTCCAAAAATGAATCGAATCCAATCACTTATTCCGATTGTTTTCATTCTAGCCGGATGCGCCAGTATTAGTTCCCCAAATGGCGGACCGAAAGACAAAATTCCGCCCAAACTTTTATCCTCATTACCTCAGCACAATACAACCGGCTTCCGCGGCAAGACAATACAACTCACATTCGATGAGGATCTCAAACTGAAAAATCCGAAAGAGGAAATGATCATCAGCCCTTCTGTAGGAAAGGAAATAGATGTAACGCTAAAGGGAAATAGAGTACTTATCACACCAAAAAATGGATGGGCTGATTCCACCACATACAATATTGTATTTCGTGAAGCCATCCAGGATATTACAGAAGGCAACGTACCCGCCGATCTGCGGCTGGCATTCAGTACCGGCCCTGAAATCGACACCCTGCATATCAGCGGTCGGGTTACCTATCTGCTCAAGGGTTCAAACGCCGAAAAAATCACAGTGGCAGTCTATCAGTCCGACACCTTCAATATATTTAAACATCCAGCATCCTACCTCACCAAATCTGACAAACACGGTGTATTCAGGCTCGATAACCTGAAGGAAGGTGACTACCACATTTATGCATTCGATGACAAAAACAAAAACCTTAAAATAGAAAGCCGTACAGAAAAATTCGGCTTTCTAAAAGATACCCTCCACCTAAGCGAAAATATAGATTCACTCCACCTCGGACTCATCAGCCTGGATACCCGACCACTCAAGCTGAACACCATCAGAAGGGCAGGATCGCTTTCCAGGATCCGTTTCAGCAAGGCTGTTGTGGACTACAATATTCAATCCCAGCCAACGCTGCAGCATACCATACCCGACTCCCCCGATGAACTTGTAATCTGGAACCCCCAATCTCTCACTGACAGTGTCAAAATTACACTCTCCGCAACTGACAGTCTGGACAACAAACTCGACACCACATTCTATGTTAAAAAGACTGATGCGAGAACAGTAAAAGACAACTTCAAATGGGCTGCAGATAAGCTTCTCATCGATCCAGAGACAGGGCTCTTCACCACGAACATACGCTTCAATAAACCATTGAAATCAATTCAGTATGACAGTATCAGCATATTGCTGGATACAACTGCCATATTTCACATCCCAAAAGAACAATTCAACATCAACACCAAGCTGAAGAAAATCAATATTCACTATCAAATGGACAAAAAAATCTTCGAAGGCAATGCCGATCCTCTCCTTAATATTACAATCGGAAAAGGCTTCCTCGTCAGCATTGATAACGATTCCACAAAAGCACTGAAGGATCAGCCAACCATACCATGGCCAGAAACTACCGGTATACTCCTGCTGCAAACAGAGACCACACACAAGAATTACATAGTACAGCTACTCTCACCAGAAGGCCATATTTTGCATAGCTACCCTAACCTTGTCAAACAGACGATCAAACAAATTCCACCCGGAGATTATGCAATAAGAATCATTATCGATGCCAACGGAAACCAACGATGGGATGCGGGCAATCCAATCCTGGCAATAGAACCTGAACCCGTTATCTACTACCTCACTAATGAAAAGAAGCGCAGTTTTCCAATCCGCGCAAACTGGGAACTTGGCCCTCTCATCCTCAAATTCTGATAACTTGTTAACAAACCGTGAATAAATGCTAATGCAAACCCATAGCTTAGCATAAAGCACAGAAAACCCAATCCCGCAACAAGTTCTCCACGACTATTCAACAACCAAGTACAACACAATCATGAAAGCACACGTTATGCACATTGTGGATATTTCACCTGCATGCGGTCTTTCTCATCATAATACCAGTTCCCACCCAAACGAGACACTCACAAATCATCCACCAAAAACTCAGCCTTCCCAGTATGTACAATTCAACATCGATAATTATACCAATTACATATATATATCATTTAATAGAATACTAATAGCCTGTTTACTGTCTGTCCCAACCCTCTCGTTAGCCCAGGAGATGGATGTCCGGATTGCAAATGAATACTTCTTGAAAGGCGAAAAGGAAAAGGCGCTGGCAATGTATCAGGTACTGTCGCGAAACGCCGAAAATATTCCTGCCATTCACACGAACTATCTATCGCTCCTCCTGGACATGGGTAAGTACAAGGAGGCGGAAGATTATGTAGAGAAAGTCATCAGAAAGGTTGATGACAGAATAACCTACAGGGTTGATCTCGGGATTGTTTATGTGAGATCCGGAGAAACAAGTAAAGCTGACAAATATTTTAAGGCACTCGTGAAGAGTAACATTCAGGATGTTTACCGTACCAAGTCCATATCAGATTACCTTGCGGCACATAATCTTCCTGATTATGCGATTTGGGCACTGCAGGAGCTGAGGCAGTCTCTTAACAATCCTACAATTTTTACCCTGGAGATGGCAAACCTTTACCGCATGCAGGGAAAGAGAGACGAAATGGTGGAAGAATATCTCCGCTACATAACACAATCTCCAACCAATCTCAATTACGTAAAAAACCTTCTTCAGCTTTTCCTCAATAAGCCCGATGAGCTCGAAAGCCTTGAACACATGCTGGTGGAAAGAGTTCAGAAGAATCCTGAATCTGAAGTCTATGCCGATCTGCTCATCTGGGTAAATCTACAGCAAAAGAATTTTTATGGAGCTTACATTCAGGCTCGTGCTTATGACAAAAGGTTCAGGAAGGAAAATTCGAAGACACTTGAAATCGCGCAGATCGCGCTCAACAATAAAGACTATGAAAATGCGGATCGCAGTTTCTCCTATGTTGTCAGGGAATTTCCGAATACAGACAATTACCTGCCTGCAAGACTGGGGCTGATCAAAGCAAGAGAGGCCAAGGTTAAGACGCGATTTCCGGTGAACAGAGATTCTGTTCGTTACCTCACAAGAGAATATCTTTCCTTCATTGCACGCTATCCTGATAATGCAAACAGTTATGAGGCTATTTTGTCGGAAGGCATGCTGCATGCTTACTATCTTGATGAGAAGGACTCGGCCATTCTAAAACTAACGGCATTGTCCAATCATCCACGTGTGGCACCATATCTGAAAGCGAAGGCAAAACTTGAATTGGGCGATATCTACATTCTTAAGGAAGAGCCATGGGAAGCTACCTTGCTATACTCCCAGGTTGAAAAAAACCAACGCGATGCGCCATTGGGATATGAAGCTAAACTGCGTAATGCGAAGTTGTCCTATTACAAGGGCGACTTCAGGCTGGCGCAGGAACATCTTGACATTCTCAAGCAGGCGACCAGCCGGGAAATTGCGAACGATGCCATGGACCTGAGCATGCGTATTAAGGAGAATACAGCATTTGACTCTACCGCCGAATCCTTGCATGAATTTGCATCCATTGAATTGCTGCTTGTCCAGAATAAAGATGACGAGGCACTTCGGCGAATGGATTTGCTTGCCCGGGGCTTCAGGCTGGTGGGAACAAACGAGGAGGCTTTGCAATATCCTAACCGTGCAATTCTGGATGATCTCTATTGGTTAGAAGCAGGTGTGAGGCTCAAGCGGGGCGAATTTCCCAAAGCATTGGAGTTGCTTGAAAAAATTGTCCTGGAATACGGCGATGACATTTACGCTGATGATGCATATTTCACAGAAGGCGAGATTTACGAAAGGCAGCTGAAAGACAAGGAGAAGGCGATGGAGATCTACAGAAATTTTCTTGATAAATATCCCGGCAGCGTCTATGCTGCGGAAGCGAGGAAGAGATACCGGACCCTTAGGGGCGATTTTCAGGCTGAGAAACTGCCAAACTGACGAAAGTCAATAGTATCGCGCCAGCGGCTGATTACATTCGTTGAATGTTGTGAAGGTTTTGCGAAAAGGCCTCACCAACTTAAGCGTTTGACCGGAAATCATGCGGAAGGTAATCTTTCCATTGCTCATACTGGTTCTATCTTGTCAGGAAGATCCCAACCTGGTCACAGTTTGTACGGATCCTATTGGCTCGAAAAATATCACGACCAAGAATAACGGCATCTTTTGCTTCAAGGATGGAATGAGTGGTTGCTTCGTTACACCACTCACTGCTTCTGACCGGAGTTTATGGGCAATAGACTATACCGGCACTTACCCGAGCAGCATGGTTGCCATGATTGCGGATGCGGGACAGATTAAATGCTTGGGCGAAGTGAAGGTAAAGCCAACGACCGGTTATGTATACAAAATCGAAGCAAAACTCAAGCACGGATACGTTGTACTGCTGCCGGACAATACATACGGCAGGCTGTTTATCGACTCGTGGACGGTGAATGCGAGCGGTGTGGTCACAGAACTGAATATTACTTATCAATACTCGTTCTGATATATGCGAAGAGCCATAGTCATTCTCTCGATCCTGTTGTGTGCCTGGGGCGCGATCGCTCAATCACGAATCAGGATGGGGCTGGGATTTTCCGTCAGCTCGGGTGGAAGTTTCTCAACTTATCTTGCCTCAACACCAATTACTCCATTTGGAGAGCTTGAATATGAAAAGAGATTGGCCGGCTCTGTCAGCCTGGTGACCGGGGCCACCTTTTTTGGTGCTGCATACACCACGACAGAATCTTCATTTGGCTCAGGAAGTAAGTTTAATGCGTATTTCATAGGTGTACCGATGTTGATGCGATGGAATTTTGGAAACAAAAATCTGGTCTGCTTTGATTTCGGGATTCAGCCATTCTATCTCGTTAATGCCCGGCTGGAAGAAACCATCACAAAATTCGGTGACACCAGAACATACAGCGGTGATATCACACAATATTCCAACAGGATCTATGTGGGCCCCAGGTTTCAGATTCAGTATATGATTAACAGACTGATGGTCGGATTTTCCGTTACTATTCCATTTGGCGGACAATCATCCATCTCCACGCTCACCCATCACTGGCCGCTTAATCAGCAACAATCCACTTATCTGGGATCCAACGGATACTCGGATTTCTATATTACCTCGGTCAAACTCAGCTACCGGATCAAATGAAGAGAATTGCCACGATCTGGTTAGCGCTTCTCATGCTGGCAATACATGAGCCCATACTGGCTCAGAAAGGAAAACAAAGAATACTGAATTCGCTGTATAACAGTAAAGACCCGGATAAAGTAAAAGCGAGCATTGAACAGCTAAGCGCCTTGGCACAGAGTAAATCCAAACCAAAGGAATATATTCTTTACCAAACGCTGCTGGGGGATCAATACCTGAGGACCAACGACTTTTCCAAGGCAGAACACAGCTACGCCGAAGCCTATCAGGTTGCAAAAAAGAACATGCCAGTCAAACGCAACGGCCGGTTCAAGCTGCCGATGTTCCTTAATTTTCAGCTTACCATCTTCGATCCTATTGACCGTCTGGGTTACTATTACCTGAAGATCGGCAACCTCAGAACAGCCGAGCAATATTTCACAGAGTCAAAAGCGCTGAGGGATGCGCTCGTCGGCAAGAGGAGCATTCATCGCGTGCATCCACTCATAGGCATGGGCTCACTTAGTTACAGACGAGGGTTGATCGAACAAACTTATCAGCAGTTTAATGAAGCAGAAAGGGAAATCAACCGTTCGATGTCTTCGGCTTACGACTATGACATATTAAACCGGCTTTACCTGAATGATCTTGCCGAGATATGTCTTACGCTGAGTAAAATGGACGAGGCCGACTACTACATCAATAAACTGGCACTGGCCAGCAGCGGAACAAGAAAGTTTACCACAAAAACCATTGCCAGATCGGAAACGGCCAGGGTGCTTGAGATGAAGGCCCGCTATTACCTGATGCTGAAAGATTACGATAAGGCCCGCGATTATCTGGACAGGGCGGATTATTATCAGCCCGCAAAAAGCGTTTCTGATGTAAAATTCAAGCTGTTGAAAACACGAGGAATGCTTGAATGGTATCAAGGTCATTCAGATGAAGCAGCCAAAGCTTTCTCCGGACTGGTGCAAGCTTATCGTGAGTATATAGCTCAGAATTTCGTGGCAATGAGTGATTATGAAAAGGAGCAGTTTTATGCATCACTGAAGAAGGACTTTGATCTTTTTAATGCCTTCGTTCTGGACCAGCAAAATTCAGCATCGGCCGTGATGCTGGCCGAAAACATGTATGATAATGCGCTTAATACAAAGGCATTGTTGCTCAATGAATCAAATCGTCAAAAAAACAATATCCTTGAAAGTGGTAATCCCGAATTGATTGACATGCTCAAGAAATGGGAATACAGCAAAGCAGCACTTTCAGCATCCTATTATGAAGAAACCGATCCACGCAAGATTGATGAACTTGAGAAGACAATTGATGACCTAGAAAAGAAACTGAATGCCGCATCTGGATTATTTTCCGGCAGCCTGAATGCGCTGAGCTGGAAAGATGTAAAAGCAAATCTCCAACAGAAGGAAGCATCAGTCGAATTGATTCGTGTGCGACTGGCAGATAAGTCACGGGCTGGCATGGTGGGTGACAGTGTTGTATATGCGGTTCTTTTGCTGAGAGAATCTTCTGCTTCACCTCAGTTATTTATGGTAGCCAATGGAAATCAACTTGAGAAAAGATACCTGGCCTATTACCGAAATGCGATAATGTCCAGGCTGGAAGACAGCAATTCCTATGACCAATTCTGGCAACCGATAAGAAGAGAATTAACGGGAATCAACAAGCTCTATATCTCGCCTGATGGAGTGTACAACCAGATCAACCTGAATACACTGCAGAATCCAGCAACAAAGAATTATCTCATTGATGAAACAGACCTTGTGTATCTGACGAATTCAAGTGACCTGCTCAAGAAGAAGGCCGAAGTAAGTCCTGAGAAATTGGCGGTACTCATCGGCCGGCCTTCATATGATTTTGAAGAGTCCGCTATGTCAGGGGCAAGTAATGCGGTCTATGGACAGCGAAATGTGATATCGGAGGAACTCCAGTCTTTCAAGGAGCAGGAATTTGAAGACCTTCCTGGTACTGAAACGGAAATCAAGGTCATTGAGCCTATTCTTGAACAGCATGCCCTTACGGTAAAAGCATATAAGGGAGAGACAGCGCTTGAGGAAAATGTGAAGGCGGTCCACCATCCATCTGTTCTGCATATCGCCACGCATGGATTTTTCGTGGATGATGCGGCAAGCGCCGTGAACCCGATGATTCGCTCAGGCATCGTGCTGGCTGGCGTTAGGAATTCTGGGCATGCTACAGAACAGGAGGATGGGATCCTGACAGCGTATGAGGCAACCAATCTGGATCTGGAAGGAACTCAACTTGTTGTCTTGTCGGCCTGTCAGACTGGTTTGGGGGAGGTCAGAAACGGTGAAGGCGTTTATGGTTTGCAGCGTGCAATTGTAGTTGCCGGCGCTCAAAACCTGATTATGTCTCTCTGGAAGGTGGATGATGCAGCGACTGCCGACCTGATGACGACATTCTACAAATCATGGACGGGAACGGATAATACGAGGGAGTTCAGAGAAGCACAGCGTGCACTTCGAAAGAAATATCCACAGCCTTTCTATTGGGGTGCCTTTGTGATGCTCGGCAAATGAGATACGGATTAACCATATGGTGTCTTCTCATTCTGACTTGTGTCAATCAGACGCATGCTCAGATCCATCTGGATGCTTATGCGGGAGCTTCGTCCACATCTTTGAATCTGGGAAGTGAATTGAAAAACGGAGGAACTTATCCTATTTATGGAATCGATCTGGAAGGAAGACTCAAACCAAAAAGAATTAGTCGGTTTCATTTGGCAGCAGCTACCGGAGCGGCGTACCTGGCAAATGGATACAATCTGAGTTCTTCTTTTACCATTTCGGGGCTCTATTATGATGCGCGAACAACCAATATTTCACAGACATACATTCAGGTCCCATTCGTTCTCAGGCTCAACTGGCAGCCCTCTCCATTAGTGGAGGACTTCCATCTCTTTCTGGGAATGGGTGTCGTTTCCAACTGGCTGATGGAGGCAAAGATTTCCGAAACTTCAGACCATGTTGGATTTTCAGCGCTCGCCGCTCCGCCAACTACGCACTATGAGGACAGTCGCGACGTGACCAAATTGGCCGTGCCACAGTCATTTTTCTTCCGGTATGAAATTGGGGTCAGATATAAGCGTGTGACCGTTATCATTCGATCATCACTTTCACTTCAGGACATGTACTACCAGGGCATTGAGCAAGTCTGGAGAATTCCGGCGACTTCTTCTGCATACATCAGCGGACATTCCCAGAATGGCAAAATCACCGAGAAGCAGGGCGACATGATTGTTAACTTTAGAATCTTCTGACACCACCGATTTTTATCCGCACGGAGATCAGCCCACTCCGCTTAATTAATTTTGTCATACTTTTCGGATTGATTTGCATACTTTGACGCCATAAACTGATTGATTTATGAAGAGACTGATATGGATACTGGTCATGATAGTAACGCTTCCCTCAATGGCACAAGTAAAAGCACTTGTTGGCGGAACTCTTATTGATGGATTCGGAGGCAAGCCACTTCAGAATTCAGTGATAATTATTGATGGAGAGCGGGTCAAGGCGATAGGTCAAGTAGGTCAGTTGACCATTCCGAATAATGCTGAAATCATTTCGACAGAAGGTATGAGCATAATGCCCGGGCTATGGGATATGCATGTACACTTATACATTAACGGACATAGCGACTATCCGCATTGGGACCAGACCTATTTGTCGAGCGCCAAAGATGTAATCATGCCTGCGTCGGCCCATCAACTGCTCATGGCAGGAGTCACAAGTGCCCGTGACCTGGGTGGTCCACTGGAAGCGAGCATATCCGTGCGTGATCGGATCAATAAGGGTGAAATTCCAGGCCCGACCATGTATATGTCTGGCCCATTTATTCAACATGAGCCATACCCTGGCACCGAGGCTTTTCGCTGGGGCGTAAAAGGAGCTGAGGATGCGCGCGCAAAGGTTCGCACCCTGGTCAAAGCCGGTGTGAATTGCATCAAGCTCATTGATCAGGATCAAATGACAATGGAGGAAGTTATTGCGGTGGTGGATGAAGCGCACAAGAACAAACTAAAGGTTGTGGCCCATTCGCACCGTCCGGAAGAAATTCGTCGCGGACTGAAAGCTGGTGTTGACTGCTTCGAACACACGGGACTCTCTTCAGCTCCTGAGTACCCCGAGGACATTCTCGCCATGTTGAAAGAACGGACGGCCCAAATGAGCCTGGGGCCGATGTTTTGGACACCCACAGTCGAGGGTTTGTACAACTATGAATATGTAAGGGACAACCCTGAATTGCTCGACAACGATTCCTGGCACCTCGATTTGCCGGAAAATGTCATCAAGGATATTAAGGAGTCGATCGCCAAGCCGGGTCAACTGCCATACTTCCAACTGAATCCAATCCGGAGACCGACATTGGAAAGAAAAGTAAAGCAGCTCAAGGAAGCCGGCGCAGTTTTGCTTATCGGCACCGACAGCGGCATCCCAATGAAGTTTCACAGCCAGAGTACGTGGAATGAATTGGATGTATGGGTAAATAAATTTGGATTCGATCCGATGTACACTATCCGGGCCGCAACATATTGGCCCTCGGTGGCAATGGGTGTGGACAAAGATTTTGGTACCGTGTCGG
This sequence comes from Bacteroidota bacterium, assembly GCA_018266395.1. GTDB lineage: Bacteria > Bacteroidota > Bacteroidia > Cytophagales > Cyclobacteriaceae > ELB16-189. The sequence continues at coordinate 112,412 of JAFEAM010000012.1, read as the reverse complement.
AGGGGAAATATGCCGATATCATTGCAGTAAAAGGCGATGTACTCAGGCACATTGACCTGCTTCAGCGCGTTGATATTGTTGTGAAGAAAGGCAAGCGATACAAGTAATGATTCGAAAGGCACTGCTTGCAATAGCGGCAATAGTATTGGTGCTGTCAGGCGTGCTGGTTTTCAACACCCTTCGATTTGAATCCAAGCAGGAAAGTATTGAACCTGTTGCCCTTGACTCTCTCAAAAAGCGGTCGCTGGAACGCTTGCAAAAAGCCATTCAATATCAAACTATCTCCTATGGAGACAGTACCCGGTTTGATTCGACGGCCTTTGTCGGATTCAGAAATTTTCTCTCTTCGGCCTATCCTCTCGTTCACGCCGCACTGACCAGGGAGGTAGTGGGAAAATACAGCCTTCTCTATCGTTGGGAGGGAATGCACCCTGAGCTGAGGCCGGTAATCCTCATGGCTCATCAGGATGTGGTGCCTATCGAGGAGGCAACCCGTTCGCGATGGACAATTGATCCATTTGGCGGGATTGTAAAGGACAATGCAATTTGGGGAAGGGGAACCGCCGATGACAAAATTAATCTGATCGCCATCCTGGAGGCGGTTGAAAAGCTTTTGGTGCAAAGATTCTCACCAGATCGTACAATCTATCTCGCTTTTGGTCATGATGAGGAACTGGGCGGGAAGGGAGCGGCTGCCCTGGCAGCGCTTCTCAAAAGGAGAGGTGTTAAGGCAGACATGGTTCTCGATGAAGGAGGCATTATCACTACTGACAAGATTCCGCAGTTCGAACGGCCTGTGGCTTTGCTCGGCACTTCTGAAAAGGGGTACATGTCTTTGGAGTTAACCGTCGAAAAGGCCGGTGGCCATTCTTCACAGCCAGATCCCGAAACGGCCATCGACATATTACTTAAAGCTGTGCAAAGAATAAGAGAGAATCCTTTTGATACAGATTTATCTGAATCGACAAGAGGATTTCTGGAATACCTCGGGCCGGAAATGCCCTTCTCAAGGAAGATTGTATTCGCCAATCCCTGGTTATTTTCAGGAGTGATCAAAAAAATCTACGAGAGCACCCCTTCCGGAAATGCCATTATCAGGACCACCGCTGTTCCAACTATTATTTCCGCAGGAGTTAAAGACAATGTGATCCCTGCTGTTGCAAGCGCTACCGTCAATTTCAGGCTGTTGCCGGGGGACAAAGGAGCGGATATAATTGAAAGGGTGAAGCGCCTGATTGCAGACGACAGGGTCAAGGTTAACATCCACAATGGATTCTTGGCAGAAGCTTCGCAAGTCAGTCCGGTTGATGGTTACGGTTTTCAGCATGTAAGCCGTGTCGTCAGGGAATCTTTTCCCCGGGCGGTTGTCGCACCCTTTCTTATGATTGGAGGAACTGATTCAAGACATTTCGGCGAAATCTCGGACAATATCATCAAGTTCAGTCCTATGGTCGACCCTGAAGGATACCATGGCATTGACGAACATGTAAGTCTGGAGAGCTATCGGCTCGCCATCGGTTTTTATGACCGGCTGATAAGAAATCTGAACTGATTATTCGCTGCGAAGCGACCTGACCGGATCAGAGGAGGCCGCTTTAATGGACTGAAATCCCATTGTAAGCCATGCAATCACGATTGCAATTCCTCCGGCAATAAGGTAAAGACCTGGCCCTAACTCTACTTTGTAAGTATAACCCGTCAACCACCATTTTACGCCGTACCCTGCGGCAGGAGAAGCGATAACAAATGCAATGAGGATAAGCTTTCCGAATTCTTTTGAAAGAAGAAACACAATGTTGGAGATGGTAGCTCCCAGCACTTTTCGAATTCCTATCTCTTTGGTTCGTTGCTCGGCGGTAAATGCTGTCAATGCAAACAAGCCCAGGCAAGCGATTATAATAGCAAGCCCGGCGAAGATTACAAAGACCCGACCTAAGCGCTGCTCGGCCTCGTACATTTTAGCAAAATCCTCATCAAGGAATGAATAGCTGAAAGGCATATTGGGTGCCATTTTTTCCCAGACACTTTCAATACTCTGAATAACGTCATTGGCATGAGTTGCGGCGAATCTGAATGACACCAATCCTGTACTCTTGCGCAGGAAAAGCGCCACCGGAGTAATATTTTGTTTCAGTGACTCAAAGTGAAAGTCTTCGACAATGCCGATGATGGGATAGTTTTCATAGGTTCGTTCAGCCTGGTCCTGCAAAGGTGTTGTGTCGCGGCCAAAGGTGCTGATCTTTCGGCCGAGAGGCGCATCAGCATAGCCAAAAAGTCGAGCAGCAGATTCATTAAGGATAACTGCACCTGAATCCGAAGGGAACTCCAATGAGAAATCCCGCCCTTCCTTGATCTTCATTCCCAGGGTCTTTACATAATCGAGATCGACGCGCCAGCATTGCAAGCTCACCATATTTTCCTGTGTGGGCTGCATTCCCTCCGGCCAGTAAGTATTGTCGTTACGATTGGTACCGGTTACTGGCAAGAATCCTGATATGGTACCGCTGATCACTTTATTGTCTTTGAGAACCTCTTCCTTGAAACCCTGGATCTGGTTCTCCAATGCGTACGCATCCTTTATTATGATGATCTGATCTTTCGTGAATCCCAGTTTCTTATTCTGAATGAAGTTGAGTTGACTGTTCACCGCAAGCGTGGCGATGATGAGAAAAATGGAAATTGAAAATTGAAATACTACGAGGGCACTCCTTACCAGGCCGCTTCTCATGCCAAGAGAAACATGGCCCTTCAATACATTTACAGGTTTGAATGCTGACAGGAAAAAGGAAGGGTATAGACCGGCCAGCATGCCAATCAAAACGATCCCGGCCAACACAAGCAACCAGAAGTTCCTGTCACCAAAAGGAAGAGACAGTTCCATCTGAGCGAGGCCATTGAAATACGGAAGTTCAATCCATGCCAGGAGAAGGGCAAGAACAAAAGACGCGGCTGTCAGCAAGATAGACTCTGTAAGAAACTGTCGTATCAGATGTCCTCGCAAAGAGCCCATTACTTTTCTTACACCAACTTCTTTTGCACGATTGGCAGAACGGGCAGTACTCATGTTCATGAAGTTGATACAGGCAATTCCCAGGATAAACAGCGCGATGGCAGAGAGCAGGTAGATGTAAACAATGTCACTGTTTGTGCCCAGTTCCGCCGTAAGATCTGAATGAAGATGAATGTCGGTTAATGGCCGGAACGTCCATTCCAATTTGTTGCCAGCCGCCTTGAACTTTTCCATGGTGAAGTCTTTGCCGAGTGCAAGCCTTGCCTGCGGTCCGGCATATTTTTCCACCATCTGCGGCATCTTTTCACCCAGTCCTTTGACATCGGCACCCTTTCTTAACTTAACGTACGTACTGAAATTGTTGCTCAGCCAGTTTGGATCTTTGTTATAATCATTACTAACCAGAGAAAGCATAAGGTCCAGCTGAAAATGACTTGTGAGAGGCATGTCCTCATATACGCCGGTAATCTTGTAGTTATCCTTGTTCTCTACGATCAGCGTTTGACCAACTGGGTTCTCACCGGGAAAATACTTTTCAGCGGTCCTTTCGCTTATGACCATGGTGTACGGTTCAGTAAGCGCTGATTTTGGATTGCCTTGAATGAGCGGAATTGTAAAAACTGAGAAAACGGAACTGTCGGCAAATGCAGTATGCTGTTCCTTGAAGTTTTGGTCAGTGCGCCGAAAAAGCATGGAGCCCACATTCCAGAATCTCGCTGATGCTTCTACTTCGGGATAATCATTTCGAAGGGCTTCAGCCATAGGTCCTGGCGCCACAGCCAATCTGAGATGATTGGGTCCGAATTTAATTTCACAATCAACCCTGTAAATCCGATCCGCTGCAGCATGATGGCGATCATAGCTTAGCTCGTGCAACAGATAGAGCACAATGACCATGCAGGTTGAAATGCCTACAGCAAGTCCGGCAATGTTAATACCTGTGTAGAAACTATTCTTCCTGAGATTGCGAATGGCGATGAGCAAATAGTTTTTCAGCATAATCGTGGCATTTCTATTTTCAGCTATAACAACTTCCTTTTGTACACGCAGAAGCCCTTCACTATGACCAAACCTGGTGATGGTGAGTTGATAGGCTTCCGCAAACTTCTTTCCGCCTCTCATTTCATCCTCGACGGATGAGCAGACGTGATCTATGATTTCATCCTGGATATCCTCCGCGACGATTCCCCGCTGGTGAAGGTCTTTGATGATATAGCAAACATGTTCGTCGGAAAGTCCCATTGTAATCAGGTTAGTTTTACCTGTAATACAATTCCCATGGTCCTTATAAAGTCAAGAAATTCAAGGACCCTCTCTCGCGCAACGGATTTTCCTGCCTGAGTAAGTGAGTAGTATTTTCTGATTCTCCTTCCCATCATCACCGTTTCCGTCTTGAGAAGCCCATCAGCTTCAAGCTTGTGCAGCGTGGGGTATAAGGCACCCTCTGTCAGTTCTATTCGCCCATCGGACAGGTCACGCACACGTTGTGTGATCTCATATCCATACATGGTGCCGTGATCTTTTAGCACTTTAAGGATAATGGTTTGAAGGGTGCCTTTGAGCAGTTCGGGGGAGTGCATGGTAAATACCTAAGTTATTTAGGTATTTAGACTGATTAAATCCGAAAAAGGTTGCACCGGCAGCCTTGCTTCTGCCCTGAATATCAGTTGCGAACTGGCGTTCCAGGGGCTAACTTTCAATAAGATTATGAGGTGGGTCTACTTTCTGATAGTGATTTTTCTGGGTTTCTGTGCGTTTTTGACCCGCTGGTACCTGTGCACCGTGAAGGGTTTGTGCATACTGCCGGCGGACCAGGTTGCTGGTGACAAGCTAGTTGCAATTATTGAGATTCTCCTGGGTCTTCTTACTGCGTTCCTTATTGGGTTTGGTGTAGCATGGCTCTTTCAAAACTCGTTTATTCGAACGATCAGAGAGCATAACCGGAAGAAGAATGAGGATCTTCAATTGCTGCATTCACAGGTACCGGCTTTACAGAAAGAGAACAGAAGTTTACGGAAGCAGTTTGTTGATTTTCAGAATGCACTCTCGCTCCTTCAGCAGGAAAGGCGGCAATGGGATCAGTCGAACCTCAGAAACATCCGCCTTCAGGATGAATTGGACTCTTCACTGAGAAGATACGACCATCTTAAAAGAGAGAATGACGAATTGCGTGAGCGTCTTGAGGAATTGAGAAAACAACTTGAGGAATCCAGGCAAAAGAAAGTCCACTCACCACAGGCGTCGACCATTGCCACCATGTCTTCACCCGAAGTGACTGCGGTTACGACTACCGCATCGGCAAAGTCAAGGTTTACTCCATCCAGCTGGCAAACCAAAGATGATCTGACACGGATCAGCGGCATCGGCCCGGTAATTCAGCGAAAATTGAACAAGCTCGGCTTCTTCACTTTCCAGCAGATCAGTGAATTGGATGCTGCACAGATAGAACGAATCAGCAAAGGTATCAAATTCTTCCCCAGACGCATTGGTCGTGACAACTGGATTGGTCAGGCCATTGCGCTCGTGCGGCGACATCAATAGCAAGACTTACTCACTTTTCAATGATTGCACCGGATTGGAGAGCGCCGCACGCAGGGATTGATAGCTTATAGTGAGCATTGCAATCAACAAGGCAATTCCTCCTGCGACCAGTACGATAGATACATCGAAACTCACACGGTAGGCATAACCCTGCAGCCATTTTTCCATGCCATACCAGGTTACAGGCACAGCCAGGATGAGCGAAATCGAAATCAATATTGCAAAGTCCTTTGACAACAAGGTGACAATTTGAGGTACATCAGCGCCCATGACTTTCCGGATACCGATTTCTTTAGCACGTTGCTCAGCAGTAAATGTTGCGAGACCAAATAGGCCGAGGCATGCAATTGCGATGGCAAGAGAAGTAAATACAATGAAGATTTGACCCATTTGTTGCTCTGCATGGAACCGTGCATTATAGTTGTCGTCAAGAAAACTGTACTCAAATGGAGCATCGGGAGCATACTTTTTCCAAACGCTCTCAACAAGCTTGAGCTTTTTGGCTTCGTCTCCGGGTGTGAGTCGAATAGCCATTTCCCAATTGGGTTGCTTTCCCGGGAGTATGATCAATGGTCCAATGGGGCTATGCAGATCAGCAAAATTGAAATCCTTAATAATACCGATGCACTCAATTGTTACCGGCGTTGAACTGTTGAACAGGGAGTTTAATTTTTTTCCCTCATAGGTATCATACCCCATTTGACGGGCAGCGGTTTCGTTTACGATGTAGGCATTGGAGTCGGATGGATGATCGGCTGAGAAGAACCGTCCTTTTATCATTTGAAATCCCATGGTCTTCAGGTGATCTTCATCCATGATGTAAATGGATAAGAGATGGGGCTGATTGGTCTCGGGCACTGTAAATGTTGAATTCCAGTCTATGTTGGGCGGGAGGCGATTGGAGTAGGTTGCACTTATGATTTCAGGATGGGTCAGAAGTTCATTTTTGAACGCCTTTCCGCTTTTGTCAAGACGCATGGTGTGGAGCAGGTTCATTACATGCTCCTTTTCAAAGCCGAGATTTTTTTCCTGTACAAATTTCAATTGACGGTAAACCATCAGGGTGGAGATGATCAGCCCAATGGAAATAAAAAACTGAAATACCACCAGGGTATTCCGGATGCCTGAGCTTCTGAGACCCGCTCTCATCTTTCCTTTAAGTACTTCGGCAGGCCTGAAAGACGTCAGATAAAAGGCTGGATAGCTTCCTGCAACAAGCCCTACCATAATAGTAAATCCAATCAATGCTGAAATAAACCAGGGTCTGGAAAGCATTGATGCGGTGAGTTCTTTGCCTGTGAGTTCATTGAACGGAGTGAGAACGAGCATGACCAGTAAAAGGGCAAAAGAAACAGCCAAAACAGTATACAAGAATGATTCCATCATGAACTGCCGTACCAGCCACCCTCGCAAAGCACCAATTGCCTTTCTGATACCGACTTCCTTTGCGCGATTGGCTGACCTGGCCGTGCTGAGATTCATAAAATTGATGCAGGCCAGGAGAATGATCAGGATGGCAATGGCAGAGAACAGATAGATATATTGAATGCTTCCAACAGGCTCTATTTCACCCATCAATTTTGAATGCAGGTGAATGTCAGTGAGGGGCATACTGTCAAATCTTATTCTGCCGCCTTGTTGTTGGAAGTCATTCAGCGAAATGTTAAGAAATTGCTGGATTTCAGGCGCGCAGTACTTTTCGATGAATTTGGGATATTGATTTTGAACGGATTCGATCGATGCGCCAGGCCTCAACTTGAAGTAAGTCTGTACAGATGAATTCAGCCAAATAGCCTGTTTGATCACGTCCCAGGAGGCAAGCGAAAGGATCATGTCGAACTGAATCTGACTGTTATGAGGAGGATCTGCGGCAATCCCGGTAATTTCTACTGTCATTTCCCCGCGGCTACCCAGAACAAGCATTTTACCGATAGGGGTCAAATCGCCTTGCCCTTTATATCCGAAGTACTTCTTCGCCGCCCTTTCGGTAATCACCAGTTTGTTCGGTCCCTTTAGTACCTGATTGGCATTGCCGATGATAAGCCTGAAAGAAAAGAATTCGAAAAAATTGGAGTCAGCCAGCAAAAAATGTTTTTCAGTAAAGGATTTCTCTTCAAAGCGTACCGGTTGTGTGCCCCACTTGGTTAGTCTGAGGGTACTTTCCACAGCAGGTACTTCTCGCTGCAGTGCCTCTGCCATGGGCACACCGGTATCTGCAGCGTCAAAGTCGCGGTCCTGAATCCTTCCGTGAAAACTGGACCTGTAGATGCGGGCAGCATCAGGATGAAAACGGTCATAACTCAATTCATCCGCTATGTACAATAAGATGAGTAAGCTGCAGCTGATGCCGAGTGTAAGGCCAAAGAGGTTGATTACGGAATAGCCCTTTTGTCTCACTAAAATCCTGAGGGCAACGGTAAAGTAATTCTTGATCATGGTGATGCTCTGATTCCATCAACAAAGACGCCAAACTGAGGTCTGGGGTTACGCCGGAACACCTGACTGCCAAAATAATGGCCATTGAAGACCCCGAATGGCTTAAAAGGAAATTTAGAATTATTATGCATGCATACTAATTTTATTTACCTTCGATACCTTGAAGAGGGAAGAGACCATAGATTTCAACATCAAGGCTGCGTGGCACGCAATCGCCCGGATGTATCAGCAGCAGGCGATAAAATATGGAGGAACCATGTCAATCGGATATGCGCTGCTCAATATTCATGGCGAACAAGGAACGCCCGCCACGAAGATCGGACCCATGATGGGACTGGAGACCAGAAGCCTGACCCGACTTTTGAAATCCATGGAAGAAAAAGGTCTGATTTACAGGCAAGCGGACAAGACCGATAAACGGTCCGTAAGGGTAATGCTTACAAAAGAAGGGAAGAGAAGAAAGGAGAAGGCCCGCGAAACCGTGCTTCGATTTAATGAAGCAGTAAGAAGCGAAGTTCCGCCCGAAAAGCTTAAGTACTTCTTTGAAGTACTGCAGGAAATAGTCAGGCTCATTGACCGCAATGAAATTTTTGAAAGAGAAAAAGCAACGGCATAAAAGTCAATTCAATCAACAGATCTTAATATGAATCGTACCATTCGCAAAGTAGCCGTCCTGGGATCCGGAATCATGGGCTCGCGGATTGCCTGCCATTTTGCCAACATCGGTTGTGATGTCCTTTTGATGGACATTGCGCCGTCAGAGTTAAGTGAGGAAGAAAAGAAGAAGGGACTTTCACCCGACCATCCGGCTGTGCGCAACCGCATAGTTCAGTCTTCATTTGACTCAACATTGAAATCAAATCCTGCCCCATTGTACAGCAAGCGATTTGCGTCCAGGGTGCGGCTGGGCAATTTTACTGATGATATGCCCAGGATTAAGGATAGTGATTGGATTATTGAAGTCGTTGTGGAGAACCTTGACATAAAGAAAAAAGTATTCACTGAAGTAGAAAGGTATCGAACACCAGGTACGTTAATCACCTCAAATACTTCGGGCATACCGATCCATCTGATGGCTGAAGGAAGAAGCGAGGATTTTCAAAGACATTTTGCTGGCACCCACTTTTTCAATCCGCCGCGATATTTGAAGCTCCTGGAAATCATTCCCACCTCGAAAACTGACCCTGAAGTGACAAAATTCCTCATGCATTATGGGGATCTCTTCCTTGGGAAAACAACCGTGTTGTGCAAGGATACTCCGGCGTTCATCGGTAACCGTGTCGGGATTTACGGTCTGTTGAAGGTCATCGATTCCATGAGAAAATACGACCTGAATGTGGATGAAGTGGATAAACTGACAGGCCCGGTAATTGGCAGGCCGAAGTCAGCAACATTCCGGACCTCAGATGTGGTAGGACTCGATACGTTGGTGAAGGTGGCAGGAAACCTTCATGCGGCATTGGTTAATGATGAAAGCCGAAACATGTTCAAACTGCCGGATGTAGTTACCAAGCTTGAGCAAAACAAGTGGCTTGGAGACAAGACAGGGCAGGGCTTTTACAAGAAAACCAAAAATGCAAAGGGTCAAACGGAGATCTTGACCCTTGATCTGAAAACACTGGAATATCAGCCAAAAACAAAAGTGAAGTTTGCCACGCTTGAAACAACAAAGACTATCGATAATCTCAAGGATCGTTTCAAGGTGCTCCTTGCAGGTAAAGATAAGGCAGGCGATTTCTACAGGGATGCCTTCTTTGGTTTGTTTCAATACGTCACCAATCGCATTCCGGAGATAAGCGATGAATTATTCAGAATAGATGATGCCGTTAGCAGCGGATTTGGATGGGACCTTGGACCCTTTGAAACCTGGGATGCTGCAGGTCTTGAAAAATCCGTTCCTCAAATGGAAGCACTTGGATATAAACCCGCACAGTGGGTTTATGATATGCTTTCCGCCGGCAATAAATCATTTTACAAGAGCGAAGAGGGCAAGAAGAAGTACTATGACATTGCAACGCGATCGTATAAGCCGATACCAGGCAGGGAAAGCTTTATCATTCTCGAGAACAAGGGCGACCGGGTGGTGTGGAAAAATCCAGGTTCGAAGATCATTGACCTCGGAGAAGGCGTCTTGAATTTTTCGTGGCACACCAAGAGCTACACGCTTGGAAGCGAAGTGATAGAAGGCATGAACAAGGCCATCGATCTGGCCGAAAAGCATTTCAGAGGATTGGTCATCGGCCACCAGGGATCGGATTTTTCTTTGGGTGCGAATCTTGGATTGGTATTTATGTATGCCATCGAGCAAGACTATGATGAAATAGACTTCATGATTCGTGCGTTCCAGCAGTCTGTCATGAGAATACGGTATTCAGGTGTACCTGTAGTCGTATGTCCACAAGGTCGTACGCTGGGGGGTGGTTGTGAAATGACCCTTCACGCAGATGTAGCTCAGGCGGCGGCGGAGACCTACATCGGCCTTGTAGAAGTAGGTGTGGGTTTAATACCCGGTGGAGGCGGCACAAAGGAGTTGACCAAACGGGTAAGTGATGCCCTGGAAGAAGGTGATGTGGAATTAAACTCCCTGCAAAATGCATTCATGAATATCGCAACAGCAAAAGTGGCCACTTCAGCTGAGGAAGCCAGGGAAATGGGTATCCTCAAGAAGGTGGACCGGGTGTCTATGAACCGTGATCGGCAGATTACAGATGCAAAAAACACTGTGCTGGAACTTGCTGACGCTGGGTACACGATGCCAATGCCTGCACGTAATATCAAAGTCCTGGGGCGCTCCGGTCAGGCACTGTTTCTCGCGGGACTTCAGGGGATGATCATGGGCAGATATATTTCTGAGCATGATGCTAAAGTGGCCAAATGGGTGGCCAATATTATGTGTGGCGGTGACCTGACCTCTCCGCAGGAGGTGACAGAGCAGTATCTGCTGGATTTGGAGCGGGAAGCATTCCTTTCGCTTACTGGTGAGAAAAAAACCTTGGAGAGGATTCAGGCGATATTGACTGGCGGAAAACCATTGAGAAACTAGACAAGTTAACATTACACGATATGGACGCATACATAGTATCGGGCTTCAGAACAGGGGTTGGCAAAGCCAAAAAAGGAGGCTTCAGATTTGTACGCCCTGATGATCTTGCAGCTGATGTGATCAAGCACCTTGTGAAGTCCATTCCGGGACTTGAGAACAAGATGGTAGACGATCTCATCGTTGGTAATGCCGTCCCGGAAGCCGAGCAAGGGATGCAGATGGGTCGGATGATTTCCTTACTGGCGTTGGGCACAGATGTTCCTGGCATGGTCATCAATCGCTATTGCGGCTCCGGACTGGAAGCCATCGCGATAGCATCCAACCGCATTCATGCCGGTCAAGCCGACATTATCATCGCAGGCGGAACTGAATCAATGTCGCTGGTTCCGGTGATGGGATTTAAGACTGCGCTCAATTATACCATTGCAAAGGAAAATCCTACCTACTATACCAGCATGGGACTGACCGCTGAAGAGGTGTCACGCCAATTCGGGATTACGAGGGAAGCGCAAGATGAATTTTCCTATCAATCGCACATGAAGGCAGCCGCAGCTTGGAAGGAAGGGAAGTTCAAGAACGAAATTGTTCCAATCACGGTGAAGGAGGTATACCTGGATGAGAACATGAAGAAGAAGACACGGGAATTCATTGTTGACAAGGATGAAGGCATCCGCGCGGATACCACAGTTGAAGGATTGTCAAAGTTGAAGCCGGTATTTGCTGTTGGAGGCACTGTTACAGCGGGAAACTCTTCCCAGACTTCAGACGGCGCTGCATTTGTCGCTGTAATGAGCGAGCGGATAATGAAGCAGCTTAATCTTAAGCCTGTCGCTCGTCTTTTGAGTTACGCTACTGCCGGTGTGGATCCGCGTATCATGGGAATAGGTCCTGTAGCCGCAGTTCCAAAAGCTTTGAAGATAGCTGACAAAAAACTGGATGATATCGACCTCATTGAACTCAACGAGGCATTCGCCGCTCAATCACTGGCAGTTGTGAAGGAGTTGGGCATTGACCGGAATAAACTAAACCCGAATGGCGGGGCAATCGCTGTTGGCCACCCTTTAGGTTCCTCAGGAGCTCGTCTGTCAGTTCAGCTATTCAATGAATTGCGCAGACAGAAGAAGAAGTACGGTATGGTCACAGCCTGTGTGGGAGGAGGACAAGGTGTGGCAGGCATTTATGAATTGTTGAACTAGAAAATCAATCCAAATCCTGGCTTAATAAGACGTTGGGCCAGGTGAGAAGAATCTAACGTCTGAATTTTGAATGCAGTTAATATGAGTACAGCGACAGCAGAGAAGAAAGCAATCAAGGGCGGTGAATTTCTGATCCGTGAAACGAAAGCCCATGAAATCTTCATTCCAGAAGAATTCAATGAAGAGCAAAGAATGATTCAGCAGCAATGCAGGGATTTTCTTGCCAAGGAAATCATTCCGAGACTGGATGAGATAGATTCGCAAAAGGACCCGAAACTCGTACCGTCCCTGTTGGATAAAGCCGGTGAACTCGGCCTTTTGGGCACATCCGTTCCTCCAGAGCTTGGAGGTTTCGGAATGGACTTTAATACTACCATGCTTGTCGCTGAAATGCTGGGTGCGGGGCACTCCTTTGCGGTAAGTATTTCGGCACACACGGGCATCGGCACATTGCCGATCCTGTATTATGGAAATGAATCACAAAAGAAGAAATATATTCCCAACCTGGCTTCAGGAAAGTGGAAAGCTGCATATTGTCTCACTGAGCCTGACTCTGGTTCTGACGCCAACAGCGGAAAGACCCGCGCGACTTTGAGCAAAGACGGTAAGCACTATTTGATAAGCGGGCAAAAGATGTGGATTACGAACGGAGGCTTTGCCGACATTTTCGTGGTGTTTGCTAAAATTGATAACGACAAAAATCTTTCAGCATTCATAGTCGAAAAGATATTTGGCGGAATCACGATGAATGAGGAGGAGAAAAAGATGGGTATCAAAGGATCTTCGACACGCCAGATATTTTTCAATGATTGTCCTGTCCCCGTGGAGAACCTTTTAAGTGAGCGGGAAAACGGATTCAAGATTGCTGTTAACATTCTGAATATAGGACGCATCAAATTGGGCATCGCAGCAGTTGGTGGAAGTAAGATGTGCATAGGCAATGCTACGCGCTATGCGAAAGAGAGAAAGCAGTTCGGAACTTCTATTGCAAACTTTGGAGCCATCAAGCACAAGATTGCAGAAGTTGCAACGCACATCTTCGCATCAGAATCGGCGCATTATCGGGCATCACAGAACATCGACGATGCCTATGAGGGATTTGTAGCATCAGGACTCGCGCCGGCACAGGCCCGCCTGAAAGCATTGGAGGAGTTTGCAATTGAATGTGCGATTCTGAAAGTTCATGGCAGCGAAGTGCTTGACTTTACAGTGGATGAAGGGGTGCAAATTTATGGCGGCATGGGCTTTTCAGCCGAAGGGCCAATGGACCGTGCTTATCGCGATGCGCGGATTAATCGGATATTTGAAGGCACTAACGAGATCAATCGCCTCCTCACTATAGACATGCTGCTAAAAAGGGCGATGAAGGGCACATTGGACCTGATGACACCTGCCATGGCAGTTCAGAAGGAGTTAATGGCCATTCCGGATTTTGGATCTGCTGATGAAGGAGGGGTTTTTGTCAAAGAGAAGAAGGTATTGGCCAATCTGAAGAAGGCAGGATTGATGGTTGCGGGCGCAGCTGTGCAAAAATTTTTGATGAAGCTTTCAGATGAGCAGGAAATCCTCATGAATCTGGCAGACATGCTGATTCAGGGATATGTTGCTGAATCAACTTTATTGCGTGTCGAGAAAATGATCGGCATCAGGGGAGAGCAGGCTTGTGCTGTACACAAAGAAATGGCGCTGATCTACTTGCACTTCGCAGTCGAAAAAGCACATGTCGCCGGAAGGCAAGCCATCTATGCATTTGCAGAAGGTGATGAGCTGCGTCTCATGCTCCTGGGACTGAAGCGGTTCACAAAGATTGATCCTTATAACCTGAAGGAGGCGAGAAGAAAGGTTGCCGATTATATTATCGACAAAGGAGACTACCCTTTTTAATCAAACAGAACCTTTGAATTTCCAAAAGCTGGCCAAAGGCTGGCTTTTTTCATTAGATGCTAAAAATGCCTTGATTTTAACGTATTTAGTTGTTTAATTTGAATGTTAAACAATTTAGTTAAACACTTGAAAGACGACAGGACAACTGAGGAGAAGATATTGGATGCAGCTTCGATGGTATTCACCAAGAAGGGATTTGCTGCCACGCGTACCGAAGACATAGCCAGGCAAGCCGGAATGAACCGCGCGTTATTGCATTACTATTACAGGGATAAGCAGACCATCTTCAACATCATCTTTGAAACGAGGTTCTCGGAATTCTTCAAGGGACTGTTTGTGATTTTCGATGCCGGAAATATTTCGTTCTTCGAGAAGATCAGAAGGATGATTCATCATGAAATCAACACACTCCTGAAGCATCCTGACCTCGCCAGATTTGTGATCAATGAAATTGCACAAGATCCAGAACGTTTGTTGAAACACGGCAGTAAGATCGGCATCAATCCAAGAATTCTGATTGAGGCATTTGAGAAGCAGACCGAGGAAGAAATCAAGAACGGCACCATCAGACCCATTGAGGGCCGAATGCTGCTAATCCATATCATGTCGCTGTGTCTGTATCCATTTGTAGCAAGGCCTGTTCTGGAGACGCTAATGCAACTGAACAGCGAACAATTTACGGCACTGATGGAGCGTCGTAAGGAAGAAACGTACGAATTCATTATCAACTCTATTAAGAAATGATCATGGAGCGATTTCATCGGTTTGTGATTTGGCTTCTGCTTGTTTTACTGAGCCTGCCGGCAGAAGCTCAACTTCAATTATCTGCTTGCCAGGAAAAGGCGAGGGCAAATTATCCTTTGATCAGGCAACTTGATCTGATTGAGAAGACAGCTGAATACAATATTTCGAACGCCAATAAGGGATACCTGCCTCAATTAAGTATAACCGCAATTGAGGGGTATCTCATCAGCGGACTGCCAGCTTTCGTACCAGGAGCATCCACCGACAATGGAACATTCAAATTCATCGGCTTGGGACAATTGAGTCAGACCATTTGGGATGGCGGCGCAACGAGGACCCAAAAGGACATCGTGCACTCCAGTACAGACGTTGAGCGGGCTGGTATAGAAGTCACGCTCTATTCAATCAGGGAAAGAGTGAACCAATTGTTTTTTGGCATTTTGATGGTGAACGAGCAGATCAACCAAATGAAGCTTGTCAAAGGCAACCTTCAAAGAAACCTTAAAAAGATTGAGCAATCAGCTGAAAATGGTCTGGCCTACAAGTCTGATGCAGACGAAGTGAGAGTTGAAATTATAAAGGTTGATCAGCGCACCGATGAATTCGTCTTTACACGTAAGGCATATGTTATAATGCTTTCTCTGATGATGAGTGAACCTTTGCAGGAGGACGTTCAGTTGGAACGACCTCCGATGGAAGAACCCGGGACCACAGTGACGATAACCAGACCCGAACTGACGCTCTATGAGTATCAGCGACAGCTGGCCCAGCAGCAGGACAAGCAGTCCAAGGTGGGCTACATGCCGAAGATCGGACTCCTTGCAGTGGGGATCAGACTGGCTCCGGGTACAAAGTTAGGCGCCGGCTCGCTGGAGTCATTGTCCATTGCCGGTCTCAACCTGTCCTGGAATACCTCCGGTCTTTATCGCAATGGCAATACTCGCCAGATTACGCAGATAAATCTTCAGCGGATTCAAAACCAGCAGGAGACATTCCTTTTCAATACCAATCTTCAACTGGCACAAGTTCAGCAGGATCTGGAAAAGCAAAAATCCATACTGGGCAAAGACTCAGAGATACTAAGACTGAGAAGTTCGATTCGCAACGCATATGAACTGAAATACCAGAATGGCATATGTTCCGTGAATGATCTCGTTGCAGCCGTGAATGCTGAAAGTGAAGCCGGAAGTAATAAGTCACTTCATGAATTGCAACTGTTAATGAGCATCTATCAGTATAAAAACGTATCCGGCAACTGAACCTGAAACTGCATGAAAACCTATCCACTACTTTTCATTACATCACTCCTTATTGCCTCTTGCAACACGAACAGGAACACGTTTGATGCAACAGGAACTTTTGAAGCCACAGAAGTGATTGTTTCATCAGAAACCAACGGGCGCATTCTGCAATTGTCGCCCGAAGAGGGGGACATTCTCTCGGAAGGCCAAAAGGTGGGATACGTGGACAGCACTCAGCTCTATCTTACCAGTCTTCAAATAAAAGAAAGCCGTAAGGCCGTATTGGCCAGCCGCCCTGACATCAAAACACAAATTGAAGCCACGCAAAAAGAAATCGAAAGTACACGTATTGACCAGAAGAGAACAGAAAACCTGGTGAAAGGCGGAGTAGCCACACAGAAGCAGCTTGATGATGTGAACGCTAAGCTGGCGGTGCTTGACGCGAGACTGGTCGCACAGAAAAATTCTCTTCAGACAAATACAGCTGCACTAAATGAACAGAGTAGCGCCCTGCAGGCCCAGCTGGCGGTAATCAGTGATCAGCTGAAGAGGTGCACTATTATCAACCCGATAAAAGGCACAGTCTTGTCAAAGTATGCGCGGGCAAATGAAATTACGGGCGCTGGCAAACCTCTGTATAAGATTGCGGATCTTGAGACGCTGACTCTGCGAGCGTACGTTTCCGGTGATCAGTTACCTCAGCTGAAGCTTGGTCAAATCGTGGATGTCAGCGTGGATGCTGACAAGGACCACTATAAGACCTATAAGGGATATGTTACATGGATCTCAGACAAAGCTGAATTCACACCCAAGACGATTCAGACCAAAGATGAGCGGGCTAACCTCGTCTATGCAATCAAAATCAGCGTAAAAAATGATGGCTACCTGAAGTTGGGAATGTATGGTGAGGTGAAGTTTGTTGACAAATGAAAGCCGTTACAGTCAGCAACATCAGAAAATCCTTCAAGAACGGAAAAGCTGTTACTGAAGCCCTGCGAACCGTCTCTCTTGACGTGGAACAAGGAGAACTTTTTGGCATCATAGGGCCGGACGGTTCAGGGAAAACAACACTTTTCAGAATATTGACTACCCTCATGCTCGCCGATGAAGGGACAGCCACTGTTGATGGATTGGAAGTGGTGAAGGACTTTCGGGAGATCAGGAAAAGAGTGGGTTACATGCCGGGTCGATTTTCACTTTATCCTGATCTGAGTGTTGAAGAGAATCTTACTTTTTTTGCCACGCTTTTCAACACCTCAATAGATGAAAATTATGATTTAGTCAAAGACATATATTCTCAGATCGAGCGGTTCAAGACACGAAAGGCGGGCGCATTGTCGGGAGGGATGAAGCAAAAGCTCGCGCTCAGCTGTGCGCTCATTCACCGGCCCACTGTATTATTCCTGGACGAGCCAACAACAGGAGTTGATGCAGTTTCCAGAAAGGAATTCTGGGAGCTTCTTCGCAATCTGCAAAGGCAGAAGATAACAATAGTGGTATCGACACCCTACATGGATGAGGCTGGTCTGTGCGACCGGGTGGCATTAATGCAGCAGGGGAGCATTCTTGATATCGATTCCCCACAGGGAATTACAGGGAAATTCTCCCGGCAGCTCTGGTCGGCAAGGACTGAGAAAATGTACGATCTCATCCTAAGCCTGCGTGAAATGCAAGGTATAGTTTCATGCTATCCTTTTGGGCAGGTACATCATGTCGTTCCCGAGAAGGATTTCAACATCACTCAGGCACAAGATAAAATCAGAGCAATGGGGTTTCCGGACATTGACCTGGCGCCAATAGCACCCACTATTGAGGACTGCTTCATGCATTTGATGAATCATCCGGAGAATCGAATGACAGCTGGGCGTAACAATGAGCACTAATACAGTCATATCAGTTAAGGATCTCACCAAGCGTTTCGGCAGCTTCACGGCTGTGGATCACATAACCTTTGACGTTAAACCAGGAGAAATATTCGGATTTCTGGGCGCAAACGGCGCGGGCAAAACAACTGCCATGAGAATGCTTTGTGGTTTGTCATTGCCAACTGCCGGCGAGGCAACTGTGGCAGGTTTCGATCTATATCGTGACGCGGAAAAGATCAAGCAGAAGATCGGCTATATGAGCCAGCGATTTTCATTGTATGAGGATCTAACCATTCGTGAGAACATTCGCTTCTACGGAGGCATCTATGGTTTATCTAATCAGCAGATAAAGGATAAGACAGCGGAAATGACAAGGAACCTCAAATTGGGCAAGGAGGTGGACAGCTTAGTGAAATCCCTGCCACTTGGCTGGCGACAAAAGTTGTCGTTTTCCGTTGCCATGGTGCACAATCCAAGAATTGTCTTTCTGGATGAGCCGACAGGCGGGGTTGATCCAATAACAAGAAGAGAGTTCTGGACCTTGATTTATGAAGCGGCCAACAAAGGCACTACCGTTTTTGTGACCACGCACTATATGGATGAAGCCGAATACTGCAATCGCGTTTCAATTATGGTGGATGGTAGAATTGAGGCGATGGGCTCTCCCGGTGAACTTAAGGGTAAGTATGAAGCTGACGACATGGCTGATGTTTTTCTTAAACTGGCTCGCGGGGCCAAACGATCGGACAACTGAGTGCGCCAATGAAGCAATTCCTGTTTTTGATCAAGAAGGAGTTCTTCCACGTATGGAGAGACAAACGAACCATGCTGATTCTTTTGGGCATGCCGCTGATGCTTATACTTATATTCGGATTCGCCCTGACAAATGAAGTGAAGAATTCAAGAATAGGAGTCCTCGACAAATCCCGTGATGAAACGACACGAACTATCATTCAGGGACTTGAAGCAAGCCGCTATTTTGATCTTGTTGACAACATAAATTCAGAGAAGGATCTGGCTCCTGCATTTCAATCCGGCAGGATCAGACTTGCCGTGATCTTCGAGGAGAATTTCGGGAATCACCTGGATCACAATAATTCAGCGTCCGTACAATTGATAGGCGATGCGACGGACCCCAACGTGGCCACAACCCTTATCAACTATGCTTCTTCGGTGATTATGGACTACCAAAGGGGCCAGAGGGGACAGGGTGCTTCACCCTATTCAATCGGCACAGAAATAAGGATGCTGTATAATCCTCAACTTAAGGGAGCGTACAATTTTGTGCCGGGTGTCATGGCCATGGTGTTGATGCTCGTATGTGCCATGATGACCTCTATTTCAATTGTCCGCGAAAGGGAGATGGGAACCATGGAGGTAATACTTGTGTCGCCCATCGTCCCGATCCGGGTGATCATGGCGAAACTCATACCTTATTTCCTCCTCTCCATGATCAACATAGCCAGCATCCTGTTGCTCAGCGTCTATGTTCTGGATGTTCCTATCAAGGGAAGCCTGATGCTGTTGGTATTTGAATGCCTTTTATTCACGGTTACAGTTCTTGCCCTGGGCATGCTGATTTCATCGGTTGCGGGTTCTCAACAGGTCGCCATGCTGGCTTCTCTCATGGGACTTTTCCTCCCTACCGTGATGCTGAGTGGATTCATGTTCCCTGTAGAAAACATGCCTATTCTGCTTCAATGGATTTCAAATGTAGTGCCATCGAAATGGTTCTACTATATCGTTAAGAATGTGATGATCAAAGGCCTTGGCTTTGAGAATGTGTGGAAAGAAACGCTAATACTTTTTGGGATGACAGTTTTTTTCATGACTGTAAGCGTAAAGAATTTCAAAACAAGGTTGGAATGAGAACGCTGCTTATTCTGCTGAACAAGGAGTTCCGCCAGGTTTTCAGGAATCCCGCCATACTAAGGATCATGTTAGTAGTGCCAACAGTCATGCTGTTGGTAATGCCTCTGGCTGCGGATTATGAAGTGCGCAACGTGAAATTATGCGTGGTAGATTATGATCATTCCGATTATGGAAGGAGACTAATCAACAAGATCACAGCCACCTCGTATTTCCATCTGGTGGATTACACTGATTCTTACGACAAGGCACTTCACTATATCGAGGAGGAAGAAACAGACATTATTCTGCAGCTACCGGCCTCATTTGAGAAGGACCTGGTGCGCGAGAATCAGGCGAAGCTCTTCATGGCACTCAATGCGATTAATGGAGTCAAGGCCAATCTCGGCGGCGTTTATCTGCGCAGTATCATCAACGACTTCAACCAGGAAGTGCGTCAGGATTGGATTCAACTTCCCAGATATAATGTTCAGCCCATCATCCAGATCGTATCCAACAATTGGTTTAATCCGCAAATGAACTATCGCTTCTTCATGGTGCCGGGTATTCTTGTTATTCTCGTAACCATGGTGGGGGGCTTTCTTTCGGCGCTCAACATTGTAAAGGAAAAGGAAATTGGGACGATTGAACAAATTAATGTTACACCAATCCGCAAGTACCATTTTGTGCTGGGCAAACTGATTCCCTTCTGGATTCTTGGTCTTGTTGTGCTGACTATTGGAATGGGGCTGGCCTGGGCTGTATATGGGATAGTGCCTGCCGGCAATGTGCTAACAATATATGCTTTTGCAGCAGTCTTTCTTCTCGCTGTGCTTGGATTGGGTCTGCTTTTGTCCACAATGGCGAACACACAACAGCAAGCAATGCTGTTGTCTTTCTTTGTGATGATCTTGTTTATTCTTCTGGGCGGTCTCTACACTTCAATTGAAAGCATGCCTAAGTGGGCACAAGCATTTACAGTATTCAATCCAGTCTCATATTTTATTGAAGTCATGCGCATGGTGATTCTGAAAGGCAGCAGCCTCGCTGATATCCAACGGCATCTGATCATCATGTTTGGATTTGCTGTGGTCTTGAACGGCCTCGCGGTCTGGAATTACCGAAAGAGAAGCTGAACATTGTTCAAATTCGCACATTTGCCTGTACACTTCTGACCTGTGCAGGCCCCGGAAGTGGCTGTATTGCGCGAAAACAGGAGCATCGGCGTTCCAGAACAATTATTGCTGGCATCCCTGCAAATCCAAACATGACAACCCGCGATAACACCTCCAGCATACTACTTATAATCCTGCTCGTAGTAACATTCCCCATATGGTTTGCAATAGGAGCTGCTCTGTTTGGTATGGTAGCAGGGATATTTGGAGCACTGATTGGAGTTGTTGCAGCCGTTTTTGGCGCTTGCGTGGCAATCATCGCGCTTCCGTTTAAACTGATCTTTGGCTGGGGATCCTGGCATTGGGGGCAC
This sequence comes from Bacteroidota bacterium, assembly GCA_018266395.1. Taxonomy (GTDB): domain Bacteria; phylum Bacteroidota; class Bacteroidia; order Cytophagales; family Cyclobacteriaceae; genus ELB16-189. Next base: position 91,118 of record JAFEAM010000012.1, on the reverse strand, counting down.
TGGGGATTTTCATTTTGGCACGGTCACACTTTCATCTGGTTTGCAGTAATCATCGTTGTCATACTGTTGCTGAAGAACCGCAGGTGATCAGCGCAGCTTAACTTCAGCCTTGAAACCCGTGATGTGATTCCGAAGGGCGTCAAGCCAGTTCTCATCAGCATCCCACTTAGGTCCTAAATAGATATTTCCGTTTACGAGATGCCTGAAGTAAAACTTGTATACAGGAGCACCTGATGGAATTGTCTTGAGCTGCAACTGACCAGCAGGATAGGTAATGGACGCATATGCAGTTTCTGCTTTTGTCATATCATAACCAAGCACTTCTCTTGCGACACTGCCTCGTGTGCGAACAAAACACAGCACATAAAGGCTGCCGTCTGACCTGAGCCGCTGGTCATCAATGCCAGGATTTGTCAGGACATACTTGAGGGGATAATTCTCTTTCATGAATGCCTCCAGCTGCTGATCCAATTCAGGTTGTCCGAATTTTGGAACTGCGAGCTGGTCTACCTTGAGATCGATTGCATATAACTCATAGCGTACGCCTTTGAACGGGTTAACCCTGATATCCATTTCAGGGTAATCGTTGACCAGAAAATTCTGCTTCTTTTGATTATTCCATGAATCCTGAAAAACGGTCCGGAGCATTTCTGTCAGATTGCTGTTCTTCACCTGCCATGCAGGCTTACTCACATCATAAATCGCAACAGACTGGCTGTACGCTGCCGCAACCAATTCATAGCCGGCAGCACTTTTTAGCAGGGTGATGATGAATTGAATTTGCCTGGTGTTAAAATAGGCTGAATAAGCACTTGTTACTTCGCGACCGGAAAAAATCAGGTCATCGGGAAAATAGGCTTCGGCATCAATTCCGATTTGCTGAAAAGACTTTTGAATCTGTTCCAGTTCGGCTTGTGTATAAGTTGGCTGAAATATCGTCACGGATCTGCCGCCTAGGATATTCGGAAGGACAATTGAGGAAAACTGAAGTCCTGCAGGGAAATAAGTTTGAGCATAGGTTAATATAGGACAGTTCAGCCCGGAAATGCAGAAAAAAACCACAACTATAAGCGTAAAAGACCGCATGCTGATGAGGGAACGAAGTTTTCTGGTTTCTATTTTAAATGCCAATAAAAATACCTTCCAGGGTCTCCTGGATGGGATAAGTTATCAGGTCGCGGGAACGTTCCGCGCATTCCCTGCCTGTGCGAAGATTGAATCGATACCCGTGCCAGGGGCATACTACTTCTCCCAGAAAGTTGACTTTGCCCTTGCTGAGCGATTCGCCATTGTGTGTGCAAGTATCTTCCACGGCAAGTAATACCTCTTTGTGCCGGACCAGGCAAATCCTTTTGCTTCCTATCAGGAGCAGGCGAGGCGTTTCTTCCTGCAAGGCCGCCTGCATCTCACCACTTGACGTAAAGATTTTTACCCAATTCAAGCAATTATTTTGAGTCGGATATCTTTTTTCTACCTTTCTCTCGTAGGCTCAATTTTACAAAGATGAAAAAAATATATCTGTGCCTTGCTGCATGGACTGCGGCCTTTAACGCTTTAGGCCAGGCCCAGCCGACCCTGCGAAACAAACTCATGATGCAGGCGAATGAAATGAATCAGAAGGTAGTGGAGTGGAGACGTTACTTTCATCAAAATCCTGAACTTTCCACTCAGGAGTTTAAAACAGGGGCGCGGATTGCGGAGGAACTTAAAGCAATGGGTCTGGAGGTAAAATATCCGGTTGCAAAAACCGGTGTAGTGGCAATTCTGAAAGGAGTCAAGCCCGGACCAGTGGTTGCACTCCGAGCCGACATAGACGCACTACCTGTGACAGAGCGAAATGATCTCCCGTTTATTTCTAAAGAAAAAGTTGTGTTCAATGGAATGGAGACAGGCGTAATGCATGCCTGCGGTCATGATGGTCACATGTCCATTTTGCTGGGTGTGGCGCAGATACTTGCTAGAAACAAGGCTGACCTTAAAGGCACAATAAAATTTATTTTCCAACCCGCTGAAGAGGGTGCCCCTGCAGGTGTGAAGGCGGGAGCAGAGTTGATGATTGAAGAAGGCGTCCTCGACAATCCAAAAGTTGATGTCATATTTGGTCTGCATCTGCAGTCCCTTCTTCCATTGGGCACGGTCGCCTACAGACCTGAAGGGTTAATGGCCTCAGTGGATGGCCTTAATATCAAAGTGTCAGGAAAGGGAGCTCATGGCGCAACGCCGTGGGATGCGGTGGATCCCATTGTGATCTCCAGTGAAATAATTGGTGGATTGCAGACCATTGTCAGCCGGCAGCTTGAGCTTACAAAGGCAGGCGCGGTCATTACGATCGGAAGCTTTCATGCAGGGGTGAGAAGAAACATCATTCCGGAAGAAGCCATCATGGAAGGCACTATCAGAACTTTTGATCCCGAAATGCAAAAAGCTGTTCATGAGCGGATTGTCAGAACTGCGACCAAAATAGCCGAGAGCGCAGGTGCCAAAGCAGATGTAGACATCGATATCATGTATCCGGTCACGTATAACGATGTCAAACTAACACAGATGATGGCGCCGAGTCTGGAGCGCGCGGCAGGACCGGGAATGACGAAAGTGATCCAGCCTGTGACCATGGCGGAGGACTTTTCATTCTTTCAGCAGAAAGTACCCGGGTTGTTCTTTTTTGTGGGTGCCTATCCGGAGGAAATGAAACCGACCCACCAGCCCACTCATCATACTGCAGATTTTATGATTGATGAGCGAAGCCTGGTAGTGGGGATGAAATCGCTTCTCACACTCACAATTGATTACATGTATATGAGTAGGCCGGTAAGTTCATCCAAATGAAAGCAGCAATGAGACAGACTATAATAGTATTTGCGCTGAGTGCGGCCTTTACTGGATTGCACGCCCAGATGAATCCCAAACTGCAGGCAAAGCTGGATCAGCAGGCACAAGACATTACTCCAAAAGTCATCGAATGGAGAAGACACTTTCACCAGTTCCCCGAACTGTCATTCGAAGAGAAAAAGACGGGTCAATACGTTGCGGAATTTCTGAAGCAACTTGGACTTAAGGTTCAATATCCAGTGGGCAAAACCGGAGTCGTTGCCCTGCTCGAAACCGGCAGGCCCGGTCCTGTGATTGCCTTGAGGGCTGATATGGACGCCCTTCCGGTCAACGAAAGAGGCAATCTTACTTTCGCTTCCGGAGAAAGAACAGTGTTCAATGGACAGGAAACGGGCGTTATGCATGCATGTGGTCATGATTCACACATGGCCATGTTAATGGGTGTGGCCGAAGTCCTCACAAGGAACAAATCAGACTTGAGGGGAATCGTAAAATTTATTTTTCAGCCAGGGGAGGAAGGTGAAGGAGGAGCAGCACAGATGATTAAAGAAGGAGTGCTGGAGAATCCGAGGGTGGATGTGATATTTGGTCAGCACATCTGGGCCACAGCACCGGTGGGCACTATACTGTACCGGCCTGGCGATCTGATGGCAGCTGCGGACCTTTTCTCAATCAGGATTAAGGGGCGGCAATCTCACGGATCTGCGCCATGGAATGGAATCGATCCGATAGTAATCGGATCCGAGATTGTAATGGGACTTCAGACCATCATCAGCAGGCAGTCGGAGCTGACAAAAGCTGCCGCGATATTGACAGTGGGCAGATTCAACAGCGGCATCCGCGAAAACATAATACCGGAAGAGGCCAATCTTTCAGGAACAATCCGGACCCTCGACGAGGGGATGAGGGATAAAATACATGAGAAGATCAAACTAACAGCAACCAAAATTGCTGAAAGCGCTGGTGCAACGGCTGAAGTTGAAATTGGAAAATTCGGGTATGTCACTTATAATGACCCTGTATTAACCAACAAGATGTTCCCCAGCCTTCAAAAGGCTGCAGGTAAAGACAAAGTAGCGCTTACATTACCTATTACTGGGTCTGAGGATTTCTCGGAATACCAGCGGGTTGTTCCTGGCCTGTTCTTTTTCACGGGTGGCATGCCTGCTGAAGCGGATCCTTCAAAAGTAGCTGCACATCACACCCCCGACTTCTTTATTGATGAGAAAGGATTTATCACCGGAGTTCGAGCGATGATTGATTTGACAGTTGATTATATGTATGCATCACCCAGGTGAATACATGTTTCTGGACAAGAATGAAGTAGCACAATATCAACTGACGAGGTTTATGAAGAAGATATTCACCTTTTTGTTACTCGTGATGGCGCACCTATCCATCGGCCAACATGTTCCCACTTTTGAAGAAGTCATTTCACTTAGAGGTGTTGGCAACGCAGTATTGTCGGCTGATGGAAAGAACATAGCCTTTACAGTTCAAACCACTGACTGGAATGACAACCGATATGACACTGAAATCTGGTTGATTAAGCCAGGAAAGACTGGTTTTCAGCTAACCAATACGGCTAAGGGCAGCAGCACTTCGCCATCTTTTTCACCCGATGGACAGTGGATTGCTTTTCTGGCAGACCGTGGAAACAAGAATCAGATTCACGTAATCCGACTGGATGGCGGCGAAGCGAAAGTCATTACAAAAGAAGACGAAGGTATTTCGTCATTTGAATGGCATCCTTCAGGAAAGACATTGCTGTTTCTCAAGCCAGAGAAGGAGGACCAAAGGAAGGAACGAGAACGGAGATATGGCGCATTTGATGCAGACGACAAGGATTATGTAAATGCGCATCTATGGGAGGTGGAATTCAAGCCTGATGCACCTGATCCCTCTGAAAGACCGTGCTATGAAACCGTCGATTCGCTGAAACAGAAGACGGGATGTATCCAGCTGCCCAAGCCTCGCCGTCTCACCGATGGCAGATTTACGGTAGTTGACTTCATCCCTTCACCCGATGGAGCAAACATAGCCTTTACGCGCCAGCCGGATCCACTGATCAATACATCTGTGAAATCAGATATATCCATAGTAAATGTAAGCACTGGTGTTATCACCATACTGGTGCAAAACAAAAGCGCGGATAATATTGAGGACTGGTCTCCTGACTCAAAGGAATTATTATTCAGCACACACCTTGATGATACGGTTTCCCACTTTTATAAGAATCAAAAATTGTTTGCAATCAAGGTTGACACAAGGGAGCTAAGACCCATTGCCCCTGATTTGGATGAAAACCTGGGAACAATGGTTTGGCGCCCTAACGGCATTTTTGGTACAGTATGGAACAAAACCAAGCGCCCGGTTTACAGGATCGATGCGAAAACGGGAAAGAGTGTGGTATTCATTACTAATCCCGAACAGGTGCTTGGGATCAGCCTTTCAAAAGCTGGTGATCGAATGATATGCACGGCCAGAAATGGGGACCAGTTGACCGAAATCTTCCAGGTAGGAAACATGCTGTCACCACAATCAGAGAAGCTTACTGACTTATCTGCGCAAATCCGGGATTGGAAAGTCGCACAAAGTGAAGTCATCCGCTGGAAGAGCAAGGACGGCGTGGAGATAGAAGGTGTACTGCATAAGCCTAAGAATTATGATCCCGGAAAAAAGTATCCTTTGCTGGTCGTCATTCACGGTGGCCCGACCGGTATTGATACTCCGGCTCCTGTTCCGGGTAGTGTATACCCAATCGTTCAATGGCTTGACAAGGGATGTCTGGTGCTGCGTCCCAACTATCGTGGTTCGGCAGGATATGGAGAAGCATTTCGCTCCCTCAACGTGAGGAATCTTGGCGTAGGAGATGCGTGGGACGTTTTGTCAGGAGTGGACTACCTCGACAGCAAGGGTTTGATTGAGCGTTCAAGCATGGGCTGCATGGGATGGAGTCAGGGTGGATACATCAGTGCTTTCCTGACAACGAATTCCGATGTATTCAAGGCCATATCAGTAGGCGCAGGAATTTCAAACTGGATGACTTATTATGTCAGTACCGATATTCATCCATTTACTAGGCAATATTTGAAAGCCACTCCCTGGTCTGACGAAGATATCTATCGCCAGACTTCTCCCATGAGCAATATTCGTAAAGCAAAAACTCCTACCTTGATCCAACATGGTGAATTCGATCGAAGAGTACCCATTGCGAATGCTTATGAGTTGTTGCAAGGTCTGAGAGACAATGGTGTTCCCAGTGAACTTATTGTATATAAAGGGTTCGGTCACGGGATAACGAAACCCAAAGAAAGATTGGCGGCTCTATGGCATAATTGGCAATGGTTTGGAAAATATTTGTGGGGTGAGAATATCGAGCTGCCGACTGGAGAAAAGTCCGGTAAGAATTAACTAATCTGGATTGAGCAACCAACCTTCACCTTCCGGCAAAATCGGCCTGTGGACCAGTACTGCGCTTGTCATTGGAAACATGATCGGCTCCGGGGTCTTCCTCTTGCCCGCGTCACTCGCAGTTTACGGCGGGATCTCCCTTTTGGGATGGATAGGCTCCTCAATCGGAGCGATAGCCCTTGCCCTACTCTTCAGCAATCTCAGCAAAATCATTCCAAATGCAGTGGGCGGTCCATACGCCTACACACACGAAGGTCTCGGTGAGTTTGCCGGGTTTATTGTTGCGTGGGGTTATTGGATTTCCATCTGGTGTACGAATGCAGCCATTGCAGTGACTTTCGTGAGTTATCTCACGGTATTCATTCCGGTCCTTGCGACGAATTCACTGTTGTCTGTTTGCACCGGACTGGGTGCGGTCTGGCTCCTCACATGGGTGAACAGCATGGGAGTGAAAGAGACAGGTATGGTTCAACTCATCACAACTATTTTGAAGTTGACCCCTCTCATTTTGATTTCAGTGGTGGGTTTGTTCTACATGGATTTCTCGAACTACACGCCGCTGAACGTCAGCGCAGGTTCTGATTTCGCCGCAATCACGGCATCGGCAACCCTCACACTTTTTGCATTCCAGGGGCTTGAAAGTGCAACGGTGCCATCTGCCAACATTGAATCTCCTGAAAAGACAATTCCTCGAGCGACCATGATTGGGACCGTCGTAACCATGTTGGTCTACGTGCTGGGATCTGCCGCCGTAATGGGAATGATTCCTCCTGCTGAATTGCAGCAGTCGAATGCACCGTATGCAGATGCCGCTGCAATCATCTGGGGTGAGGGTGCCAGGAAATGGGTTGCATTCGGCGCTCTTGTGTCGGCGTTTGGTGCCTTAAACGGCTGGATACTTTTGCAGGGGCAAATCCCAATGGCGGCAGCACAGGACAAAATGTTTCCAGAGATCTTTCGCAAAGTGAACAAACGCGGACTTCCTGTCACCGCATTGGTAGTTTCTAGCGCGCTTATTTCGGCGCTCACCATGATGCGGTTCAGCCGTGGACTGACTGACACGTTTACATTTATGATTCTCCTGACCACAGTCTGTGTTCTGGTCGCTTACCTGTTCTCGGCTGCAGCGTACGGAATGATATTGCTGAGGCGACCGGAGTGGAAGGAGCATCCTGGTAAACTCGCCATTGCTGCTGTTGCTTTTGGATACTCGATATGGGCGGTGGTAGGCACTACCCAGGATGCTGTGTATTGGGGATTCCTGGCAATTCTAGTAGGAATTCCATTTTTTGTATGGATGAAAAGGGTGAGAAATGAATAAGACGTGTCAATCTGAATTCGGCAAGCTGGAAACCGTATTTATCAAGCAGGCCAAGGATGCCTTTGTCAGCGATGAGGTGCTGGAAAAACAATGGCAGGGACATCAATTCCTGAGCAAGCCTGACTTCACAGGGGCCTGCAAGGAATATTCAGCTTTTGAAAAGCTTCTGAAGCAGGATGGCTGCACAATTCACAATTTCCCTTTCAGCGCCATGGTCAGCATTGATTCTATTTACTGTCGTGATGCGGCATTGTGTACAGATAAGGGCGTGATCATTTGTGCGATGGGAAAGGAAGCGAGACGGAATGAACCCGCCGCTGAAGAAGAATACTTTCGTCAACAGGGTATTCCTGTTCTTGGAAGAATTGAGTCTCCGGGAACTGTAGAGGGAGGCGATGTGGCCTGGCTCGATCAGAAGACATTGGCGGTAGGCTACACATATCGGACTAATCGTGAAGGCATACGTCAGTTGAAGGCTTTGCTTGAGCCTTCAGGCATTCAAGTTACAGTAGTGCCGCTGCCGCACTATCGGGGCCCCTCCGATGTTTTTCACCTCATGTCGATTCTGAGTCCTGTGGATCATAATCTGGCTGTCGTCTACTCGCCTCTCATGCCGATTGTGTTCAGGGAGGAGCTGATCCGGCGTGGCTTTGGACTGGTTGAAGTACCTGATCAGGAATTTGACAGCATGGGTTGCAACGTACTGGCAATCGCACCAAGGAAGTGTGTGATGACCGATGGCAACCCGATTACGCGGGCGAGACTTGAGAAGGCCGGCTGCGAAGTGCTGACCTATTCAGGGAATGAAATCAGTGTCAAAGGAGGCGGAGGCCCCACCTGTCTGACACGGCCATTGTGGAGATGGGCCTGATGGTCAGTAATGGAATCCGATAAAATTCCAGTAATTAAGTTGCCAGAGAGATACCACCGAAACAAGCGTAATCAGGAGATAATACCACCTGCTGCTGAGTTTCACCTGCCCTGATCGCCACATATTGAGGCTCTGATAAATCATCAAGACGTTCAACAGTATGCAGATCAAAGGCAGGATAAGCACAAATTTCAGGGATCCCGAAATGCCGTAGACAATATCGGTTTGGTCAGAAATTACAATCATCAGCCCAAGGTAGAAGGACAACAACAAAAAGTAATTAAGCCACGCAATCCACTTGGCGCCACCGCTTACTGAAGAATAAGAAGTAGTTCGTTGATACCCACGCCGACTTATATAGGCGAGCGGCCAGTAAAAAAGAACGCACAAAAGCACAATGGTCGAAATGAGGAATATTGTTGTCTGGGAACTCAACGAGCGTAATCCCTGTACTTTGTCCAGCGCAAAGATGGGAAGTTGCCCCACGAACATGTTGGAAATGTTCCCGCTGGAATCTCTTTTGAAGGCTACCACTTTGGAGGAATGTTCTTCACGGAAAGTAAGGCTGTCAACAGGTACAAGGTATCGGACATTTTCACCGCTTGCCATCCTTAATGCAGTGGAGTCGCGTACAGAAATTCTTACATCTCCAAAAAGGGAGACGATTGTTGTGATATCAAAATATGCGTAGCGATTGCCCCGATAAGCACCTGCAAATTTCTTCAAATACTCTGCGGAAAACTTTTTTACCGGGCGCAGAGATGATTCCGGAAAATACCTTTCCATGAATTGGTCAAGCACAGTCAAATAAGTGCCGCCTCCGGTGTTTGTATTAAACGATACAAAGAGCCCCACATTCCTGGATGGAATCATTACCATGAGGGAGTGAAACCAGAAAGTGTCTCCACCATGTCCGATCACGGTAACACCGTTTTGACTGAGGTCCATAAATCCGTATCGCATGGGATTGACATCTGGATGATGGCGGTGTGCAGGGCTTTCCATCAGGGCCAGAGTTGCACTATCCACCATCTGGAACTGCTTGAAATGCCCGTTTCCAAGTATAGCCTGCATGAAATGCGTCATATCCACTGCAGTGCTGGCCGCCGCCCCGACAGGAAAGAGCGGCACATATTCGAAAGTCTGTGCCTTAAGTTCACCTCCTTTATATTCATATCCGGTTGACATATGCGGCTTTAATGAGGTGGGCAAGGGCTGTCTGAAAGTGGTCAGGTTCATGCCAAGCGGATTAAGGATATGCTGCTCAACATAGTCATTGAATGACATTCCGGATACCTGTTCCACGATATAGGCCGCTATACCTGTCCCGTGATTTGAATAAGACGCAAAAGTGCCGGCGGGCCTTACCCTTGCAGGCATTTCCCTGGAAAGAATCTCGCTGAGCGGTTTAAGAGTTGTAGAATCCCTTCCAAATAGCCCGATTACTTTATCCTCAAAGCCGGGTGTGTGCGCCATCAGATCGTGAAGGGTGACCGGTTTTTCATAGGTGGCCGGAATGGTAAAATCCTTCAGGTAATGGTTCACGTCCTCTTCCAGGTTCAGTTTGCCCTCAGCAACAAGTTGCATGACACTCATCCAGGTGAACATTTTGGAGATGGAACCAATCCGGAAGAGGGTGGAATCCGGACTGACTTTCCTCTGCTTCTTTTCGTCAGAGAAGCCATATCCTGCCTTTAGCAGAATGCGTCCGTCTTTGATAACGGAAACGGTGGCGCCTGCAATGTGTTTGTCGCGCAGATGCGTTTGAATAATGCCATCCATAAAATTGCGGAGTGCCAATGTATCTTCGAGTGATTGCGAGTAGCCGAGGAAGGAGAGGCCACTCAATAGGGCGACAAGAAGTCTTTTCATGAAAGCGTGGTTTAACTATTCAATTTACCCATTTGACCGACAACTGCACAGGAGAATCCACTCACCACATCTGTGGTTGTTTGGATGGCCCGGTCTATTCATTTTTACAGGAACAGATTCCCCTAACCTATGAAGTCTTTTGCCAATTTATTGCTGGTGCTGGTCATTTCATTCCAGGCCTTTTCTCAACAGAAGAAGCCAGTTGTTGCCACTGATCTGATGAAACTCACAACCGCCAACCAGATTCAGATTTCTCCGGATGGAACCAAAGCAGTGATGGTTGTGACAAGGAAGGCAGTCAAGAACGAGAATGATTATTACTACACGCGACAGCTTTTCATGGTGGAATTAACCGGAAATGCAGAGCCCGTTCAACTGACATTTGGCGATAAGAACGATGGTCAACCGCAGTGGTCTCCTGACGGTAAGCAAATAGCTTTTGTAAGAATGGAAGGAGAAAAGGCCCAGGTTTGGCTGCTGCCGTTGACCGGCGGGGAGGCACATGTTATTACCAAACTCGATTATGGTGCGACGCGCCCTCGGTGGTCACCCGACGGGAAGACTTTGATGGTCACCTCAAATATTCCCTATTATGCAATTGAAGGCACCGTGCCGTGGAGCTATGCGCGGCCAGGAAGAAAACTGGGCGACGAGCCAAACTGGAGAAGGATGAAGGATGAGGAGAAGAAGAAAGTCATCAGTTCACCAGACGGGAATCTTGATGAAGTTCGAGCCTGGCTTGCAAAAAACACAACTGATGCCAATCCACGGGTGTTGACACGTCAGAACATTCAGGGCGAGTTAGGTCTCCAGCCCATTAAAGAGTTTTCTCATGTCTTTCTGCTCAAGATCGGATCAGATGAAAAACCGGTTCAGCTCACACAGGGATTCCAGGATTACCAGGGTGCGGAGTGGTCAACCGATGGCAAGTCCATAATTTGTCACAGCAGAGCCTACAAAATTGAACCTGACAAGGAACCCGATACAGATCTTTGGACTATAGATGTCACATCTAAAGCGGCAAAGGAATTTCTTAAGATGCCTGAATACAGCTTATCGAATCCAGTCTATTCATATGACGGGCAAACGATCCTGTTCTATGTGCGCTCTGTTCAAAACCGTCATGCTACCCAGGCACAATTGGCAGTAGTTTCTGCTATCGGAGACAAGCCCCTCATCCTTACAGCAGACTTTGACAGAGATATCAGTAATGCAACCTGGTCTTCTGACAGCAAGTCAATATTCTTTTCCTCTGAGACAGAAGGGGACATACCATTGTATAGCATTCCTGCAAAAGGAGGAAAGGAAACCAGATGGCTTGGTAACGAAAGTGGTGTTAATGATTATGACGTGAGGGGCGATAAGGTTGTTTATGCTTACACCGAGACCAAAAATCCATGGGAGGTGTATCTATTCAGTCTTAAAGACAAATCCAGCCGACAGCTTACTAAGCTGAATGAGAACTGGATCAAGGAAAAGACCATCAGCGGTCCGAAGGAATTCTGGCTAACCAGGGCGGATGGCACAAAAGTTCAATACTGGGTGATGGAACCTGTGGGCAGAAAAGATGGGGTCAAGTACCCCACCATCTTGAACATTCACGGTGGTCCGTCAGCGATGTGGGGACCCGGAGCATTTTCGATGTGGCACGAGTATCAGTTGGAAAACAGTTGGGGCTATGGTGTGGTCTATTGCAATCCGAGAGGCAGCGGGGGTTATGGCGACAAATTCAAGAAGGGCAATTTTCAGGATTGGGGACCCGGTCCAGCCGGAGATATTCTGGCGGCTCTGGACGATGCGATCAAGGGCAATGCATGGATTGATATGGACCAGCTATTTGTCGAAGGAGGCAGTTACGCCGGTTACATGGTGGCTTGGATTATCGGTCATGACAACCGCTTCAAGGCGGCCAATGCGCAAAGGGGTGTTTATGACCTGACCACATTCATGGGTGAGGGGAACGCATGGAGGTTGGTGCCCGATCATTTTGGCGGATATCCCTGGGATCCGGCCATACGAAAGGTTCTTGACGACCAGTCACCATACTCATATGTTGATAAGATCGTTACACCCCTGCTGATCATTCATGGAGATCAGGATCTTAGAACGGGAGTCATCCAGTCCGAAATGCTATATAAGAGTCTGAAGATTCTGGGCAGGCCGGTCGAGTATGTGCGTTACCCAAGGGAAGGGCATGAACTGACCAGAAGCGGGAATCCGGGCAGGATGATGGATCACTTGTTGCGTGTCATTGAGTTCTTTGAACGGTATGCGCATCATCCTGAACCACCTGCCGCAGTTTCCAGGTAAATAAGGAGTCGGTAAATTTGAATCAGTCCTTTGATTTGGAAGAGAATCTCAGTAAACGAGATTCTTTTCCATCATGAATTCCGCAATCTGTACGGCGTTGGTGGCGGCACCCTTGCGCAGGTTGTCGGCAACAACCCACATGTTTAGTGTATTGGGTTGCGATTCATCCCTTCTGATTCTTCCGACGAAAACTTCGTCGCGGCCTTTTGAAAGAATGGGCATCGGATACACATTGTTCTTAACATCATCCATCACAACGACGCCGGGGGTGGCCTCCAGAATAGAACGCACTTCTTTCAGATCTAAGTTTTTGTGAAACTCGGCGTTAACGGCCTCGGAATGGCCACCAATGGTGGGCACCCGTACGGTTGTTGCGGTGACACCGATGCTGTCGTCCCCAAGTATCTTTCTTGTTTCATTCACCATCTTCATTTCTTCCTTGGTATATCCGTTCTCAAGAAATACATCGATGTGGGGAAGCGCATTCAGATCAATGGGGTAGGGATACACTTTATTGCCGCTTACGCCGCTTCGCTCATCCATTAGCTGCTGCACAGCATCCTTTCCTGTTCCTGTAACAGACTGATATGTGGCAACTACAATTCTCCTGAGTTTGTATCTCACATGCAGGGGTGCAAGCGCCATTACCATTTGAATGGTGGAGCAATTGGGGTTGGCAATAATCCTGTCGTCAATCTTCAATACATGTCCGTTGATTTCGGGCACAACCAACTTCTTGGTGGGATCCATTCTCCATGCTGAGGAGTTGTCAATCACAATAGTACCCTTTTCTGCAAACTTGGGAGCCCACTCCAGTGAAGTTCCGCCCCCTGCCGAAAAGATGGCAACATCTGCTGCCAGATTGCACGCCTCTTCTATCCCGATGATGGTGTGCGTCTTGTTTCTGAATTCTATTTCCTTTCCAACATTTTTGGAAGAGGCCACCAGATACAATTGCTCATAAGGAAAATTCCTTTCCTCCATTACGCTCAGGATTTCCTGACCTACGAGGCCAGTCGCCCCGACCACAACTATTTTCATGACTGTTTTTGAATCGTGAACCGCAAAAGTAATACAAATGGTAGTTTGAGGGCATGAGGTTTTTGAATTTGATCTTATCTGCAATTTTCCTTCCGGTTGTTAGTTTGGCACAACTGTCAGAAAACTTCTCTGACGGGGACGTCACGCAACAGGCGTCATGGGATGGTGATGTTTCACGGTTTACAATCGTTAACGGAATGCTGAAGCTTCAAGCACCTGCACAAAATGGGGTAGCCTTCCTGTCGTCACCAAGCGGGGCAATACATCAGGCCAGTTGGGAATTCCTGCTTCAAATGGATTTCAATCCCAGCAGCAGCAATTATGCGAAGATATATTTGATAGCTGATCAGAAGGTGTTAACGGATCCACTTAACGGCTATTTTATTAAAGCCGGGGGAGCCACGGATGATATCTCTCTCTACCGAATGCAGGGATTAGGTGAAACCAGAATTATTGACGGGCTGGATGGAAGACTGAATCAGAGTGCTCCAAAAGTCAAAATCAGATTGACGCGCAGTGCTTCCGCAGAATGGAAACTGTACGTTGATGTAGGGGCTACGGGAAACTATGTAATGGAGGGAACAATTGTCGATGACACCATTACAAAGTCATACTTCTTTGGTGTTGTTTGTTATTACACATCCACCCGTTCTGACAAATTCTGGTTTGATGATATACTCGTAACGGGCACACCGGTACCCGATACTCAACCTCCGTCAATCGCCGGCGTGATGGTACAAGATTCGGTACATGTATCTATTGTCTTTTCCGAAGCCCTTATTCCCGGTACGGGCAAATTCCGGCTTAATGGGTTGGAAACTCCCATCAGTTTCATTTTGGATGATGAGCAAACTATTAATCTCACACTTAGCTCCCCCCTTGCCAACGGCATCAGTTACAGCCTGCAGGTGATCGATATAGCCGACCTGGCAGGGAACAAACTTGAATTGACCGAAGTTCCTGTCAGATTTCTTCGAAAGGTCAAAGCCCGCCCCAAAGACATAATCATCACCGAAATCATGGCGGACCCAACGCCTCCGCTTGGACTTCCTGAGGCCGAATACATTGAAGTCTTGAACAGAAGCACCAATCCATTCGACCTCGATCAATGGTTAATCAAAGATGGCTCCAGCATCGGAAGGATACCTTCAATAGTGTTGTTGCCCGGGCAGTATGCATTGCTGGTCAGCAAATCCTTCGCTGAAAAATTTTCATTTGCGGGTCGCGTTATTCCGGTGGACAATCTCCCCTCGCTCAATAATGATGGGGATGGGATAATTCTTTGCGATGAAGCAGGTACTCCGGTTGACACCGTGCATTATGACATAACCTGGTATCGTGATTCCGCCAAGTCAGGTGGAGGGTGGTCACTTGAGTTGATTGATCCCAATAATCCGTGCGGAGAAGAAGACAACTGGGAAGCCTCAGAGAATTCTGATGGAGGGACACCCGGCAAAATCAACTCTGTTTTTGCTAACAAACCGGATCTGACCGGTCCCCTGCTTCTTTCTTCAGATGTAGTGGGAAATACCCGGCTCGAACTGAAATTCAGCGAGAAAATCGATCCGAAGACTTCTTCAACGCAGTTCAACATAAAACCGGCAAATGACATTATACGGATTACTCTTGACCACACCCAAAGGGTATTGCTTCTTGATTTGAATTCAGCACTTCAACGAGGGGTTCCTTATCATCTGGAAGGAGAGAAAGTTTCGGATTGCAGCGGGAATGCCAGTGACATCAAGATTGAAAACTTTGGATTGACGGAAGCCCCTGACAGCGCAGACATCCGGATTAGTGAAGTATTGTTCAATCCAAGGACAAACGGTGTTGATTTTGTGGAATTCGTCAACATGTCAGAGAAGTATTTCAACCTGACTGATCTTCGATTAGGAAGCCTTGGTGAAGATGGATCTCCGTCACATCAACTGAAGGTGTCCACCGGAGGACAACTGGTTCCCGGTGCCTACGCAGTTCTCACTTCCAGCCCGGATGTTGTATGTAATCAATATTCTAAAAGTGTGAGGGAAGCCATGTATCAGACAGACTTGCCATCACTGGCCGACGATGAAGGCTCCATTGTTATACTCAATAATGAGGGAAGAGTAATTGATGGGCTTTATTATTCACATCTATGGCATTCTGTTTTTTTGAAAGACGAGGAAGGCGTTTCATTGGAACGAATTGATCTTACGTTGCCGCCACGAAAGGACAACTGGATTTCGGCAAGTTCAACTGAGGGCTATGCAACGCCCGGTTATTTGAATTCATCAAACAGGATATCTCATGACGGAGCCTTTGATGAGGTGTGGATCGAACCTGAGACATTGAATCCGCTTGAGACCTTCGCACAAATCCATTACCAATTTTCCTCCGGAGGATGGATTGGAAAGGTTACAATTCTAGATGGGACTGGCCACGCAATTTTGAATCTCGTGGAGCAAGAATGGCTCGGTTCAGAAGGTTTTTTCAGGTGGGATGGTTATAGTATGGAAGGTCAGGCCATGAGATCGGGATACTACCTCGTCTGGTTCCAGATATTCAATGCCAATGGCGATGTACGAATTTTCAGAAGACGATTGATTGTTTCAAGGTAGTCCTGGCAAAGGTGCTGAAATGACTCCCGAATGGAACTATTAGCAACTACTCTGATTTTCGAAGTCAGGGAATTAAAACTGTGATATTTTTTGTTTTAGGCCCAGCCGAGTATTTTTGCGCATCTTTTTAATCCCAGTCCTGGAGGACTGCATCCTTTATGGCGAAATCAGCTAAGAAATCAACGAATAAGGCATCCCGGAAGTCATCTTCCAAGCCCGCAGCAAAGGCAAAGAAACCCGCGAAAGCTAAAGCTCCTGCAAAAAAGGCAGTCAAGAAAGCGGTAAAAAAGGCCGTCGCTAAGAAGGTTGTGGCTAAGAAGGAGGCCCCCAAAAAAGCAGTCGAAAAAGTAGTGGCACCTGTGAAGAAGGCAGAGGTAAAACAAACAGCGCCCGCAGCCCCCAAGCCACCACTTCAGCTCAACATCTTTCCGGCCCTCACACAACGGCCTATAGCTCACAAGCCCACAAAGGCCGTTACCGTTCCTGAAGACAAGACCCGCTACAGCGATGAGGAGCTCAAGGAATTTGAAACCCTTATCAAGGCAAAACTCGAGAAGTCAAGAGAAGAATTTCGAATTCTAAAAGAGACACTTAACCGTAACAATGACGCCGGCACCGATGCGACTTCGGGCGGGAACACAAAGGTTCTGGAGGATGGAGCCGAGACAGCAGAAAAGGAAAACCTCAGCCAGCTGGCCGCACGTCAATTGAAGTACATTACCAACCTTGAGAATGCTCTTGTGCGGATAAAGAATGGTACTTACGGAATATGCACGGTTACCGGGAAGCTTATTCCGAAGGAAAGATTGATTGCGGTGCCGCACACCACGCAATCTATTGAGGCAAAAATGATGCAAACAGATTAAACTGACATAGTGGACTTTTTGCAAAACCATATTGAGGCCCTTGTCTTCTGTTCGCCATCTCCGGTTAAGCTCAACGAGCTGAAGTCGTGTTTGTCTGAAATGTTCAATGCTGACGTTCCCGAAGAAGATATAGTCGCTGCCATTCAGCGACTGACGGAAAAGTATCAGCAAGACGAGTATTCATTTCAAATTAACAAAGCGGGCGGCGGCTATCAGTTTCTTACCAAGCCAGCGTACCAGGCCAGCATCGGCATAATGCTGAAACAGCAATCGAAAAAGAGACTTTCAACCTCAGCACTGGAAACACTTTCGATCATCGCCTACAAACAGCCGGTTTCAAAAACGGAAGTTGAGACTATCCGCGGGGTCAACTGTGACTATGCGGTTCAGAAACTTCTCGAAAAGGGTCTTATTGAGATCCAGGGAAAAGGTGATACAGTTGGCCGACCGTTGCTGTATGGCACCAGTCCTAAGTTCATGGAATACTTCGGTATTAACGAATTGAGCGAACTCCCTACCCTCAAGGACTTCACACAGGAAGTCAACAGCATTGGGGAGAATTCCGAAAATCAGCAATAATTTTCTTTCTTTCACGGGCCACTGTGCCTACCTTGTAATAACCACTTGTATGGCTCGTAACCACTTTTCATCCGGCCCGGGAAACTCCAGAAGAGGAGCTTCCAGGCCCTTTTCAAAACAAAGAAAGGATGGAGGCAAACCATTTGGCAAGCGACCAACCAGTGATCGGCCTGAAGGTGAGGATCAACCAAAAAGGAGTTCAGGAAGATTTCCGAAGGCAGCTGGCAGAGGCAGGGGTGACAGAGGGGAAGGTGGTTCATCTTTTTTCAGCAAGCGAGGTCAGCGATACGATAAGGGTGAAGGATTCAAGCGTTCGTCCGACGATAAAGGAAGAGGTGAGAAGCGCCCGATATCAGGTCGTCGGGATGGAGATTCGACTCAGCATGGAAAAGGGCGGGGATTCTACAAAAAGGACAATTTCAGTTCCGAAGGTGGTTCCCCTTTTTTCAGCAAGCGAGGTCAGCGATACGATAAGGGTGAGGGATTCAAGCGTTCGCCCGACGATAAAGGAAGAGGCGAGAAGCGCCCGATATCAGGTCGTCGGCAGGGTGATTCGGCTCAGCATGGAAAAGGGCGGGGATTCTACAAAAAGGACAATTCCAGACACGAGAGTGGTCGACCGTTCAAACAAGGCAGACGCCCCGGCAAGGAAACACCGGAAGGAGCGCGCGGAAGGAAGAGTTTTGTAAAATCCAGAATAGAGCGTCAGCAACTGGAAGAAAGACCTCAGGAGCAGCAGAAAACAGGCGACGGATTGATCCGCCTGAATAAATTCATTTCAAACAGCGGGGTGTGCTCCAGACGAGAAGCCGATGAGCTTATTGCCATGGGTCTGGTTACTGTAAATGGCAAGAGCGTTACGGAGATGGGCTACAAGGTCAAGCCGACCGATGATGTTCGGTATGAAGGAAAGAAACTGAAGGCAGAGAAGCCGGTCTACATACTTCTTAATAAACCCAAAGGGTACATTACGACCACCGATGATCCCCAAGAGCGCCACACCGTCATGCATCTTATTGAAGGTGCTTGCAAGGAGCGTGTTTACCCGGTGGGCCGCTTGGACCGCAATACATCGGGTTTACTTCTGCTTACCAACGACGGAGAGCTTACTGAGAAACTCACACATCCATCATACAACGTCAAGAAGATTTATAAGGCTGAACTTGATCGTCCGCTTACGCGCAATGATTTTCAGAAAATTCTGGACGGCGTTCAATTAGATGAAGGTAAAGCGATGGTAGATGACCTTGCCATGGTGTCGGACGATGGCAAGACAGTAGGATTGGAAATTCATATTGGATGGAACAGGATTGTAAGGCGCATTTTTGAGGCTTTGGGTTACGAAGTGGTCAGGCTTGACCGTACGGCCTACGCAACCCTGGACAAGAAGGAACTTCCGCGCGGACACTGGAGATTTCTGAGGCAAGAGGAGGTCGTTCGCCTGAAACACTTTCTGTAGTCTTGAATTTTTTGTAACATCACTTCCAATCTGACAACCGATGCGAATTGGGATTCATGGAAGGGACTTTCAGCAGAAGTCTTCACGATTTATGGAGAAGGTGCTGACGTGGCTCGGCCATTATCATTGTGATATTTTTGTCTCTTCAAAATTTCAGAAGCATCTCAACCCAAGGAGCAGGATCAAGAGACATGTATTTGAATTGGGAGATGACCTCAGGCATCTCGACTTTTTTATTTCGCTGGGTGGTGATGGCACCCTTCTGGAATCATTAACCTATGTCGCCGAAAATGAGACCCCGATTCTGGCGGTGAATACCGGGAGGCTTGGTTTTCTGGCCACCACCAACCGGGATGAAACGGAAGAGGCTATCGACAACCTCTTCAAGAGAAATTATCGTGTTGATAAAAGAACGATGCTTAAGCTGGTCTCGTCGCCTAAGCTTTTCAAGAACCTTAACTTCGCTCTGAACGACTTCACCATCATGAAGAAGGACACATCTTCCATGATTACTGTGCATGTTACTGTCGACGGAGAACTGCTGAATAGTTACTGGGCTGATGGTGTGATTGTTTCAACACCAACAGGGTCGACCGGATATTCTCTTAGTTGCGGAGGCCCGTTGGTTTATCCTGAATCTGAGAATTTCCTGATCACGCCGGTGAGTCCTCACAACCTTGGCGCAAGACCCATTGTTCTGTCGGATAATTCAGAGATAAGTTTCAAGATTGAAGGCAGAAGCAAGAAATTCCTGGTTTCTCTTGATTCACGGTTTGAAGTAGTGGATGACAGCGTCAAACTCAAACTCAAGAAAGAGAAGTTCAAGGCGCATCTTATTCAGTTGCCCGGGCAACATTATTTCAAAACGCTTCGTCAGAAACTGAACTGGGGTCTGGACCTGAGGAATTGATTGCGACCCGCTTACCTCTTTAAGGTATCCGGCATCAAACACCTAATAATTAGATGGTTATTTCATACATTTGTTGTTCGTCGATCTGACCATGAAGAATCTGCGACTTGTATGCATGCTGTCAATAGTCATCCTGCTGACTATGAATTCTGGTTATGCGCAGTTTAACCGCAAGACTATCAAGCATGATAACAAGCGGATGGCCGGATATCGAGGAAAGAAATCCAAGTTCAGTAAAGCCAACCGGTATAATTCTATCGGAATTTCTGTCAATGCCCTTAATTACTACGGCGATTTGTCACCATCCCCATCAAAGGCCAGCACAGATATTTCATTCACTAAGCCGGGCTTTGGTATCTCATTCACACACCGTTTCGGACCAAGATATTCGCTTCAGGCTTCTTTCATGTATGGTACCATCAGTGGATCTGATGCGGAGTCAGCCAAGCAGTCGGATCTTAGCAATGGCGTTTACCGGTACAAACGAAATCTCTCATTTCGCAATCATATCAAGGAATTGACCGTTGTTGGTGTGTTCGACTTGTTTGAAAACCAATCCACCTATGTCAGCCGGGTGAAGTGGACACCTTACGCATATGTAGGAGTGACCTTGTTTCTTCACAATCCGCAGGCAAAAGCGCCGTCGACAGACTTGCAGGGGAACCCCCTTCCGGAAGCAGGCAAGTATGTTGACTTAAGACCGTTGGGTACCGAGGGCCAGTACTCCAATCTTGCCAGTACGGATGTGAACTACGGAATAAAGCCATATTCTTTGTTGCAGATGGCTATACCATTTGGGCTAGGCGCGCGTTTTAAGCTAAATGAAGTTATGGACTTGTGGGCTGACCTTGGTTTCCGTTACACATTCACTGATTATCTTGATGATGTCAGTCAGAATTACGTTTCGCTGACCAAGCTGAATTCGCCTCTTGCGCAGGCCATGTCATACAGGACAAACGAACTTTACAACGGGAATCCGCCAAATCCTGTTCCTTCCGGCATCCCTGGAGTAAATGTTGAGGCTGGGTATGGTTCGGAGTATCCCACGAATAAACGTGGCAGCAAAAATCAGAATGATGTTTATATGGTAACAAGCATCAAGCTGACTTACATTCTGAATGCTACATTTCACAGAGCTAAATTCAGATGATCCGGAAAACAGGCTTCAACGTTTTGTTGGCAGCCTTCATACTGATTATCCAGGCAAAGGTTGACGCCCAGATTCAGCAACGGTCTGAAGTCGGCTTCGGGCTTGGAACGTTCAATTACACAGGTGACCTGGTCAGAAATTACAACTTTGCCTTTTCTCAGCCCGCGGCAACTGTGATCTACCGCTCCAACGTGAGCAAAGTGGTAAGTTTCAGGGCGTCATTTACAGCTGGAAAGTTAAGTGCCAGCGATACCCGAGCTCCCATTGATGCCTTTGCTGCTCAGCGCAAAGCATCCTTTGACATTTTCCTCACTGAATTGTCCGGTGTCTATGAATACCACTTCCTTGATTGGCGGGAAGACCGGAGGAGGCTCAGATTCACGCCCTACCTTTTTGCCGGTTTGGGCTTGTTCACAATTTCGGGGAACCCAAACAAGACTGTTCAATATAGTAACGTGCAAATGAGTATTCCATTCGGCGGAGGGATCAAATATGTGCTGAATCCCAAGTACTACCTGGCCCTGGAATTCGGAGTCCGCAAGACTTTCTTCGACTACCTGGATAATATCTCTGATGGAGATCCTTCTCAGAAAAACTACCAGTATGGCAACAAGTTTGACTACGACACCTACTATTTCCTTGGGATCTCTATAACGAAGACATTTTACGACATTCCTTGCCCAAGAAATCCCTACAAGTAGGTGAGAGGGTGGGGCAACCATTTGGGCCCGTAGCGCATCTTCATTAGCCTGGAATAGGGCAACACAATAGTGCGCAAATGTCCAAAATAGCCTACTTTTGCGGTCCTGTGGCTTCTTTCAAGGATCAAATCGACGCTAATAACCTGCCTCTGCACATTGCCATTATCATGGATGGGAATGGACGATGGGCAAAACGCAAAGGTGCAGCTCGCATTTTTGGTCATCGAAATGCCATTCAGGCTGTTACAGATGTGACCGAAGGCTGCGGTGAGTTGGGGATCAAATACCTGACTTTGTATGCATTCAGTACTGAGAACTGGGGCCGCCCAAAGGAAGAGGTGGACGGGCTTATGGAGTTGCTGGTAAACACCCTCAAGAAGGAGATCAATCACCTAATGGACAATCAGGTAAGGTTGAGGACAATCGGGGACATTTCTCATCTGCCAAAAGCCTGCCAGCGCAACCTCGAAGAAGCTCAGCAGTTGACAAGAAATAACCTTGGTCTCACCGTTCTTCTTGCCTTGAACTACAGTGGCCGATGGGAAATTCTTAAAGCAGCGCGCAAGCTTGCCGACGATGTTCAGCGCGGAAGACTCCATTCCGAAGATATTGATGAAAGAACCTTCTCCGCTGCATTGGAGACAGCCGGAATCCCGGACCCGGAGTTGCTGATCCGTACAAGCGGCGAAATGAGAGTCAGCAATTTCCTCCTTTGGCAAATTGCCTACACCGAAATCTTCATCACGAAAACCCTGTGGCCTGATTTCCGAAAGGAAGACCTGTATGAGGCTATCCACGCGTACCAGCACAGAGAAAGAAGATTTGGGAGAGTATTAGAACCGAATACCTGATCGATCGATGCGGAAGCTTTTCTTTGTGTTTTTGCTTGTCATGGTATGCTGGACTTCGGCTACCGCTCAATTCCGCAGAAACCGGGATAAGGCGCAGGACAGTTCGCCCATAACGGAAGGCAAACTGAATTACAGCAGCCCTTCAGAATATTTCATAGCTGGTATTGATATCACCGGATTGAATGTGCTGGACAAGAATGCTTTGATTTCACTTACAGGTCTGAAGATCGGGGATAAGATCAAGATTCCAGGCGATCAAATTGCCTCGGCAATCCGGAAACTCTGGAAGCACGGGTTGGTAGGTGATGTCAGTATCAGCGTGGAACGACTCGAAGGACTCAACGCCTATTTGATAATCAATCTCGCTGAACGGCCACGGTTGACAGATTTCTATTTTGTTGGGATCAACAAATCAAGACAGTCTTCTTTGAAGGATGATCTTAAGTTGATTAAGGGAAAGATTGTGAACGATGCCATGATCAGGAACACGGAACTTTCCGTGAAGAAGTTCTTCTCCAAGAAGGGCTTCCTCAACACTGATGTAAAGATTATTCAGGAACATGACACCCTGAACCGCGGCGGAGTTCGGCTCAGGATCAACGTGGATTTGAAGACTAAGGTCAGGATCAATGAAATTCGTTTTGAAGGCAACAAGATGATTTCTGACACCGATTTAAAAAAGAAGATGAAGAAGACGCATGAACACGCCAGGGTGTCTCTTCATCGCACCATCATCAGTGCCATTACCAGTACGCCGCCACGGAAATACAAAGCGGCATTGGACTCGAGCCGCAAGCTTACGTTTGCGCAGATCAAGGAGTTCATCAACCACAACGTGAAACTTAATTTTTTCAATGCTTCGAAGTTCCTCAAAAATGAATTTGATGAGGACAAGAAGAAGGTTTTGGATTATTATAATACGCAAGGTTACAGGGATGCCGATATTCTTTCAGACTCCATTGTCAAGCATGGCGGGAACAGCATCGATGTGGTGTTGAAGGTATATGAAGGCAGGAAATACTATTTCCGCAACATCATCTGGACAGGTAATTACATACATACAACAGCTACGCTGAACAAGATCCTTGATATCAAGAAGGGTGATGTTTACAACCGTGATTTGATCGACAAGAAGACTTCCTTCAATCCCAAGGGAGCAGACATCAGCGGACTCTATATGGATGACGGTTATCTGTTCTTCCGCGTTGTTCCGGTTGAAGTGGCCATCGTTGGCGATTCAATAGATGTCGAGATGAGGATTTTCGAGGGAGAACAAGCTACGATTGACAAGGTATTGATCAGCGGAAATGAACGGACGAGTGATCACGTAATCCGGCGTGAACTCAGTACCGTTCCGGGGCAGAAGTTCCGCAGGTCTGACATTATCCGCACCCAACAAATGCTTTCCACTATGGGATATTTCAATCCGCAAAAAGTGGAACCTGATGTAAGGCCCAATCCCCAGAAAGGCACAGTAGACATCGAGTGGAAACTTGTAGAACAGTCCAATGACCAGATCCAGTTATCAGGTGGCTGGGGAGGCTACTATGGATTTGTTGGAACAGTCGGCCTGACCTTCAACAACTTCTCCATGCGCAACGTGCCGAACTTCAAGAAGTGGAGACCGTTGCCAGTAGGCGACGGTCAGAAGTTGAGCATTCAGGCGCAAGCCAACGGTCAGTCCTATCAGAGCTACAGTCTTTCTTTCACCGAGCCCTGGCTGGGCGGCAGGAAGCCCAACTCATTTACCATCAGTTTGACACACTCGATTTCCCGAAGACCAAACAGCAATTATGAATTCACCAATGACTTCTCATTGCAGCAAAATGGCCTGACACTTTCTTTGGGCAGACGGCTGGAGTGGCCTGACAACTATTTCACATTGTCAAACAGCCTTTCATTCCTCGTCTACAACTACAATAACTATCTCTACGGAAGTACAGCGCTTCCTGCAGTGGGTCAGACAAACAGCATCATGCTGAATACCACCTTGTCCAGGAACAGCATTGACAATCCGATGTATCCGACTTCAGGTTCTCAGATATCACTCAGTTTGTCTGTCACCCCGCCCTATTCGTCATTCAGGGATCCTTCTTACTACAGCGATATAAATGAGCGGTACAAGTGGCTCGAGTTGTACAAGTTGATGTTTGACAGCAAGTTTTACATCAAGTTGTTGGGAAGCAATAAGCCTGAGGGGAGAAGCCTCGTGTTGGAGACAAGGGCGCACTTTGGCTTCATAGGGGCGTACGATAAGCGCCTTCCTCCCGGACCTTTTGAACGCTTCTTTATGGGCGGTGCGGGTTTGGCCGGAGGATTCAACTCATATGTGCTGGGCCAGGAAATTGTCGGTCTCAGGGGGTATGGCGACAACCTTGTGACACCGCCACTTTATGCATTGAGAAATTCGCAGTCGTCCACTAGCATTGAAGGAGGGATTGTCTACGACAAGGTTGTAATGGAGTTGAGATATCCCATCACAACCGGGCAGACAGCCACTATTTATACAATGGCATTTGCTGAAGCGGGTAACAATTGGAACAATTATTACGACTTTAATCCGTTTAGGTCCTACAGGTCTGCCGGTGTGGGAGCCCGTATTTTTATGCCCGCCTTTGGTCTGATTGGCCTTAACTGGGCATACGGCTTTGATACGCTGCCGGGGGCAACCCAGAAGAGTGGTGCCCAGTTCCACTTCACGATTGGTCAGCAAATCCGCTAGAATGAGGTTTTTGACGCTGTCTGCTGCTTTTTTGCTCTTCGGCTTGAATTTTGCCGTAGCTCAGAAGTTCGGGTATATCGATACCAACTTCATTTTGACCAAAATGCCGGAATATGCCAAGGCGCAGAGTGAAATAGATCAGCTTTCAAGCGGGTGGCAGAAGGAAGTGGAGGATATGTCCCGGAACGTGGAAACGATGTATGCAGCGCTTAAGGCCGAGGAAGTCCTTCTTACAGAGCAGATGAAAGAGGAACGGCTGGGGTTGATTCATAAGAAGGAAGCGGAGCTGAAAGAGTACCAGCGCAAGGTATTTGGCTTTGGAGGGCTATTTTTTTTGAAAAAACAAGAATTGATTAAACCTTTGCAGGATAAAATCTTTGAGGCAGTTGAGAAAGTGGCCAAACAGAACAGATTGGCCATCATCTTTGACAAGTCTTCGGAGCTGGTCATGATTTACACGGATCCCCGACATGACTATACCGACTTTGTCCTGGAAGAACTGGGACTCGGGGATCCGAATGATAAAGTAAAATAAATCAAAATAGACAATGAGAACTCTTTTCGTGATTCTTCTGGTAAGTCTGGTTTCTATCGGGGCTACCGCGCAAACCACTACCACACAAACGCAGCCGGTGGTTCAGAAAATCGGCTATGCAGAATGGGATTACATCTTCAGCCAGCTGCCTGAATTCAAGCAGATTGATAATGACCTCAAAACCCATGGAGATCAACTGCAGTCCCAGCTTCAGGCAAAATACAAGGAATATGAGACCAAACTCAAAACCTACCAGGCCAGCGCGTCTACCATGGTGGATGCCGTAAGGAGAGACAAAGAGACTGAGCTTACACAACTTCAGGAGAACATTCAGAAGTTTCAGCAGGATGCAGAGGCCTCACTCAGAAAGAAGCAGAGCGATCTGATGGAACCGGTTTATGCAAAAGTTGGCAAAGCCATTGAGGAAGTGGCCAAAGAAAATGGCTACTCTTTCATCATCAACCCGCAGCTTGTTGGAGGCGGTGATATTCTTCTATACAATGATGAAAAGTACAATATCTCCACACTGGTGCTGAAGAAGCTTGGCATCACGCCGACTGCATCAACCACCGTGCAGCCAAAGAAATAGCCTCAAAAAGCGTTAAGTGAAGAAGCCCGGCAATCACCGGGCTTTTTCATTGCAGGTTGTGACGATAGTTCATATTGCTGCATTTGATGGCGGATCCGGATTCCTGAAAGGTGAGGCCTCTTGCTGAACTACAATAGCTTTGCGCGAAAGGGCAACGCCTATCACCAATGAAACGATCGCGCCCAGCCAGATGCCTGGTACATAAGATACAAACCAGCAATAGTCGTATGCTCCGTGGAAGAGGACTGCTGCGATCAATCCCAAAAAGGACAAGTAGGGTTTGTCTTGTTCAAATTTTTGACGACCTACATAATATCCCATCAATACCGCAAATGTCGCGTGAGCTGGTACAGCCGTGAACATCCGAAGAATGGCGGTTTCTAATCCGCCGTCTATCACATATAGAATATTTTCAAAGGTAGCGAACCCCATTCCAATCATGATGGAGTAAACAATTCCGTCAAAGGGTTCATTGAAGTTGGGATTTTTGAAAAATACCCAGCGAAGAAATATGAACTTGCTGAATTCTTCAACGAGCGCCACAAGAAGAAATGCATGAACTGCTTCCGCACGCAGGTCGTGCTCTTCAATAGGTATCCACGCATCTAACGGGAGGCTGATGATCAGGGTGATGAAGGTGCTGACAATTCCCAGCCCAAATGCCATGGCCAGCAGACGGATCGGTTCCTTCTCGTACCGGTCCTTCACGTAGATATAAAATATAATGCAGGCGCCAGGTGCTAATGCAAGAGCAAGAAGAATCGTCAAACTCATGGAGTTATCTGACGGAAGTTAAGTTATTGCCTTGAGAAAGAAAACCCGGCTCAAGACACGGCGTAGATGCCGGCGATAACAAGAAACAGGATCCCTCTGATCATGGAGCCTCTTAAGTAGCGTAGCCTTTCCGGATGTTCCCTGTTCAGGGCAGCCCCGGCGCCAAGTGCCAGGATGAGCAAGGCGAGACCTCCGATGAGAAACCAGACTGCCTGGACCTTACGAAGAAAGTGGAGCGATATGCCTGCTATACTGGCGGAAATTCCCAGGTAGATAATTCTTCTGAGAATTATCGTCAGTCGATCCCCGAAAGTGGGTTTTTGTACTGAGTTGAATTGAAGTCCTTTCCCGGATGTAAATGCCATAAGGAAGAAAGTGATAGCAAGGCCATCTGCACTTAGCAGAACCAGACTTTCCCCCGCGTTATACAAATTGAAAACCTTGAGTGCAAAACCCACGACAAGCAATACTTCAAAACACAATTCGGCCCATGGTAACAGGTAAACCAGAGGCGCCTGAATGTGTCGGCGTTCATCAATCATTATTCAATTACGCTTTCGATCTTGTCCATCTTATCTTCGCTAAATGCACCTGAGGTGGCATAAACAATCTTTCCTGTTGTATCCAGAACAAAGAAATAGGGTGTATCCTTGCGTTCAAAATCGAGCGCCTCTTTATAAGGTTTCAAATCACCTTTATAAAAGAGGATATAAGGCAACAACTGGGGATCGAGATTTTTCATGGCTTTCTTTTTGGCAGTTCCGGTAGCCGCCGCGTTAATTCCCGTAAACATGGGAACGAAGTAGACGTTTACATCATACCCCATGCCCGCGAGCAAACCTTCAGCTTTCTGCACGAATTTGTAGAAGATGGGTTCAAACCATGTATTCAACTGATCTTCTGATTTCTTTGAGTAGGCGAGTCCCAGCAAAGTATATTTGCCCTTGGCCTGATCCGGTAAAATCACCTTCTTGTCCTCCACCGTTTCAGCCTCCATTAATGGGAAAGTTTTTCCTATCACCTGGGCGAATGCAGGATGCGTGACGGCGATCATCAGAATATAGATTAGTCGTTTCATCAGGTTGGAGTTTATTGGCTTTTGATCTGGAACGTTTGGCTTATAATATTCGTACAAGTTGACAAATAGATATCATCTTATCATCGACTCAAAAGGCATTTGACCGAATAGCTTTCAGTCCTTGGTCATTTCCCGGTCTTTTTTGGATGATCTGGGGGTAAACATGATTAGGGTTTGAATAACGGAGGAATGTTGTCCTCCCAGGCGGTGGCTTCCTGATAAGCTCGGGCCAGTGCAATAAGCGGTGCCTCTCCGTACAGTTTGCTAAGCAGCGATATGCTTGTTGGAGTTCTCTGATCATTATAGCCATCAGGCATTACAAGGCATGGCGTTCCTGTAAGGTTTGTGACCAATAATTGATTGCCTCCGAAGCTGGGTGAAATGATTACATCATAGTCTTTGATGAGGCGGTGAAACTCCTGCACAAGTTCGTATCGTTGGCGGGATGCATTAATGTAGTCTACAGCGGGAATAAATCGCGCACCGCGGAAGGTATTGGGCCAGGCATTCTTCCTTTGATCTGTCAGCAGGCTATCACGATTGGATCGGGTTAACTCATCAAATGCGGCGGCTGCCTCGGCCGTAAGCATAAATCTGATGGCACTCACGGGAACACTCAGGTTCATTTCAACCGGATGAAGCTCCAATCCCATGGAGCGGAATACGTCCAGAACTTTATTATCATTCTCTTTTGATGGGGATGTCGCCTCAAAGTAGGATTTGATATAGCCAACCCTGAGCTTGCGTATGTCTATTGACTTTTGCTGGTAGTTGAAAGATGCAGACGACACATGATGGTCGATGTCATCCTTACCCCGGATGGCATCGAAGACTATTGCGCAATCCACTGCCGACCTGCAAATGGGACCAATTTTGTCCATGCTCCAGCTTAAGGCCATTGCCCCTGTGCGGCTCACGCGCCCGAACGAAGGCCTTAATCCTGTTGCGCCACAGCGGGTGGCAGGCGAGACAATGGAGCCGAGCGTTTCCGTCCCGATGGCAAAAGCTACCAGTCCTGCTACGGTGGAGGCTGCTGATCCAGCTGATGAACCACTGGACCCCTGTTTCAGATTCCATGGATTTTTTGTGACGCCCCCGTACCATATGTCTCCCATTGCCAATGCGCCAAGGGTGAGCTTTACGATAAGAACGGCGCCTGCAGCCCCCAGCTTTTTCACAACAGTGGCAGTCTCAGTTATGACCTGCCCTTTATAAGGTGCGGCACCCCAGGTTGTTTCCGTCCCCTCAACGGTTAATAAGTCCTTGATGCCATAAGGAATCCCATGCAAAGGGCCGCGGTATTTTCCTTTTGAGATTTCCTGGTCGGCAATTTGCGCTTGTTTAATGGCAGACTGTTCGAGAATTGTAATGGCGCATTGCAGCGTATCAGCATATCGCTTCAGTCGACGCAGATATATTTGAGTAAGCTCAAGGGATGTTATCTTGCGCGTACGGATTAGCACTGACAATTTGTAAACGGGAAGGAAGGCGAGCTCTTCCTTATTGGCAGGCAGGACAACTGAAGCCGGAAGGCTCCAATCCATTGGCAGCTGTTTTGTTTCGATTTCGAATCCGATCGGTACCGGATCAAAAACAAGAGCCATGGGTGTGCTGTTTTTCAGTGGTTTTTCATGCAGAAGTCTAAAGAGTTTCTGGTAGTCGGCAAGAATAGTCTGAAATGAATCCCGTTCCGCTTTGGTGAAATTCAGGTCGTACATAGATTCGATAGATTGTGTATCAATTTGACCTGATTGTCCGTAAGTGTGATGGTGAAAGGCTGGCGAGAACAAGAGCAGCAAAGAGGTTAAATAATGCCCAAGCAGGGCCGGTCCTGGTTTCATACGGGTAAGAATTGTCAACTAAAGTAAAAAACCATGATGAATTATTTTGAAACGATTTACCGTTACAATGAATGGGCGAACGAAAGAGTAATGGACTGCATCAGGACCCAAAACATAAAAGATGAGAAAATTTACGGCCTGTTTGCCCACAGCCTTGTGGCGCAACTGGTCTGGTTGAATCGCATCATCTCCAGACCGGCACCTGACTATAAACTGTGGGGAACCTATGATTTGAATCAGCTTATCACTTTGAATGGAGAGGCGAATCGGGGCTGGAAGGAATTTGTTCAGTCTGGGAGATCGTTTGATCCTATACTTCATTATACCAACAATGCGGGTGATAAATTTAGCAACCAGATCTCCGTGATAATGATCCATGTTGTGAATCACGGCACATATCACCGCGGTCAGATTGCGGCCAGAATCCGCGAATTGGGATACGAGCCGGTTAATACGGACCTTATCATGTGGGACCGATATCTGACCGGGCAGGTGAAGTAATGAGATTAAGGGAGAAATCTGATTAATTTCGTACCACTTAAAACCAAACCACAATGAAGAGAATAACTATGTTCCTTGCAATGCTGATGCTCGTCCGGCTTGGCATGGCGCAAAATGAGGAGACGACGGTTTGTCACACATCGTCTACAGACAAGTTTGCAATGTTTGCATCCAGCAAAGAGTTTAACATGGAACATCGCACACCCCGCTTATATGTACATGTATCGCTGGCAGGAGGTGAGATGATCAAGTTCAAGTGTGCCGACGGCACGGAGGCTAATGGGTTTCTGCTCAAGTCAAAGAAGCCAAGCAACAAGTGGATTTTTGTCTTCCAGGAATGGTGGGGCCTAAATGACAATATAAAAAGACAGAGTGAGGACCTGTATAATGATGTTGGAGATGTGAATGTTCTGGCACTGGATATGTATGACGGGAATGTTGCCAGTGACCGGGAAACTGCGGGTAAGTATATGCAAGCATTTAAGCAGGACCGAGGTGACCAGATTGTGAAAGGGGCCCTTGAATACGTTGGTGAAGGCGCAAAGGTGGGAACCGTGGGCTGGTGTTTTGGCGGAGGGCAGTCTTTGTTGGCTGCGTTGAATGCAGGGAAGCAGGCTTCTGCATGTGTCATGTATTATGGAATGCCGGTGGAAGATGTCGCAAAACTAAAAACCCTGAACTGTGAGGTGTTGAATATTTGGGGGACAAAAGATAAGTGGATCAATAAGGATGTGATGGACAAGTTCGAAAAGAACATGAAAGATGCGGGGAGGAAACTTACGATCAAGCCCTATGATGCAGACCACGGATTTGCCAATCCAAGCAATCCTATGGGAGCCTTTAACGAAGAGGCTTACAAAGATGCATATAAGAACACCGTTGCTTTCTTCAAAGCGCACCTTTGATAGAGCTTGCAATAGATCAACAAATAAATGCCGGTTCGAAAGCCGGCATTTATTTTTCAGGCGTAGTTATTCCCAGACCACCCTACCCTGCTCATGATACCACTTTGGATATCTCGGCACATGAATTTTCTCGAGCTGATTGCGTTTAAGTTTGAGCGTGGGGGTCAATAATCCATTTTCCTGGGTCCAATCATGCTGCATAACAACAGCCGTCTCGAGTCTTTCATAAGTTTCGAGATGAAGATTGACCTTGTCAATAGTATCGGTGAGACTCCTGATGATTTCCTCTTTGCTTTTCTTTCGGGCTGATTCCGTCAGTACAACCAGCATGATGGGCTGAGGAATGCCCATCCCGACGACGGCCACTTGACCAATGTCTTTGTTTTCAAGAATTTTCATCTCGATGGGAGCCGGGGAGATGTACTTTCCCTTATCCGTTTTAAACTGGTCTTTTACCCTGCCCACGATTTTCAAAAACCCTTCCTTATCTAATTCGCCAGTGTCACCGGTCTTGAGATATCCATCGGCATCATACATCTGTGCTGTCAGCTCTGGCTCCTTGTAGTAGCCTCGCATCAGGTAGTCGCTCTTCACGCAGATTTCTTCCTCATCAGTGATTTTTACCTTCAGTTCAGGGAGTGGTTTCCCAACAGTACCGAATTTCCAGGACGATGGCGTATTGAAATGGGCATAAACGCAGTCTTCGGTCATGCCATACGCCTCATAGATCATGACACCCAATCGGTTCCACCATTGCAGTTGAGCAACGCTCATCGGCGCCGCACCAGAAATACAGAGCTTTGCTTTTGCCAAACCGAGCTTCCGACGTATGGAATGCTTGACAATCGATCCGACCAATGGCAGACCGACAAGCGTGCTGAGTTTTCTTTCCGGTATTTTCTCCAGTATTTTTTCCTGGAACTTGGACCAGATGCGGGGCACTGCAAAAAAATAATCGGGTTGCGTGTCTGCCAGATTCCTGGGAAAAGTTTCAAGATTCTCTGAAAACGAAAATTGTGCACCAAGCCGAAGCCCCATAATTTCGATGCCAATTCTTTCGGCAATATGACTCATGGGCAGGTAGGAGAACAAACGTGGTCTTTGGGGGAAAGGAACAACTTTCAATGCGGCTGAAATCGTAGCGTGAAATGATTTATAGACATGCATTACTCCCTTGGGTGTACCAGTAGTTCCGGATGTGTAGACAATGGTCATCATGTCCTCGGGATTCAGCCTTGGGATCTCAGGCAGTGGGGCATATGTATCGCAGAGTTTTTCCCAGGTATTTTCTTCTCTTTCACCAAACATTTCGACGGCAATTTTTTTTATATGTCCAGGAATGCCGGGCCGCTGCGCAGCATAATTGTCGAGTTTGCCAATGAAGATGACGAAAGACTCACTGTGATCAAGGATCTGGCGGATAGTCTCTGGCGGCAGTGTGGGATACAGTGGAATGGACACATGGCCCGCCATCATGATAGCAAGATCAGCCATGATCCAATGCGGACAGTTTTTTGACAGCAGGGCGATATGACTTCCCTTTGGCAGTTGCAGGGACACCAGATAGGCAGCAATTTTCCTTATTTGAAGTCCTGCCTCAGCAAAAGTCCAGGTATTCCAGTCGTGAGCGTTGGCCTGTCTGAGAAAAATATCCCCGGGGGAATTGCTTTCCCAATGCAAGAAATATTCGAGTGGATTGGTCATGGATTGAATTTGCTCTGGTGAAGATAATAACCCATAAGGAAATCCAGCCCCGGGCTGATCCCCATAATTCAAACTGGTCTGTATTTAATGATGAACTTTCTACCTTCGTTGCATGGCCGCTGAAAAGAAATTGTTCCTGCTGGATGCATATGCCCTTATCTACAGGGCTCATTTTGCATTCACAAAAAATCCCAGGATAAATTCCAAAGGGATGAACACCTCGGTTGTATTTGGATTTACGAACACCCTGCTGGAGGTCCTTCAAAAGCAGAAGCCGACGCATATTGGTGTGGCATTCGACACGGCTGCTCCAACTTTCAGGGACGAGATCTTTGAGGATTACAAGGCGCATCGCCAGGAAACGCCTGAGGATATCCGGTCGGGGATACCCATCATCAAGCAGATAATCCGCGGATTCAATATCCCTATACTTGAAATGGATGGATATGAAGCAGATGACATAATCGGGACACTTTCGAGGCAAGCTGAGAAAAGGGGCTTTGAAGTATTTATGATGACCCCAGACAAGGACTTCGGCCAGGTCGTCAGTGAGCATGTTAAGTTATACAAGCCCGCCTATATGGGTAACGCTGTCGATATTCTAGGGCCAAAGGAAGTTTGCGAAAAATGGGATATCGAAAATGTCTCTCAGGTGATCGATATCCTTGGCCTGCAGGGCGACACATCAGACAATATACCCGGCATTCCTGGCGTAGGACCAAAGACGGCGGCGGAACTGGTCAAACAGTTCGGAACCGTTGAAAAGGTGGTAAAGAGCGCAGACAAGCTGAAAGGCAAATTGAAGGAGCGGGTGGAGCAATTCGGGGAGCAGGCCTTGTTGTCAAAGAAACTGGCAACAATTGCTACTGATGTTCCCATTGAGCTTGACGAGGAACTCATGGCATATAGGGGGCCCGATAAAGATGTACTGGCGCCCATTTTTGAGGAAATGGAATTCAAGACGCTGATGTCAAGAGTAATTTCCACGGGAAGTGCCGCACTCTCAAGCCCGAAAGTTGCCCAGTTGTCCATGTTTGGTAGCAATGAAACGCCTGCCCCGATTGCTGCAGGTGAACAATTGCCCTCCTCATACAGTGTTCTTACATCTGAAAATGAAATGAAGTCTCTGGCTGAGAAGCTGGATGGGGTGAAAGAATTTGCCATTGAGATTTTGACCGATGAAGCCGAACATTTCGACTTCAAGCCAACCGGCATGGCCATTTCATATGAGGGACACCAGGCAGTTTACTTTGAGGTCACCAACAAGCAACTTAAGATATTTGAGCCGTGTATTGTAAATCCTCACATTGCCAAACACGGTCATAACATCAAGTTGGCTCTGCTCGTGTTAAAAAAGGCCGGTATTGACCTTCAGGGTGTCTTGTTCGATACAATGATTGCCCATTATCTAATTGAACCGGAAGCCTCGCACGATCTGGGCATTATCAGTAACCAGTATCTGGGATTTCAACTGTCAGAAGAAATAAGTGAAAAGGACCAGGCTCTTCAGCGGGTTGACGCGGTTTACAGACTCAAGGCAAAACTTCAACACGAACTGGAGCTTAGGCGCCATTCGCTTTTGATGAGAGATGTTGAGATGCCCCTTGTGCAGACACTTGCATCCATGGAATTTGAGGGGGTGTGCATTGACCTGCAGGCGTTGAGTACGATGAGTGATTCGCTAAAAAAGGACAGCGACAAGGTGCAGAGTGAAATCTACAAGCTGGCCGGAACGGAATTCAACATTGGATCACCAAAACAGTTGGGCGAAATCCTCTTTGAAAAGATGAAACTCGGCGGTAAGGCCAAAAAAACCAGGACAGGACAATATGCCACCGGAGAGGACGTGTTGTTGAAGCTCTCAGAAGAGCATGACATTGTCCGCAAAATTCTTGAATATCGGGAATATGAGAAGTTACGATCGACTTACGTAGATGCGCTACCCAGAATGGTGAGCCAGCACGATGGAAGGATCCATTCTGACTTCAGACAGGCTGTCGCGGCCACGGGAAGATTAAGTTCAAACAATCCAAACCTTCAGAATATTCCCATTCGAACCGAGAAGGGACGCCAGATCAGGAACGCATTTGTCCCAAGAAGTGCAGGATATAAACTGCTCTCCGCAGACTACTCCCAGATTGAGCTTAGGATAGCGGCGTCTTTTGCAAAAGACAGCACCATGATTGAGGCCTTCAGGAACAGAAGAGATATTCATGCAACCACAGCAGCCAAGGTATTTAAAGTTCCTCTTGACCAGGTTACGCCTGACATGAGACGCAAGGCCAAGGAGGTGAATTTTGGGATCCTTTATGGAAGCACGGCCTTTGGGCTATCGCAGAACCTCGGCATTTCCAGAACCGAAGGAATGGAGATTATTGAATCATATTTCAGGGAATTCCCGGGGATCAAACGCTATATGGATGACAGCATCAACCATGCCCGGGAAAAGGAATATGTCGAGACCATTCTGGGCAGACGACGTTACTTGCGTGACATTAACTCTCGCAACATTACCACACGAGGTTTTGCAGAACGCAATGCCATTAACGCACCGATCCAGGGCAGCGCGGCTGACATCATTAAAATTGCAATGGTGAATATCCAGCGCTGGCTGTATAAGGAGAAACTCAGGACGCGGATGATTCTACAGGTGCATGATGAACTTGTGTTTGACCTCTTCGGAGAAGAAGAAGAGATTGTAAAACCAAAGGTAATCGAGCTGATGCGTACTGCAGTCCTGCTGGACGTGCCAATGGAAGTGGAAGTTGGGATTGGAAAAAACTGGCTGGAAGCCCATTAAGCAGAATCACAATCAATGAGGGCAACAAAAGAAAAGAGCGGCTGGATGGCCGCTCTTGGATTTTATTAAGGCACTGCGGTTCTTATCAAAAGATATACTTGAAATTAACCCCACCGTAGTAGTTGATGTTGTTTGGCGCAGGTATATAGGCATCCGGCAATTGATTGACAAACACCATCTGATAGTACTGAACGCCTGTAATATTGTTCACTCCAAAGTAGGCGTCAAGATCGACATGGGAACTGATCATCTTCCTGAACCCAATCTTTCCGTTTAGCAGGCTGTAGGAAGAGGCTGTATTCAAACCATCGGAAGTGAATGGCATCGAATCGCGAAACAGATAAGTGATATTTCCGTACAACCCCGGCCTGGACATAAAGTCTACCCCAGCATTGAATGTATGCTTGGGAACTCCTGCCACGGCCAGGCCTGAATAGTCTGAAGGCGCGACCAGGGCATTGTTTTGGTAAAAGAAGTTATTGTACTTGAAATCCGAATAAGCATAGTTCATGTAGGGTCTCAATGATGAGACAAACCCTGTTTTGGAACTGATAAGCAGATATTTCAGCAATAACTCCACGCCATTGTTGGTCTGCCCGCCGCTGTTTGTTGTGTAAGTGTAAGCGGTTGCTGTTCCGGCAGCATTAGGAACAGCCACGGCCGTCATCTTGTCAGTAAACTTCATATTGAAATAGGCGATCTCATAAACAAGCTTGTCGTCAAAGGCAGAGCCTTTTGATCCAACTTCAAATTGATTTCCCTTTTCGGGGCGCAGGCTGGTGTTAACAGTTCCCGCAAGCGGTGTATAAATATTCGATGCGGTAGGAGCGCGGAATCCCCGGTTGTATGACGCGTACACCGAGATGTGCTTATTCACAATCTTATTGAATGCGAAACTTGGGGCGATCAAACCATTGTACTGGTTGGCGTAAGTGGTGGGTACTTTATTAGTGGGAGTATTATTAGCTGCCACATAGAGTTTGTCATAAAGCGTAATGTTCATATTGCTTGACCCCAAACCTGCTGTGATGGAAATGTCATGCGGTAGCGAGAGCGTCCACTGGGTAAACAATGAGTAGTTGGAAGTCACAGAGGTCTGGTTACTACGGATAGGCCCGATGATATTATATCCGGCGGGGTCGGCGTTATTGGTTACCATTCCGTACCCGATTGTCTGCGCATACTGTTTCTGGGCCTCCATGCCGGTTATGCCAGTGAGCGTAACGCCTGATTTGATCTCCAGTCGGGCATCAAAGGTTGTCCTGAATCCAAAGTTTACAGGTGCTTTGTCTGTCCATCCACCGGCTGAACTGGCATTGTTGCTCTGACCTGTACCAAAAAAGACAGTGTTATTTGAAAAACTCCTCGTGAAGTTGTAACGGTGTGCAACTCCGGCGCGAAAGCTGATGATGTTAGAGTGCGCGTCATTCTTGATATAAGCGGGGTTCCCGCTGTAATCAAAGTTATTGTATTGATCAATGGTGAGTTCGCCATTCCTGGCATCATAGCTGTCACTGAAACCAAAATATGTTGTCAAAGATTGTTTTTCATTCAATTGGAACTCACCCATCGCATTTACAAAATCCTTCCTGGAATTTGTGTGGTTCATGAAGCCATCGTATCGCATCCGGCCATAGTTGATCATGAGGTTGGAGTTTCCTTTACTGATCTGGACGCGGGTCGTGAGCCTGTTTAATCCATAACTCCCAACCAGTACATCCTGGCTGACAGAAGTCCTGTCCCTTTCTGCGCGTTGAGTTTGGAGGTTAATGACACCCGCGATGGCAAGCCCATACAATGTACCGCTGGGACCCTTGGTGATTTCAACATTTCCAAGCGAACCGAAATCAATGTCATCCATAACGGTGATACCTTCTGCGTCCGTAATCGGGATGCCGTTCAGATATGCTTTCACACCCAGACCGTCAAAATTGTTTGCAGTTCCTCTTACGCCAGGTCCACCGCCGCCATAGCCACGGATATTGAATTGCTGGCCGGCAGAAATTGTGCGTCGTTGCATGAATACGCCTGGAATATTGGCGTTGATAGCATCATCAAGAAAGAGCCCGTTGCCGCGTTTGATTTCTGTCATTCCCAGCTTTGCAATAGATACGGGCTGGGAGAGCATGTTTTGATTGATTGCGGAGGTAGCGGTGATCTCCACTGCGCTCAACGTCTGCTGAGATGGAGTGAGTGCAATATTCAACTCCGAGCCGCAATCAGCAGTAGTGCTGTAGTTGACAAAGCCAATGTAGGATACAGTAATGTTGACGGAACCGCTGCATTCAAAGGAAAACATACCGTCTTTATCAGTTACGGTCCCGCCTTTTCCTTCAATCTGGACATTGGCTCCTGCAAGGGGCAACTGGCTACTGCTGTCTGTCACCTTCCCCTTAAGAAGGTTTTGTGCCTGCGCAGTGATTGTGATAAATAGAACGGTAATAAGTGTGTATAAATGTTTCATACAAAGAGTCGATTAAAAATGGTTTACTCCTAAAGGAGTTGAGATGAGATAGAAGTTCTTATCCTTGCGTAGAGCAGGGACAACAAAGAGGAATGTCAGGCCTGTTGAGGCGGAGGAGAGACTACCTGCCTGTCTGCAGAGCAGAAGAGAGGGCAGTTGTATTCAGCACGGAAAGCGCTAAATGTTATCTGGAGTTTGAATTCTGATGCCGGCTGAACAAAAATCAGGGAAAGAAATTGAACCACTGCATCGGGCACTGACTTCTGGTCTTGCTGAGAAGTACGAAGGACAGTATCCAGGAGTGAAAGCAACTCGTCTTCATCGGCGTCATGCCGTGCGTGTATAATGACGAAATCGCCGTCCATTTCCACTTTCGCGATGTCATACATCTTTCCCTCCCACTTAAATTCCATGTCTGAAAGCCATTCCCGGTTAAATGACTTTGCAGGGATTTGCAGCCTTGAAAGGTGATCGGACGGGACAAGTAACAACTGTTCTTTTGCCGCAGTGTGTATGTCTGAAAGTCGGAGAACAAACCATGCGTAAAAGCCGACCGAATGAGCCGCAAATAAGGTGATGATCAATATGGCCCAGGCCTTTTTCATGAAGTCAGCAAAAGTAACAAAATCAGGAAATCAACATCTTTCCATCAGTGTAATGGGTCAAACGTTGCTTTCTACGGCAGGTTTTGTCCTTACGGGTAGTTTGCTCCTAATATCCCTGACAATTAATTCGGCGTGAACGCGGGAGTTTTCAATGAACCATTTATTGGTCTTCAGTCCACCCACGACTACACCAGCCAGGTAGAGCCCGGGAACACTGGACTCCATGGTGTGCTGGTTGTATACCGGTGTGTGGTCCGCGTCATCCTGAAAGGTGATGCCACAGCTTTCCATGAAAGCAAAAGGAGGCTGGTATCCGGTCATGGCCAACACGAAGTCGTTTTCCAGCGTCAAGGCTCCATCCGGTGTTTGAATGTCAATAGTCCTGGGGGTAATTCTCGCAACCCTGGAGTTGAAGTAAGCTTTAATCGAGCCTTCTGCAATGCGATTCTCAATATCGGGTTTAACCCAATACTTGACGCTGTCTCTTAGCGATGACTCGCGTATGACCATGGTAACATCTGCACCTTTCCTCCAGATTTCGAGTGCGGCGTCCGCCGCTGAATTTGCAGCACCAACCACGACCACCTTTTGACGATAGTATGGATGAGGCTCATCATAGTAATGTTTCACTTTGGGGAGTTCTTCGCCCGGCACCTCCAGCAAATAGGGCAGGTCATAGAAGCCAAGAGAAAGTACTACAGCCCTGGCCGCATACCGGTCCTTCGTGCTCACTATTTCGAAATGATTGTCCTGCTTCTCAACAGATTTCACTTCCTCGTACAGATTCACAAGAAGATCCCAGCTGCCGCAGACACGGCGGTAATATTCCAAAGCTTCTGTTCTGTTGGGTTTGGGCGAATGGGAAACAAAAGGCACATCGCCAATTTCGAGCCTTTCGGAAGTTGAAAAGAAAGTCATATTGGTCGGGTAGTGAAAAAGGGAATTAACCAAACAACCTTTTTCAACTATGATATAGGAGAGCCCGGCTTTCTTTGCCTCGATGCCGCAAGCCAATCCAATGGGCCCTGCACCGATGATAAGCAAGTCTTTTGTCATGGGGCGGAAAATTAAGTCATATCATACCCAATAGCCAGCGTTCTTTAACCAGTGGATTGAATTCAAATCCGAACTTATAAACTCCGGGATGAGAATTCGAGATGGGCCAGTACAAGACCAGTTCAATACTTCCAACTCCGGGTATCTGCACCTGTTGGTGCGGTTGCTTCGATCCGGTTGAGAATCCTGGGAAGATATTGCGTGTTATAGTGCAACCTTGAAACGTGGTTGGGAACGGAATGGTCGCCGTTCCAGCAGTGCTCGGCGCGGTCACCGTAATCAACTTCACCGCCATAAAATGGATTCTTGGTCTTCTTCAGGAAATCCTCCATCAGGTATACAGCATCGTTAAGATAGAGAT
Source organism: Bacteroidota bacterium (assembly GCA_018266395.1). GTDB lineage: Bacteria > Bacteroidota > Bacteroidia > Cytophagales > Cyclobacteriaceae > ELB16-189. Next base: position 50,412 of record JAFEAM010000012.1, on the reverse strand, counting down.
TATCCATATCGCCACAATAGATATGGATCTTGCCCTGAAGTTTGGGGCCCAGCGTGGACCAGTCCCGCTGCAGGATATAACGAAGATCAAAGTGCTCTTTCCAGTAAGCAGCCACGTCCTTGTCGATTTCCCCGGTGAGCTTGTTGAAAATACGTTTTGGATAACCATCCTCGCCTTGTGGTGAGTAAACAGCCTCCCACACATCCCACTGCTCCCCGCTGCGTGTTTTGTCCCCGAGTGCAAGTTCGTAGTGATTCCATTCCTCAACGGTGGTGGAAATCTGGCCTAAGTAATCACGGAAGGCAGGGCGCGGCGTTTTCTTGAAGTCACTTTGATAGTAGTAGGCATTCTTGTCCTCATAAATGTTGACCAGGCAGTAGGCGCGGAAATCGACAGGATCAGGGCATGCCGCAAAACATCCATTCAGTTCATCGGGGTAGAACATCTGTGTTGCCAATGCCTCCCAGCCTCCTGTTGAGCCACCATATGTAAACCTCGCCCAGCCTTCTCCAATCCCTCGGAAGCGCTTTTCAATTTCCGGAACCAATTCGTGCATTATGGCATCGCCATAAGGCCCCATGTTGGCTGAGTTAACGGCATAGGAATCGTCGTAGTAAGGATTGGCATGCTGGATTTCTATGATGAGAAAGCGCGGAAATTTCTTGCTGATCCATTGTTGATAGAACTTATAGGCTTCTTCCTTCGCGAACTTGTTATAACCGTAAACCCTGAATCTTTCATTATAGTCCGTGGTATCCATATTGGGTTCAGCAGGTTCGGTACTGAATCCGCCAAAATCAGTGGGGAAATGTCCATGATAAATCATCAGCGGATAGTGTGCCTCCGGATGCTGATCAAAACCTTCAGGAAGCAGAACATGTGCGCCGATGAAGGTGGGAGTGCCCCACCAATCCGAAAGCAGTTTGCTCTCGATCTTGATGTGCTTCACATACTTCGAATCTTCTGGCTCTTCAATTGGTGGGTTTTTCTGGTCCATCACAATCTCGATGACTTCATTTCTGGAAGGATCGATTGACACCTTGAATGGCTTGCTGAACAAATTTCCCGGCTTTCTGCTCCATGACTGACCTTCTCCCATATCAGGAGGAAGTTTTACGGTCTTGCCTGATTTCAAATGATAGGTCTGATAGCGGTTGAGCAGGGCCTGCACATAATATTCGCCCTTCGGAAGATCTTTCAGTGAATGAATGGGGTATCCAAAGGCTTGCTGATCAACCGTGAATGGCTCACCTGGCTTCCATCCGTTCGCATCGACTCCGAATATGAGCTGTGCTTTAAGCCCATGACCAATCTGATATCTGGGCTCAGATGTTTCATTGACAGCGAGCATCAGTAATACACGTCCATCGAGGGCTTCGTTTGCCAATTCCTTGCTGTATGAGATGCGGAAAGTGGGCCCCTTGCCTGATGGCGTTGTGCAAGTCCAGCTCAGAACAGCGAGCAGAAGAATAGAAACAAGTCCTGATTTCATCCGGTTGAAGTTTAGGTTTCAGTGTCAGTAGCGCCAGCTCTTTGTATCGGCTCCTTTGGGAGCGCTTTCCTGAATTCGCTTCAATATCCTTGGCAGGTACATGGTGTTATAGCGAAGCCGGGAGATATGGTTGGGATTCTGGTGATCACCGTTCCAGCAATGTTCGGCACGATCGCCATAGTCAACCTCACCTTTGTAGAATGGATTCTGTGTTGTCTTCAGAAAATTTTCCATCAGGTAGACGGCGTCATTCAGGTAATAGTTATCCATATCCCCGCAGAATATGTGAATCTTGCCCACGAGTTTAGGCCCCAGCGTCTTCCAATCGCGTTCAAGTATATATCTGAGGTCGTAGTTCTCCTTCCAATAGTCAGCAACACTTCTGTCAATTTCACCTGTTTCCTTATTGAAGATGCGTTTGGGATATCCGTCATCACCCTGAGGAGAGAACACTGCTTCCCAAATATCCCATTGCTCGCCTGAACGGCCATGTGTACCGAGAACCAATTCGTAATGGTTGTTTTCCTCCATAGTGGCCTGGATCTGACCAAGGTAATTCCGGTGTGAAGGCCTTGGCACTTTTTTGAAATCGCTTTCATACCAGAATGCATTCTTGTCCTTGTAAATGTCCACCAGGCAGAAGGCTCTGAAATCGATGGGATCCGGGCACGCTGCAAAACAGCCGTTGAATTCTTCAGGATAGAACATTTGGGCGGCAAGCGCCTCCCAGCCTCCGGTAGAGCCGCCATAAGTGAACCGCGCCCAACCCTGACCAATCCCCCGGAATTGTTTTTCGATTTCAGGGAGTAATTCATACATGATGGCATCTCCGTAAGGGCCCATGTTGGCAGAATTCACCGCATAAGAGTCATCATAGTATGGAGTTGCATGCTGGATCTCGACAACCAGGAATCGTGGAAAGTTCCTACTGATCCATTGCTGGTAGAAATTGTAGGCCTCCTGCTTCTGAATCTTGTTGTAGCCATAGATGTGGAAACGATCGCTGTAATCTGTGGTGTCCATTTTGAGATCCGGTGGTTCGGTGCTGAACCCGCCGAAATCCGAAGGGAAGTGACCATGATAGATCATCAATGGATAATGTGCTTTCGGGTGCGTTTCAAAGCCCTCGGGAAGCAGTACATGCGCGCCGAGATACATGGGTCTGCCCCAGAATTCAGTGAGCATTTTGCTCTGAATCTTGATGTGCTTGACGTACTTCGTATCCTTTGGTTCTTCAATGGGCGGAATCTTCTGATCCATCACCAGTTTAACAGGTTCTTTCAACGAAGGGTCGATACGTACCTTGAAGGGTCGACTGTAGAAATTGCCGGGCTTCGTGTTCCAATGCTGTCCTTCACCCTGATCCGGGGGAAGTTTTACATCCTTGCCGTTTTTCAGATGAAAAGTTTCATAACGATTGATGATCGCCTGCACATAATAATCTCCAAGTGGGATCTGGTCAATGGAGCGCACTGGAAATCCGAAGGCGCTTTCGTCAATCACAATCTCCTGACCAGGCTGCATGTTTTCGACGTCGACGCCAAACGCCATTTGGGTATTCAGCCCAAAATTGATTTGAAACCTTGGCTCCGATTTATCATTGTTGGCCAGCAACAACATAAGTCGGCCATCCTGTGGCTGAGCACTGGTTTCCGGAGTGAAGGAAATCTTGAAAGTAAGTCCATTGGTATTTTGGGTGGCCGTCTGGCAACTCCAGCTGGTAAGCAGAAGGATAAACAGAAAAGGTGAAAGTCGTCGCATGATTGGTGAATTGATCATTTAAGGTATTAGTTAAGTCAGCGGCAGACAATGCTTATTGGGTTAAATGGCGTAAAATGCCGACCGGGACGTATTAAATTTATGTATTTTAGTTTCTACCTGAATATTCTATCATGAAGGAACGACCCTGGCTTCAACATTATCCGGATTACATGCCCGCGGAAATAATCGAGCCGCCTTATCAGAGCATAGCGGCAATGCTCGAGGAAGCGTCTATCAAATTCGGTGATCGCCCGGCCCTGGAAAATATGGATGTGTCGATGTCTTTTGCACAAATGAACACCCTGGCCAACGATTTCGCGTCCTTCCTTCAACATGAATGCAATCTGAGACCGGGTGACCGGATTGCTATTCAGATGCCGAATCTTATGCAGTTTCAGGTAGCTCTACTTGGCGCATTGAAAGCCGGGCTTATTGTTGTGAATACCAATCCCCTTTACACACCAAGGGAGATGCAACATCAGTTCCAGGACAGTGGTGCGGTGGCGATAGTCATCCTCGCAAATTTTGCTCACAACCTGGAAAAGATTCTTCCCCAGACTTCAATCAGGAACATTGTCATTACTGAAATCGGTGATTTGCTGGGAGGGTTCAAGAAGCATCTTGTGAATTTTGTGGTAAAGAATGTCCGAAAGATGGTCCCACCATACCGGCTGGTGGGTGCAGTGACATTCACTCAGGCATTGGCGCTGGGAAAAAAGAAGCCACACAATGTGGTGAAGATTTCCAAAGAAGACGTTGCATTTCTTCAATACACGGGTGGGACCACCGGCCTGTCTAAAGGTGCTGCATTGACACATCGGAATGTGCTGTGCAATGTGGAGCAGGTTGTTCCTTCCTTGAAACACAGTTCAAAGGGCTCGCTGGAAGCAGGCGACACTGCCGTGATACCGCTGCCGCTTTACCATATATATGCCCTGACGGTGTCACTCATGTGTCTGAGTTCAGGTTTGTGCTGCAGGCTTGTGACTAACCCAAGAGACTTTGATGCATTTATCAAATTGCTGGGTAAGCCGTTTCATACCATGATAGGTGTGAATACGCTTTATAATGCATTACTCAACCATCCGAGCTTCAGCAAGGTCAACACATCAGCGGTCAAAGGATGTAGTGCGGGCGGGATGGCCTTGCAGGAAGTTGTGTTTCAGCGTTGGCTTGAAAAGACAGGAATTGCAATTTCTGAGGGTTATGGACTCAGTGAAACTTCTCCAGTTCTTACTTACCAGATAACTGGCAAAGAAAGAATGGGTACAATTGGAGTGCCCATTCCGGGAACCGAAGTTCAGATTATGGATGATGCAGGAAATCCAGTTCCGTTTGGACACCCCGGAGAATTATGCGCGAGAGGTCCTCAGGTTTTCAAGGGATATTGGCAAAAGGACAACAGTAATGTATTTCATCCCGGAGGATGGTTCAAGACTGGCGATATTGCCGAAATGGACCCTGATGGTTATATCCGTATCGTTGACCGGAAGAAGGACATGATCCTGGTATCCGGATTCAATGTCTTCCCGAATGAAATTGAAGGCGTGTTGGCAGCCCATCCCAAAGTGATGGAAGTAGCTGCGGTGGGTGTCAAAGATGCGCAGTGCGGCGAGGTGGTGAAAATTGTTGTGGTGAAGAAAGATGTTTCCCTGACAAAGGAGGAGCTGGAAGCTTACTGCAAAGAGAACTTCACTGGGTACAAGCGACCCAAGCACATTGAATTTCGGGATGAGATTCCGAAAACCAACGTAGGAAAGATTTTGAGGCGAGCTTTGAGAGACGAGCCCGTAGCCAGCTAGACTTCCAGATCAATTATTCTGCAATTTCTTGCGCAGAAAGTCGGCCGTACATCCTTTCCCTTTCCTGGCCATTTCTTCCGGTGTCCCTTCAAATACAATATAACCTCCTTTTTCACCTGCCTCTGGACCAAGATCGATTATCCAGTCTGCGCACTTAATGACCTCAAGATTGTGTTCAATAATAATGACAGAGTGGCCATCATTAACAAGCGCATTGATCGCCTTCAGGAGTTTTGAGATATCATGGAAATGCAGTCCCGTGGTGGGCTCATCAAAAATGAACATTATCCTTCCTTCAGGAGCATTCTTTCCAAGATAGGACGCAAGCTTGACGCGCTGAGCTTCTCCACCAGAAAGAGAATTGGAAGACTGTCCCAATTGAACATAACCCAGGCCCACATCATTTAGGGGCAAGATTCTGTCGTAGATCTGCTTCCTGTCCTTGAAAACGACCAGCGCCTCCTCAACAGTCAAATCCAGAACATCAGAAATGGTCTTTCCGTCAACCTCCACTTCAAGAACCTCCTGTTTGAATCGCTTGCCTCCGCACACCTCGCATTTAAGATAGATGTCGGCCATGAATTGCATTTCTACTTTGATTTCCCCCTCGCCCTCGCAGTTTTCGCATCGTCCACCATCAACATTAAATGAAAAGTGGGAAGGCTTGTAACCCCTCTGTTTGGATAGGGGCTGGTCCGCAAACAATTGCCGAATGGCATCATAAGCCTTCACATAGCTGATGGGATTGGACCGGGAGGATTTACCGATAGGATTCTGATCGACGTATTCAACTTGTGTGATGGTCGAAACGTCGCCCTCAATCCGGTCGAAACGACCCGGCACTTCCGCAACAGAACCGTTAATTCTTCCAAGAGCGGGATAAAGAACCTTCTTTACGAGGGTGGACTTCCCTGACCCACTGATGCCTGTGATGACGGTAAGTATGCCCAAAGGAAATTCTACCTTGAGATTCTTGAGGTTGTTTTCTCGTGCTCCGGTGATCACAACAGAATCCTTCCACTTTCTCCTATGCAAGGGTATCTCGATCATCTCCTTTTTACTGAGATAGTTTGCGGTATGCGTGTTCGTCTTCGGACTGATGTCACCGACAGGCCCCTGAAAGACAAGAGAGCCACCATGTTGACCGGCATCAGGCCCGATATCAATAATCTGGTCGGCAGCGCGCATGATTTCCTCCTCATGCTCGACAACGATGACCGTATTTCCAAGGTCACGCAGGGATTGAAGCACCTCCACCATTCGCTCTGTATCCTTTGGATGAAGCCCGATACTGGGTTCGTCCAGAATGTACATTGAACCTACCAGTGCGCTGCCAAGGGAAGTTGCCAGTTTGATGCGTTGGTACTCACCGCCGGAAAGTGTATTGGTCAGACGATTGAGGGTCAGATATCCCAATCCGACTTTTACCAGGTATTCAAGTCGGTGCTTGATTTCTGTAAGCAAACGATCGGCAATTTTCTGATCATGGGATGAGATTTTCATGCTTTGAAAGAAGTCAAGCACACTTTCAAGAGGCATGAGTACGAGATCAGTAATGGATATGCCCTGGAGCTTTACATACGAAGCGTCTTTTCTCAGACGCGTACCCCGGCAATCAGGACAGGTAGTTCGTCCCCGGTAACGGGAGAGGAGTACGCGGTACTGAATTTTGTGAGACTTGGATTCGAGGTATTTGAAAAACCCGTTGATGCCATCAAGGTCCTTGTTTCCACTCCACAAGAACTCGCGTTGCGACTGGGTAAGATCGCTGTAGGTCCTGTGAATCGGGAAATCATACTTAACACCCAATTTGAGCCACGGCTTCAGCCATTCGCTCATAGTTTCGGTGCGCCAGGGTGCAACAGCCCCTTCATAAAGCGAGAGACCTTTGTCAGGGATCACAAGGTCCTCATCGATTCCAAGGATCCTTCCAAAGCCCTCGCAGGTCTGACATGCACCGTAAGGGTTATTAAAGCTGAAAAAGTTGACTGATGGCTCCGTGAAAGTCAGACCATCGAGTTCAAAACGGTCTGAGAATTTAAGTTTGTCTTTCCCCTCGACATAAACAAAGCAGTCACCATGTCCTTCAAAAAATGCTGTTTGAACTGAATCGCCGAGCCTGAAGGTCAAATCCTCATCAGCGGGATTCACTGCGGCGCGATCGATGAGTATTTCAAGCTGATCCGGTGTTTTAGTCCGGCTTACCTTGGACTTTTTCTTCCCTTCTGCTGAAGGCTCAAGAAGCTGTTCAATGAAATGGGTGTCTCCATTCAATAATACGCGGGCGAAGCCCTTGCTCAGCAAAAGATTGAGCTCATCTTCCAGTTTGCGACCTTTGCTGATTCTCAGGGGACAGGAAATCATTACCTTCGTTCCTTCAGCCAAAGCATTGATCGTGTTGACCACATCAGTAACAGTATCCCGTTTTACTTCCAAGCCGCTGACGGGCGAATATGTCTTGCCGATGCGGGCAAACAGCAGTTTCAAATAGTCATACACTTCGGTGGTCGTTCCAACAGTGGAGCGCGGATTGCGGGTGTTGACTTTCTGTTCTATCGCGATGGCAGGAGAGACCCCGCGGATATAGTCTACATCCGGCTTCTCCATTCTGCCCAAGAATTGTCTGGCATAACTGCTGAGGCTCTCGACATACATCCGTTGACCTTCAGCAAAAAGAGTATCGAAAGCAAGTGATGACTTTCCGGATCCTGAGAGCCCCGTCATAACCACCAGCTTGTTCCGTGGAATGGCTACGCTGAGATTCTTCAGGTTATTGACTCTCGCCTTCTTGATAATAATGAATTCTCTTGGATCCAGTTGGTCCAGTTGATCATCTTCTATTCGGGAGAGTTTCTGCATGTATTGAAACAAAAACACCACCCTTTCAGATGGTGTTCCGTCGGTTCATATTTTTCCGGGATCAATTGTCAAAATCGGGCTCATAACTTGGATCTTTGCTCCGACTGCCGCCCTCGCCTTCTTCATCATAGTCACTGCCCTCAAAATCATCATTGGAGCCAAAATCATCCTCTTCTTTATTTCCTTCATCAAACTCCTCTTCCTTGGGTTTGGACTCAATATCATATTCACCTTCACTGTTGCGTGTGGCGGGCAGTTTGACAAGGTAGGTTGCCTCATCAGTCTCCAGGGGGAAAACAAAAATGGACTCCTTTTTGGCATTACTGATCCGGGTGATGCTGTTTTCATATCCCAGAGGATACTGTTTCTTCATCAACTCCTTCAACTCCTCAGAAAGGCTTTCCAGGCTCTTGATCACTTTTTTCTTACTGACGGGCATGATTATTACTATGCAAAAAATTTGTGACAAATAGGACAAGAAATTGCATAGGAGGCAAGATTTTTCTTAAGATTTTTTGGGGATTTAGACCAATTTTATATCTTTTCATCCTTAACCAGTCAATTAACCAAACCTGCATACACTATCGAAAGACACTTCTACGTTACCTAAATGTGAGACAGAATGATAGAAAGCAGATGTTGCGACAGCCAATTGGTGTCGCTTTATCAACAAGGTAACGAAGAGGCTTTTGAAGTGCTCCTACACCGTCACAAATCGCGTATCTACACGGCCATTTACCTAATCGTAAAGGACCGGTACAAAGCGGAAGATCTTCTGCAGGAAACCTTCATAAAAGCCGTAAACACCATCAAAAGTGGGCGGTATAATGAAGAAGGGAAATTTCTTCCATGGATTAGCCGAATCGCGCATAATCTGGCCATTGACTCATTCCGCCGAAGCAAGCGATACCCCGAAATTGTGCTGGAGGACGGAAGCCTGGTCTTCAACTCTATGGCCTTTTCTGAAGACTCCGCGGAGTCGACCAGGATTGCCCAGGAGACTCAGGTCAGGCTGCGCGATTTGATCAAGGAACTGCCTGCCGAACAAAAGCAGGTGCTGATCATGCGACACTATATGGACATGAGCTTCCAGGAAATTGCTGATCGCACAGGTGTCAGTATCAACACGGCCCTCGGGCGCATGCGATATGCATTGATCAACCTGAGAAAGAAAATGATTAAAACCCAATATGCCTATGACCAAAACTTTTACCCAAAACGATCTGATAAGGTATATCTACCACGAGACCACGGAGGAGGAGACGAAGGAAATTAGTCGTGTACTTTCTCTCGATCCGGAATTGCAGCTAGCTTACCGTCAGTTGATTCTGGCGCATAAAGACCTGAAGAAGGCCGAACTGCAGCCATCGGAACGGGCCATCAACAACATCCTCCAATACGCGAGAGGACTGGAAGTAAAGCAATAGCCGCATGGCTTGACCTGAAGTGATTTGTAAAGCATTTAGTTGAGGCTGTATGGCGGCAAAGAAGGTTTCACTTTCTTTGCGCCAGTGAGAATACTCATACTTCATCAGTTCTTCAATACCCCTGAATCCGGTGGTCCCCTTCGTTCTTATTACCTGGCAACAGCACTGAAAAATGCGGGCCACGAGGTAGTTGTTATCACCACAAGCAATCAAGGAGAGAGCAGAACATCCTATGAAGGGATTGCCATCCATTATCTTGATATTCCCTACGATAACCGGTTCGGCTTTTATCGCAGGATAGCGGCCTACCTGCATTTTGCAGTTGCATCCTTCCTTCTGGTAAGAAAGATTGGTCGGCTTGACTACTGCTACGCCATTTCTGCCCCATTAACGGTTGGGACAGCGGCAAAATGGATCCTTTTTTGGTACGACATTCCGTATTTTTTTGAGGTTGGCGACTTATGGCCGGATGCTCCCATTCAGATGGGGATCATCAGAAACCCGGTAGCCAAAACCTTACTCTACCAGATGGAGCGGGCAATCTACCGCGATGCAGAAGCCGTGGTGGCCCTTTCTTCACCCATCGCAGATGCCATTCGATCCAAAGTGCCGGACCAAAGGGTAGAGGTCATCACAAATTTTTCAGATTGTGAATTTTTCCAACTGCTGCCAAAAACTGAGGTATCCGGGTGGGACAACAAACTTGTCATCGCATATATCGGAGCGATGGGCGTGGCCAATGGCCTTGAATACCTGCTGGAGTGTGCCAACGTTTCACGCAATGCAAAACTTCAGGTTCATTTTCTGCTTTGCGGCGACGGAGCTGTTCTTGAAATGCTTAAGTCTACATCAAAAGATCTCAACCTCGATAATATTACTTTTCTTCCCTTTACAAACCGGGACGGGGTTAAGCGGATCATGGACACCACCGATGCCGTATTCATCTGCTACAAAAATGTTCCTATCCTGGAAACTGGATCGCCACATAAATTCTTTGACGGATTGGCAGCAGGCAAAATGATTATTCTGAATGTTCGTGGCTGGATGGAACGAGAAGTTCTGGAAAACTCCTGCGGTATAGCCCTGGATCCGTATCGTGCCTCGGAATTTGCCTCCAGAATGGCGCCCGTGGTCAGGAATGTCGCACTTTTGCGAAAGTATCAGATTGCGGCAAGAAGACTGGCGGAATTGAAGTACTCAAGAACGAAGCTGGGCCAACAATTCGTTGAGCTCTTCGAGGCTAAGGCGTGACTGTCATGAGAACACCTTCTCGGAGATCTTTCCGGTCTTCTTGTTTTTGAGAATGACTTTCTTGGCGCCGTAATGCGTGACCTCCTCCTTGACAAGGTAATGTTCGGCGTCATAAGACTCAAGATGGCTATCCTTGGTGACTCCTGTTCTGCCCCTCCACACTTCAAGTTTTACTGGCTCCCAAAGTTTGGATTTGGCTGATCGATAAGCAGCATCCAGCACAGCATTTACCACATAGCCGTCGTAAAAAGTTTCTCTTGGGGCCTTCTTCTGCTCCATGGAGTTAAACATGTCCATGAACATGTGATTATATCCCAATTCATTGAGTTCATCACCAACGGGAAAAATCCAGCCGCTGTTGCTTTCTGCCTTCTCAGCCACATAGTTGGCTCCTTTGCCACTGGTGAACATGTCAAAACCGGTGCGAAGGAATCCGTTCACCCAGATGGTTCCTTCAGTTCCCATCACCTCATCACGAAGATCGAGGCCTCCGCGGAAAGTCCAGCTCACTTCAAACTGTCCGATGGAGCCATTCTCATACTTCACCAGCCCGATGGCATGATCTTCCGCATCAATGGGTTTCACCTGGGTATCGGCCCAACACATGACCTCAACCGGTTTGATGTCTTTCCCTATATAAGTACGCGCAATCTCAACGCAGTGGCAGCCTAAATCGAGAATGGCTCCGCCTCCGGCCTGTTCTATATCCCAGAACCAATCGCTGTGAGGACCAGGGTGAGTCTCCCTTGATTTGGCCCACAGAATCCGGCCCAGCGCACCATTTTTTACACTTTCATAGGCCTTGATGAATTTCGGTGTGTAGACCAGGTCTTCCAGATACCCATTGAAAATTCCAGCCTTCTCCACAGCGTCCATCATCCGCTTCGCTTCTGCTGCATTTCTTCCAAGCGGCTTGGTACAGACTACTGCTTTGTTATGCTTGCAACAAAGCATCACCGCTTCTTCATGCAGATTGTTGGGAAGCGAAATACAGACCACTTCCACCTCCGGTCTCGCAATAGCCTCTTCCATTTTAGTGGTCCAGTGTGCCACCATATAGTCCACTGCAAATGTTTTTGCGCTCTCTTCCCTGCGTGAATAGATGCTGACAATCTTGTCCTTGCTGCGATAGCCCTGTAGAGAGTCGGCATAAAAACGGCCGATAAAGCCGGAACCTAGCATGGAGATATTCATAGAAGTGGAATTGTATTAAAGCGTTAATTGGCGATTTGTATTTCTCTTTTTTCCTTGAAGAAAGTAAGGAAGTATACGATCACAGCGAGGGCAATATAGGCAGGCACAAACCAGATTTCTTTCCAGTGATGAGCACCATCGATGGTGTAGTAGTCTGTAACGAAACCCGAAGACCAGGTACCTATAAACATGCCCAACCCGTAGGTCGCAAAAGTGAAAAGTCCTTGCGCGGCATTTTTAATCTTTTCGCCGGCCTTCTTCTCGGTGTACATGTAGCCTGTGACAAAAAAGAAGTCATAACAAATGCCATGGAGAATAATACCGGCATACAGCATCCAGGAAGCGGATTCGAGATTGCCGTAGGCGAAGCAGATGTATCTCAGAATCCATGCCGTCATGCCCATAAGCAGCATATTCTTTACACCGATTCTATTGAACAGGAAGGGGATGGCCAGGATGAATACCGCCTCTGAAACCTGACCCATTGTCATTTTGGCTGCAGTTCCCTCCATCCCCAGGTCATTCAGGAAGACGTTGGCGAAACCGTAATAGAATGAAAGGGGGATACAGACCAGAATGGCAGCAACAAAGAAAACACGGTATGGAGCGTCCTTCAGCAGCACGAGTGCTTCCGTCCCGATTGCAGACTCTGAAGACTGCCCCTTGGGTGGCGTGCCGGGGAGCATGAAACTCAGAAGACCCAATGATGCCGAGCCTGCAATTGCCAGATAAAATGTTGATGGTGTTTTCTCTATTCCAAGAAGTGTGATGAATGCACCTGCACAAATCCAGCCGATGGTTCCGAAGACACGTATCCATGGAAACTGCTTGCCGGGATCGCTCATCTGATGGAAGGCTATGCTGTTGCTCAATGCTATCGTGGGCATATACAGCAACGAGTAAAAAAGAATTACCCAGTAGAAGGCAGTATTATCGGTGACAACCGTGGCGGCAAACAGCAACAGGGCGCCCAGCATGTGCAACGTTCCCATAATTCGTTGTGCCTCGAAAAACCGGTCCGCCACCATGCCCACAAAAAAGGGCGATATCATAGTGGCAATGGCCAGCGCGCTGTAGGCTGCTCCAATCTGTACACCGTTTGATTGCAGAAAGGTTGACATGTAGGTACCCATGGTGACGTACCAGGCACCCCAGATGAAATACTGGAGCAGCATCATGACAGAGAGACGGATGAAAACCGAGGGACTCATGTGGTTATTTTTGGTAAGTTAAAAAGTCAGCAGATGAATCGGAAGAAGAGTTGTGGCAGGCGGTTGAGCGAAAAACTCCGAATTTATCTACATTAAGGTGCGTTAACCTAAAAGCCATGATTCCTCTTTCCAGTCTTTCGCGCCGCCAGTTCATTGGATCACTGACCGCTCTTTCTCTTTCATCATTCTCAAGGGAGGAACCTCAGTTGATTTTGCACCATGGGGCATTCACGACCATGGATGACAATAACCCGAAGGCGCAGGCCGCTGCAATAACAGACGGACGCTTCATAGCCGTCGGGACCAATGAAGAGATCCTTGCTCTTGCCACAGGCAAAACCCGTAAGATTGACCTTGGCGGAAAGACGGTGCTTCCTGGATTCATCGATGCCCATTCTCATCCCGGGAGTTCGGGTCTGCAACACCTGCGGTCAATTGATTGTGACTTGCGTTCGATCAAAGCAATTCAGGATGCCATACGTGAACGTGCTTCACGCACCCCTCAAGGGCAATGGATACAAGGATTTAAGTTCGATGACACCAAGACCGCAGAAGGAAGAACTCTTAACATGAAAGATTTGGATGAAGCGGCGCCAAATCACCCCGTGCTGGTTCAGCATCGGGGAGGCCATACACAATACGGTAATTCCCTGGCCTTCAAATTGGCGGGGATCACCGAAGACACACCTGACCCTCAGGGAGGAAGATTTGACCGTGATCCTGCCACAGGAAAACATTCTGGGAAAATCAGCGAAAGCGCCAATGATGTCTTCGACAAGTTGATCCCGCATGGCTATACCCGTGATGATTTGCGCGAAGGGGTAAAGATCATTTCTAAAATGATGACCAGGACCGGCGTCACCAGTGTTCATGACGCATATGGAAGCCCTGAATTTTTGCGGGCCTATCAGGATGCGTATGAGTCTGGCGACCTCGGCTTGCGGGTCTACTCCATGATCGGCTATCGATTCATTGATCAAATGATTGCAGCAGGAGTGCGCACCGGGATGGGCAATGAATTCGTAAGGATCGGTGGGATGAAAGCCACCTGTGATGGCTCCATCTCCGAGCGAACGGCTAGATTGTCGCAACCTTATATTGGAAGGCCCAATGATTATGGCATTGTGGTCATGACTGAAGAGCAGTTGTATCCTTATGCTAAAAGAGCCCACGAAAACGACTGGCAGATAGGCATTCACGCAAACGGTGATGTAGGCATCAGCATAGTTCTGGGTCTTTATGAAAAGCTTCAAAAGGAGAGACCTCGCAAAGATCCGCGATTCAGGATCGAACATTGCACTTTGGTGAATGAGGACATACTTAAACGCATGAAGGCCCTGGGTGCAATTCCAACACCCTTTTCAACCTATGTGTATTATCATGGTGAGAAAATGAAAGAATATGGTGCCGAGCGTCTGAACAATATGTTTGCGCTTCGGAGTTTCATAAATGCCGGGATTCGTCCCACGCAGGCTTCCGACTATCCTCCCGGGCCATTCGAACCCATGATGGCATTGCAGTCCAGCGTAACGCGCAAGGATATGAAAGGAACGAGTTGGGGTCCGAATCAGAAGGTTACGGTTGACGAGGCGATACGTATCGGCACAATAAACGGAGCCTATGCTTCCTATGAAGAGAAAATCAAGGGATCGATCGAAGTAGGCAAACTTGCGGATCTGGTTGTCCTGGGAAGGGATCCATACAAGGAAAATCCGGACACCCTGGTTACAATCCCGATAGAAAGGACAATGACAGGCGGAAATTGGGTGTTTGAGTCCTAGTGGTAATGTTTTTGAGTTTGTTATTTTAAAAGCAGAATTTGAAGCAAGGATGAAGCTACTGTCAATCTCTTTCTTAGGATGCGTTTTCGTGTTGATTTCCTGCGGGAGCAAGAAGGACAATCCGCAGCTCACGGAGTCTGATATCCGAGGCTCCTGGGAACAGCTTACTTACCAGGATGGCAAGTGGATCATATTCAAACCTTGCAATGCAAGCAATATGAACGTAACGTGGAGAGGGGATACCTTGTTGATTGAATGGGGTCAGGAAGTAACAGCAGAAAAGATCAACCGGATTTCTTCAGCCGGGGGCAAATTCAGTCTGGAGGGAATTGAAGTTTATGTTACAGGGGCAGCTGCCCGGCCCATCCATATTGAGCCGGTTGATTCCATGAAAGGAGTAACACGCTGGTGGCTTTATGAAGAAGACGAACCCAGATTTCTGGTCCGTGATAAGTTCAAGGCCGGCTATCCCGTAGTAGAAGAAAAATGTGAAGGAGAGGACCGGGACTAATCCTTCGTCTTGCCGGGGACTTTCACCACCTGAGGTCGATAGCCTGACGCATTGAAGATTTTGGATGCGTTGTCCATCAGCATCATTTGCTGAAGTGTGGTCTCCGGATGATTCTCCATGTATGTATTTATGATTCTCCACCCAACCCAGGTACCAATTCTGCCAGGACATTCCTCACCTACCTCAATGGTCTTTGGCCTTTCAGCGATAAACTTTTGTTTTACCAGGTGACTGGTTGAGAACAATACCTGATCCTCCACGAACCTTGACCAAATCAGATACTCATACTTTTCTGATCCTCGCATTTCCCTCCCTGAATATCCAATTAGCAGAGTATCCTGTGCACATGGAATCATATGCTTCGTAAAATAATAGGCTTTGCCATAAGCAATTATTTCTGCCAGGGTCGTCTTGTCATCAGGATTAATTCGGTTGATTCTTGAGTCAATTCCTGTCAGGAGCATGACGGACGGCACAATAAAATCCTTTGTATAACGCCGCTGAATGTACTCGTATGTGTTGGGTTTATATCTGGCACCGGCGCCCAGGAAATAGTCGAGTCCCACAATAATCAGCGTGTCGCTGACATAAAGGTCGGTTTCAAGTCCGGAAATGATCGTCTTGATCTTCGGGATGGTGAACGCCGGGTAGTAATACCTCACATTGGCAAAGGCCCTCTCAAATTGTTCCTTAAGTTCAGTGCCGTTTCCAAACACGCGGTGGGTTTCCAGCAAAAGCGTATCGATATGCGGATTGGTGAACCGGTTGTAAAGCCTGTTGATAAATGTGGAATCGCCCGGATAGGCGCCCCTGTTGAAGAAGAGATCGCGGATGTCGGGATGACGCGCAAAAAATCCTGCCAATTGCGACTTGGTTTTTATGGCAGGTAAGGAATCCTCAAGCGATTCAAAGGAGAGACCGACCTTGATGTTTCCAGTGTCGGGCTGAAACACGCAATTTTCTGCCTTCCTTGAACAACCCATTGCAAAGAGAACTATGAAAATCAACAGGCAGTGAGTAAGAATTTTCATAGTGCGGGATTGTGCGGAGTTAAAACGAAGGCTGCTGTGGGAATTGTATAAATTGCGATCTCTATCATGGGCAAAATTAAACACATCGCTGTTTCAGGCAATATCGGATCCGGGAAGACGACATTGGTCGAGAAACTGTCAAGACATTACAGATGGGTGCCCTTGTACGAATCGGTCGATCACAACCCGTACCTGAGGGATTTTTATGATGACATGACCCGCTGGGCTTTCCACCTTCAGATCTATTTCCTCAACAGCAGGTTTAACCAGGTCCGCCAGATCCGCGAAAGCGACAAGACCATCATACAGGACCGCACAATTTACGAAGATGCATACATCTTTGCGGCCAACCTGCACTCCAGCGGCCATATCAATGATCGCGACTACCAGAGCTATCTGGACCTGTTTCATTCCATGATCAACTTTGTTCAACCGCCGGACCTGCTTATTTATCTGAAGGCAGACATACCCAAACTGGTCCAGCAGATTCAGAAGCGAAACCGGGATTTCGAATTCAATATCAAGCTTGAATACCTCAAAAATCTGAACACACATTACGAAAGCTGGACCAGGGAATACAAACACGGTCGTCTTCTCACAGTAGATATCGACAGAATTGATTTTGTGGAGCGGGTGGAAGACTTTTCGGAAATCGTCAGCCGGATTGATCTGGAGTTGAATAACCTGTTCAGTTAGTTGTCATGAAGGCACTCACATTTCGTGGCAAACACCGAATTGGATATGAATCCATTCCTGACCCGGAGATTCTCTCTCCTCAGGATGTGATTGTCAGGGTAAAAGTCTGTGCCATTTGCGGTTCTGATTTGCACGTCTATCGTGAACATGAAAAGGGGATTGATCAGGGAACGGCAATGGGGCACGAGTTCTCGGGCGAAATAGTGGAGGTAGGCAGGGAGGTGAAATCCCTTCACAAAGGGGACAGTGTCATGAGTCCGTTTACTACAAGCTGTGGTGAATGTTACTATTGTCGTATTGGACTTACCTGCCGTTGTGAAAAAGGTCAACTCTTCGGCTGGGTGGAAAATGGCAAGGGCCTGCAGGGCGGTCAGTCGCAGTATGTAAGGGTACCATTGGCAGAGAGTACCCTGATGAAAATCCCTGATGGAGTTACACCAGAGGAGGCACTGCTGTTGGGAGATGTGTTCTCCACCGGATATTTCTCGGCGCTCCAGGCGGGAATCAGACGTGAGGGGACATATGTTGTCGTTGGATGTGGACCAGTTGGGCTCATGGCCATTATTGGTGCAAGGGACCTAGGTGCGGAGAAGATTTTTGCTGTTGATGCAGTCCACGCCAGGAGGGAAAAGGCGCGTGAATTTGGGGCTATTGTAGTGACGCCGGAGGCAGCTCATGAGACTATCCGGGCTGCAAGTAATGGTAGAGGTGCTGACGCAGTGATGGAGGCCGTCGGTCATTACAGTGCGGTACGAACAGCCTGGGAGCTGGTAAGCCCCGGAGGAACAATTTCTTCAGTTGGTGTGTGTACCGATCCACACCTTGCATTTTCTCCAACGGAAGCATACAACAAGAACCTGACTTACAAAATAGGGAGATGTCCTGCCAGGCGACTCATGGATGAATTGTTGCCAGTGATCCTAGAGAAGGAATACCCGATCGGCTCCATCTTTTCCCATCATATGAGGCTGGAAGAAGGGGTCGAGGGCTACGAAATTTTTGCGAACAAAAAAGACAATTGCCTCAAAGTTCTGCTGACCCCGTAGGGATTTCAAAGTTGGCATGAACCTCCCATTTCAGTCCTTCATGTTTCAGCAGTGTAACATGTGTGGTTCGGAACCGTGCATCAAATGACTTGCTTCCAAATTCATTCCACGCTGCAGGGAAGTCCTTCTTCTTTAAGTCCCGAAAGGCGACAGTCATGTGTGGATGGAATGGTTTTTCCTGGAAATCAGCATTGAGAAGATTCAGCTCTTCACGACAATATTTTCTCACCTGTCTTTGCATCTGAACAAGCGGCTCAGTGTTTTCGACATGAATAAATATTACCCGGGGGGCGAAACACCCAAATCCTTTCAGCTCAATGTCCGCGGGGGAAAGCTGTTCGGCGCATTGTTTCAGGTGATCGAGTAAATCGCTCTCCCGGTCGGCTCGCCACAGGAAGGGCATATGCAGCGTGATATGAGAAGGTGATCGCAAGGCACGCTTGCTTCCGTAGTGATCCCGGAAGTACTCTTTGATTGCAAGACACTCCTCAAAGATCGGCGAAGGCGGTATGATGGCGATGAAATACTTTCCTTTCATCAATTGAGTCGGGAGTCTGGATCCAATGCCGTCAACTTCTGTTTTACATCCGATCGATCAGGGTCAGCATCAAGCGATTCCTTGTAGCTTGAAATAGCCTTGCTGCGCTCCCCCCGCTTGGCGTACACATCGCCCATCAATTCCAGAAATCCAGGGTCACGAAATCCATTGTTGTAACCCTGTTCCAGATAGTATGTCGCAGAGTCGTTCATGTTGATGGTGAAATAATCATCACCCAACAGCCACAACCCCTCGTTATAGTCAGGATTCAGACGAAGACATTTGCGAACCAATTGGATGGAGGTGCGATAATCCTGCTTACTGAAGAATACAAGAGATTTGTTGTACAGAGCCCACTTGTTTTCCGGATCCACGAGTAGCGCGCTGTCATAATACAGTAGCGCAGAATCATATTGGGCCTTCCCGTAGTAACCGTTCCCCTGGACATTATATCCGTCGGCAATTTCATTATAAGGCTCACCGGTAGTACTCTCCTGGTTGCCAGACGTTGAATCGCCCGGGTCATCGCTTCCCGAAAAGATTCCGATTATAAAGAATAGGAGAAATAATCCACCGAAGGCAAATACAATGATGCGTACCATCCGTTGAATGTTCTGGGTTGATGAGGTTGGCGTGCCGGTCTGAGAATATTCAGGCCTCTTCTGATAGCTGCGATAGGGATTTTGTGCAGACGAAGATCTGGTAAAACTCGGCATCTTAATGCCCGAGTGATATATCCTCAGAAAGACAAAATAGAGCATCAACAGGAGTAGGGTCCAGAAGAAGAAGGCACCAATCGACCATAACGTCGCAAATAGAAAGGCGGTAATCCAGATAGCCCAGGTATAACCCTTGCCGGAGTCGGACGGGGTGTTTTCCTCTTCCATTCGTTTGTAATAACTTTCAAAAGGGAAGTTAGATAAAATCCTTAACTGAAGTAGCCATGCCATACCTGCCGTTGGAAGAACATTTGCCCGGGATTACGGGATTGCTTGAATACAGGAGGGACACAGCTGAACCCATCCGTGCACTTACTCAGATTCTTTTGCGCGGTGAGAATACATTAACGCCAGGTGAAAGAGAATTGATTGCCACAGTGGTGTCCAATGGCAATCAATGCAGGTTCTGCACAAATGCCCACACAGCCGTTGCCGATCTTTTGTTGGGAAATTGCGAAGCGACGGCAGCGGTGAAGTCTGATATTGACACTGCTCCGGTCAGTGAAAAAATGAAAGCTTTGCTTCATATTGCTGCGGCAGTCCAGCGCAGCGGAAAAGAAGTGACTCCTTCCATGGTGGAGAGAGCAAAGATGGCTGGTGCCACGGATATGGAGCTTCACGACACGGTGTTGATCGCAGCGCTCTTTTCTTTGTACAACCGGTACGTGGATGGGCTATCAACGGTGACACCTGGTGATGCGAAATTCTATGACGGTCTTGCTGCCCGGATTTCAAAGGGATATGAGCGATTGCCAAATGGATATGATCATTTGAAGAGAACCCACTAAGAAACCGACTCACCGGTACTATTTCAGTTCTCTCAGGTACAACTGAATGGTGTTCTCTAATCCAAGATACAGGGCATCACAGATCAGCGCATGTCCTATCGAGACTTCATCAAGATGGCCAAGCTTTTGATGCAGAAACTTCAGGTTGTGCAGGTCCAGATCATGTCCGGCGTTGATGCCCAGCTTCAAATCGTGCGCCGCCTTTGCAGCAACAATGTATGGCCTCACAGCTGATTCACGATCTTCATGATAGTGACTTGCATACGGCTCAGTATACAACTCGATGCGATCGCTTCCCACTTTGGCTGCACCTTCAACCATGGTAACATCGGGATCAACAAATATGGAAACACGGACCCCGAGCGATTTAATTTCAGTTACAACCTTTTTGAGAAAGTCAGCATGACTGACTGTATTCCATCCAGCGTTGGAGGTAATAGCGCCTGGAGGGTCAGGCACAAGAGTGGCCTGGGCGGGTCTTACTTCTTTGACCAACTTCAGGTACCGTTCATCCGGGTGACCTTCTATATTAAATTCGGTCTTTACAACTTTAGCAAGTGCAACAACGTCGGCGTACCGGATGTGCCGTTCGTCAGGTCTCGGGTGCACCGTTATACCTTCTGCGCCGAATCGCTCGCAGTCCATCGCAGCCTGGATCACATCGGGGTTGTTTCCTCCGCGGGCGTTCCGAAGTGTCGCAATCTTGTTGATGTTAACGCTGAGTCTAGTCACGGTTCAATATTTGGAGGTAGCATTTCAACGCGAATCACGGTAAATTGGTGCCGAAAATTACATAATCATGTCACTGAAAGCCACCATCGATAACGATATCAAAAAGGCCATGCTGGCCAAAAACAAGGAAGAGCTGGAGGCGCTCCGCAGCATTAAGTCCATGATCCTTCTCGCCGAAACTGAAAAAGGCCACGCGTCTGAGCTGGCTGCTGATGCAGAGAACAAGCTGCTGATGAAAGCTGCCAAACAAAGGAAGGAATCCGCAGAGATCTTTCAGAAAGAAGGTCGTTCGGATCTTGCATCCCGGGAGAATTTCCAGCTCGAAATTATAAGCCGCTACCTTCCGAAGCAGATGTCCGAATCTGAATTGACAGAAGCAATCAAAGCCATCATTACCCAGGTCGGCGCAAAAGGTCCGCAGGATATGGGCAAAGTGATGGGAGTGGCAACCAAGACGCTGGCAGAAAAGGCGGATGGGAAAGTCATTTCGGAAATTGTGAAGAAAATGCTGGCAGCTTGAGCACGGCGGATATCATTTTGGTTCTCTTGGCTATCGCTGGCGCATGGAGCGGATACAAGGAGGGCTTTCTGATGGAGCTTATTGCTCTTGTTGCGGTCATTCTCGGCGTGTTTGCCGGTTTCAAACTGATGGGTGAGGGTATGCTGATACTGGAGGAAAAATTCAATGCGGATAAAAGCACACTGCCCTACATTTCATTTCTCGTCATCTTCATCATTGTTGTGATTCTGGTTCACTTGCTGGGGAGAATGATCAAGCATTCAATTGACAAATCCTTCCTTGGCACAATGGATCAGGTGCTGGGCGCAGCACTGGGGGTGTTCAGAACACTTTTCGTAATGAGCATCATCATCTGGATTTTTGATTCCTTGAAAATTACTCCCCGCCAGGAGTGGACGGAAAATTCCTGGCTGTATCCGTTCACCGCCAAACTGGCCCCAGATGTCGCCTCATGGCTTGGAGACTACATCCCCGTCTTCAGAGAGATCTTCCGGGAATTTTGATGTCCGGGTGGGTCCGGAGGGTGGTCTCATTGGGCAATGATATGCGATTTGGCCCTTTGTTGCGTTATATACTCAGTTTGGGTTTATTTGTCCGATATAACTCACAATTGCCTGACATCGGCTCATGACACTTAGCGTAAAGGAAAAAGGCGGATTCAAATTTGTGGACGAGGGAAGCGGCCAGGTGTTGATGCTGTTGCATGGTTTGTTCGGCGCGCTAAGCAACTGGGAAGGTGTAGTTGATCGATTCTCAAAATCCTACCGCGTAGTAATTCCCATGCTTCCTATTTACGACATGCCGATCAAGGAAGCGGGCCTGGAGGGGTTGAGAAAATTTGTGGAAGACTTCGTTGCCGAAATGAAGCTTGATCAGATGATCATAATGGGGAATTCCTTGGGGGGTCATGTCGCTTTGCTGTACACTCTTCACAATGAAGACAGGGTTGAAAAATTGATTCTTACAGGCAGCTCCGGCCTGTTCGAAAACGCCATGGGAGGTTCTTATCCCCGCAGGGGCAGCTACGATTATATTCAGGAGAGGGTGGCCTATACCTTCTATGACCCCAGGGTGGCTGCCAAGGATTTGGTTGATGAGGTTTTTGAAACCACCAAGAGCATACCGAAATGCATGCGGATTGTTGCAATAGCAAAATCTGCTCAAAGGAATAACCTCGCTTCAGACCTTCCCAAAATTCAGGTTCCCACATTGCTGGTTTGGGGATTAAATGATACCATTACACCACCAATGGTTGCCTACGAATTTAACCGTCTGATTCCTAACAGTGACTTGCGGTTTATTGATAACTGCTGTCACGCGCCCATGATGGAGCACCCCCAGAAGTTCAATCAGATCGTGGAGACTTTCCTAACCCCTGCCGCAGCATGATAGCACAGGAACTTATTAATCACATGGTCCCGCCCCTGAAGGTGACGGATGACGCCCATAAGGCTATCGTGTGGATGGAAGAGTTCCGCTGCAACTACCTCCCGGTGGTTGACAACAATAAGTTGCTTGGATTTATCTCCGAGGAAATTATTCTTGAATCGAATGACATTGAGAAAAACCTGGGCGACTTCAAGCTGATTGGCACAAATTGCTTTGTCGGTCTGGAGTCACACTTCTTTGATATTCTGAGAGTAGCCGGGGAACACAAACTGAATATTGTTGCTGTACTCGGTGATGAAGGACAATATGCAGGTGTAATAACAGTTCAGGATGTCATGGCCTCCTTCGCCCAGTCAGCATCTGTGCAGATGCCTGGAGGCATTCTTGTGCTTTCGATGGATCTTATAGATTACTCGCTTGCCGAGATCAGCCGTTATGTAGAAGAAAACAAGGCCAAGGTCATTAGCAGTACCATGGTCGAGGACCCGCTGGACAAAGGAAAGATAAAGCTCACACTAAAAATCAATCAGCTAGACCTGTCGCGAATAGTGGCTACCCTGGAACGATTTGGTTACCGTGTGATAGGACGCTATCAGGAAGCCCCCCGAGATGATGACAGCAAAGAGCGCCTCGACATGCTGATGAAGTACCTTAATATTTGACTCTTGCACCTTTGGCGGAGTAAGAGCCTACTCAACCTTCAGATTCTCCACCGGGTTTACAAATGATGCCCTGACTGTCTGTGAGCCGATGGTTATCCCGCCAAAAACCACCAAGATCAATACTCCGTTTATAATGACCTGCAAATCAAAGGCGGTGTGATATGCCATCAAATCAAGCCAGAGACTGTTAATAAAGAAGGCACTCGGTACGGCAATCGCTACAGAGATCAGCAGCAGGAGTATGAAGCTCTTTGAAAGCAAGAGCACAAGAGAGGCATTGGAGGACCCGAGTATCTTGCGTATCGAAACCTCCTTGATACGCGTTTCGGTGGTGTAAGTGGCCATTCCGAGAAGACCAAGACACGAGATAATGACAGCGAGGATTGCCACGAAAGTCACAATATTCACAGCATCACCAAATATCGTCTGGTAGAAACTGAGGATTTCTTCCTCCATGTCCTTATAATCTACTTTCATTGAAGGATTCACAACCGCCCATGTCTTCTCAATAGTCTGCGCCGCCTGCTTCTTGTCGCCTGTGTATTTTACCTGAAGAATATGGAACTCTTTGGGATTGTACAGGAGTGCCATACCGTCCAGCTTTTGCATCAGCATTTGGTGATTGTAGTCCTGGACTACTCCAATAATTTCCATTTTGGCGGAATCACGGTCAATGATAATGACTTGTCCCAGCGCCTCTTCGTTTGAAGCGTAATGCAATTGCCTTACGGCTTGCTCGTTTATGACAATAAAATTCTGATTGGATTCACCGGCCACAGGTGAAAAGAACCTTCCCGCTTTAAGACGCACCTCCAGACTGTTCAAATAGTTCTCATCAACTGAATAATAATTGAGATTGACCCACTCTTTCTCATCGAGGGATTTCTTAAACCCGGCTCCATAAGTGGTACCGGATGCAGGCACGTGTGAGGCGACACTCACTTCGGTGATATTAGCTTGTTTCAGAAGTTCTGTTTTCAGTGGCAGTGCATCTGTATTATTAAGCCTGACAACATAGGTATTCTTCATAACGAAGCCGTGATCTGCCCTGAGAAACAGGTTAAGCTGGTTGTAGGCGACAATCACGCTAAGTATAAAGATGAGAGACAGTGTGAATTGGGCCACCAGCAATGTGCGACGCAACCCCATCCGGCTGAATAGTTTCATATTTCCAAAATTCTTCAGCACGCTTAACGGCTGAAAACCGGATAAAACAACTGCAGGGAAAAAGCCAGCCAAAATACCCACCAGGACTGCAAAGAGCACAAATACTCCATATACATAAAGATTGGATTCAAGGTCCCAGCGGAACACACGGGCAAAGGTGATATTGAGCAGAAGCGGTTTGACCAGAACAAGAAATGCCATAGCCAGAACCAGTGACAGCAGGGAAGTGATAATGGATTCAGAGAGAAATTGAGTGAAGATTTGCCAACGGGCGGCCCCCGATACTTTTCGCACACCAATTTCCCTGGCACGGGTCAAAGATCTTGCGATTGACAAATTGGTAAAATTAAAACATGATGTAAGCATGACTAGCCCGGCAAGCCCGCCCAGGAAATAAATGAAAATCCATGGCAGAAAAGGACCAATCGGATTGTTCATGAAGGGCCCTGGTGTAATGTCGCTCATCGGTTGGAGCGAAAAAGCAGCCCGAATTTTGTCGGGGTTGGTCAGCGTGGCCATCCGCTCCCGGTAGACCTTCTTAAAGTAAGGGATGATATCGTTCGGTGAGACCCCCTTCTGAAGAACAACGTAGGTCCATCCATTCCAGTAATTGTACCAGTTGTCAAGCTCTTTGTTAAGCTTTCCATCTGCCTCGAGGCTACGGACCGTTGACATGCTTGCCAAGCCATCAAATACAATATGTGACTTGTTATTTGTTTCCTTGAGGACACCTGTTACAACATAGGTTCCCTTGTCTCCGACTTTGAGGGTGAGCCCTAAAGGGTTTTCATCTTTGAATAATTTCTTTGCGGCAGTCTTGGTCAACACCACTGAATAGGGCTCGGTCAAAGCGGTTTGCGGATTGCCATATTCGAGTTCATATTCAAAGACATCGAGTACTTCCGGATCAGCGAAGTAACCGCTGATGGGCACATTTACATCCTGTTCAAATTCGATCCAGTTGTTGGCGAAACCCCTTTTAAGGCGCGCTGCTTTTTCCACGCCGGCATACTTGTCGATCAACTCATTCTTAAGCGGCATTGGAGAGGTTGCCATTGCGTTTCCTCCCCGCTCCAATCCGTCAGCGCCAACGATATTGCTGGTTATTCTGTAGATTCTGCTGCGCTTGGAATTGTGTTGATCATAAGTCAGCTGATCCGCAATCAGCATGATAATCGCCAGGCATACTGACATTGAAATGGCCAGACCAAAGATGTTAATGATCGAAAAGAATCTTTGTCTTTTGAGATTACGAATGGCCGTTGTGATGTAGTTGCGGATCATGGAAGTCTCTTGAAGTGTGTAAATTTTGCTAACGTGTCGAATCAATGAAGAAAGGAGAGCCCGCATGGATGCAGGCAGGCCTTTGGTCGTAATATGAAAGTCTACTTAAGTTCCCTTTTTACGATGGAGTAGTAGATGAGAAACCCGAGCGAAACACAAACCGCGAAAATCCCATAAGGCAGCGGAGATGCGGGCCCTGATGGTATGTATTCGATTAAGATCAGAGCCACGCCGGCAAAGAAAACGATGAGGCCCCACTTAAGCGCGGCATATCGGTTTTCGGAAGCATGTGTCTTGAAAATCGACTGCGAGTCCTCATTGACGAGCCCCTTGTCAATCATTTTCTTCTTCAGGATATAGTCGGTCATCACTTTCGTAAAAAAATACAATGCTGAACCGAATGTTCCCATGATCGTGATGGGCATTAATACGTCTCTAAGTGAATGATCCATATGAATATGTGTTTTGTGCTTTGAGACACGGTGTTGGGCTTCCATGTTGCAAATGCACATATGTATTTTTCAATCCATCCCCTAAAATGCCTTCGGGGAGCATGATACCTGCGGAAGTGAACTCAATTGTACAATGGATGTAGTGTACCGGAGAACGAATAGCACGGCATTCCGTAAAAGCGTGCAACATTCAGCCATAATACCGTGTCTCACCCCAAAATGACAGATGACCAGGCCCTTGTTTCCAGACTCAGAAATGGGGACCGGATGGCGTTTCTGGAGCTGATACAACGACATCAGCGGCTGGTGGCGCACATGGTAGGGCGTATTATCCGTAGCGTGGAGGATCGAGAGGAAATCTGTCAGGATGTCTTTTTGAAGGTGGCTGACAAGATTTCGGAGTTCAATTTTCAGTCCCGATTGAGCACTTGGATTGGTACAATCGCGTACCGGCATGCGATCAATCACCTTCGAAAGCAAAAGGCGTTGTTTTCATCAATAGATAGTGGAGAAAGTTTGGAAAGGATGTTCATTT
Organism: Bacteroidota bacterium; assembly: GCA_018266395.1. Lineage (GTDB taxonomy): Bacteria > Bacteroidota > Bacteroidia > Cytophagales > Cyclobacteriaceae > ELB16-189. The sequence goes on along the minus strand of JAFEAM010000012.1, from coordinate 23,564 downwards.
CTCGGGACGATGTGGCTGAAGAGCTCGAGGATAAGGATATTGAGGATAAGGTGGTATTGCTGGTAGAAAGGCTTCCGGAGCAATACAGGGCGGTGTTATCCCTTTATCATTTGGATGGACTGAACTATGCAGAAATAGGGGAGATCACCGGTATGCCGGAAGGAACAGTAAAGAATTATTTGTTTCGTGCCAGGAAGCTCCTCAAGGAAAAGGTTAAAATGTATCTGGGCAAAGAGGTTATCAAATGACAGACGAAGAACTTCAAAGCAGAATTGAACAAGGCCAGGTTGGCAACTCAGGTGACGACCTTGCTTATGATATTGTGTTCCGGGCGCTAAGAAGAGAGTCATTTCAGCTTCCGCCTGATTTCGCGTTTAAGGTGCTTGATCGATACCGGGAAGCAAAATCAAATTATCGCTACGATCATGTTTTTCTGCTGATTGGACTTATACTCTTGATGGTGGCATGCGTGGTAGCTTTTGTCCTCACAGACTTCAAACCACAAATTCCGGCCTTGGTTATGGTGAGCGACCGCATAGGGCAGGTAGTTTTTGGAGTCCTAATCATACTCCTTTTGCAGTGGATTGACAGGAAGGTTGTAAGGAAACAAGTTCAGGGTTTCCGTTCAGGAATTCTGACACCGAGACCCAAATAAAAATTTCTGAGTGCCGCCGCATTGTAGTAGCGGCCACCAGCAGCATTTATATCTGCACCCAGGGTATAGCGCTGATCCAGGAGATTATCAGTTCCCGCAAAGAACTCCAGGGGCAGTTTTCCTTTCAGATAATACCCGCTTCGGAAGCCAATCAGAAAATACGAATCTGCATATTCCGTATTTCCGTCATTCAATGGGAGTCTGTCACTGTACTGCATGGTAAGGTTGACATACCATCCGGCTGGTGCCTTCACATCGTAGCCGGCAGCCAATACCGTGGGTGCCACTCCGGTCAGGGCGTTGCCTGAATAGTCATTTCCGGATGTAACATAATGATCGAAGTGATAATCATTGAAAGTGTAGCTGATCCAGCCTTTCCAGTAATATTGACGGGAGCCATTGTCGTGAGTCCATGCCGCTATAGCTTCCATTCCCAACTGACGGGTCGATCCCGCATTGACAAAGAAATCTGCGCCGGATGGATCGCGCTGAATGACAATTGCGTCATTCAATCGAAAGTCGTATCCCGTAAGTTGTATCTCCAGGCGTTTCAGTAACCCTCCCTTGAGACCTAACTCATAACTGTTCCCGCGTTCAGCATTCAATGAATTATTGAATGTTGCCGTGGATGGTCTTACTTCAGCCAGGGACGGTGGTGAAAAGCCATTACTGATGCTGGCAAAAAAAGAAATATTGGTATTCACTTTCTTCAATACAGCGATTCGCGGAGACAGTACCGGAGAGAATATCCGGTTCTGATCCACCTGTGGTGTGGAAGAAGTGCGCGCAAAGCCATATTGAACAGAGTTGACACTTACACCTGCAGAGATGAAAACCTTGTGGGGCAAATCCAGGTCGATTTGGGTAAACCCTATCAGTAAGGATGATCGGAGAAGATCAGAAGTCTGGAGACTGCCTTTAACGCCGGCGTTGTTATCGTAATCTGTAACAGGTGAATAGAAATGCTGATATTCTGCCCCGGCGATAAACTTGCCTGTGGTATTCCCCAATTCAAAGTGGTACTGGGTGTCGGTCCGTCCACCCCAATTCTGTTCAGTTCTCAATTCATAATTACGAAGTGTAGGGTTAACAAAATCGGTGAGAGATCCATAGATGCCTATTCGGCTTGACCATTTCGCATTCCAGTCATGTTCATAGTAGATGCCCGAGTAGCCGGTCTTGTTTGTCACTGATGCCTGCTGTTCTACTGCTCCCGGGCCGGCTGCGGAGGCAGGCCTTGCTTGTGAAGGATCCTGAAGATATTGCGTACGGGTCAGTCCGCCGGGAGTCTGGTAGTAGAGATCCGATAACAGGACAGTTGCGTAGAGCATCGATTGGCTGGAAGGACGATAGCGCAGATCGAAATTGGCGGTAGCTCTTGTCATATTTGTTTGCGTCCGGTAACCATCGGCTTTTTGATACGACAGGCTGTAGTCAAGCTCAAGTTTATCTGATCGGAAAAGGCTGCCCCCCAGATTTGTGCGAAGGAGCCCATAAGACCCTCCGATAATTGTAAAGCGGGTATCTGCTCTTTTATCTGGACTTCGAAGAAGCACAACTCCACCTGTGCCGGCTCCATATAAGCTGGAACCTGGGCCCTTGATTACCTCCATACTACCCACTGCATTGAGGTCGATAAGGTTCAGGTACGTATTTCCTCCACCGTCAGTGAGAGGCAAGGCATTCCAATAGAATTTTACATTTCGCACCCCAAAAGGAGAGCGGAGAGAACTGCCTCTGATAGAAAACCGGTAGCTGCCGGGAGACCGTTCCTCCATTCTCACCGCGGGAATCATATTGACTGCGGGTAGCAAAGAGGTATTGCTAAAGCGAATCAACTGATCATCATGCAATACAGCTACCGTTGCCGGTACATCTGATGGTTTTCGATCATATGCATAGGCATTGACAGCCACCTCCTCCAAAACGCGAACAGAATCGGACGGAATATCCTGAGCTTTCAGGTTGATGATGTGGCAACAAAGGAAGAAAATGAGTAACAACCCCCGCATAGGACTCCGAAGGTAAGCATGCTGGGAGGAATTCAGAGCAAAGCGATTACCTCCTCAGGGCTTTTGGCACCTTGAAAATAACCGAGGAGTTTGATGAGTACACGATCCACAAGCGTATCAGGACATGAGGCCCCGCTGGTCAAGACAATTTTCAGGGGTCGATCAGAGGGAAGAAATTGATAGGTCGTAATCAATTCCTTCAGGTGAATGTCAAAGTGCTGGATCTCGTTAGCGGATCGAATGGACTGATCTGCATTTACAAAAAATGTGGGGAACTTCTTTTCACACAATTCCACGATGTGCGACGTGTTGGAACTGTTGTATCCTCCAACCACGATTGCAAGATGTGCGCTTGTTTTCAGTAGTTCGTAAGTGGCGTCCTGATTATCATTTGTTGCGTAGCAAAGCGTATCCCGGGTATCTGCAAAATGATCTTTTACATTTTCTGATCCGTACTTCCGGATCATTACCTGCTTAAGGAAGTCAGCTATAGCCTGGGTTTCTGTGGCCAGCATGGTCGTCTGGTTAACCACGCCAATCCGGTTGAGATGAATGGCCGGTTGAAAGCCATCGGAAAACTTGCCTCGAAACTCTTCAAAGAATTCGGCTTTGGTCTTATCTCCGGTGATGAAATTGGCCAGCTGATGCGCTTCATCAATATCCCTTACAATCACAGAGGGACCGCTTTGGGAGCTATGCGAAAAAGTGGCGCGCGTTTCTTCATGACGTGGTTTGCCGTGGATGACAACGGTATAGCCATCTTTACCCAAACGATCGGCCCGGTTCCACACCTTTTCCACAAAAGGGCAGGTTGTATTGTATTTCTGTACCTGGATACCTTTGGATTCCAGCAGCTTTTCAATTTCAAGGGTGGTGCCAAAGGCAGGGATGATGACTATGTCATCTCCTCGGATGTCAGACCATGGAATGAACTGGGTGCCATCCGTATCCATAATGAAGTGAATACCCCTTTCACTCAAATCCTGATTTACTTCCTGATTGTGAATCATCTGACTTAACAGATAGATTTTCCTGCCAGGATTTTCTTCCAGTGCCCGGTAACTTATTTCAATGGCATTTTCAACACCATAACAGAAACCGAAGTGACGGGCAATAATAAACTGGACTGGTCCAAAGTTCAGAACGGTTGGCTGAAAATCCTGCTTGCGAAGATCCCGGGATTTTCGAAGTTCCTTAACCCTCCCGGTAAGGGAAGATCGATAATAGGCAGGTATCTCGAACTTTTTGATAAGGATAAAGCTTGGCCGGCAAAGTTAGTGCCCGAAGCTGTATCATTTTATATCTGTTCAAGGAAATCGGAGTGCCCAGATCATGAGAAAGGGCATTCCGACTATTACGCAGCTTTGGAAAGCTTGTCTTCTTTTATGGACTTGGTTCGCACTTCCCTTGACTCCATGTCAAACCATCTTACTTCTACAAGGTTCTTCTTGAAGTATTTGAGCACTTCCATGACCTTTCCATCAATCTTGCTTCTGACGCGCTCACCTTTCTTAAACAATCTCCTCATGGGACTAATATTTAGATACGGATTGCATAGATATACTCTCTGGGGAAATCCTCATATACCCCGGAGAACGTGACGAGATCACCCGGTTTCTTACTTTTGAGGATATCATTTACCTCTTTGGCAGTCTTCACTGCTTTGTCATCTACCCGAGTGATAATAAATCCATCCCGCATGTCAGTGTAGCGGGCTATTCTTCCGTTTCCAACGGACTTGACATACACGCCTGTCGGGATATCAAGCTTCTTCAGCATTTTCGGATCAGCATCTTCAATTTGTAAACCAAGAGATGATACCGAGTTAGGTTCTTCACGGGCAATCGTCCCGACTTTTCCATCCCTGGTCTTTAAGGTCACTGTAAACGTCAACTCCTTCCCATCACGGTTGACAAGAACTTTCACCTTATCTCCGGGGCGTTTCTGACCTATGAATTCGATCAAAGCAGTGCTGCTCTTGATTGGCGTTTCATCCAGTTTTACAACCACGTCGCCGGCCATGAGACCGGCCTCTTTTGCTGAACTCTTTTCGGCAAATTCAGATATGTAAGCTCCGTCGGAAACGGACAGGCCCTTTTCTTTTGAAAGCTCAGAATCTACACTTCTTACCTGGACTCCGAGCCATCCACGCTGAACTGTTCCATAGGCCAGAAGATCTTCCGTAATCTTGCTTACGATGTTGGCGGGTATTGCAAAGCCGTAACCGGAGTATGCGCCGGTGGGGCTTGCAATCGCGGTGTTAATTCCGACAAGGCCCCCGTCCAGATCAACAAGTGCGCCACCACTGTTTCCGGGATTGATCGCAGCATCGGTCTGGATAAATGATTCAATGGCAGTGGTAACATTACCTTGTTCACCTGAAGAATTCTCACGGTTGATAATTCCGATGCTCCGGCCCTTTGCGCTGATGATGCCGGCAGTGACCGTGGAGTTGAGATTGAATGGATTACCAACGGCCAGCACCCACTGTCCCACTTTGCATTGATCTGAATTTACAAAAGAGAGAAAGGGCAAATCCTTTTGATTGATCTTGATGAGGGCAAGATCCGTGTCAGGATCTGTTCCGATAACTTCCGCTTTGAATGTACGATTGTCTGTAAGTGTTACGTCAACGACATCCGCGTTCTGCACCACGTGATTGTTGGTTACAATGTATCCGTCTTTGTTGATGATCACACCGCTGCCGGAACTTTGAACAGGTCCTCTCTGCCGCTGGTTGGGCCCGAAGAAAAACTGGAATGGATCGGCATCCTGATTAGGATTTCGGGATACGGCTGGACCTTCTGAAGTGGACCTGATGTTCACAACGGCTTTGGTTACTTTTTCTGCCGTACCTGTAAAGTCAAGAGCCACAGCTTCTCCATTCTCATTGAGACGGTAGCCCACTTGCGCAGTTGGAACTGAATTAATGTGTTGAATCTTCACCCCCTCTGATGCAGGGTTCCACCATCTGGTGGTGGCGATGGTAATGACGCTTCCTAATACAGCTGCCAAAACCAATGCTGCAAATCGTTTCATAGTTCTGCTGAATTTGTACTGATAACACTTAAAATCGCCTGAAAAAGCGTGCCAAACACCTTTTTTACATGCCTCTGTGACAACTTTTCAGGGTAGTCTTATTACGAATTATGGCCCGAATGGGTTCCAATCCTGGGCTTTGAACCTGGGATTTATTTGACCAACTGTCCCTTTTTGTAGAGATATTCAATAGTGACTTTCCCGTTCTGGTCATACCATTTAGAGATGCCGTCCCGCTGGCCGTCACTATAAATTCCTTCTTCAAGAATCTTTCCGTCGTCATAGAATATCTTGGTTACACCTTCAAGCCTTCCATTGGAGTAATTTCTTTGCTCCTTGATATTCATGTTGACATACTCCAGGTACTCACCATGGCGTTGATCCTGGTGATAGAAGCATTGCCTGACAAGCATGTTGCTCAGGTTAAACTCCAGAAACAAGCCTTCCTTTTTGCCATTCACCCATGTCGTAAGTGTTTTGACGCGGCCATTATCAAAATACTCGGTCCAGGAACCATGTTTCTGCCCGTTGAGCAGGTAACCCGTTCCGGTCAACTTATCTCCGGCGTTTCTGAATTCGATCTTTTCCAAACCCGGTGTGTCATCGAATTTTATATGAAGCCCGTCCTGTATTTCCGCCGGTTTTTCTTCTGGACCAGCTTCATCATGGACATTGTTGCATCCCGTGAGGAGGGACAAACTAAGACAAAGCAGCAATTGAATGGCGCGATTCATAAGTGAAAATCAATTAGATTCTTTATTTAAGAATTTAAAACTTTGGTTCAACCTTTGGCCAACCGGATTTTTCTGATTGGCCGGGCGCCAAATTTATGGAATTGATGAAAATCAAAGGACAGGTTATACTGAAAAGAGGACGAGAATCGTCGGTTCTGAGACGACACCCATGGGTCTTTTCCGGTGCAATTCAAAAGACAGAGGGCTCCGTTATCGAAGGTGGCTGGGTGTCCGTAGCCGACAGTTCAGGGAAGGTTATCGGTTTTGGACATTACCAGGAGGAGGGCAGTATTGCTGTACGCATTCTATCGTTTGGTGATAAAAGTCCTGATGAAGGATTCTACAGTCAGAAACTGGCTGCGGCGCTCTCACTCCGGAGGTTGGCCCACATTGAGAATGAGCAAACCAATTGCTATCGGCTGGTTCATGGAGAGGGAGATGGACTTCCGGGACTGATCATTGACTTCTATGACGGCGCCTGTGTCATGCAGGCGCACAGCACAGGAATTCATGGGGACAGGTTGCAGATTCTGGAAGCACTGCGCAAGGTCTACCAGGAGAATCTTCGATCAGTTTATTATCAGGATCAACACGGAGGTCCGGATGTGAATAGAGGTTATCTGTTTGGTGCAGATGCAGTTCCCCACGCTGTCATTGAGAATGGCAACCGCTTTCTTGTAGACTGGGAAGGAGGACAGAAGACCGGATTTTTTCTTGATCAAAGGGATAACCGGCGACTGTTGGCGGAGTATGCAAAAGGCAGGAGCGTTTTGAATATGTTCTGCTATACCGGCGGATTCTCAGTCTATGCACTTCGGGCAGGTGCCGTACTTGTGAATTCCGTAGATGCTTCCGCCAAGGCAATCGAAATGACCCGGAGGAACATTGAGCTGAATGGATTCAGCCCGGACAAGCATGCATGCTTTGCAGAAGATACTTTTGATTTCTTTCAGCGCTCCAGACTGAATGGAGCCCTTCCTTATGATATCATTATACTGGATCCACCGGCATTTGCCAAACACCGGGATGCCCGGCATCAGGCAATGAAAGGATACCAGCGCCTCAATGCTGAAGCCATGCGGTTGATCAGGAGCGGAGGTCTGATATTTACGTTTTCTTGTTCTCAGGTTGTAGATCGTCAACTCTTTTATGATACCATGGTGTCGGCGGCAGTCCAAACCGGAAGATCCATCAGGGTTTTGCACCATCTCTCACAACCTGCCGATCATCCGGTTTCGATATATCATCCGGAAGGAGAATACCTCAAAGGGCTGGTTCTGCAGGTAGAATAGATGAATCATTGCCTTTTTGGTGAGGTATTTCAATGCATCTATCTTTGCAAAAAACTAATTCACACCTAACATGAGAAAGTATATCATTTGGATCGTCCTGGGTATTCTGGTCCTGATGGGGTTCAGCTCCTACAATGGATTGGTAAGCAGGGAAGAGGCAGTTAGCAAGGCATGGGGAAATGTTGAATCTGACTACCAGCGCCGTGCCGATCTGATTCCAAATCTTGTGAATACCGTAAAAGGATATGCCAATTTTGAAAAAGAGACACTGACCAAAGTGATGGAGGCGAGAGCCTCGGCCACACAGGTAAAAATTGACGCGAGCAATCTTACTCCGGAAAACGTTGCAGCTTTTCAGCAGGCGCAGGCCGGCTTGAGCAGTGCATTAGGAAGGCTGCTGGCCGTTGCTGAAAATTATCCTGACCTGAAGGCGAACCAGAATTTTCTAGGGCTGCAGGATGAGCTTGCCGGTACAGAAAACAGGATTAATGTTTCACGTCAGCGTTTCAACGATACGGTGAACGAGTACAATGTCTCCCGCAGGAAATTCCCGAATGTGCTGTTCTCCTCCCTTCTGGGATTCAAGGAGAAGGGCTACTTCAAGGCTGAGGCAGGATCAGAAAAGGCTCCTGAAGTGAAATTCTGAGCCAGAAAGACAAAATGAAAAAAGCCTGATCAAACGGTCAGGCTTTTCTTTTTCAGTTCATTGTTGTTTATCAGGGCGTCTTCTTCACCTCTCTGTTCTCATAACTTTCAATCACGTCGCCAACCTGCATGTCATTGAAGCTTTCAATGCCTATGCCGCAGTCAAAGCCTGACTTGACTTCACTGGCATCGTCCTTGAAGCGCTTGAGCGAACTCAGTTTGCCAGCGTAAACGACAATACCGTCGCGAATGAGGCGCATCGGGTTGGCCCTCTTGATATATCCATCGGTAACCATACACCCGGCAATTGTTCCCACCTTGGAGATGCGGAATACTTCCCTGACTTCGGCGTTTCCGACAATAACCTCCTCCATCTCTTTCTCCAGCATTCCTTCCATGGCGCTCTTCACGTCATTGATGGCGTCATAGATGATAGAATAGAGACGAATCTCGATCTCTTCATTTTCCGCCAATTTGCGTGCCGACCCTGAAGGACGAACCTGGAAACCTACGATTACAGCGTCTGAGGCTGAAGCCAGAAGTACATCTGATTCGGATATCTGCCCGACGGCCTTGTGAATAATGCTGACCTGAATCTTCGGTGTGGAGAGTTTCAATAATGAGTCTGACAACGCCTCTACAGAACCGTCCACATCGCCCTTCACGATTACATTCAACTGCTTGAAGGAACCGATGGCGATCCGGCGGCCGATCTCATCCAGCGTGATATGTTTCTTGGTGCGGATACTTTGTTCGCGAACCAGCTGTGCCCGCTTGTTGGCAACTTCCCGGGCCTCACGATCGGTTTCATAGATGGCAAACTTCTCGCCGGCCTGCGGTGCGCCATCAAGGCCGAGCACCTGAACAGGTGAGGAGGGACCAGCCTCTTTAAGCCGGTTGCCAGTGTCATCAAACATGGCCTTCACTCTTCCGTGATTGGGGCCTGCAACCATGATATCACCTACATGCAGCGTTCCTGCCTGCACCATCAGCGTAGCTACATAGCCCCTTCCCTTATCCAAGGAAGCCTCTATGATACTTCCGACTGCCTGTTTATCCGGATTAGCTTTGAGGTTTAGAAGTTCAGCTTCTAACAATACTTTTTCGAGGAGTTGATCTATGCCTTTTCCGGTCTTTGCAGAAATTTCTTGGCTTTGGTATTTACCGCCCCATTCTTCGACCAGAATGTTGATTTTGGAGAGAGACTCCCGAATCTTGTCCGGATTGGCGTGGGGTTTGTCGACCTTATTGATGGCGATCACAATCGGAACGCCTGCCACCTGGGCATGATTGATAGCTTCTTTCGTCTGCGGCATCACATCATCGTCCGCCGCAACAACGATAATGGCTACGTCCGTGAGCTTGGCACCCCGTGCACGCATGGCAGTAAATGCTTCGTGACCGGGAGTATCGAGAAATGCAATCTTCTGCCCGCTCTTGGTGGTCACATCATAAGCTCCAATGTGCTGGGTAATACCGCCGGCTTCTGAAGCAACGACCTTCGTGTTCCGGATGTAATCCAGCAACGAAGTCTTTCCGTGGTCCACGTGACCCATGATGGTGACAATGGGAGCCCGGGGTTTAAGATTTTCCTCAACCTCCTGTTCCTCCACTACCGCTGTTTCTTCTTCTGCTGTGGTGAACTGAACATCATATCCGAATTCATCCGCTATTACCGTAATAGCCTCTGCATCCAGACGCTGGTTGATGGAAACGAACATGCCCAGATTCATGCAGGTGGAGATAACCTCATTCACTGAAACATTCATCAGGGAAGCCAGGTCATTGGCTGAAATAAATTCTGCGACTCGGAGCGTCTTGGAAGACTCCTGCTCCTGAAGCATTTTCTCCTCTTGAGCTTCGGAGATGGCCTGTCTCTTTTCCTTTCTGTATTTCGCTCCTGTAAACTTTTTCTGGCCACCGCTCAGTTTGGCAAGAGTGGCGCGAATCTGTTCCTGAATTTCTTTTTCGGATGGTTCTTCCTTGTGCGGTTGCTGAGGTGTACGTCTTCCGGGTGCACCGCCTGCACCGGGACGCGCGCCCTTGTCACCGGGTACAGAGGTGATCCGTTTCCTCGGACGTTTCTTCCGTGCATCGTCCTTTGATTCAGCACTTGCAGCAGGTTTCTTTTCAACAGGTAAATCGATCCGGTCAACAACTTTCAAACCCTGGAGTTTATCTGCCTTGGCTTTGATGACTTCTAATTCCGGAGGTTGAGGAGCCTTTTCTTCCTCCACAACCGGAGGTGTAACCACAGGCTCAGGTTGCTTCGGTTCTTCTTTGGGTTCCTCTTTTTTCTTCTTTTCGAGTTCGATTTTGCCAACAACCTTGATGCCTTCCAGCTTGGTCTTCTCACGCTCCACTTTCTCAGGCTGCTTGACCTCCTCCTTTGCCTTGATTTCCTTGGACCCGAGGTTCTTGATCAGAATGCTATCCTCTTCTTCAGCTTTCTTACGATGCGATTCAGGTTCACTTTGGATAGTCAGTGTTTCACTGTGCTTTCCGCCGATGGTGAGCACTGAAGCCTCGATCTTTTCGGAGGCCGAAGAAGCATACTCCTTTGCGAGCATGGCAAATTGCTCAGCCGTCAGCTTGGCATTGGGGTTGTTCTCAACGGTAAACCCCTTCTTGGTCAGAAAGTCCAATATGGTATTGTGCCCCACATTGAGCTTCCGTGACGCCTGTCCCAGCCGTATCATTTTTTCTTCAGCCATGCTCAAAATTGACTATGTTTTTCCTGATTTATGTTAAGTCCTTTGAAAATTATTCGAATTCTTTACTCAAAACGGCGACCACATTATCAACTGTTTCTTCTTCCAGGTCAGTTCTCCTGACCAATTCTTCTTTGTTAAGGGCCAGCACACTCTTGGCTGTATCAAGCCCTATTTGTTTCAACTGATCAATTACCCAGCCTTCAATTTCGTCTGAGAATTCATCCAGATCGACGTCTTCTTCAGGAGCCTGTTCGCCAAGTTCTCTGAACACGTCGATTTCCATCCCTACCAGTCTGCTCGCGAGCTTAATGTTGAGACCACCCTTTCCAATGGCAAGTGAAACCTGATCGGGTTTCAAATAAACGGAGACACGGTTGTTCTCCTTGTCAATCTTCATGCTCACAATTTTGGCAGGAGAAAGTGCCCGCTGAATGAACAACTCAAGGTTCTCGGTGAAATTGATCACATCAATATTTTCGTTCTGGAGTTCCCGCACAATGGCGTGTATCCGCGATCCTTTCATCCCCACGCAGGCTCCCACGGGATCGATGCGGTCATCATACGATTCCACGGCGACTTTGGCCCGCTCGCCGGGTTCACGGACAGCTTTCTTAATTGTAATGAGACCATCGTAGACTTCAGGAACTTCCTGTTCAAACAGTCTTTCAAGAAAAACAGGTGATGTACGCGAAAGAACAATCTTGGGATTGCCGTTGACCATTTCCACTTTGTGTACAATCGCCCTTACATTCTCTCCCTTGCGGTAACGGTCTTTCGGAATCTGCTCACCTCTTGGAATGGAAATTTCATTGCCTTCCCCATCGATGAGCAGTACTTCACGGCTTAATACCTGATATACCTCACCGGTGATAATCTCACCCACGATGTCTTTGTATTTCTGAAACAGGATATCCTTCTCAAGATCCTTGACCTTTTGCATGAGCGTTTGGCGAGCGGTAGTGACTGCGCGCCTGCCGAAGGCTTCAATCTCGATAGGCTCTGAAACCTCTTCACCCACTTCAAAATCAGGTTCAATCTTGCGTGCATCGGTGAGACTGATTTTGTCGTGGTCCCATATATCTTCTGAATCATCATCCACAATTTCACGGATGCGATAGATTTCCAAATCTCCCTTATCCGCGTTTATAATGATATCAAAGTTGTCGTCGTTGACGAATTTCTTCTTGATCATGGTCCGAAACACATCTTCCAGGATGCGTATCATCGTGGGACGATCAATGTTCTTTTGTTTGGCGAAGTCAGCAAACGACTCAATGAGGTTGGTGATATCCATATTACATTCTCTATTTAAAAGAAACCATTACAAATGCTCGTTCAATGTTTTCGTATGGGATCATTACTTCCCTTTCTGTTTTGTGTTTTCCCTTTCCGGATTCTTCCCGGATAACAATTTCATTACTGGTGGAGGAGATCAGTTTACCCTGCACCATCATGTGGTCTTTTAGCTGGACTTTCATCTGCCTCCCTATGTTTTTATGATACTGACGGATTAAGGCCAGGGGTTGATCCAGTCCCGGTGTTGTGACCTCCAGAACGTAGCGACCGCTGCCTACATTGGCCTCATCCAGTTTCTGTGAAAGCCGGTTGCTGATCGCAGTGCAGTCATCAACGGTGATGGAATCGTCGCTGTCTACCACAACGGTGATTTTCGACAGATTCTTTGCCGAAGCAAGGACATTCACCACGTACTGAGCCGAACTCAGGAGGCTTTCCTTTGCCAATTCTGCTATTTTCGCCTTTACATCCATTTTTCGATAAACAAAGAGGGGACTCATGGTCCCCTCTTATTGAAGTTTCATACGAAAGTGATGCAAATATAGCACAATTTTCCCATATGGCAAGAGGTGTATTTTTCAGACTTACAGCGGGTTTGAACATATTGATTGCAGCAATTCTTCTGACAGGATGCGGCGGGAGTAAATCTTCAGACGAAAAGACAATCTCTACCAAATCTGTCCCTGTTTTTAACGTCGATTCGGCCTATTCATTTGTGGAAAAACAGGTGTCATTTGGGCCGCGTGTTCCTAATTCCAGCGCCCATGACATTGCGGGCGATTATTTGATCGCAAAATTGAAGACTTACGGAGCACAGGTCACCGTTCAGTCTTTTGAAGCTTCAACATTTGATGACAGGAAACTATCACTTCGGAATATCATCGCCGCTTTTAATCCTTCTGTGCAGAAAAGGGTAATACTGGCCGCGCATTGGGATACACGACCTTTTGCAGACAAGGATCCGGAGAAACCAAATGCGCCGATGGACGGAGCCAATGACGGAGCAAGCGGCGTTGCCATCCTTCTCGAAATCGCGCGGCTTATGAACTCGAACAACAAGCCTGATGTGGGCATTGATATTATTCTGTTTGATGGTGAGGATTGGGGTGAAAAGCATGAAGCATCTTCACATCACGCCCTTCCGCAAGGACAGGAATCATGGTGGTGCCTGGGGTCACAATACTGGTCCAGAAACAAACACAAGCCTGCCTACCAGGCACAGTACGGTATCTTGCTGGATATGGTAGGAGGCAGAAACGCGAAGTTCTTCAAAGAAGGGACTTCATTGGAATATGCGGGCAGTGTGGTAACCAAAATCTGGGCAATGGCTGCAAAAAAAGGATACTCTTCTGTTTTTGTCCATCAGGATCAGGACGCAGTCCTGGATGATCATCAGTTTATGAATGAAAAAGCCAACATCCCGACGGCAGACATCATATCCTATGATCCCGTGGAGCAATCATTTGGTGCTTTCCATCACACCACCAGTGATAACATCTCGATAATCAGCAAAGAGACCATTGGTACGGTTGGCACCGTGGTACTGGGTGTGATCTATGCGGAACAATAGCTATTCCTGCGCAAGCTTGAGCAGGTATGTACCATAACCGCTCTTCTCAAGAGGCTTGGCAAGGCGCATCAATTGCTCCCTGCCAATGAATTTCATTCGATAGGCAATCTCTTCAATACAGCCGATCTTCAGACCCTGACGTTGCTCGATAACCTGAACAAAATTGGCCGCCTGCATGAGTGAATCAAAGGTTCCGGTATCGAGCCAGGCTGTGCCGCGGCTCATAATGCCAACTCGCAACTTTCCCTTGCGGAGATAGGCCGCATTAATGTCGGTAATCTCCAGCTCGCCTCGCGGGCTTGGCTTCAGATTTTCAGCTATTGCGACTACCTCGTTGTCGTAGAAATACAAACCGGGCACCGCATAGTTTGACTTGGGTTCTTTTGGCTTCTCCTCAATTGAAAGCACATTCTTGTTCTTGTCAAACGCCACTACGCCATAACGCTCAGGATCATTCACGTGGTAGGCAAAAATGATTCCGCCATCAGGGTCAGCACTGGATTGAAGGAGTTCGATCAATCTTGATCCATAAAACACATTGTCACCAAGAATAAGCGCTACTTTGTCCTTCCCAATAAAACTTTTCCCGATTGTAAATGCCTGTCCAAGTCCTTCCGGTCTTGGCTGCTCGGCGTAGGAAAAACTGCACCCCAATTGCTTACCATCCCCGAGAAGTCTTTTGAACAAGGGCAGGTCGGTTGGCGTTGAAATGATGAGAATTTCCCTGATGCCGGCCATCATCAGGACCGACAAAGGATAGTAAATCATCGGTTTGTCATAAAGCGGCATCAGCTGTTTGCTAATGACAAGCGTCAAAGGATGAAGCCTGGTGCCGGAACCGCCTGCGAGAATGATGCCTTTCATGTTGTCAGCGATGGTGATACATTCTTTCGTAATAGTCACGGTATGCCCCTGACGTAACATGGTTCAGCCAGTCCTGATTGGACAAATACCAATCGACAGTGCGTTCAAGGCCAGTCGGGAAATCAACTGCGGGTTGCCAGCCAAGTTCAGATTTCAATTTGGAGGCGTCGATCGCATACCGGAGATCGTGACCGGGCCTGTCGGTGACATAACTGATCAATTTTGCAGAGGTACCAGCGGGCTTATTTAGTTTTTCGTCCATGATTTTGCACAGCAGCATCACGAGATCGATATTCTTCCACTCGTTGTTGCCACCGATGTTGTAAATCTGTCCCGCTTTTCCTTTGTGAAAAATCAGATCGATGGCGGCCGCATGATCCTCAACATACAACCAATCCCTCACATTTTCTCCTTTTCCATAAACCGGAAGAGACTTGCCATGAAGGATATTATGAATCATGAGCGGAATCAGCTTCTCAGGAAAATGATTTGGCCCGTAGTTATTTGAACACCGACTGATGATGGCAGGCAAGCCGTAGCTGTGACGAAAGGCCCAAACAAAGTGATCACTTCCTGTTTTTGAGGCGGAGTAGGGGGAACGTGGATCCACGGGCGTGGTTTCGGTAAAGTAACCGCCGTGATCGAGAGAGCCATACACCTCATCTGTCGAGATGTGGTAGAACAGATGACCTGAATAATCCTTCTTCCAGGCATCAGATGCAGCCTGAAGAAGATTGATCGTGCCGACAATATTGGTGATGGCAAATGTTGCCGGGGACTCCAATGACCGATCTACGTGCGACTCTGCGGCCAGGTGAATTACTCCATCAAATCTTTCCGCGTGAAAGAGTTCCTTCAGAAAGGGGTAATCAAGAATGTCTCCCTTGATAAACCGGTAATTGGAGTAATTCTCAACATCTCTGAGATTCTCAAGATTGCCTGCGTACGTTAACTTATCAAGGTTAAAGACTTGTGTGTCGGGGTATCGCGTCACCAACCGACGCACCACGTGGGAACCAATAAATCCGGCGCCGCCTGTTACGAGAATCTTTTTCATTCTTACTTTATATAACCCTCAAAACTCTTGTGGTCGCGCTGATACAGCTCATCCCTGCTCAGTGATTTGAAATATTGGTAAGTGATTTTCAAACCTTCTGCCCTGGACACTTTGGGTTCCCATCCCAGAAGTTTCTTTGCTTTGGTTATGTCAGGCTGTCTCTGTTTTGGATCGTCTTTTGGGAATGGCTTATAGACAATTTTCTGCTGGGTTCCGGTCAACTTGATGATTTCCTTGGCAAAGTCCAGAATCGTGATTTCGTCGGGATTGCCAATGTTTACAGGCATGACATAATCAGACATGAGAAGGCGGTAAATCCCTTCTACGAGGTCGTCTACATAGCAAAAGGATCGGGTTTGAGATCCGTCTCCGAATACAGTAAGATCTTCGCCACGCAAGGCTTGTCCGATAAACGCAGGCAGAACACGACCATCATTTAGACGCATGCGCGGCCCATAGGTATTGAATATCCTCACAATCCGGGTTTCCAGTCCGTGATAGGTGTGATAGGCCATGGTCATGGCCTCCTGAAATCTCTTGGCTTCGTCATAAACGCCGCGTGGCCCAACCGGGTTGACATTGCCATAGTATTCTTCGGTTTGCGGATGAACAGTAGGATCACCGTAAACCTCTGATGTGGATGCAACAAGTATCCTTGCGCCTTTGGAGCGGGCCAGCCCAAGCAGGTTGTGCGTACCCAGGGAACCCACTTTCAACGTCTGTATCGGTATCTTGAGATAGTCAATGGGGCTGGCAGGTGAAGCGAAGTGCAGGATGTATTGAAGTTCGCCTGACACATGAACAAACTTCGAAACATCATGATGGTAGAACTCAAATTCCTTCAGATGAAAGAGGTGCTCGATGTTCTTAAGCTCGCCTGTAATCAGGTTGTCCATGGCAACGACATGATATCCTTCCCGGATAAAACGGTCGCATAGATGGGAGCCCAAAAATCCGGCTCCACCGGTGATCAACACTCTTCCTTTAACCATAAATTGTTGTTCTGCCAATGCTTACGTACGTGAATCCGAGTTCCTTCATTTCATCAAGTTCATAAAGATTCCGGCCATCGAAAATGATCTTGTGTTTTAAGACAGAGGCCAGGCGATCGAAATCTGGAGTTCGGAATTCAGGCCATTCTGTCGCAATAAGAATTGCGTCTGCATTCATTGCAGCCTCGTAGGGATCCTGATGATAGCTGATGCGGTCTGCAAAAATCCTACGGACGTTCTCCATTGCCTCAGGGTCGTGCGCGCGCACAATGGCACCTTGAGACAGAAGGCCGGCAATATTTTCAAGTGCGGGCGCCTCCCTGATGTCGTCTGTGTGCGGCTTGAAAGAAAGGCCCCAGACGGCTATCGTCTTCCCGCTAAGATCCCCAAAATGTTTTTTCATGAGGGGAAGGAGTTTTGTCTTCTGATCTTTATTGACGTCCATCACAGAGCTCAGAATCCTGAACTCATACTGATGTTCCTTGGAGGTGTGAGCGAGTGCCTGCACATCTTTGGGGAAGCAGCTTCCTCCATAGCCAATTCCCGGGAACAGGAATCTTCTGCCTATTCTGCTGTCGGTGCCTACGCCCTTTCTGACTGCATCCACATCAGCCCCGACCCTTTCACACAAATTCGCGATTTCATTCATGAACGTGATCTTGGTTGCCAGGAAGGCGTTGGCTGCATATTTGGTCAATTCTGCCGAACGTTCATCCATGAAAATGATAGGATTCCCCTGCCTTACGAATGGCGCATACAAAGTTTCCATCACCTTGCGAGCCCTTTCAGATGATGTCCCGATCACTACACGATCAGGTTTCATAAAGTCATCCACCGCAACACCTTCCCGCAGAAATTCAGGATTTGACACTACATCAAAATCACTCGTTGCCTTCTTCCGGATTTTTTCTGCGACGCGTTCTGCAGTGCCTACCGGTACAGTACTCTTGTCGACAATGACGGTATAGTGCTCCAGCAGAGGTCCGAGCTGCTCAGCCACACCCAGGACATATTTTAAATCAGCAGATCCGTCCTCGCCGGGAGGCGTCGGAAGTGCAAGGAATATGATTTGGGCATCGGCGATTCCTTTTGCAAGGTCGGTAGTAAAGAACAGCCTTTGCTGCCTGATATTCCTTTCAAAAAGGACTTCAAGACCCGGTTCGTAAATGGTGATTACACCGTCTTTGAGTTTGGCAACCTTGTTCTCGTCAATGTCCACACAGGTAACAGTATTGCCGGTTTCTGCGAAGCAAGTTCCGGTGACAAGCCCTACATATCCTGTACCTATAACAGCAATATTCATAAGAATTGAATGGGACGGCAAAAATAGCCCAATTACTACGAACTGCCTACTTTACAAAGTACGAACTAACATTCGTATGTGATGAATTGACTACTTTTGAGGATACATTACAAACAGCATATGATTGAAGCAGAGCAGCAGGTCAGTATGGAGGTGACAGAAGGACAAAGGATGATCGCGCAGATGGTGCGTGATTTTGGTGACAAGGAGATCAGACCCTTCATGATGAAGTGGGACGAGGCACAAGAGTTTCCTGTTGATTTATTCAGACAAATGGGTGATCTGGGCCTGATGGGCGTACTGGTGCCTCATGAATATGGTGGCTCTGGATTTGGGTATATGGAATATGTTACAGCTGTGTCGGAAGTGGCCAGGATTGACGGGTCTATTGGACTATCTCTCGCCGCACACAATTCTCTTTGTACCAATCATATCCTGGAATTCGCTTCTGAATCACAAAAGAAAAGATATCTGCCGAAGCTCGCTTCTGGTGAATGGATTGGCGCCTGGGGACTTACTGAACCCAACACAGGGTCAGATGCAGGCAACATGCGAACAGTTGCGACACGGGAAGGCGAATACTATGTGCTGAATGGCACTAAGAATTTTATTACCCATGGCAAAACCGGACAGGTGGCGGTCGTAATTGCAAGAACAGGCAAGCCCGGAGATTCTCATGGCATGTCTGCATTTATTGTTGAACGCGGTACTCCCGGATTCAGCGCCGGGAAAAAGGAAAATAAGCTGGGTATGCGCGCCTCTGAAACAGCTGAAATGATTTTCAGTGATTGCAAAGTTCATGAAAGCCAGCGTATGGGCGAAGAGGGTGATGGATTTATTCAATCCCTGAAAGTTCTTGATGGCGGGCGCATATCGATTGCCGCCTTAAGTCTCGGAATCGCGCAGGGGGCCTTTGATGCGGCACTGTCCTATTCCAAGGAAAGACATCAATTCAACAAACCCATTTCTTCCTTTCAGGGCATCTCTTTCAAACTGGCCGACATGGCTACCCGAATTGAGGCCGCCAAAATGCTGATCTACCGCGCGGCTCAGCTAAAGGATAATCATTTACCGGTAACCAAGGAGTCAGCGATGGCCAAATTGTACGCCTCTGAAACAGCTGTGGAAGTTGCGAATGAGGCCGTTCAAATCTTTGGCGGCTACGGGTACACCAAGGACTTTCCCGTGGAAAAGTACTACCGGGACGCCAAACTGTGCACTATCGGCGAGGGCACATCGGAAATCCAGAAGCTGGTAATCTCCCGGTCGCTTTTGAAGTAATTTTGCATTTGTGGGTGTTTTTGGCCTATATTTGCGCCCCTAACAAGAATCGGCATGCTGATTATCAACATCAAGGAAAACGAGTCAATCGACAAGGCGCTGAAGCGTTTCAAGAAGAAATTTGAAAAGACAGGCGTACTTCGTGAATTAAGGGCCAGGACTTCATTTGAGAAGCCTTCCGTAAGGAGAAGGGGTGAAATCCTCCGTGCTGTCTACCGGCAGCAGCAATTCATGAAGGAAAACTACTAACCGTCAACCGGTCAAATATTGAAGTTCCCTCCCCCTGTGAAAGGGGGGAGGGATTTTTTTTGCTAACTTTTGTCCAGAGCCAGAGGGGCAAGCATGATAGATTCTTTCCTTAACTATCTGAGGTATGAGAAGAGATACAGCCCTCATACCATCCGATCCTACCAAAATGATCTGTCTCAATTTGAGGCATTCCTGACGAAAACTTATGAGACCGATCTGTCGTTAGCCAGTTATCAGATGATCAGGTCCTGGGTCGTGGACCTGGTGGAAGCAAAGATGGATCCTCAGTCTGTAAATCGAAAAATCGCCAGCCTGAGAAGCTATTACAAATTCCTGCTGAAGCAGAATCAGCTGGAAAAGGATCCAATGCTCAAGGTGAAAATTCTCAAGACACAGAAGAAGCTGCCGCATTTTGTAAAAGAAAGCGACATGGTATCGGTGTTGGATGTGCAGTCCTTTCCGGATACACACGGGGGTTGGCGCGAAAAACTGGTGCTGGAATTGCTTTACGGTACGGGGATGCGTCGTTCAGAACTAATCGGACTGAAGGAGTCGGATGTGAATCGTAGGGAGAGGACCATCAAAGTCCTTGGCAAAAGGAACAAGGAACGTGTGATTCCTTTTTCTGAGTCGCTTGTTCCAGTCGTTGACGGTTATCTCAAAGCCCGGAACAGGGATATCGGCAAACCAACGGGCAAGGAATTGATCGTTAATGACACTGGCGGACCATGCTATCCCGAACTCATCTATAGAATTGTGCGAAAGCATCTGGGCCAGCTTAACTCCCTTGAAAAGAAGAGTCCACATGTGCTGCGGCATACCTATGCCACACATCTGCTGAACAAGGGCGCCGAAATCAATGCGGTGAAAGATCTGTTGGGTCACAGCAGTCTTGCAGCCACGCAGGTCTACACACACAATTCGATGGAAAAATTGAAGAAAGTCTTTGATCAGGCCCATCCTAAGGCCTGAAATGTTACACTTAATTTATCTACTATATGAAGATTCAAGTTCATTCCATTCACTTCGATGCTGATCGCAAGCTCATAGAATTTGTTGAGCAACGCATTGGCAAGCTGCAGACCTTTTATGACCGGATGACCGATGGAGAAGTGTTTCTGCGACTGAATAATGAAGGAGTCAATAACAAGACAGTCGAGATCAGAATCAATGTCCCCGGGAAGCAATTGTTTGCCAAGGAGCAGGCCAAGTCATTCGAGGCAGCAGCTGATTTGGCAACTGAAGCGTTGGAGAATCAGTTGAAGAAATTCAAGACGAAGCTGAAGGACGGCAGAGTCTGATTGATTCCAAGGATAATATGAGAAAGGGGCCTTGAGCCCCTTTATTTTTAGTTGAGTTTGAAGGTCTTTTTTACCTTGTCCACATAATCCAGCTTTTCCCAGGGGAACAACTCCACCTTCACGCGTTTTTCATTCTTCTTCCCCTTGTTGAAAATCTTCTCTTTAATGATGGACTCTCTTCCCATGTGACCATAGGCTGCTGTTTCTGCGTAAATGGGTGTACGAAGCTTGAAACGCTCTTCAATGAAATAAGGTCGCATATCGAAGATCTCAGACACCTTCCTGGAAATCTCACCATCACTCATTTTGACCCTGGAAGTGCCATTGGTGTCTACATAGAGACCCACAGGCTTCGCCACGCCGATGGCATAGGCAACCTGCACGAGCGCCTCATCGCATACACCTGCGGCAACAAGATTCTTAGCAATATGGCGGGTGGCATAGGCCGCAGACCGATCCACTTTAGAGGGATCTTTACCAGAAAAGGCACCCCCGCCGTGTGCTCCTTTTCCACCGTAGGTGTCAACAATAATTTTCCTGCCCGTCAGTCCGGTGTCTCCATGAGGTCCGCCGATGACAAACTTGCCCGTTGGGTTGACGTGGTAGTTGATATCATTCCCAAATAGGTTTTGCAGTCGCTTGGGCAATTTCTTCTTTACTCTCGGGACGAGAATATTGATCACATCTTCCTTGATGCGTTTGAGCATGGCTGCATCCTTGTCGAAATCATCGTGCTGGGTGCTGATCACAATGGTATCCACCCTTGAGGGCTTATGATCATCAGTATATTCAATGGTTACCTGCGACTTGGCATCGGGGCGGAGATAAGTCATGAATTTACCCTCTCTCCGAATCGCTGACAATTCGCGAAGAAGCAAGTGCGCAAGATCCAGCGGCAACGGCATATAGTTGTCCGTTTCATTGGTTGCATAACCAAACATCATCCCCTGATCACCGGCACCCTGGTCTTCCTTCTTCTTCCTTTCAACGCCCTGGTTGATATCTGCAGATTGCTCGTGAATGGCCGAAAAGATGCCGCAGCTATTGGCTTCAAACATGTACTCACTCTTAGTATATCCGATGCCGCGGATGACTTCGCGTGCGATGTCCTGAACTTCCAGATAGGCTTCTGATTTCACTTCACCGGCGAGGACCACCTGGCCTGTGGTCACCAGGGTTTCGCAGGCCACTTTTGAATTGGGATCATATGCCAGGAAGTAATCAATAAGAGCATCAGAAATCTGATCTGCCACCTTGTCAGGATGACCTTCCGAAACGGATTCAGACGTAAATAGGTATGCCATGTATTGCAGCTTTATGTTAAGGGCGCAAAGATAATTCGAAATTCCATTGGCCTACTTCCGGGCCGCAAGGAAAAGAAAGACAGCCGGGACTTTTTCCATCAAAAGTTGCCTTTTTCTCCATGCGCTTACGGTCATGGTCATGATGTTTTCGCTGCTGCCGGTGACGTTAATGGCTACACAGAGATCTGTGTCATTTCTGAGATTCGCCACCAAGTCTTTGAGAAGGGCCTGATTCCGATAGGGCGTCTCAATAAAGATTTGAGTCTGATTTTTTTCGCGAGACTCCAGTTCGAGGCTCTTGATCTTTCTTACCCTTTCCTGGCTTTCAATGGGAAGATAACCGTGAAAAGCGAACTGCTGACCATTCAAACCTGAGGCCATCAGCCCCAGCAGGAGCGAACTCGGTCCGGTCAACGGAATTACCTTTATTCCGTTGCGGTGTGCATATCGAACTGCCATTGATCCGGGATCGGCGACACCGGGGCATCCGGATTCACTGAGTACACCGACGGGAAGTCCCTGCCGCAGAGGTTTCATCAATGCATCCAATTCGGTGGATGGCGTGTCTTTGTTGAGCAACTGAAAGTCAAGATTCTCAATGTTTGGATGAATCTTGAGAGATGAGACAAATCTTCTGGCTGACCGGACATCCTCGCAAAGAAAATGATGAATCATCCCGACGCTGTCCAGAACAACAGCTGGAATGACATTGGCCTGCGAAGTTTCGGAAATCAGGACGGGGATCAGATACAGGCCAACAGGTAGTTGATTCATTGATCAAAGTTAATCTTGCGCAACGCCTCCCGGAGAATTCACCTGAAACCCGGATGAATACTCAGGAATGCAACACTCCTTCCTGCTCAAGCTCTTTTATGAACGTGAGATTTTCCTCGCAAATGCTATCCGGAAGGAAGACAAATTTCTTGTCCAGGATTTCGTCGCCAACATAATAGCTAACCCAGTACTCATTGTTGAGATGAAAGACGGCTGGATCAATGGTTTCAACGATGGAAGAACCATGCGCTTCAACCGTTTCAAGGAAATGTCTCAGTGTAGAAGTCTTTTGAGATTCGCCGTTCTTTTCACCGTAGCCCGTGCTGGAGACAAGCGTGTTTGTGATATCAAAGGGGTTATTGTTGATCAGGTGAACCTTCCATACCCATTGGCCCAGATTGCCTTTCTCGCGGGTAACTGCCAGGGTTACATTTTCAACTTTTGGATGTTGAAGATCTTTCTTCATCAAAGAGCAACTTTGG
>JAFEAM010000011.1:23539-50611 GCA_018266395.1 Bacteroidota bacterium | reverse complement strand
AGGTATTAAGCTGCTCATTTTGCTCAGCGGCATCCGTCTCCTGGCAGCAGGCCAGACGCCGACCCGCGACATGCTCGATGTGAAAATCGGCCAGATGATTCTGATCGGATTCCCCAAGGCAGAAGTGGATCCTATGGTGCTTGAAGAAATCAAGTCGGGTAAGGTTGGCTCCATTATTCTTTTCGAGAAGAATGTTCCCAAAGGGTCGGCATCTTTTAATGCACTGAAAAAGATGCTGTGGACTTATCAAAAGGCCGCACCGATCCCGCTCCTGATTTGTGTGGACCAGGAAGGGGGCAAAGTAAACCGGCTCAAAGACAAGTACGGATTCCCGAAGTCGATCACAGCACAGGAAATGGGCCGGGCCAAAACGCTCGACTCGGTCAAGTTCTATGCCGAGTCCATCGCTTCCAACCTCGCTGGCCTCGGCTTCAATGTCAACTTTGCACCCGATGTTGATCTTGGAGTGAACAAGGAAAATACAGTTGTATATAAAAGCGGCAGAACCTTTTCAGCGGATCCGGATTCCGTGGCATTGCTTGCAACGGAGTACATCAAACCGCATCGCAAATATGGCGTGATTACAACCCTGAAACATTTTCCCGGACATGGCAGCTCGATGGCGGACACACACTTCGGTGTGGCCGATGTAACCAATACATGGACGGAAAGGGAGTTGATCCCGTTTCAAAAGTTGATTATGGCAGGGGAGGCAGACGCCATCATGAGCGCCCACATCGTGAACATGAAGCTGGACCCGAAAGGATATCCGGGCACGTTGTCAACCAGGATGATCGACAGCTTGTTGCGGAAGCAGCTTCACTTCAATGGAGTGGTCTTCTCCGATGACATGCAGATGCAGGCGATTTCAAAGCAGTATGGACTCGAGGAAACCATTAAGCTTGCCATCAATGCGGGTATCGATATCCTCTGCTTTTCCAACAATATCCAGGGCGCGGAAGACCGCACTGTGGACAAGGTGCATGCCATTATCCGGTCGCTGGTGGAAAGCGGTCAGATCAAACAGGAGCGGATTGACGAGTCCTTCGAAAGGATCATGAAATTGAAATCAAAGCTGGGCTACTCACAGCAGGAGGCACTGCTATCGGAACTGAATGCAACAAGAACAGAACTCCAGAAACTCCAGGAAAGTACGGCCGTTAAGAAGACGGAAGCGACCGAAGTAAAGGAGCAAAAGACCGATGAGAAACCGGCTGAAGAACAGACAGATGCCGGTCAAACTCCAAAAAAGAAGAAAAAGAAAAAGTAAAATCCCATGAGCGACGAAAAAAAGAAAGGTGGCGTCAGCCCCTGGATGGTTACGGTTCTGATGGGCCTGCTGACCATGCTGTTCGCATTCTATGCCTTTCAGCAACAGGAAAGCGCGAACGAGGTTGAGGACAAGATGCAGCAGATGGAGGTTCGCCACCGTGAAGAACTTCAAAGAGCCAACGAGTCCGAACGAAAATCAGCCGCAATGGCGGCCAAGCTGAAGGAGAGACTGGACTCCCTTCAATTGAAACTGGAGGCTGCATCCAAACGGAAGAAATAATAGACGCGGGTACCGGGCTTATGTCAGAGCTGCATCTAACTAAAGATAAGTAAGAGTAGAAATGACACCAGAAGAAGAATCTGTAATCCGGAAGGAAAAAAGAATGACATCCTTTGTGTATGGAGTGCTGGCTCTAACCGCACTTTTGTCTTTGGTTTATGCATTCTCCCAGCAAGCCTCTGCAAACAAGGCGAGGCTGGAAGCTGAGCAGAATCGGGAAAAAGCAGAGCATTTGGCAGACGAAAGGAATATTGAAATCAATACGCTCCGGCAGGAACTGAAGCTGTCACGCGATTCAATCATGTTGTTAAAGAGTCTGTCAGCCAGTTCAGGGGGAAGATAACAGCAAGAAATGCCCGAGCCCTTTCAACTGATCCGCCCAGTTACTACGGAAGTCCCGGTTCTTCTGAGCATTCCGCATTGCGGAACGGAATTCCCAGAAGACCTGAAGGATGAATTCGATCCTAACCTGATGCGGTCTCCGGATGATACCGACTGGTTCGTCGACAGGCTTTATGATTTTGCCCCGTCCATGGGCATCACCATGATCTCGGCGCGCTACAGCCGCTGGGTCATCGACCTGAACCGCGATCCCCAAAGTAAGCCGCTCTACTCTGACGGAAGGTTGATCACGGGCCTCTGCCCGGTCACGACATTTCTCGGTGAGCCTCTTTACAACGATAAGAGAAAAGAAATAACAACTTCCGAAATCCAACGCCGGATTGAAGTTTACTACCGTCCCTACCACGAAAAGATTCAGTCGCAGCTGACGACCCTGAAAGAGCGATTCGGTTCGGTTTTGCTGTGGGATTGCCATTCCATCCGGCAGGTGGTCCCCACGATCAGCAAGGAAAAGTTTCCCGATCTGATTCTCGGTGACGCGGATGGAACATCTGCATCGCCAGGGATCATCGAGACCATTCTCAGCACGCTGGACCACAGCCGTTATCATGTCAGGCACAACCATCCGTTCAAAGGTGGGCAAATCACCAGGCACTTCGGCAAACCGACTGAGCGTCAACATGCAGTGCAACTGGAGATGACGAAAGTGAACTACATGAAGGATGATGAACTGCGCTATGATGAGGCAAGAGCATCAGAAATGCGGATGCTGCTGAAGAAAGTACTTGAGAAACTAATCAACACGCTGTGACACTACGGTACTTCTGTTTTGATGCGTTATTGCAGCAGGAGGACTGGCTGTCACCGGCTTATGTGGGGATTGATGAGAATGGCCGAATAGCATACCTGTCGGACAAGGCGCCTCAGCAAGGCATTGCGATGGAGGCGGTGAAAGGATATGCACTGCCCGGATTTCAGAATGCTCACTCACACGCGTTTCAATATGCCATGGCAGGGCTTGCCGAAACCCATCCCTCAGGTACGGATGATGATTTCTGGACCTGGCGCGAGGCGATGTACCGTACTGCACTTTCCGTAGATCCTGACCAGGCCGAAGCGATTGCAGCCATGCTGTACAGCGAAATGCTCCGTGTCGGATACACGCATGTAGCTGAATTCCATTACCTGCATCACGACAAGGATGGCAAGCCTTATGAAAACCTCGCTGAAATGGGTGAACGCATGGTGGCAGCTGCAAAAGCGGCCGGCATCGGCATCACTTTAGTCCCTGTATTCTATCAAAAGGGAGGATTTGGCGTTGATCCGCAACCACGACAGCGCCGGTTTATTTCCAAAACGACAGATGAGTACTTCAAGCTGCTGGAGGCTTCGTCAGTTATTGTGAAGAAGCATGCTCATGCCAATCTTGGGTTCAGTGTTCATTCACTGAGGGCCGTCACATCTGAAGATACCATCAGAACTTTCAATAACGGTCCAAAGGATATCCCCTTTCATATTCATGTCGCCGAACAGTTGAAGGAAGTGAGCGATTGCATGGCACACACCGGGCAAAGGCCGATGCAATGGCTGCTCAACAATCTTCCTGTGAATGAGAGATTTCATATGGTTCATTCCACACACCTGGATGACCAGGAATTAAAAAGTGTTTCAGCTTCGGGTGGGCATGTCGTGCTTTGCCCGTCTACAGAAGGAAATCTTGGAGATGGATTCTTCAGAATGAAGGAATACTGCCGGGCCGGAGGGAGATGGTCCATCGGCACCGACAGCCATATCGGTTTGAATCCGATGGAAGAGTTCAGAATGATTGACTATCGCCAGCGCTTGCTTACCCATCATCGCAATACATTTCCCGGGAACGCGGCACAATATATGGTTAATGAATCCGTCATGTCCGGGAGGATGGCCATGCATATGCGTCATCGCGAGAATTTTGCGATGAACCAGCCATTCGACGCGCTGGTAGTTTCATCATTGTCTCCCTTGTTTGCCGGTTCATTGGCAAACGTGCTGCCATCCATTGTCTATGCCTCCGATCCCTCCATGTATGAGGGTACCATCGTGAATGGCAATTGGGTTGTAAGGAACGGCACACACTCCCGGGCAGCTTCGATTCGTCAACAATTTCTCTCGGCGATCCGCACATTGGGAAATCGCTGATACCGATTTCCTTAAGCGGTATAGGAGCTATTTCTCTTTTTCCGTAAATCGTAAAGCCTAACATTAGCCTTATGAAGCGATTACTTTTTATTCTTGCCGCGCTTGGTCTTGTATTGAACCTGACAGCGCAGAAAGCAAAACCCAAGACAGAGACTACCCCGCCAAAACTTGATGCCGCACTTTACAAAGGTTTGAAGTGGCGGAACATCGGACCCTTCCGGGGAGGGCGCGCCAACGCGATTTCCGGTGTGGTCGGCAATGATAATCTCTATTATGTAGGGTATACCGGCGGCGGTGTGTCCAAAACCGAAGATGCCGGTATCACATGGAAGAATATCTCGGACGGTTTCTTCAAAGTTGGATCCATCGGAGAGATTGCCGTCAGTGAAAGTGATGTGAATGTTATTTACGTGGGAAGCGGTGAGCATGCCGTGCGCGGCGTGATGACCTCCTACGGAGACGGCATCTACAAGTCGACTGATGCAGGCAAGACATGGAAGAATATCGGTCTTGAGAAATCAAGACACATCGCTGATATCGCCATTCACCCATCCAATCCCGATATTGTTTATGTAGCAGCGCAAGGACCTGTGCACGGCCCGGGTGGAGAAAGAGGTGTTTATAAATCAACGGATGGAGGCCAAACATGGAAGCGAACCTTGTTTGTCGACGACAATACGGGTGTGGTTTCCTTAAGCATGGACATGACCAATCCCAGGATCTTGTATGCCGCCACCTGGCAGCATCGCCGTTATCCATGGAAAGTTGAAAGCGGCGGCCCCGGATGTGCCATATGGAAATCTACTGACAGTGGCGAGTCGTGGTCGAAGATCGTGGAAGGTCTTCCGAAGGAAATGGGAAAGATTGGCGTATCCGTTTCCAGAGCCAATCCCAACCGCGTCTATGCCATAATCGAAGCTGAAAAATCAAAGGCAGGCCTCTACCGTTCAGATGATGGCGGAAAGAAATGGAACCAGATGACCAGCGACAATGCCATCACTGCCCGGTCATGGTATTACATGGAGGTTTTTGCAGATCCTACCAATGCCGATGTGGTATATGTGCTGAACGCACCGGTGATGCGCTCCATTGACGGAGGAAAATCCTTCCAGAATGTGCAGGTAGGACACGGAGATACGCACGATTTGTGGATCAATCCCAAAGATGGCCGCAACATGGCCCTGGCCGATGACGGTGGAGGTGAGATAACCTTCAATACCGGCAAGTCCTGGTCCACATTGGGCAACCAGGCAACTGCACAATTCTATCGTGTGAACGTCGACAACCGTTTCCCCTTCTGGGTATACGGTGGTCAGCAGGACAACTCGTCGGTGATGATCAAGAGCCGCACCAATGGCATAGGCATCACTGACAAGGACTGGGAGGCAGGCCCTGGTTGCGAGAGCGCATACATCGCATTTGACAACCCCGACGACCCGCAGAACTTCTTCGGTGGATGCTATCAGGGGATCATAGAGGTGCTGGATGCGAAGACCGGTGAGACAAAGGACATCATGGAATATCCTGCCACCAATCTCGCCTACGCACCCAAGGACATGAAATACCGCTTCAACTGGAATGCGCCTTTCATTAATTCACCCCATGACTATAAAGTGATGTATCACGCAGGCAATGTACTCTTCCGGTCATCCAACGGTGGCATGAGTTGGGAAGTCATCAGCCCGGATCTCACCCGCAACGATACCACCAAGCAGCAAAAGACAGGCGGACCCATCACCAATGAAGGAGCCGGCGGTGAGAATTATAATACCATCTACTATGTGATCGAATCGCCGCATGAGAAGGGTGTGATCTACACCGGAAGTGATTGCGGCCTTGTGCATCTCACTAAAGACGGCGGCAAGAGCTGGACCAACATCACACCCCAGGGACTTCCCGAGTGCCTCATTCACTCCATTGAAGTGTCACCTCATGACAAGGCAACGGTTTACATTTCCGCCTCCCGCTACAAGTTCAACGACTACTCTAACATGACCTATAAGTCAAGTGACTACGGCAAGACGTGGGTCAAGATCGGGAACGGAATAGAGAATGATGATTTTATCAAAGTGATCAGAGAAGACAAAAAGGTCAAAGATCTACTTTATGCCGGGGCGGAAAGAGGCTTCTATGTTTCGTTTAATGGCGGAACCAGTTTCCAGCGACTCCAGCTCAATCTTCCCATCGTACCGGTGACGGATCTGATCATCAAGAACAATGATCTCCTTGCAGCAACCGCAGGCCGTGCATTCTGGGTGCTTGATGATCTGGGTGCCATTCAACAGTCAAAGGGCGAGTTCGGATCGGCTGCTATCAAACTGTTCCAGCCCAAGCCGACCTACAGGCTTAGCGGCCCTCCTGCATTCCTGGCGGCCATGGGTATTGAACTGCCGGGGATCGGTCAGAATCCATCCGAAGGAGTGGTGTTTGACTACTACCTGAAGGAAAAGGCGGATACGAACAAGGTGACACTTGAAATCTCTGATCTGTCCGGCAAATCCATTCGCAAGTATTCCAGCAAGAAGAATGAATCCTTCAAGCCTTATCCAGGTGGTCCGCCGGCACCCGTGGTTATTCCTTCTGAAATGGGAGTGAACCGGTTTGCCTGGGATTTCAGAGCTGAGCACCTCACAGACGTTCCGGGTGTTTACATCATGGGAGATTATCGCGGCAGGAGGATGCCTCCCGGCAAGTACAAGGCCAGGATGACGTTCAAAGGCGAATCCTCAGAAACTGAGTTTGAAATTCTCGCTGATCCCAACCTGAAGGTCACGGCTGCAGACTGGACCATGCAGCAGGAGACGTTGAACCAGGTGGAGAACTCACTCGAGGAATTGAACAAATCGATCAACAGCATGAGGAAGGTGAAGAAGCAGATCGAGACCTATAATGATGTGATGAAGAACAATCCGGATGTTAAAGATATCGTGGACAAGGGAAAGGAACTGAATAAGAAGATTGACAAGTGGGAATCCAACCTCATTGAAACCCGGTCCAAGAATTTCCAGGATGTCATCAATTTCCAGAACCGTCTCAATTCGGAATTCTTCCAACTTCGCAATTCACTGGATGCGCATGACCCGCGTGTTACACAGGGAGTGAAGGACAGGCTGCATGACATTCAGATGGATTGGCAAAAGTCGAAACAGCAGATGACAGAGATTATCCAGAAGGATATTTCAAACTATAACAAAATGTTCAAGGACAAGAACCTTCCGGCC
The DNA here is from genome assembly GCA_018266395.1 of Bacteroidota bacterium. GTDB lineage: Bacteria > Bacteroidota > Bacteroidia > Cytophagales > Cyclobacteriaceae > ELB16-189. Next base: position 43,318 of record JAFEAM010000011.1, on the reverse strand, counting down.
TTGATGACAGAAACGAAGGAAACCGTTATTAATAATTAACCAACCCATCGCACCCGCTTTGTCTTCCGACCGGCGGGTGTGGTGTTTTAAAATGACTATGAGAATAAAAGCAACCTTAATCATTCTTCTGCTAGCGGCTACAGCCTTTGGGCAGAAGAAGAATCAAACTGCTGCTGCGTCGACAGGAGTCACGTTTGATCAGTCTGTTTACTCCGGAATCCGGTGGCGGGAACTCGGTCCTTTCCGGGGCGGAAGATCTTGCACCGTAACGGGCGTCGTTGGCGACCCTAATACCTACTATTTCGGCGGTGTTGGCGGCGGTGTGTGGAAATCGAAAGATGCAGGCCAGACGTGGATGAATGTCAGCGACAAGTATTTCGGTGGCACCATCGGGGCGGTTGCCGTCGCACCCAGTGATGCCAACGTAGTCTATGTCGGTGAAGGCGAGCAGACAGTCAGAAGCAATGTGTCATCAGGTTGGGGTGTTTGGAAATCCACGGACGCCGGCGATAACTGGAAATTCATCGGACTGAAAGAATCAAGACACATCAGCCGGATAAGAATACACCCCACCAACCCGGAACTGGTGTACGTTGCTGTGATGGGTGATCTCTGGAAATCGTCAGACATGCGCGGTGTTTACCGGAGCAAGGATGGAGGCACCACATGGGAGAGAATTCTCTTTGCGAGCAAGGATGCAGGGGCGGGCGATCTGACCTTTGATCCCAACAACCCCAGGATTATGTATGCGGCCACCTGGAATATTCACCGCAATGGCTACCGCATGGACAGCGGCGGACCCGATTCGAAACTTTGGAAGAGTACCGACGGGGGAGACACCTGGGAGAATCTTTCTGATAAACCCGGAATGCCGAAAGGAACAAATGGTATCATTGGTGTAACGGTGTCGCCAAAGAACTCCAATCGTGTCTGGGCCATCATCGAAAATCTTGAAGGTGGTGTATTCCGCTCCGACGATGCAGGCAAGACCTGGGCGCGCGTTAACCAGGACAGGGCACTTCTTCAAAGGGCCTGGTACTATTGCAGAATCTACGCCGACACCCAGAATGAAGATAAGGTGTGGGTAATGAACGTGAGCTATGGTGTGTCCTCGGATGGAGGAAAGACATTTCAATTGAAGAATGCGCCGCATGGTGATCATCATGACCTGTGGATTGATCCGCTCAACAATCAGCGGATGATTATCGGCGATGACGGCGGCGCCCAGGTCTCCAACGACGGGGGCAACAACTGGACAACCTATCACAACCAGCCAACAGCGCAGTTCTATCGGGTAACAACAGATAATCAGTTTCCTTACCGGATCTACGGAGCCCAGCAGGACAATACCAGCGTTCGCATACCTCATCGTACGGATGGGAATTCCATCACAGAGAAAGACTGGGTGGCATTGTCCATCGGCGAAAGCGCGCATCTGGCACCCGATCCTCTGAACCCTGACATCATATTCGGCAGTGACTATAAAGGATACATGTCAATGCAGGACCTCGGCACAGGTCAGGAGAGAAGTACGAACGTGTGGCCTGATCTCCCGGCCGGTTCAGGGGCCGAAGTGATGAAATACCGCTTCAACTGGAACTACCCCATCTGCTTCAGCCCGCATGATCCCCGCAAGCTCTACGCTGGCTCCAACCACCTGCACGTAACCTACAATGGCGGTCAGAGCTGGGAAGAAATTAGCCCAGATCTCACACGCAATGAACCTGAGACTATTAAGTCATCGGGTGGTCCCATTACGCAGGACAACACGGGAGCTGAATACTATGCCAACCTGTTCGTGATCATGGAGTCCCCCTACACAAAAGATGAAATCTGGGTGGGCTCGGATGACGGACTTGTTCATGTGACAAAAGATGGCGGCAAGAACTGGGCGAACGTAACGCCTCCCATGTCACCGAAGTACAATATGATGAATTCCATCGATGTGAATCCATTCGTAAAAGGCGGCGCCTATGTGGTGGCTACGTCATACAAGTTTGGCGATACGACTCCCTACATCTACAAGACTACGGACTATGGAAAGACATGGACAGTGATTACCAATGGAATTCCCAAAGATGAGCATGCAAGGGTGGTGCGCGCTGATCCGAAGCGGCAAGGACTCCTCTACGCGGGCACTGAAAGAGGCATGTGGATCTCTTTTGACGACGGTGCCAGCTGGTCGAAATTCCAGCTGAATCTTCCCCCTGTGCCTATTCATGATCTCACCATTAAAAATGACAACCTCATCGCTGCGACACATGGAAGAAGCTTTTGGATGATTGATGACCTGACTCCGCTTCATCAATTGTCAGCTGATGTTGCTGCCCGTCCCTTTTATCTTTTCAAGCCAATGCCAAGTTATCGCATGCCTGGCGGTGGAGGCTGGGGAGAGCCCAATCGCAAACTGGAAGGAGAGAATCACCCGGGTGGTGTAATGGTACATTACTTCATTGGCGCGGTGGATGAGAAGACGGAGGCGCGAATGGAATTTCTGGAGATGAATGGTACAGTAATCAAGACCTTCTCGAATAAGGCAAAGGAAAGAGCGGACATGCTGAACATCAAAAAAGGTGGCAACCGTTTTGTCTGGAACATGAGATATCCTGGCTACAAGACCTTCCCGGGAATGGTGTACTATGGCAGCCCGAACCTCGGACCCAAGGCAGTGCCGGGCAAATACAAAGTGAGATTGACTGTCAACGGGCAGTCTGTAGAACAGGAATTTGAGATTCTAAAAGATCCGCGCATCAAGTCAACGCAGGAGGACCTCCAGGCTCAGTTCGATTTTATTGTTAGGACCAGGGACAAAGTAAGCGAGGCCAACCAGGGCGTGATTGACATCCGCAAGATCAAACAGGATCTTGGATACCTGAAGGACAAGATCGGTTCAGACCCTCAGCACAAAGACCTGATGGATGCATCCAAAAAGTTTGAGGATCAGCTCACCGAGATTGAAAACAACATCCATCAGACGAAGAACCGCAGTGTTCAGGATCCGCTTAATTACGGAATCAAACTCAATAACCGTCTTGCACACCTTGTAGTGGAACAGGGAGGAGGCGACTTCAGACCTACCACTCAGGGCGAGGCGGTAAGACAGGAGTTGACCCGCAAAGTGGATGCGGAACTACAGAAGCTTCGCACCGTCATCGACGGCAATGTTGACGCGATCAACAAGATGATCAAGGACAAGGGAATAGAGATGATTACCCTGAAAAAGCAGGCTTCGGAGCTTTAGAAACCCTTCAAATCCTCGGTTGGACGGTAAAAAAGGCGGTTGGTCGACCGCCTTTTTTCATTGGTCGACACTCTTGTGAAAATAAGGTCACAACGTGCTGACATTAGTATTAATGTTCAGTCATGAAGACCGCAGCCTACTTTCTTCTTTCAGCTCTTTTGTTACTGACTTCCTGCAGGGATTGTCCCGATCCTACATATTATCAGATAAGGACCAAAACCCCTGTGGCAGAGAGCTCATGGAAATGTGATTTTGTCGCTGTCGGGATCGGAACCTGCTACAGTTTCCAGTCGCCACCGCAGATCGTTTTCTCCGATTCCTGTAAGAACTACCTGCTAAGTCAGGTCGTTAACAAAAGTGATCTGGCTAAATACCAGAAACACTAATCCTTCCACTTCCAGTCACCAGCCAGGGTCAGGGGTTCCTTCAGATTATTGTCAATCATGAACTGACGCGTGGTCTCGCTGTCCATTTTTATCGCAGGAAGTTTGTCTGCATTGGCCACTGCATAAAGAAGCATGGTGCCAAAGCGTACCGTGTTGCGAAGGTGTGTCTCATTGACGAGTTTGAAGTCGTCGCAGTCGGAGTGGTAGCATCCGTAGATGGACCTTTCCAAATTACTGTGCATGCCAAGAACCGGCACCCCTTCCAGCATGAAAGGCTGGTGATCGCTGTGTAGGCCGGACTGGTTGGTGAATTTGTTCTTGAAGATGGTGTCTACCTTCTGGATGGCCAGGCCCACCGTTTTGTAAAAGGTGGTGTCTTCCAGTTTGCCTCCGGCGTTGATGCCTACCGGGTTTCCGGTCATATCAAGGTTCATCATGTACTTGATGCTCTCGATGGAGCCGTCCTTGACAGCCTCACTCACCATGTAGCGCGACCCGAGGAGACCCTGTTCCTCACCCATAAACATGACAAACTGAACCGTTCTTTTCGGATGAAGTTTATTGGCCATGAAACTGCGGGCGATGTCAAGCACCGAAAAGGAGCCGATGCCGTTGTCGATGGCACCGGTTGCCAGGTCCCAGGAATCCAGGTGGCCACCGATGACGATTCTTTCATCAGGGATTTCGGAGCCCTTCAATGTGGCAACTACGTTTCTTGCTTTGATAAGTCCGCTCTGGTTGGTCATGGTAATGGTTGCGGAAACCTTCTTGTTCTTTTGAAGCTTCTCCTTCAGGGCCATCCCATTTTCCTTTCCGATGCACACAGCTGGAATCGGAATAAGTGCGCCGGTAACACTGGCAGTGCCTGTCAGCAGCACACCGTTGCTGACCTGGTTGATGATGATGACTCCTTTGGCTCCTTCGCGGATGGCAATGGCAGTCTTCTCGCTGCGGTGAAGATTGTGACTCCCTTTGTCGCTTCCATCCAGCAGCCCGATATAGATGAGAACGATTTTGTCTTTGGCTGCCCCGGGTTTGGCCTGGTAGTCCGCTTCCAGTCCATTGCCAAGGTCGACTACTTCAGCTGTTACGTCCGCCTGAACCGGTGAATGGCCCAGAGTGACTGCAGGAACTTTTTCCTTGTCAATGGTGACGCTGATATCGCCGCGCGACCAGGCCTCTACTTCAAAGTCCTGAAATTTGACATCGGTGAATCCGTATTCCTTGAATTTGTCAAAGGTGTATTGCTCAGCCTTGTGACCATTCTCCGAGCCGGTGAGCCGGTGGCCAATGGTAGAGGTTGCCTCATTGAGGGTAGAGTAGGCTTTTGAATTCTGAAGAACCTCCTGATTGATACGTGCAAAGGTTTCATCAAGGGTTTCCTTTTTTGTACAGGCGCCCAGCACCAGCAAGGTCAGCGCAACAGGATAAAGACGATTGAAGTGGACTTTCATGTTGTTTGGGAAAGGCGTGAAGTTATATAAACATGTGCCAGTGCATTGACAAGAATTATTCAGACGGCTGGCGAAGCAGGAGCATGGGCAGCGAAATCAAGCTGATCAAAAGGAAAACCAATGCTTTCATCCATCCAAAAACGAGGAAGAGTGACAACCACCCTGCGAAATACCAGAGTGGAATGGCAAAGATGCCCATCGCAAACCGGATGGACGTATGAAAGACAGGATCTTTGATCCGATTCCGAATGACATGCCAGCTCAGCATGGGGACCAGGTGGATCACCATAGCCATGCTGCGTAGCACGGCCATGAAGACATTTGCCTTCTTTCTGTTGGTGCCAATGGCCAACTTATGCCCGGATGCAATCTGTGTAATCCGCTTATTGGTTTCTTCCGGATTGACGAAGTCAGCGCCGGAAGCTTTCAGCTCTTCCATCACCTTTTCGTAAGGCAGGCTCTGGTCAACATGTGTAATTAAGTGCTGCATATCTTCTGTAAGCCTGTCCCTGAACCGGTTGGCGGAAACTGCCAGAGGGTCCTGGAAGTATGCTGAAACAGATATGGGCTTGCCAAAATATATGCTCACATCACTTCTGAATACCTGCGGCGCACTGTAATTCAAACCAACCGGAATAACAGAAAGGGGAAGCCCCGGATGAATCTTAAGTGCTTCATAAGCGAGTCTTGTGAAACCACGGCTCAGCGGCCTGAGCCGTCGCTCCGGACCATGGTTGCCTTCCGGAAAGATGATGACGGCTTCTTTCTGTTCAAACCGCCGGGTGCACTCTTCAAAGCTTTTATGATTCTGATCCAGGGACTGCCATCCGTCCCGGATGCGGTACACAGGAATGAGGCGCAGCCAATTGAGCAGTCGTCGTGCAACAGGTTTCTTGAAAATATCAGCCCGTGCAAGGCTGTTGGTAAGATGGGGATTGAAGCAGATAATCAGAAGTGCATCCATAAAAGCATTCTGATGATTGGCCGCGTAGATCACTGCGTGATCGGGAATGTTTTCGGCGCCGTTGATGATGATTCGCCTGAAATAAAATTTCAGCCCCAGCCTCACATACGAACGCAACAGATTATACCAGAACATCAGGCTACCTGCGGAGCAGCTGCACGACCCCAGATGGATGCGATAACAAGGCCCGAGATGATATGCCAGATGCCCCACCAGGCCGCAACAAGGGCAGCGCCTCCCAGGCCGTCAAAAAAGCTGAAGATGAGCAGCAGACCCAATCCCGAATTCTGAATCCCAGTTTCAATGGCAATGGTCTTCTGGTCCCTGAATGTCAGTCCCACGACACGTGCAGCGAAGAAACCGCTGGAGAGTGCAAGCGCATTGTGCAGCAGCACCACCAGTAAAACGCGATGAATGTGTTCAGTGAAGATATCGAGGTTGTTGAGCAGTGCGATAAGCACAAAGCCGATGAAGATCAGGATGGAGATGGGCTTCATCCATTTTGATATTCGGGCAGACAGTTGGGGAAATTTCTCACCCATGTACATTCCAGCGGCCAGCGGAAGTCCTGCGATCAGGAAAATGGCCTGCAGCACTTCCATCACGTTCAGACTTACCTCATGCAGGATGGAAGCAACGGGAGGGTAGAGGCTTCCCCAGAAACCAAGATTGAACGGAGTCATGAAGATGGCCAGCACGGTGCCCACAGCGGTCAGGCTTACGGACAAAGCTGTATTTCCTTTGGCCAGATAGGTGATGAAATTGGAGATATTTCCCCCCGGACATGCTGCCACCAGTATCAGCCCAAGGGCGATGCTGGGTGAGGGTTGAAGCAACAGAACGAGCACAAACGTCACCGCCGGCAACAGAATGAACTGTGAGACGAGCCCCGTCAAAGCGATCAGGGGAATACGGAGGAGCCTTCTGAAATCTTCCAACCGGATTTCCAGCGCTACTCCAAACATGATCAGCGCCAGGATAATGTTCAGTATCCCTACACTGCCCTGATCGAAATGCAGGCGTACGCTGTCCACCTCACCCATGTGACGAAGATGGTGAATAAAGCGACCCCGACAGGATCACCTGGTCAACTTTGTTTCAAATAACTTCAGGATCCGCTTGTATTCATCGGTCCAGCTGCTAGCCTCCACAAATCCATGATCTTCCATTGGGTACACCGCCAGCTCCCAATTGTCTTTGCCAAGTTCAATCAGCCGCTGGCTCAGGCGTACGGCATCTTCAAAATGAACATTCGTATCCACCATCCCGTGACAGATCAGTAGATGACCTTTCAACCCTTCGGCATGGTAAAGCGGTGAACTCTTGTAGTAGGCAAGACTGTCGGTGAACGGCTCGTTGAGGATGTTGGCTGTATATGGATGATTGTAATGTGCCCAGTCAGTGACGGGTCTTAGTGCGGCCCCAGCTGCGAAAACATCGGGAGTGGTAAACATTCCCATGAGCGTAATGAAGCCGCCATACGATCCTCCATAAATTCCGATTCTCTTTGGATCGATCTGGTATTTCTCGACTAGCCATTTGGCTCCATCCACATGATCATCCAGGTCCTTCCCACCCATAAAGCGATAGATGCCGGTTCTCCAGTCACGGCCATAACCGGCACTGGCGCGGTAATCGATGTCGAGAACCGTATATCCCTTGTCAGCAAGAAGATTGTTGAACATGTATTCGCGGAAGTAGTTGCTCCACCATTTGTGTGCATTCTGGAGGTAGCCTGCACCATGTACAAATATTACCGCGGCGCCATTGGGCTTGGCCGGCCGGTACACACGGGTGTACACATCGGCGCCATCCCTCGCCTTGAAAGTGGTGACCTCAGCATCACGCCAGGGATACGACTTGAATTCTTCGGTGACGGATTGCGTGATCTGCGTGGCCTTTGCCCCAGGCTTGTTTTCCTGCAGATAAAGCTCCCATGGCTTGTTGATATAGGAATATCGTATGGCCAGCCACTTTTCATCGGGAGATATTGACACCTCGCTGGCGCCTGTCATGGTGGTGAGCTTTTCGGCTTTGCCGCCGGTGACAGGAATCTTATAGAAATGTTTTTCGCCGGGATGGACTTCGTTGGTGGTGAGGAAGAAGTATTTGTGATCCTTTGAGAGTTCTACTCCCTGCACTTCATATTTTCCTGAGGTGATAGCAGTCTTCTTTTTCGCAGTGAAATCGTAAACGTACAGGTGAGAATATCCCGACTCCTCCGACTGGAACCAGAATTGTGAGCCGCTGACCCATCCAAAGGCGCCCATACCGAATCCGGTGCCGGGACCTCCGATCCAGGCGTCGTCGTGCTGATGGTCTACCAGTGTGAACTTTTGATTGGCTGGATCGAGGGACAGCAGCCACCGGTCTTTGTTGTCTTGCGCTCTTGCCACAACAACATTATGCTGGCCATCTTCACTCCACACAGGACCAAAGAAAGTGAGCGTCCTTGGCTCTTGTTTGGTCTTGGTGTTTTTGCTGCTCTTGGCTGGATAGTCCTTTCTGAAGGCCGGAATATCCATAATGCCTTCGATCTCGTCAGTTTTTACGGCGAGTACGGTATCCTTCTGGATATCGTAGACCATCATTTCATAGGTGGTTTGCAGTGCACCGACTTTGGTGCGGCTGTTGATGTCTTCGGTAAAGCCGGACTCTGTCACGTAATTGGGCACGATGGTGTTCTTTGCATTCGCGCTCTTGGAGAGCCGATAGGTGACGAAGCGTCCGTCAGGGCTCAACTGAATCTGTTCTGCGTTCTTGTCTTCGATATAGATTTCCTTCGGTCTGCGTGGTCTCTCCGCCTTCTGCATCTTAGTGGTGGCCTTCCGGTCGGCATTCCTTTCGCGCAACACCTGGAAATATGCCAGTTGATCGGACTTCAGCCATTTCTCCTGCTCGGAGGTACGGTCTGTTTTCTTTGTTCCTTTCCTGAAGTCGGTCAGCTGTGCGAATGATCCTGTGGAAATTTCCCAACTGTAGAGATTCATGTTGTAGGTGAACATGACTTTCTTCTCATCGAAGGAGAACGCAGGGTTATACTCCCTTTCCGTTGTGGAGGTGACGGCTGTGATCTTGCCTGTTGCAATGTCCATCAGGAAGATATCACCATTTTTCTCATATACTTTTCTGGTGTGAGCCTTGTTATATGCACCGCTTGGTGCCGGGAGATTTATCCTGACACTGATGGCCACTTTTTGGGGTGTGTGATTGGCGGTAGTAATGGAGTACAGAGAGTCACCGGGATTCTTTTCCGGGTTCCAGTTGAAGTATATCTGCTTGCTGTCCTCCGACCAGAAGATGCCTGAAGGCGAAGTGCCGATCCATTTGGGATCGCGCATGATGTGCTCCACCGTGAGCGTAACAGGCTGTTGCGCAGCTGCGCTGGCGGAAACAAACAAAAGCACGAAAAATCTTTTCATAAGGGTGAAGATGATGTAACTGAAATTATCAAAACCAATTGATGCCGGACTCCTGTTTGTGATGGATGGTCGATCAGGAGGAACGCTCGCGGGTAATGTCAGAGAACAGGCTGTTGAACACCGATAGGATCAGGCTGAACGCGAGTGCCCACCAGAACCCGTCGACATTGAATCCCTGTACAAAATAATCGACCATTAGAATGATGAGGGCATTGATCACCAGAAGGAACAGCCCCAATGTCAGGATGGTGATGGGGATGGTAAAAAGAACAAGGATGGGGCGGACCACGGCGTTGGAGACCGAGATCAGCAGTGCCACCAGCAGCGCAGCCCAATAGTCCTGCACATGAACCCCAGGGAGCAAATAGGCCGTCAGCATGACCGCCACCCCTGACAACAGAAAACGAACAACCAGATTCACGTCCCAAAGCTAGCGAATTGACCCCGCTGCAGGCAAATGCCTATACTCGTGCAAGTGTTATGCAAATAGTTTGAAGATCCATGCCCATTAGTCATCTGCGTTTTCCGAGTCATCGGTGCGGTGGGCGTGCACGAACGGCGCGGCGCAAACCGAGGCATGTGCGTTGGCAAGGCGGCTAGCAGCGGGGAGGTGCGCAGCGTTCGTGCTGCCTTTTCTTTTGGTTACTTTTCTTTGGGCACGCAAAGAAAAGTGACAAAGTAAAAAGGTTGGTAAAGAACATAACTTGGCTCCTGATATTGGTTAGTAGACCGAGTCTGGAATTAGTTAAACTCTAATGAAATAGAACTTGCAGTGCATGGCACTTTTTACGACACCGTGCCGTTAGTAATTTTCAGATTATGTATGCCATTGTGGATATCGAGACGACGGGCGGATATGCCGGCCGCCACCGGGTGACCGAGGTTGCGGTCTTCCACCACGATGGAATGCAGATCACAGATCAATTCCGCACGCTTATCAACCCGGAGCGAAATGTGCCGTATTTCATCACCGGACTCACCGGTATTACCGATGACATGGTGCGTACCGCGCCCACTTTCGAAGAGGTGGCCCGGGAAATCCACGGCTGGCTGAAAGACAGGGTCTTTGTAGCACACAATGCGCATTTTGATTACAGTTTCCTGAAGAAGGAATTCGAGGACGCAGGAATTCAATGGTCGGCGAAGAGACTTTGCACGGTGAGGTTGGGAAGGAAGATTATCCCGGGATTGGACTCCTACAGCCTGGGGCGGCTAGCAGAGAGTTTGGGCATCCATATCCATGAACGTCATCGTGCAGGAGGAGATGCAGAAGCAACTGCAAAGATCTTTGACATCTTGCTGAAGCGCGACATGGAAGGCGTGATAGCGAAAGCCCTGAAGCGAAACTCCGGTGAAACCATCCTCCCTCCGAATCTTCCCAAAGAAGAGTATGAGACACTGCCCGCCAGCGCAGGGGTCTACTACTTTCATGATGCGAATGGGCAGGTCATCTATGTGGGCAAAGCCATCAATATCCGGAAGCGAATGGCAGGACATTTCTCGGGGGACGCCCGCGAATGGAACAGGTCCAACATCCGCAATGAGATTCACCATATCAGTTATGAGCTTACTGGCAGTGAGTTGATCGCCCTGATCCTCGAAGCCCAGGAAATCAGGAGACTGTGGCCGAAGTATAACCTTGCACAGAAATTCAGAACGGAGGAGTGGGGAATTTATGATTACGAAGACCGCAACGGTTATCATCGTTTTGTGATCAATGCAGTCGCAAGAAATACTCATCCCCTCATCACCTTCAGCTACAAGGGGGATGCCTGGAATTTTCTTTGGGAAAAAGTGAATGAGTTTGACCTGTGCCCCAAGCTGTCAGGATTGCAGACGGCAAAGGGTCCTTGCTATGCACATCAGTCCGGCACGTGCGGCGGCGCCTGCGAAGGGAAAGAAAAGAAAAAGAAGTATAACCAACGGGTTCAGAAAGCCATTGACAGCTTCTTTGGAGACGGCGAGACTGTGGCCATCATAGGACGTGGAAGGGTACGCGAGGAGCGCTCGCTGGTTTTGGTAGAGAACGGGATTTATGCAGGATACGGCTACATGGATACTGAAACCCAGATTGGCAATCTTGACACCGCCAGGCAATATGTGAAGGCAGGGAAGGACAATCGTATGGTGCAGAACATCGTCAATTCGTTTCTGATGAATCCCAGGGGGGTGGAAATCCTCTCCTTTGATGAATAGCACGGCCTTACCACTTATCCCGGTATGATAACCCCCGGCAACTTCTAGCCGTTTTTAACCCTCAAATCCCTATTATTGCGGAGATTTTTGAAGAAAGTAATCCAGGATTATGGCTTTTGACACAATAACAGAACAGGCACAGGAGCATAGGCAGAAGATCAGGCAGGTTTATTCCGAAGTGGCCAAGGTGGTAGTAGGGCAGGAGTATATGGTTAACCGTCTGCTCATTGGCCTGTTTACCAACGGTCACATCCTGCTGGAGGGTGTACCCGGCCTTGCCAAAACCCTTACCATTTCTACTGTGTCACAGGTTCTTCACCTGGATTTCTCACGCATCCAGTTCACGCCTGACTTGCTGCCGTCCGACCTGGTAGGCACCATGATCTACAACCAGCGGGAAGGAAAGTTTGAAGTGAAGAAAGGACCCATTTTCGCGAACATCATTCTGGCGGATGAGATCAACCGTTCTCCTGCCAAAGTGCAGTCGGCGTTGCTCGAAGCCATGCAGGAAAAGCAGGTCACGATTGGCGAAACCACCTTCAAGCTGGACAAGCCGTTCCTGGTAATGGCAACGCAGAACCCTGTGGAAAACGAAGGCACCTATCCGCTGCCCGAAGCCCAGGTGGACCGCTTCATGCTGAAAGTATTTGTTGACTATCCCACCAAGGAACAAGAACTGGAAATCATGAGGAGGATTTCCAACATGCAGTTCAGTTTTACGGTCAATACGGTTCTGAGCAAGGAAGATATCTTTGCCATCCGTGAGGAAGTAAACAAAGTGAAGATTTCTGAATCACTGGAAAAGTATATCATCGAGTTGGTAACGGCCACCAGAAAACCGAAAGAATACAAGCTGGACAACGAGGCGCAATACATCCAGTTTGGCGCAAGTCCCCGCGCCAGCATCAACCTCAACCTGGCGTCCAGGGCGGCGGCCTATCTGGAGGGAAGGGACTATGTCCTTCCGGAAGACATCAAGGAGGTGGCGCGCGATGTGATGAACCACCGGATCATTCTCAACTACGAGGCCGAGGCGGATAATGTCAAGACCACAGACATCATCAAAGTCCTCCTTACCAAGGTTCCGATCAGCAAGTAAAAAGCACTCGTAACTCTTATTTCCTGGGGCAAATTGGTTTGCTGATGCCAGGTCTCACCTTTAATTAAATGAAAGGGAATGATCACCTCATGAATGGTCTGTGGGGACTATTGCTGTTTTGTTGCTGTATTGGATATGTATTGAATGTGTTTTAGATGTGACCGTTAAGCCACTGTTGTGTGACCGTTGATCCTCCGTTCTAATGACTTATTTATTGCGCTTTTGCGCTGATTTAGGTGTTCGGTGGATAAAAAAATGTGAATCCAATCAAATTATTAGGATTCTGATCCAGCACGCACCCCATTAAACCCCTCCCAGGAAGAGCAGGGACTCACTTTATACCGTAATCACACCTAAAAGATTCACTGATTACGAGAAATATTTTTGGCCGGAGGAATGGCTGCGAGAATTACCTGGAAATTATGTCTGTTACCGGGTATTTAGGGGAATGTTACGTCGTAGATGGCTCCAAACTATTGATAATTAATTTATTGACCGGGATCTCATGCGGGATCACCCAAAATGTTGCCTCCATGGGAGAGGTCGAAAAAAGCTTCAATTAATAATTACATAACATTGGCGGTCAGCTAGGGTAATACTAGGGTGGGAGTTTTGCGTCAAATCTGAAGAGATGAAGAAGACGCTTTACATAATACTGATCCTGACCTTGTTTTCTGTTCCTTTTGGGGTATTCGCCCAAACTACGACCAGCGCCGTAACAGGCCATGTCGTGGATTCCAAAGGTGAATCGCTGCCCGGAGCAACCGTTCAATTGCTATACAAGCCCACCAACTCAAATTTCGGTGTGGCGACCAACCATGAGGGGAGATTCACTCTGGCGAACCTTCCTCCAGGCGGTCCCTATGATGTGACCATCTCCTTTGTCGGCTACATTCAGGAAAATCAGAAGGATCTCTATTTGAAATTGGGAGAGACGTTTGTTCTGAACTCTGTACTCAAAGAAGAAAGTCAGCAGTTGAACGAGTTGGTGGTGGTGGGAGTGGCGTCGGAAGTGACCGACAAGATCGGAACCGGTACAAGCGTTGGCAAGAATCAAATCCAGGTACTGCCCACTCTGTCAAGAAGCTTTTCGGATTTCACCCGCCTGACACCGCAGTCCAGCAACAATTCATTTGCAGGAACGAATTTCCGCTACAACAATATCACGCTTGATGGCGCAGTCAACAATGACGCCATTGGTTTCAGTCCCTCCCTTGGAGGAATTTCGGGAACAGCCAACCAGCCCGGCAGCAGCACCCGTACCAACTCATTCAGTCTGGATGCCATTCAGGAAGTGCAGGTGCAGATCGCTCCTTATGATGTGTCGCTTGGCAACTTTACAGGAGGCAGCATAAACGCAGTTTCGAGAAGCGGAACAAATGACGTGACGGGTTCGGTCTACATGTTTGGCCGCAACAACACCATTACCGGAAATTACAAGGGCGCAGACAAGGTGGGTGACGGTTCGCTGAATTCATCCTACTATGACTACCAGACAGGGTTTCGCCTGGGCATGCCTATCATCAAAGACAAGCTGTTCTGGTTTACCAATGAAGAGATTACCCACAGCCAGATTCCGCTGCTGTTTCCCGCTGGGGCACCCAATTACTTCATGACTACTGACATTGCCAACCAGATCATCAACAAGCTTGAAAACATGCCGGCAAGCCAGTACAATCCTGCCGGCGGATATAATCCGGGAGCGACGACAGATTACAACATCTACTCCAAAAGCCAGAAGTTTTTCAACCGGATCGACTGGAAGATCAACAACAATCACAGTATTGCACTGCGCAACAACACGGTGGTTTCGGAAGCTACCAACCTGGAACGCTCTACAAACGAGTTCCAGTTCGGCAACTATGACTTCCTTCAGAAGAACACCAATACCAGCACAGTCCTTGAATTCAAAAGCAGGTTCGGCAACGCCGCCAGTAACAGTTTGATTCTCGGTTACACAGACATCAAGGACGGACGCAATCCGCTTGGCAGTATGATCTTCCCTCAGATTCAGATCAACGGAATTGGTGGCGGTCATGCACTTATTGGAACAAACCGTGAAGCAGGCATTTTCAACATGCGCCAGAAGACATTCGAGTTTACGGATAACTTCAAGTTCTTCGCCGGGAATCACAACTTCACCATAGGAACGCACAACGAGTTCTACAACATCCAGTACAATTTCATCAACTCGTGGAACGGCCGTTATGATTACTCCAGCCTGGCGAACTTTCTCGCGGATAATCCTTCCCGCATGAGGGCGCTCTACAATCCGGTGGATAATACCCGTGAAACTAACCTCAATTCATCTCCTGCGAACTTCAGCATTGGCATGCTCAGCTTCTATGCCCAGGACGAACTGTCGGTCAACAACAAACTTAGAATTACGTATGGCCTCAGGGGGGATATGACCGTGCTGCCAACCGGACCTGATGTTAACGGACAGGCTAATTTCCCTGCCAATCCGGCCAATTATGGCACAACGTATACCTACGACACCCCCATTCCTCAAATCGGCAACAAGTACTTCAGTCAGCTTTATGTCTCACCGCGGATTGGCTTCAACTACGATCTGAAGGGTGATCAGAGTATTGTACTGCGCGGTGGATCAGGATTGTTTACGGGCAGAATACCTTTTGCATGGCTCGGTTACGGATACGTAAACAACGGCGTAAGTTTCGGCGCGATGGATCTCAATCCTCCGAAAGCAGGAACGGCGATCCCTACAGATCCGACTCAATACCAGGCATTCGCAGCAGCTAATGGCTCCAAAAACAGAACGGAGTTGGATGTGCTGGATAAGAATTTCCAGATGCCCAGAATGTGGAGAAGTAATATAGCCGTGGACTTCAAATTGCCGGGCGGATATAACGTTACGCTGGAAGCGTTGTACACCCAAACCATCAAGGATGTCATGATCAAGCAGGTGAACCTGAAAGACTCTGTATTCTACGCTCCAAATGATGTGAACAAGCAACAGCCGCTGTACCTGGCCTCCACTACAGCCACCGGTACAGGTAACAGGGTAAGCAACAGTTACTCCAGTGTTTACCTCATCACCAATACCAACAAGGGAAGCCGGTACCAGCTTACTGCAAAAGTGACTAAAGAATTTCCGATGGGTCTCAGTGTGATGGCTGCCTATACCTATGGGCAATCGAAGGACATCCTCAATGGCATTCGCAATTCTCCGGAGTCTGGCTGGCAGGTAAATCAGTCATTGAATCCGAACAACCCCGCACTGACCTACTCCAACTTTGATATCCGCCACCGGATAGTTGCCTCTGTGCAATACAAGAAGCAATGGTCGGAGAAGGGGACAACCTATGTTTCACTGATCTTCACGGGACAGTCGGGATCACCTTTCACCTATGCGATCACATCCAGCAACAACTTGACCCGCAACGGTCAGCAGATTGATCTTCCCTTCATTCCGGCTTCACCTGACCAGATCAACCTGGTTGACCTGAAGAACGCAGATGGCACCACCACCACAGCTGCTCAGCAGTGGACTGCACTGGATGCATTCATCAAAAACGATCCCTATCTCAGCACACATCGCGGCCAGTACGCTGAACGCAATGGAGCCAGAACGCCATGGAACAACCAGGCTGACCTTCGTTTGATGCATGATTTTCACTTCAGGGTCGGTGACAAGATCAATACCCTGCAGCTGAGTTTTGACATGATCAACTTTACCAACCTATTGAACAAGAACTGGGGTGTTTACTACTTTGCTCCCAACACGCTTAACAGTTCTGTGGATATCGGGCTCAGGGTAAACCGCGGCGCTTCATCAACTGCCGCTCCGACGTACACCTTCGTTCAGCCTGCTTCGACGTACTCTATTGATCAGTTCAGCTCGCGCTGGCAGGGACAGGTAGGGGTGCGTTATATTTTCTAGGTTTTTTAGCCCGTTAAACAAAACCGAAAGGCCCTCTGCGGAGGGTCTTTTTGTTAACTACCGGTTATGAACATAACCGAAATTTTACCGCATGGTTACGGCGACTGTCTTGCAACCCATTGCTTGTCAAGATTATGCGGAAGCAGAGCGCAATGGAGCTCCTCGCCGAAGCGGTTTTAACAAACAGGTAACAGGACATACCTCATGGGGTAATAATGGCTCGTGACCTTTGCGGCACACCTCAAATACCCTTATGAGACTTCTGTTATTTTGTATCCCCTGGGTTCTCTCGTTATCTTCTTTCGGTCAGGGAAGTATAGCAGGCAAGATCAAAGATGCCAAGACAGGAGAGGCAGTCGTAGGGGCTAATGTTGTCATTGTGGGTACCACCCAGGGTGCCGCCACAGATGTGGAGGGAAATTTCATGATCAATAATGTCAGGGAAGGCACTTACACCTTGCAGGTAACCTCTGTGATGTATAAGCCCCACTCCATTCCAGATGTTAAAGTGGAGACCGCCAAAAGAATCACGATTGACATTGAGGTACATGAAGATGTGTCGGAACTCGAAGAGGTGGTGGTGACCGGCAAGCGCCAGACGGGTACTGATTTTGATTTGCTAAAGTCCATCAAGGAGTCAAAAGTGGTTGTTGTGGGCATTACCTCCGAGTTTATTGCAAAGACCCTTGATCGTGACGCGTCACAGGTGCTGAGGAGAGTGCCAGGCGTAACCATCCGCGGTGAACAGTTTGTCCAGATCCGTGGCCTATCAGAACGTTACAATCCGGTAATGTTGCACAATGCCTATGCACCCAGCGTGGAGACGGACGTGAGATCATTTTCATTTGCCACGCTCCCCAGCAATCAACTTGACAAGATGCTGGTGTATAAAAGCCCTGCGGCTGATATTCCCGGTGATTTTGGCGGAGGGGTGGTAAAGGTTTTTACAAAGAGCATTCCCGATGAGAACAGCTTTGTAATAGACTACAGCACATGGGTGAGGGAGGGAACAACCTTTCAGACTTTCTATCAGCAGGAGCATTCAGCCACTCACTTTACTGGATTCAATACAGGATATTATTCGCTGCCTGCGGGCTTCCCTGCCAATGTTTCCAATGTTCAGGGTGATGCCCTGGTTTCTGCAGGAAGATCCTTGAAGAATTTGTGGACACCTCAGAAGACGGTTGCCGTTCCTGATCAAAGACTTAACCTGACCTTCAGCCGGAGATTCAGCATCGGAAAGGTCGAAGTGGGCAATGTGTCTGCACTTACCTATTCCAATGCCTTTGCAAAGTTTGATGTGCAGCGCAATGACTACACGACCACGCCTGGTGGAGGCCAGGATCAGAACTTTGGTTACGCCGACAAGCAGTACAACCAGTTGATTAGGACCGGATTTCTCTTCAACTGGGCTTTCAAATTCAGCCCCAATCATCATGTGGAGTTCAAAAACATGTACAATCAAAGCTCGCAGGATCAGTGGGTAGATCGCACCGGAACGGGAATCAGCGAAGGGCAACTGAATGGATCTTTTGATAAGGTGTACCGGAGCATTTACTCCGGTCAGCTGCTGGGTACGCATCAGTTTTTTGAGGGCAGAACGACCGTGGAGTGGCTCGCGGGTTATAACAAGTCCGGAAGAAATCAGCCGGATTACAAAAGATATCGCTCACAATACGATGCCGGAGTGGGGAAAGCATCCATTATCGTACCCAACACGGTCACACCTGATCTGCTGGGCCGTTTCTATTCCAATGTTGATGAAAGCGCTTATTCGGGAGGTTTATCGATCCGCCAGCTTATCGGAGGAAAGGACCCCTTGAAGAGCCCGGAAATCAAGGCGGGGTTCTTCTTTGAAAACAAGGACAGAAGCTTCGCGGCCCGGAATATTGGCTACGTAAAGGCAGGGACAACGCTGAATCCCAATTTGCGCTATGCAACTCCAGGTGAATTGTTCCAGCCTCAGAATATAAACCTGACTGATGGAATTATCATCGGCGAGCTGACTTACAAGAAGGACAGCTATGCTGCATCCAACCATCTGATGGCGTCCTATGTTATGACCTCTGTCCCATTTGCTGAAAAGTTCAAACTCGATGCCGGCGTTCGTATTGAAGACAATCTCCAGAAGCTGAACAGTTACGATGATTTCAAACAGCAGCCGGTGAATGTGAATAACCAGGTCAACCGCCTGTTGCCATCGGCCAACCTGAGCTACAACTTCACTGAAAAGATGCTGGTTCGCGTAGCCTATGGAGAAACACTCAACCGTCCGGAGTTCAGGGAACTTGCCCCATTCTCTTTCTATGATTTCAATTTCAACTTTCTCTATTTTGGAAATCCAGGGCTCAAGACCGCGAGAATCCAGAACTATGATGTGCGCTGGGAATTGTATCCCTCCAAGAATGAACTGATCACCTTTGGAGCCTTTTACAAGTACTTTCAGGATCCCATCGAATCGATCGTCGACACCAACTCTCCCGGCGGCGGCGTAAAGAATGTAACTTTTTCCAATGCCGATCATGCCACGAGCTATGGGGTAGAAATGGAGGTCAGGAAATCACTTTCCGGTCTTACAGGATCAAAAGTGATCAACAACCTCAGTATGATGTTTAATGCTACACTCATCAAGAGTGTGATTCGGATTCCTGCATATTTGGCGGCCAATCGCGAGGCGGAGAGACCCCTGCAAGGACAGGCTCCCTATGTGATCAATGCAGGTGTTTTTTATGATGAGCCAATGTCTGGCTGGCAGTTCAATCTCCTTTATAATGTAGTGGGCAAGAACATTGTCTTCGTGGGCAACGATTCCTATCCCGATGTATACCTCATGCCAAGGAACGTGATCGACTTTACTTTCAATAAGCGTCTCAGCGAACACTTCAACCTGCGTGGCGGTGTCTCTGACATTCTGAATCAGCGCCAGCAATTTCTTCAGGATGGCAATGGAGACGGCAAGTGGGATCAGGACAAGGATCCCTCTATTCAAAACTTCCGGCCAGGCAGATTGTATTCCATCGGATTCACCTATCGGATGTAAATCGCGCAAGGATTTGTTCCAACTCAGTTAACACTTATAACGCATAGGTAAACGATAGTTGGTTTTGCTTTAA
>JAFEAM010000011.1:0-23489 GCA_018266395.1 Bacteroidota bacterium | reverse complement strand
AAAAACAATGAAAAATGCCAAAACATTAGCGGCAGGTCTTCTGGGCGGCAGCCTGACCGCAGTAATGATGGTGGCAGGCTTGCTTGTCTCTTCATGCACAAAGACGGAGACCAATAAGCCTGCACCCACTGTTACCGTTACTCCGGCCACAGCATCCAATACTGCCGGAAGCGCAGTAACTACAGCAATAGCTGTAGATTCTCCTGAAGGTGGATCCATGTTAAAAATTCTGGTGAATGGCGCAGCGAGCGCTGACCTGCCAGACCAGACCCTGGATGGCAGCCCTTCTCAAACCGTGAACATAAGCTATACCATTCCCGCCACTGCCAGCGTAGGCGCTACTTACGTAGTGACCTTCCAGGCGTTGGACAAGAAGAACCAGCAGTCCAATGTGGGCACCTTTACGGCAACGGTTTCTGCAGTTCCCGCAAAAACAATTGTTGAAGTCACCGGCAACATCACCAGCAATACTACATGGACCAAAGACAAGATCTATCGTCTCAACGGTTTTGTTCGTGTAGGCAAGGATGAAAAACCTTCTTCAGGAACAGTGGCACCTGTTATCTCGGCAACAGCAGTACTCACCATTGAAGCCGGCACTGTTATTTATGGCAAGACCGGAACGCCTGGCGGTACACTGATTGTTCAGCGCGGCAGTCAAATCCAGGCTGTTGGTACTTCAACAGCGCCCATCATATTTACGTCAGAGAAATCTCCCGGCACGAAGAAATCGGGCGACTGGGGTGGAGTAGTTCTCTGTGGAAAAGCGAAAAATAATTTCACTTCTGCCAATGGACTTTTGTCCTCATCCACAGGTACGGATATGATTGAAGAACTGGAAGGGGGTTATGGCGGCTTTATCGGCGGAGGCGCAAGTGCAGCAGATAATGACAATTCCGGCACCCTTAAATACGTACGGATTGAATATGCGGGTTACCCGATCAACCCGAACCAGGAAATCAACGGACTAACTTTGGGAAGCATCGGATCCGGAACCACCCTTTCCTACATCCAGGTGACTTATGCTAACGACGATTCTTATGAGTGGTTTGGCGGCGCTGTCAATGCTGATCACCTGATCGCGTACAAAGGAATTGATGACGATTTTGACACGGATAACGGATTCTCAGGAAAGGTACAGTTTGGACTAGGCATTCGCGATTCCAACATCGCTGACCAATCAGGTTCAAACGGGTTCGAGTCAGACAATAACGCCATTGGCGCACAAACGGATTCAAATGCGCCTGTTACGGTGGCGCAGTTTTCTAACATGACCATTATAGGTGGAAAGGCAACATCTGGTACTACCATAGATCTCCAGTTCCAGAATGGCGCACAGATCCGCCGGAATTCAGCCATGGGCTTATTCAACTCAATAGTAACTGGATATCCTAACGGCGTATTCATCGATGGCGGTCTCCCTGCAGCGACTCCCACCGGTTCCGGCGGAACGGTTGCCAAGGCCAGCGCGAACCAGGTCCCCATCAAGAACAACATCTTTGCCGGTGTCGATGGCTGGGGAGGCAATGGATACGGAAGCGCCTCCACTGCTGACGAAACAAGCGCAGTTACGGGCCTTCCTTTCGGAGCCAATGCCAACCATCCTAATGCCCCTCGCGGAAGGATCTGCCCTGCCGGTGCGGGTGGATTCACCAACGGTGTGTTTGGATACAACAGCGGTGCGTCTGAGCAGCAGCTCAACAGCATGGCGCCAGTGGCCTGGTTGAAAGCAACCAATACCATGATGGCGAAGTGGACAGATTCAGGTTTGAGCGCTACCATTTTCGAGCCGCTCAACGGCGCGCCAACCCTGATCCCGACCGCCAGCTCACCGCTGACCTCCGGTGCTGACTTTACGGGGCTCTCAGGTTTCCAGACTGTAGCCTACCGCGGCGCTTTCGGCACCACGGACTGGACGAGCGGCTGGGTGAACTGGAATCCTGGAATTACGGACTATTCAAAATAGTTATAGGTTAAATTGAGTTTGTGAGCAGATCGGGGCACTTCGCCCCGATCTTGCTTTTTCAGATGAAGTGAATTGTAATCTTATATGATGAAGAATTGGAGTATGTTGTTGGGTGTGCTGCTCGTAATATCATGCAGCCAGAAAGAGAAATACGATGTCAGCAGGTATTATAATCCGAAGGAGCAGGATAAAATTCTGACAAACATCGTTACTTATATATTTTCAGCTCCGCCCTACACCAAAATGGCAGACCGGTTTCAGCCGCAGCACAAGACTTACTATTCATCCATCAATTTCAAGTTTCAGATTGAGAAGTACTTCATCTCTGATGAGGGTATTCACTACTTCTATGTCATACGTCCCGCCCCTGGAACTGACAAGAGAGGAGTGGGAGGCCACTTCAGGATGGATAAGGATTTCAACATCTCAGAATTCAGGGAGGAGTTTGTCACGCCTGCATTGCCCGAAAGTGAGGTAAAAGGCCGGTGTGCTTTTATGTTTGATGAGATGATCAAGCACAATCTGGGGCAATACCTGAAAATGGAATCCTTTGTGCAGTGGCCCAACCCAATTTCCTACTATGACACTGTCACATATGAATGGAAAATGAAACCAGGATATGAAGAAGCGAGGTGATCTAGTTCACCTTCCGCTGACGCTCCTTATGCATCTCCATGACCTTCTTGATCTGCTCTCCCGCAAGGGCTACAGAGTCCTGTGACTTCTTGTTATTCTCTATCTTCTGAATGGTAACAAGGTGTTCAAGTTTATTGGCCTCAATGGCCTTGTCGAGCTGAATCTTCTCCTGCTCATTGTTGCTCAGCTTGATGGTCAGGTCCTTTTGCTGGGTGGTGAGTCTCTGCTGCTGACGGATAACGGCATCCAGTGCGCGCTGGCTCTCGTCGATCTGTGCCTGAATCTTGTCGCGATAGTATTTGACCCCAAACTGGTAGACAAGATTTTCAACCTGCTTTTCAACCATGCCGAGATCATTAACGGTCCACTCTGATCCTTTAATACCGGCCCATACCGTTGCTTTCTCGTCATTGCCCTCACATTCCGCGTATAGTATCCCGGTAGTGTAGACGGTACTTCCCAATGTGGGGTGCTCAACAAAGGAGTAACTGCTTCCCGATCGAAGCTTCCCGGTGTCTTTCAGAAACTTGTTGAAAGCATCCTCTATATCAGCCTTCTTGCCTTCCAGTTCGCATTTATATCCTTCTGCTGATTCACTTTTGATCTTTTCTGACTTCTTGGAAACCGTGACCTTCTGGGCCATTAGCCAACCAGGTACAAAAACGATCAGCAGCCATACCAACTTTTTCATGGTTCAATGGTTATCTTGATTGTAAAGATGATTCAAATTTTAGTTGTTTGACAATGGTCATTCTCATTACCGGCGCCTCCGGACTTATTGGATCTGCATTGACCGAGTTCCTGCTGCAGCAGGGACACGCTGTTGTTCACCTGGGACGCTCACCGCGAACCGGCAAAGTGCCTTGCTACGCCTGGGATATTTCAAACGGCAAATTGGATGCCAGAGCGCTGAAAGGTGTTGAAGTGATCATCCACCTGGCAGGAGCCGGGGTGGCCGAGAAGCGCTGGACGGCGCAGCGGAAAAAGGAAATTCTGGAAAGCAGGATTCAATCTTCACGCCTGCTCTACGACACCCTCTCCAAAGGAGGACATTCGGTGAAGACATTCATATCGGCATCGGCCATAGGCTACTATGGATTTCTCACCGGCGAAGATGGTGTGACGGAAGACCACCCTGCAGGAAATGACTTCCTCGCTGATGTGGTTCGTCAATGGGAGGAATCGGTGGATGGCATGACGACCTTGGGTATTCGTCTCGTCAAACTCAGGATCGGAATGGTGCTGAGTGATAAGGGCGGTGTGCTACAGGAGATTGTTCGGCCCATCAAATTGTTTGCGGGAGCACCGCTCGGATCAGGCCGTCAGATAATGAGCTGGATTCACATTCAGGATCTTTGCAGAATTTTCCATGAGGCAATAACGCATTCGAAATGGGCTGGTGCATACAACGCAGTAACCAATCAGCCCTGTGCCAATCGTGAGCTTACCCATAAGTCTGCCAGGCTATTGCACCGCCCGCTGTGGCTGCCTCCGGTGCCCGAATTTGTGCTTAGGCTTATGCTGGGCCAGATGGCCGAGATTGTAGTGAATGGATGCAGGGTTATACCGCAACGGGCGCTGCAAGAAGGCTTTCGTTTTTATTTTCCTGATCTGGACAGCGCTTTGTCCGACCTGTTACTCAAACGGTGAGGAGGCTACGGCAATCTTTGAATCTGCAGTGCCGTAGTAAAGCAGCCAGTTCCCCTTGAAGGGAACCATACCCTCAATAAAGCAGACCTGGCTCACCTGGCCTGTTTGTTCATATGGCTTATCCGGTTTCATGAAATAGCCATCCATCCGGCTGATGATGTTCGACGGATCCTTTGCTTCAAACAAGACCTGGCCTGAGCAATAAGCCCCCGCCGGCAATGAAGGATCACCACCAGTGTCGAGGTTCATTCCATTGTACAGGAGCAGGATGCCGGCTTGTGTCAGCAGTGCATAAGGTCCGCTTTCTACCAACCGGCTGTCGAACTTACCGGGACGAGGTTGTAAAACAGGTTTTGGCTTCCCCGATTCTTCCATCACTGACCAATGGATGCAGTCATCAGAGTTGGCGAGAAACAGATTCGTGTCGCCCCAGTACATCCAGTATTTTCCATTGACCTTAGTCGCGACGATCTTTTCCTCCTTACGCTCAGCGACAATGGCGCCGGACTTGCTCCAGGTTTGCAGGTATGATGGTGGAAATGCAGTTCCTTCTTTCTTCCACGTTACGAGATCGGGTGAAGTAGCCACACACAGACGGGCCAGTTTTCCGTCATAGGCGGTGTAAGTCATCACATACAACCCATCAGGTCTTTCCACGACCCGAGGATCTTCCACGCCGCCTTCCCATTCAATAACTTTCATGGAATCTTCGTCGGGGTAGAACACCGGTTCCGGATCTCTGTCAAAGTGGAGACCGTCTTCACTCACGGCAACTCCAATCCTGGATGTACCTGCAAATCTTCCCACTGTATCTTCGGCCCTGAACAGCAACCATACTTTTCCGTCTCTGACCACAGCGGCAGGATTAAACACATCTTTGGCATCCCAGGCTATCCTCTCTTTCCTGATGGGGCATTCAAACTGCGAAGACCCTGGGGTCAGAACCGGATTTACGGAATCGATTTTCTCAAAAGGCAACAAGGCCCACGATTCGCCGGACGGCCTGGTTGGAGATTGACAGGCAGCAGTGATCAGGATGATCAGCATAAGGCTCAACACATTGATCCGGCTCATGTTTTCCGTCGTTTGTCTATCTTGGAATCTTGTTTGTGAATGTAAACCGAATATGGCAAAGAAGAAAAGAAACGGAGAAGACCTGATTCAGCAGGCGTTGGAAGAAGAGCATCGCATACGCAAGGCTTTCAAGGACAAGGACTGGGCTGAAATCAAAAGTTCTGACTCGTGGATGATTTTCAAGGTGATGAGCGAGTTCGTTGAAGGGTTTGAAAAACTAGCCAAAATAGGCCCCTGCGTCACGATTTTCGGCTCTGCAAGGGTAAAACATGGTCACCCATACTATAAGACGGCGGAGGAGATTGCGTACCGGCTGGTTCAGCACGGTTATGGCGTGGTGACGGGTGGCGGCCCAGGCATAATGGAAGCCGGCAACAAAGGCGCTAATCGCGCGGGCGGCAAATCTGTGGGCCTTAACATCTTTCTTCCCTTTGAACAAAAAGGAAATCCTTTCATCGATGCCGACAAACTCATCACGTTCGACTATTTCTTTGTGAGGAAAGTGATGTTTGTAAAGTACTCGCAAGGCTTCATCATTATGCCCGGCGGTTTTGGAACCATGGATGAACTGACCGAGGCGTTGACGCTCATCCAGACTAAAAAAATCGGACGCTTTCCGATCGTAATGGTGGGAAAGAAATTCTGGGGAGGAATGGTCGACTGGCTCAAGAAGGTTTTGGTGGAGCAGGCCATGATAAGTGAAGATGATCTCGAATTGTTCAACCTGGTGGACACACCTGAGGAAGCAGTCAGGGTGATTGACGAGTTCTACGCCAAGTATTTGTTGTCGCCCAACTTCTAGAAAATAGAGCATCATGACCAGACCCTACATTCTGGCAGAGTGCCATTGGAAGACGGTCAAAGACGCCACATATGATCTTGCCATTCTTCCATGGGGGGCAACGGAGGCGCACAACTATCACCTGCCCTATGGCACCGACATTGTGGAGGCGGAGGAGGTAGCAGCCGAGTCGGCGCGCAGGGCATGGGAAAAGGGAGCCCGCCTGGTCGTTCTGCCGGCAATTCCATTCGGGGTCAACACCGGCCAATGGGATGTGAAGCTCGATATCAACATGAACCCAAGTACACAAATGGCCGTCTTGAGGGATATTATGGAGGTTTTGGACAGGCAGGGCATCCATAAGCTGATCATATTGAACAGCCATGGTGGCAATGATTTCAGGACCATGATCCGGGAATTGGGGTTGAAATTCCCCCGGATGTCCTTGTTCCAGTGCAACTGGTTCCAGTCCGTAGACCAGTCCAGATACTTTACCAACAAGGATGACCATGCTGGCGAGATGGAGACCAGCGTGATGATGCATCTCAGGCCAGAGTGGGTGCTTCCGCTAAAAGAGGCGGGGGAGGGCAAGGGTCTGAAATATGCATTCTCTGCCATCCGTGAGGGTTGGGCCTGGGCCGAGCGAAAGTGGACTCAGGTAACAAAAGACACCGGCGTCGGGAATCCGGCGGAAGCCAGTGCGGCCAAAGGCGTGACCTACCTGGAAGCGGTCAATCAAAAGGTTTCTGCATTCTTTTTTGAGGTGGCAACAACACCGCCTGAACGATTTTATAGTTGATACAGAAGCATGGGATAGATGGAGGCGTTGAGACATAATATTGATGCAGGGCAATACAAGATGGATGCCCATCCAGCCTACCCTATCCGCAGTGGACACCGGTCATGGATAAGGATTTTTAACCTGATCAGCCTGGACGTAGCAATCGGGTCGGTTGCAAGTGCCATAATGTTTGCCCGTCTGCTGGGGGTCACGGTGTTGCCTTATGGTTATGCGGCGCTGGGTCTCACCGTATGGATTATCTACACTGCTGATCACCTCCTGGATGCTTATTCAATTGGAGGTAAAGCGATCAGTACACGACATGCATTTCACCAACGCCATTTTGCACTGCTGCTCTTTTTGATGTTGATGTCTTCCTGTGCAGTACTCCTCCTTATCACGATGATACGAAGACCCGTTTTGGAATCAGGCCTGTGGTTGTCTGCAGTTGTGGTCTTGTATCTTATCATTCAGCGCAAGCTCACGCCCCTGAAAGAATTTGCGGTGGGAATAATTTATTCTGCCGGTGTGCTGCTCCCGTCTCTATCGCAGGCTTCCGCTGCACTGGGACCAGGATTGATTTGGGTCATTGCCATTTTCACATGCACTACTTTTCTGAACCTGATCCTGTTCTCATGGTTTGGAATGAATGAAGATAAATTGCAGCGGCAATTCTCCATCGCATTATCACTTGGCTTCAGGCGCACGCGCACGCTCCTGATTGCCATTTTCGTTGTTCAACTTATCCTCATTCTCGGGGCATTGATCTCCGGAGCCGACAGAATTTCCGTGGGAATTCTGCTGGGTATGAACGCTGTCCTGTTCCTGATTTTTGCCTTTCCCGGGTGGTTTAGTACCGAAGAACGTTACCGTTTGGCCGGTGATGGCGTGTTCCTGATACCGTTGATTTCTGCGTTTTTGGCATGATTTCGGGGGATTTTGACCGGTTGGCTGGTTTTTATGACTGGCTGGCCTGGCTGGTCTATGGCACTGCCATCCGCAAGGCCCAAACATGTTTTTTGCATGTAGTACCCGACAACTCCCGTGTGCTGGTATTGGGCGGAGGTACAGGCTGGTGGATTACCTATTTGTTGAGAGAGAAGAAGAATATTCAACTGCTTTATGTGGAGCCCTCCCAGCAGATGATTCAACGCGCCAGGAGACATTCCGCAAATTCATCAGCAGTTGAATTTCTGGCAGGCACACTTGAAGAGGTTCCCGACTCGCGTAAGTTTGATGTGGTCATTACTTTCTTCTTCTTTGACCTTTTCGACGATGAAGGGCTGGAAGCTCAGCTGAATCTGATAAGGAAGCATCTGGATTCTCAAACAATTTGGCTTGCTACGGATTTTATAGACAAACAGATCTGGCATCGGATTCTTTTGAGCATCATGTATAGCTTCTTCCGCCTGTTCGCGGGACTCAAAACAAAGAGACTGCCTCGCTGGGAAGAATCATTCCGCACACATATTGATGTGCAACAGTCAATGCACTTCTATGGCTCCTTCATCAGAAGCATGCAGGGGAAGCTGAAGCCTCACCAGCCTATGCCGTAGTCTTCGCCATGGTTGCTTGAGCCGCCCCAGAACGAGCCATGCTTCCAGTCGAACCAGATGGCATTGACAGGTCCGCTGGTACGGTCCTCATAGCTGAGTTTGTATCCCATGCGGCTGAGTTCCTTTCTCACCCAGGGAGGCATGGCGCTGTTCAGCGTGAGGGCGCCGGGGCGCTTTTCATGATCGCCAAAACTGGAGTACATCTGAAAGGTTTTGAAGCTCGGAGCCTCGGTGGATTCCTGAACAGTCATTCCAAACTCCACCATATTCAAAAAGAACTGGATGAGGAGTTGGTCCTGCTCGTCGCCTGCCTGTTTGGCAAATGAAATGTAAGGCTTGCCGTCCTTGAGCGCCATGCTGGGTGTGAGGGTAACGCGCGGTCTTTTGCCTGGCTCCAGCACATTGAAAGGATTCTCCTTCGCGTCCAGCACAAATGACTGCATGCGCTGACTCATGCCAACACCGGAATTACCTGCTATGCATGCGGGCACCCATCCGCCGCTCGGTGTGATGGAAACAACCCATCCTTCTGCATCGGCAGTTTCCACTGATGTGGTTCCGGCAGTGAAGGCTTCGAGATACTGTTCATCCAGCGGCTTGTTCAACGACGCCTGCGATGAGCCCCATGTCTTGAGAAGATCGAGATAAGGATTTTGTTTTCCTTCGAAAGGGTAGGGGTCGCCAGGTCCGACTTTCGGATCATTCCTTTCCCAGTTGATCAGTTTGCTGCGCTCCTTTGCATAATCTTTTGACATCAGACCTTTGATCGGCTCTTCCGGTGCGAAGGCTGGATCTCCATAATAGAAATCACGATCTGCAAAAGCGAGATTCATCGCCTGGTACAAGGTGTGGATATAACGCGCGGAGTTGTAGCCCATGCTCTTCAGGTCAAAGTTCTCGAGGATGTTCAGTGTCTCTAGCATCACGGGGCCTTGCGTCCATTGCTGCAGTTTGTATACATCAATCCCGCGGTAGTTCGTCATCAGGGGCTCTTCAATCTTTACCTTCCAGTTGGCGAGGTCTGCCTCAGTAAACAGACCACCCTGTTCGCGGTTTCCGCGTACAATCTCCTTGGCGATATCGCCCTTGTAAAAGCGGTCATATGCCGCATAAATGGCCTCTTTTCGGCTTTTTCCCTTCTTCAGGGCCTGCTGCTCAGCCTCCACCATTTTCATGAGGGTATTGTACAAATCCTGCTGAACGAAGATCTCTCCAGCATCCGGAGCCTCACGCTTTTCACCCAGGTGTGTGAGGAATACTTTTTTGGAGTAGGGCCATTTCTTGATTTCTTCTTTTCCTCTTTCAATCGAGTTGGCGGTCTGCGCTTCAATGGGATATCCCTGCGCCATTTCCATGGCAGGCGTGAGTACATCTTTCAAACTCATCGTACCATATTCTGCCAGCATCGTCAGCAGTCCTCCGGGAGTTCCAGGTGTAACTGCAGCCAGTGGTCCGAATTGAGGAGGGTACTTGAATCCCTGGCTCTTGTAATATTCGACCGTGGCGCCGGTGGGTGCAACGCCCAACGCATTGATGGCAATCACCTTCTTCAGTTTGGGATGGTAGATCAGGGCCTGCGTTTCTCCACCCCAGCTCAGCACGTCCCACATCGTGCACGTGCAGGCCAGCATCGCGCAGGCAGCATCAACAGCGTTGCCTCCTTTTGAAAAGATCATCGCGCCGGAGGCAGCAGCGAGCGGCTTTCCGGTCACGGCCATCCAGTGCTTTCCGTGCAGCGGAGGTTTCTGGGTGAGGACCGGAAGATTGTTGAACTCCTGCGCCATGGCAGTGCCGCAGATCATGAGCACGAGGACCGTCAATGTCTTTTTCATATCCTGAAGGTTGGATATCAAATATAAGAACTGACCCATAAGGGTTACCATTCCTTTTTGGTTTCCGGATGGAAAGGGTGATGAATAATCAGCAGGAGGTCGATTTATCCAAAAGTGGTAAGTTTGAATCCACCGTTAGCGGACTTTTAATTCCATTCTTATGCTTCATGAATTACAGGCGGCCAGCACGCATTTGCTCGGCCACGGAATAGTTGAACCTGAAATTGGGGTAATCCTGGGAACTGGTTTGGGCAACAGGTTTGTGAAGGAGATCAAGAACCCGATCACGATCCACTACAATTCCATACCTCACTTTCCTATCGCCACGGTTGAGCATCACAAGGGTAAACTGGTCTATGGAACCCTGAAAGGCAAGAAGATCATCGCCATGCAGGGCCGCTTCCACTACTACGAAGGTTACAGCATGCAGCAGATCACACTTCCCGTGCGGGTGATGAAAATGCTGGGCGTGAAGAGACTTCTGATTTCAAACGCCGCCGGCAATCTGAACCCCAAGTGGAAGAAGGGACAGCTGATGCTGATCGATGATCACATCAATCTGCAACCTGACAATCCGCTGCGCGGTGAAAATTTTGAAGTGCTGGGTCCCCGCTTTCCTGACATGAGCCGGCCTTATGACAAATCCATGAACAAGAAGCTCACCTCCATCGCCAGGAAACTGGACATCAAACTGAACGAAGGTGTTTACGTGGGCGTCATGGGCCCCAATCTCGAGACGAGGGCCGAATACCGCTTTTTGCGCATGATCGGCGCCGACGCCGTGGGAATGAGCACTATTCCGGAAGTACTGGTGGCCAATCACATGAGCCTGCCCTGTTGCGCGATTTCGGCCCTCACGGATGATTGCGACCCGGATGACCTCAAGCCTACCAACCTGAGCGAGATTGTGACGGTGGCCGCAAAAGCAGAATCAAAACTGACCGATTTGCTGATTGGCCTGATAAAAGCGCTCTAGGCTGCAACATGGCAGGGTTCAATAGCGTCTTATGCGTGTAACCCTGAAAATCACATGAAAGCCCTGTTAGCGATTATCACGCTTGCCATCATTAGCCCTGCATTTGGCCAGGAGGACGGATACCACCTGGACAAGGATTATCCCATGCAGCCCAACGGCATCCTGCGACTCAATCTGTCGGATGCCAAGGTATTTGTAACGGGCAGCAACCGCACCAATGCACATGTCAAGATAGACAGGGTTGTCACTACCAAAGGGCTCACTTTTGGCCACGACTATTTTTCCATTGACATCGCTGAAGAGAACGGAGGCCTGAATATTCGTGAGCATTCCGGGTCCAGCACGATGGGCATTGTCGGCTATTATTCTGAAAAATATGAAGTGACCATCGATTTGCCCAAAGGAGCCGGTGTCAGGATCAAGGGCGACGATGGCAACTACCATCTCACTTACCTCGACGGCGAAATTGTGGCGGACCTGGACGACGCGGACCTGGAAGTGCTTGGCTGCGGCGGAAGTCACTTTGAATTCACCCTTGATGATGGAGATGTGAAGATGGACCAGGGAAAGGGATCACTCTTGATCAAGGCGGATGATGCCGACGTAAGAATCTCTAACGGCGCGTTTACTTCCATTGACGCGGAAACGGATGATGGCGATTTCATCGTGGAGACCTCCCTTGCGGACCAGGGCGCTTACAGGATCCGAACCCAGGATGGCCTGGTGTCGATGAAGATCACAGGTGGCGGCGGTGATTTCATGATCCGCCATGATGATACCCGTGTGGTTACCGAAGGCGACTTCCGCGAAGTGGAAAAATCAGATGACCGCACGAAGGTCTCCCTTTCAGGAGGCAAAGCCAATGTCGACATCCGGTCCAATGACGGCCGCGTTCGACTGGCGGCACGCTAGCAATCAGATATCGCAAATTCCGATCGCCTGCTTCAATGAAGCCAGCTTGTCCTTTTTGCTGGGGATGAATTCCTGTGCCACATATCCCTTGAAGCCGGTAGCCACAATGGCCTTCATCACCGCAGGGTAGTACAGTTCCTGACTCTCGTCGATTTCATGGCGCCCTGGCACCCCGCCCGTATGATAGTGTGCGATGTAGGCGGCGTTCTTTGTCAGCGTGGCAATGACGTCACCTTCCATGATCTGCATGTGATAGATGTCATACAGCAATTTGAAATTGGGTGAGCCCAGCTTTTCACAAAGCCTGACGCCCCATGCGGTGTGGTCGCACTGGTAGTCCTTGTGGTCCACTTTGCTGTTGAGCAGTTCCATGCATACGGTGATGTTGTAGCGGCTGGCCACTTTCATAACCGGGTCGAGTCCCTTGGCACAATTTTCCAGGCCTTGCTCACTGGAAAGTCCGTTGGCATTCCCGCTGAAGCAGATCACATTCTTCAGTCCGGCATCGGCAGCTTTGGGAATATAGGTGGTGTAATCTTTCAGAAGTGTTTCATGCAGGGACAAGTCGTTGAAGCCCTTCTGCAATCCGATGGGACTCGCATAGGCCATGGCACAGGTGAGTCCGTATTTGGCCGCCACGGGCCACTGCTCGTGGTTCAGCAGGTCGATGGATTTGATGCCCATTCCTTTTGCCGCTTCGCAGAGTTGATCCAGGGGGATGTCACTGTAGCACCACTGGCAGACGGAATGGTTGATGTTGTTCTTCAGCATATCGGGAAGAAGGTTGATGGCTTTGGCGATGTCGGGCAAGAAGAGCGTTCCGGCGGTACCTGCGGCGAGAGCTTTGAGGGCCTGTTTACGGTTCATGGGTTCGATTCAGTATTTCAAATATCTCAAATTTCAGGGGACGGTGATTGGTAACGACAATCTGTTTGAAAGGCTGTTTCCTCTTCGTTCCTAATATTGACAACTAGTTAATTAGAATGTGCTTGGCAACATGGAATATTATAAGCACTGAGTTAGTAATTAACGACTTACTTGCCACTCGGAATCAACCTTATTTGCTCGTCTGTTACTTGTCTTATTTTATCTGTGTTTCCGTCAGGAAGAATTGCAGTGAGATCAGTCGGACTAACCCAGTATTTCTTATGATTCAGGACCACAAAAATATGCTGGCCACCCCATCTGATTTTCTCTGAAGTCTTCACACTTTCAATTGGGTACGAATTCTTCATTTGATTTAGAATCTCCACAGTGACAAGAATCTCTCCTTTTTTGGTTTTTAGAAAATCAACCGTTTCCTTGTCAGGTAATCTGTGTATCCCTTCGCTGTCGTAATAAAAGATGTCACCCTGAGGAGTCTTGATTATTTCTCCAAGATATTGATATAACTGCACTTCCTCGATTTTCGCTTTAAGCCGCTGAATTTCAAAAAGGTTTCCAATCTTGACTTTGTCTGCAAAAGGTAATAGCGAGAGTCCAATGACTGTAAGAAATAGAACGATAACATATTTATCGACGTAGCTATGTGGTATAATTTTATACCACAGATTTAAAATGAATAGAATAGTCAATACGGCCAATAGAATACAAACACAGATGAATATCTTATTATCTCGCGCAGGCATAGGTGAAATCAGTTGTGACACATAAAATTCTTCATTAAGTAAACCAAAGCGTTTCTTACTCAGGTTTTGACACAGGTAAGTCCCTTCCTAACTCCATTTTCTTGTTGAACTCAATCCATTCTTCTTCTGTGATTTCAATAATGTCTGTATCAAAGTACTTGGTTAGATTAGTTAGTATAACATTATACGAGACCCCTTGTCTGAATATTACTATCCCCAAGGAGAAGCCAAAGAAAAGTATCACCAGGGTGACCCAATCAAAGTTGATATAAAGTCTATATGCATAGAATATAAAATAATATGACAGCAGGAATAGACTAAAAAGCACGGTGGGAATGTCTGTTAAAATCAAGGATCTTTTTAGATTAAAGAGCCGATTCTTGATGTGAAAAGCATATGAAAATTGAAATGCCAACAACAACCACAACGAAAGGAAGAGTTGGATGGTCATTACAACACTCAATCCACTCGAATAAAACGAATACAGCGCACCGATTGCGTATACCATTGAGAATTCAGACAGTCTGCGAACTACGTGTCTTGCGGCTTTTATGAATTCAAGTCTTGTTAATTGCATGAGAATATTCCTTAGGTAATTCGGCTTTATGAACGCCTATATGAATTTTGCCCTCTGAAAAAAGCAAGGAGATAATAATTATAATCTCAATACTCCCTTTTACTTACCTATTAACCTAACATTTCATTACAGCTGGTCTCCAGCCAGATGCCAGTCAGCGCTCAACACTGGCGCCATTCAGATCGTAGTCCGATCTCAGATCTCATGAAATGGGCCTTGAAACTTGAAATCTGAAATTCGCAATCCTAAATCTGAAATCCAAGTCACTTCCTCGTCTCATCCCTATATATCACCCCATCCTTCATCACAAACCCCACTTTCCGCAGCTCCGAGATATTTTTTGTGGGATCGCCCTTCACAGCCATCAGGTCGGCGAGCATGCCTGATTTGATTGCCCCGATCTCGTTATCCATGTGAAGTGCCCTGGCGTTCACATTGGTGGCTGCCTTCATAATGTCCAGCGGTTTCATGCCGCCATACTCTGCCATCAACTCCATCTCGTAGACATTCTCTCCATGAGGGAACACGCCCACATCGCCACCCACGCCGATGGTGACTCCCTGCTCAACAGCAATCCTGAAACTCTTTTTCTTGTTCTTCACAGCGGCGGGCTCCTCATCCTTGCCCTTCTTCCATCCGCGGTACTGGTTAATGGCATCTACGGCAGCTAGAGTGGGAAAGTACGTCACTTTATGCTCTTTCATGAGCTGGGCAATTTCTTCATCAATGAAGTCGCCGTGCTCAATGGTTTCGGCGCCGGCAAGAATGGCGCGTCGCATGGCTTCTTTGCTTTTCGCATGGCAAACGAGATAGCGTCCGCTGCTTCGCGCCACTTCATTGACCGTCTTCAATTCTTCAAGAGTGAATGATGGCTGATCTTCACCTTTTGTCCCCCACCGGTAGTCGGCATACACTTTAATGAAGTCGGCGCCCTTTCCGATCTGGTCTCTCACCACACGGATGAGTTCATTTCCGTCTGCTGGTTCAGCACCCAGCATGATCTGCATGTCGGTATCGTAGCCTTTAGGCCCGTAGGATCCGGTTGACACAATGGCGCGTCCTGCGACAATCATCCTCGGTCCGGGTACAATGCCTTCGGTGATCGCACGCTTCAGCGCCACATCAGAATAACCCGCACCCTCTGTGCCAAGGTCACGTACGGTTGTAATGCCTGCCATCAAAGTATTCTTCGCATGCACCGTTGCGCGTACGGTGCGATAGGAATCGGATTCTTTCAGCACCTGGACATCCCAGTCGGTGATGTTGTAGGGGTAGAGCAGCAGATGGGAGTGGCCTTCAATAAGCCCCGGCATCAAGGTCATGCCGGCCATGCTGATGACCTGTGTTTCCTTGCCTCCCCTGATCGACTCCTTTGCCCCTGCGGCGATGATTTTATTCCCCTGAACAAGTACGGCCCATCCTTCATGCATCTCGGTGCCATCGAAGACGCGGTCGGGTTGGAGCAGATAGCTTGTAGAATTTTGTGCACTCAACATTTGCGGCAACAGGAGAAGCAGGAATAAAATGCGACGTAGCATAACAGTGATTGTTTTACAGCGATCAATTTAGAAAAATGTTTTGTCCGGAGTGCAGACCGGGTTGTGGTTATTTGCCCATGTTCTCGGCCTGCTCGATAATGCTGCCCGTAAGGCTCATGAGGTCGGTGTAAGTCCCGATGAGGTTAAAAACGGCTTCGAGGTTGGCGAGGGAAGCATTCAGGTAATTCAACTGGATCAAACGCAAATCGATCGCGTTGATGTAGCCCACACGATATCGCTCTTCCGCGAGGCTCAGGTTGAGTTCTGTGGCGCGCTGGTTGATCTTGGTAATTTCCACAATCTGACGACGCTGTTCATACAAGTCGTAGGAGGATTGCAGATCGCGTTGAAGGGAGAGTTTCAGTTTATCGGTGGTCAGCTGGCCGATCATTTCATTCTTCTTTGCATTCTCGATGCTTCGTCTTATCTGCCCTCCGTTGAACAATGTCCATCGCAAATTGAAGTTCGCATAGGCCCCATATGAATTACCCGACAAAGTCACATATTCTGGGGCATAAGAAGTACTGATAACAGGTTGTGTCGGATCATCGAGCAGGTAGCCCACCGTGCTCTTGATGGGTATGCCGTTGTCGGAAGGCCGGAATTTAGCATTCAGCCAGTCCAGGCTTCCCTGCGCGCCAAAGTTGATGCTGAGCATGGGGTACAGACCGGACTGCGCAAGCTGGGTATTGGTTCGCAGAATGGTCTGAGACAGGTATTGATTCTTCAGGGTGAAGTTGTTCCCGGACATCTTCTGTTCAAGGTCAAGATAATTGAATGAGGGAGCCTCAAAACGAAGAGGCTGCGGAAAGGTATATGTTGTGGCAGCCGGTTCATTAAGCAAAACGTTGAGATTACGCACAGCATTTCTGTAATTCAGATTCTGCAGTACGAGGTTCCCGGAGTCGGTCAGGAAGTTGCTTTCTTCCTGGAGTACATCAAAGGTGATGGCGCTTCCAACCGTCTTTCTTAGTTTGACTTGTTCATACCGGGTTTTGGAGAGGTCGAGCAGTTTCTTCCGTACCTCCAGTCTCTCTTTTTCCAGCAACACCTGGCTGTAACCAAGTATGATGCTCTGCAATACATTTTGGACTACAATGGAGGCATTGCCTTCTGATTGCTTTTCAAGTTTTTCCAGTTGCTCTTTTGTAATGTTAATCCGGCCACCGTTGAAGATGGTCCAACCCACGTCGATTTGACCTGGGATGCTGTGCGACCGGTTCCGGCCGGGGACAGCGAATGGGTTGGCGGGAATTCTCTGGACAATGCTGTTGGTGGGTGTAACCAGCAGACTAATATTTGGAAGTCGTCCCGCCTGCCCCGCGTTATTATTGTTCTTGGCTATCTCAACCAGGGAACCCTGAATCTGGATGTCGAAATTGTTCTTCAGACCCCGCTTGATGGCGTCTTCCAGGGTAAGCGGTTCCTGAGCATATGCGAGGCTTACGCAAAGGAAGTATGGAAGAAATGTTACCAGACGCTTCATATCCCGGGAAAAATAGAGAACGGCAAATGTACGGATGAGTTTCCCTCTGCTGTCAAAACTTCTTCAAAAGGCAGAATTCTTATGTCAGCTTATGCGGCAGCTACTGTATCCTTCATGGATATCCAGAAGTTATTGAAGCCCTCCCCAATAACAATATCCAGGGTGCCGATGGCGAGCATTTCGAGGATAGCCAGAAAATTGAAAATGAGCGATACCCTTGTAGGGGTGACGGCCAGCATTTCCGTAAAGGCAAGTTTCGGCTTCCGGGTAAGTTCGTTGAGAATGTATTCCTTCTGTCCCTCCACGGTGTAAGGGTATTGTATCACCTGGTGCACTGGCCGGTTCTTCTCTTCTTCGTAGCGCTTCATCACCTTTTCAAACACCTGCATCAGTTTGTACAGGTCGACCTCCTGAAGTTCGGCCTCGACGTTCACTGCAGCCGCGAGCGACTTGACCTCTTTCAAAAGATTGCCTCTCTTTTCCTTGTGCAGTTCATCCTCCTCCATTTTCTGGAAGGTTTCGATGACGGATTTGTACCTCTTATATTCAAGAAGGTGCTTCACCAGCTCTTCGCGCGGATCAATCTCATTTCCTTCCTCATCCAGCTGAGGCCTGGGCAAAAGCATTTTTGATTTGATGCGCATCAGGGTTGCCGCAACCAGGATGAACTCACTTGCCAGTTCTACGTTCAGTGTTTCCAGGTGATGGAGGTATTCGAGGAAGTCGTTGGTGATTTTGGAAATGGGAATGTCGTAGATGTCCAGCTCATCCCTTTCGATGAAAAACAGCAACAAATCGAAGGGGCCCTTGAAAAGGGGCAATTTCACCTCAAAGTTTTCTTCCGTCATAGGGCGGCAAAATTATCCAAATAAGGTCAGAAAACCCGGATGCCGTCTAAATCCGTAAATTCGCACATTCATTAAGAGAAAATCGCTAAAACACTTATTTTGATTCATTGTTTGAATAAGGTATAGCCTCCTGCATGCTGATAACCCCAGGCCCTTTGCTTTCCCAAATTAACGGCCCGGCCGATCTCAAATCACTCGATCAGGCCCAATTGGTTCAGCTTTGCCAGGAGTTGAGGCAGTTTATTATTGATAACGTCTCCATTTATGGTGGCCATTTCGGAGCAAGTCTGGGTGTTACAGAGCTAACGGTAGCCGTCCATTATGTCTTTCACGCACCGTATGATCAGATTGTGTGGGATGTTGGGCACCAGGCCTATGGTCACAAAATCCTGTCCGGCAGAAGAGACCAATTTCATACCAACCGGCAGTACAAGGGGATTTCCGGATTCCCCAAACGCAAGGAGAGTGAATACGACACTTTTGGTGTAGGGCACTCGTCAACTTCAGTTTCTGCTGCTCTGGGTATGGCCGTAGCGTCGAAATACAAGGGACTGGAAGACAAGCAGCATGTCGCCATCATCGGAGATGGTGCGCTTACGGGCGGCATTGCATTTGAAGGACTCAACCACGCCGGCGTTTCGGATTCCAACCTGCTCATCATTCTCAATGATAACTGCATGAGTATCGACCCTAACGTGGGCGCACTCAAAGATTATCTCACTGACATCACGACAAGCCAGACGTACAACCGCTTCAAGGATGATGTCTGGAATCTGCTGGGCAAACTTTCGAAGTTCGGAAAGAACGCGCAGGAAATTGTATCAAAAGTTGACCAGGCGGTGAAGTCTGCACTCCTGAGCCAAAGTAACTTATTTGAATCACTCGGTCTCCGTTATTTCGGACCGGTGGATGGTCATGATGTGGACCACCTCGTGGCCGTCATGAAGGACTTGAAGAATATCAAAGGTCCCAAGATTCTTCACTGTGTTACGGTTAAGGGAAAAGGTTATGGTCCCGCCGAAACGGGCAACAAAACCACCTGGCATGCACCGGGTACCTTCGACAAGATCACGGGCGAAATTCATAAGAAGGTCCATGAAACACCGCAGGCACCGAAGTACCAGGATGTATTCGGGCACACGCTGCTGGAATTGGCCAAAATGAATGACAAGATCATGGGGATCACGCCGGCGATGCCTTCCGGTTCCTCCATGAATATCATGATGAAAGCCATGCCGGAGCGGGCGTTTGATGTGGGGATAGCAGAACAGCACGCAGTTACATTCTCTGCCGGCCTGGCCACACAAGGACTCATCCCTTTCTGCAACATCTACAGTTCGTTCATGCAGCGGGGCTATGATCAGGTAGTACATGATGTATGCATTCAGAATCTGCCGGTGAACTTTTGTCTGGACCGGGCAGGATTCGCCGGTGCAGACGGCCCCACGCACCATGGCGCCTATGACATTGCTTACTTCAGGTGCCTTCCGAACATGATTGTTTCGGCACCCATGAACGAGGAGGAGTTGCGCAATCTCATGTTTACGGCACAGATACCGCGTGAGGGCAAAGCATTTTCCATTCGTTATCCAAGGGGACAGGGTGTGATGCCGGAATGGCGCACGCCTTTTGAGAAGATTGAAATCGGGACAGGAAGAAAACTCAGGGAAGGTTCAGAGCTCGCCATCCTCACTATTGGTCATATCGGCAACTATGCCGTTGAGGTGTGCGATAAACTGGAAAAGCAGGGGATCAGAATAGGTCACTATGATCTGCGTTTTGTAAAGCCGTTGGATGAAAACCTGCTCCACGAAATTTTCCTCAAGTACAGGAAGATCATTACCGTGGAAGATGGCTGTGTACAGGGTGGATTTGGCAGTGCCGTACTTGAATTCATGGCCGACCATCAGTACCACGCCGAGGTGAAAAGATTGGGTATTCCTGATGCCGTGATAGAACATGGCGAACAGATTGAACTGCATGATGAATGTGGATTTGGTCCTGCAGGAATTGAGTCAGCGGTGCTCACCATGCTCGAAGCAGTTGCCCGCACGGTCTGATGCTTTACTTTGAACGCCATGGACAAGGGGCGGGACTTCCGCTGATTTTTGTACATGGCTTCTGCGAAACCAGCGAAATCTGGAAGGACTTTGTAAAGCCCCTTACCCTTTCAAAAACAATTCTTACTGTAGACCTCCCGGGTTTTGGACGGTCGTCTGCTCTTGACGGACCCTTCTCCATTGATCAGGTTGCTGATGCAGTTGCGCAATGGCTCAGGGAGCAGTCAATTGCGGGAGCGGTCTTTGTGGGTCATAGCCTGGGCGGGTATGTGTGCCTCTCGCTGGCGGCGCGATATCCTGAGATGGTAAAGGGACTTGTGCTGTTTCACTCCACTGTTTTTCCAGACACACCGGAGAAAAAGGCGAACCGTGATCGAATCATTTCTTTCGTAAAGCAGAACGGCGTGCTTCCTTTCATTGACACTTTCGTTCCGGGGTTATTTTTTGATGCCTCAATTCCGGCTGCCAGGGAGGTTCACCGAATCGCGAGGCAGACGAGCGTCAATTCCCTGATAAATTACACAGTGGCCATGCGGGACCGTTCCGGGCATCCGGAGGTGCTGGAATCGCCGGGACTGCCCAAGTTGATTATTGCCGGCAAAAGCGACCAGTCTGTCCCCATCGATATGTCCCGGGAAATGGCCAAAATCAGCCAGAATTACCGGTACATGGAACTTGATAACAATGCCCACATGGGGCTTTTCGAGGCGCCAGACGACACCAGGGCCATAATAACGAGTTTTAGTAATCAGATACTGGGATTTAAACTCTAATCAAAAATTCTAAAGCAGGTTGGAATTTTAGCCTCAATCACGTTAAATTGGTGATTCAATTGGAAATTGTACGGATAGACTGGAGTGCATATATTTGTTGATAACTAACTGAAAAAAACATAAACACCATGGTTGAAAGTCCTTACGCATCCTGGAACAATATGGCCCACAACCTTGCTTATGTGTGCTGGGCCGCGGGTATCTTGGTAGTACTGGGATACCTTGTCAGGTTAGCGACTATTCCTGACAATAAAGACAAGTATGACTTTATCAACCGTCATGAGGTCAATCTCCTGTGGTATGCCAGCCTTATCCTGATTGTTGGCGCATGTTTTTATTTCAATGGAAATATCTATGAGCTGACCACCATAACCCTGTTTGTACGCGTATTCCTGACGGCCATGATGGGTACGATTGCAGCATTGGTAATCCAAAACCTGCTGAAATTCTACTATCCCTTCTTCATCGAGAAGCGCCTGAAAGTTCTACGTTATAAGCCGAGGATTTCTCCGAAAACAGGCAAGCCGATGAAACTCCTGAGTGAAGAGGAAGAGGATGCTCACCTGGATGAGGGTATGCAGGCCGAGGAAAACGTCTTTTCTGTCGATTATGATGTGTGGAAGGATGAGGAGACAGGCTATATCAAGATTGAGAAGTATGCCGGCCACCTCCATGCCATCCAGTGCCCTGAGTGCAACTACCAGACATTCAAGGTACAGAGAGAGGAAATCATCAAGCAGCCTACCGAAACTGAGGAAGGCGAACTGGTGAAGCACTATCAGTGCAGCTATTGCGGATACAAGGCCCGCAAAACGGTCACGCTTAAAGTGCAGGCCAAGCCTGCTGCAGCTACTGCCTGATTCTGATACACGAATGAAATCAAAAGGCCCTGCATTAGCGGGGCCTTTCTTTTTTTACAGGATCGATTGGGGGAGTTTGATTTGCGCAGCGTAGAAATTCATCCTGCTATGGCTGGCATCCAGCGGCGCAATCTTCTCGATAAGGTCCTTCTTTGGATTATAAAATACTTCGATGTAGAAATTTCCCAGCAGGTACAGGTTCACTTTGTACCGATAATAGCGGATGCTCATCACACAAGAGCCATGCTCGTAGAGCAAACCGATCTGTTTGTCCAGCGACTGCTCCATGAAGTGTCCGCGCGAAATCATGCCTTCAATTTATCAAAACAATGAAGCGGCTCTTCTCTCAGCTCAGATATTTTTTAAAGAACTCCATAGTACGCTGCCAGGCGAGCTTTGCTGCAGTTTCATTGTAGCGTGTGGGAGCGGTGTCATTGTGAAACGCATGTTGGGCGCCTTCGTAGGTGTATAATTCATAGCGAACACCCGCTTTTTTCAATGCTTCTTCATAAGCAGTGATTCCGGCATTAATGCGTTCATCCATACCGGCATAGTGAAGTTGAACCGCTGCTTTTATTTTGGACACATCCGCTGCTTCCGGTTGCCGGCCATAAAAAGGTACAGCGGCTCTGAGATCAGGAACGTGAACAGCCATTTGATTCGCCATTCCACCGCCCCAGCAAAAGCCCACCACACCAAATTTGCCATTGCAGTCTTTCCGGCTTTTGAGGTAATCAAAACCCTTGATGAAGTTGTTCAGGTTCTTGCCTGCATCCAGCTTCTGAAACATGTCGCGGGCGGCATCAGCGTCAGTGGGTGTTCCTCCCAATGGTGACAGTGCGTCGGGCGCTATGGCCAGGTAGCCTTCGAGAGCTGCGCGGCGTGTGACATCTTCAATATGCGGATTCAGGCCGCGATTTTCGTGAATGACCATGACCGCGGAAAACTTCTTTCCCTTTTTTGGTTTCGCAACATAGGCTTTCATCTCACAGCCATCTCCCGCATAGGTAACGTGCTCGGTTTCAATCCTGTCATCCTCAAGCGGAATAGTTGCGGCCTTGGCGTAATTGACCTCCAGCAATGGAAGTATCGTCAGGGCTGCAGCCGTACTCCCGGTAAGAGTGGTAAGCCGGCTGATGAATTCCTCCCGTTTCAACGGTTTATGCGTGTACTCATCAAAAAGATTTATGATGCGCTGGTCCATACACTATTGGTTTGGTTGTTATTAGCTATTTACCGCTTTCCCGGTAGAAATTCTACCTTTTCAGGGGGATACTACGCGGACGGCAATTTGCGGCCATGCCCATAATCTTGGCTTATTGGCACCCGCTGTCTACATTTGCAGTCCCAAACGGTGAATGTAGCTCAGTTGGTTAGAGCATCAGATTGTGATTCTGAGGGTCGCGGGTTCGAGTCCCGTCTTTCACCCCAAACCCCCACGAGGGGGTTTTTTGTTTAAGACCTCGCCCTTACAGGGCTTGAATGCCAGAGCGTATTACGGCACGCATTGCGTGCCGTTAAAAAACCTTGCCCCTTCAGGGCAAGTAAAGATGTC
>JAFEAM010000010.1:3258-140036 GCA_018266395.1 Bacteroidota bacterium | reverse complement strand
AGCTTATTCATAGGTGGTTGAAGCTACAAGATAGATTACAGCATCCCGAAGTACAACGGGCCGGGCGCAAGAAAACGAAGGAATAAGTGCAATCGTTTGATGCACCTTCTAAGATCACATGACCGGGGAATATTCAGAATATGGCACCGGCAATGGTGCCCGTCATCATGGTTGCCAGGGAGGCGGCAATCATGGCGCGAAGACCCAAACGAGCCAAATCACTTTGACGGGCAGGTGCCATCCCGCCAATGCCGCCTATTTGTATGGC
Organism: Bacteroidota bacterium; assembly: GCA_018266395.1. Classification (GTDB taxonomy): domain Bacteria; phylum Bacteroidota; class Bacteroidia; order Cytophagales; family Cyclobacteriaceae; genus ELB16-189. The sequence continues at coordinate 139,768 of JAFEAM010000010.1, read as the reverse complement.
TATGGAACTGAAGTTGGCAAACCCGCAAAGCGCATAGGTTGCTATCCGGATGGACTTGTCGCTCAGAATGCCCGCGGTCTTCATCTGGGCCAGATCAAGATAGGCGATGAATTCATTGATGACCATTTTCTGACCCAGCAAACTTCCTACCTGCAGGGACTCGTTCCAGTCGACACCGATAAGAAATGCAAATATTCTGAAGACTTGTCCCAGGATGTACTGCAGGGAGAAGCCCTCAAAAGTGCCGCCGGTACTCGCTTTAACAAAGTCGTTAAGACCAGTCCAGGAACCGAAAAAATCAACAAGGATCCAGTTGACTGCGTAAATGACAGCAATAAAGGCCAGGAGCATGGCGCCGATATTCAACGCGAGCTTCATCCCATCCGATGCTCCGTTCGCCAACGCATCGATTACGCTTGTTCCGATTTGGTCTTTGTTTACCTGAAGGCTGCTGTCGATCTTTTCTCTTTCCGTTTCCGGGTAGAATAACTTGGACAGCACAATCGCCGCAGGTGCATTCATGATGGAGGCGCTGAGAAGGTAGGTGGCATATTTGGACTGCTGTGCCGGATCTCCGCCACCAAGAAATGACACGTAGGCTGCGAGGACACTTCCGGCCAGTGTCGCCATCCCTCCCACCATCACACAATGCAGTTCTGATTGTGTCATTTTGTTGATAAATGGACGGATCAGCAGAGGTGCCTCCGTCTGTCCCATGAAAATATTTGCAGAGGCGGAAAGACTTTCTGATCCTGACAGTCTCATGGTGCGGGCCATAACCCATGCGAATACCCACACGATTTTCTGGAGCACGCCCAGGTAATACAATCCTGTTGTGATCGCCGAAAAGAAAATAACAGTAGGCAGTGCCTGAAATGCAAAAAGAAAGCCAAGGTTGTGCCTGACGTCAGGGGCACCTTCGCTGTTGCGTGAAAGGTCGCCATACAGAAACGCGGCTCCTTTCTGCGCGAAACTTAAGAACTTGACAAACTTCTCGCTCAGCCAGACGAACATATGCTGTGCGAATTCAACCTTGCCGATCAGTAAGCCGAAAACAATCTGGAGCGAGACACCAATGATGACAAGTCTCCAGTCAATTGCTTTTCTGTTTGCCGAAAATGCGTAAGCAACGGAAATGATAAAAAGCAATCCGATGAGACCTCTCAGGTAGTCCATAGGACAGCAATATAAGTAACGAAGAAGTTAAAACCCTAGAGGAAGCGGGTCAATTACGCTTTCCGAGCTCATCTCTTATTTTGGCAGCCCGCTCATAATCCTCTTTATCGATAGCCTCTTTGAGAAGCTCATTGAGTTTGTCCACCGTATAGTTCTTGAAATCGTCTCCCTTCCTGGATGACGACTCCTTCTTGACCTTTACTTTTGATTCTGCCTTGGGTTCCGTGCGCTCCTTTTCTTCCTCTTCTTCCTCATCGGTAAGCACAATCCCCGCTTCCGCGAGAATGTTCTCATAAGTGAAAATGGGCGCGTCAAACCGGAGCCCTACAGCAATGGCATCAGAAGGGCGCGCATCGATTTCCGATTTCTTCAGCCCGTCGGTGCATACAATCTTCGCAAAGAAAACTCCCTCCTTCAGATCCGAAATAACAATCTCATCCACATGGAAATGAAATGCGTTGGCGAAGGATTTGAAAAGGTCGTGTGTCATGGGACGGTTGGGGACGATCTTTTCTATTTCAATGGCAATAGCCTGGGCCTCAAACATCCCAATAATTATCGGCAGCCTCCGGTTTCCTTCCGACTCGCCCAGGACCAACGCAAAAGAGCCGGTCTGCGACTGACTTGAGGACAAGCCAAGAATTTCAAGCTTTATCTTTTTCACTTCCACAACTGAACGCAATTACGATATTAGAAAATTAGCACCATCCCTGCGCCACCGGTCTGCAATTTATTTAGCTGCCTTTATCGCCGCGGTCAGCTTTGGCACCACGTCAAACGCATCGCCCACGATTCCATAGTCGGCTGCCTTGAAGAAAGGCGCTTCCGCATCCTTGTTGATAACAACGATGCATTTGGACGAGTTCACACCAGCCAGGTGCTGAATCGCACCTGAAATACCAATGGCTATATAAAGTTGAGGCGCCACCTTTACTCCTGTCTGGCCTACGTGCTCGTGGTGTGGTCTCCAACCCATGTCGGATACAGGTTTGCTGCAGCCGGTTGCAGCATGCAGTGACCTGGCCAATTCCTCCAATATTCCCCAATGCTCCGGCCCTTTCATACCACGTCCGCCGGAGACGACAATATTGGCTTCGGGAAGCAGAACTTCTCCGGTCGCCTTCTCCGTGCTCAGTATGTTTGTGTTGAAATCAGTTTCCTTCAGTGCAGGTTTGAAATCCTGTACTGCAGCAACACCACCTGTTTCTTTTAGGGTGACTGCATTCTTGCGGATGGCTATCACCTTCTTCGGCGAGGATAAATCCACCGTCGAGAAAGCCTTGCCGGTGTAAATGCTCTTCCTGAGTTTGAATCCTGAGGAAGTATCAGGCAGATCCACAACATTACAGACAAAGCCAGCTCCAGTTTTGACAGCGACCTTGGCAGCTGCGGGCACTCCGATGGACGAGGTGGCAAGTACCAGACAGTCGCAGTTCTCCTGGGCAAAGGCCTGTTCCAGCACTGACGCATAGGCTCCTATTACAGGATGATCCAATCGCGGATCTGATGCATGCAACACTTTTTCCGCCCCAAACTTGCCCAGGCCCGCCAATTCATCTTTGGATACCGTGCCCAGTGCGATAGCTGTGACTGTTCCGCCCAACGCGTGCGCATAGGCAATCGCTTCCAATGAGGTCTTCTTTATTTTTCCTTCGGCACTTTCTGCCAATACCAATGCTTTCATATCAAATCAATAATGAACTACAAAACTTTAGCTTCCGTTTTCAGGAGTTGTACCAGCTGTTCCACATTATCTGCAGAAATCATTTTTACCGCACCCTTCGGTGGAGGCAGATCATAGCGGATATGCGTGACTGCTTTTTCCGTTGCCTTTGGCTCCGCCACCTTAAGCGGTTTCGTCCTGGCACTCATAATACCTCTCATGTTGGGAATCTTCCATTCAGCGATGGGCTCCTGACAACCTGCAACGATCGGGAGTTTAGCCTCTACATATTCCTTTCCCCCTTCAATCTCTCTTGCCATTTTGACCTTATCGCCTTCGATGTCCAGTTTCATGACCGGAGAAACGGACGGAATTCCCAGCATCTCTCCCACCATCGCATGAACCACGCCGCTGTTATAGTCTATTGATTCCCTGCCCATGAGAATAAGATCATAGCCTTTGGCATGCTCGGCGATCTGAGCTGCAACAAAATATGAATCAGATGGATCTGCATTGATACGTATGGCATCATCGGCGCCGATGGCCAAGGCTTTTCTCAAGGTAGGTTCCGTCTCAGCCAGGCCAACATTGATGACTGTGACAGAAGCACCGGAAGATTCCTTCAACTCCACTGCCCTGGCCAGGGCATAGTCATCATAGGGACCTATTATGTATTGAACTCCCGAAGTATCGAACTTCGTATTATTGTCAATGAAATTGATGCGTGATGTGGTGTCAGGAACGTGTGAAATGCATACTAAAATTTTCATAATCAAATCTTTACACAAAAAACCTTCTTGGCCCCGGCAAGATACTAAAACCAGCGCTTTCTCAATTAGTTTAGCACGAAGATCCTCCCCATGAACAGACTGGAACAATTGCGTCAACTTGAAAAGGAAGATCCTCATGATCCCTTCATTCGCTATGCACTGGCCCTGGAATATCTCAAGTCAGACCGGCGGTCTTCAGAGGCGAAATTCAAGGAGCTTATTCTTCAACACCCGGACTATCTGCCCTCCTACTATCCGGCAGCTCACTTGATGATTGATCTGGAACAGCCGGCGCTAGCTGAACAATATTTTATCAAGGGCATGGAATTGGCCAAAGCCCAGAATGACTTCAAAACTTACCGTGAACTTCAGAGCGCATTTGAGTCCTGGAAGGAAGGGACAGTGTGATCAGGGTTTCCCGAATGCCTGCCCAAAAAAATCACCTTTGTTCCATGCAGGACGCTCAGTTTCATTTGCGAGCTGCCAGCCGATCAGGAAATTGAGCTTAACATAGGTCACCGCAGCGTCAAAATCAAAAGCATCTTCCCTGTACTCATCTGATGGTTGATGATAATGGGCCGCCGTCCACTCATCGATCTTTTTCTTGAGGTCGACTTGAGGGTCGTTGGTCTTTAGTCCATATTTAATATGCAGAGCGGGAATCCCCCTTCGAATGAAACTGTACTGATCACTTCGCACAAACCGCACCTGCTCAGGCATGTGATCTTCCATCACCTCCAACTTGAGGTATTCTGCCGCATTCCTGACCTCCTTCATCAGCGTGGAATGCTTTGCACCAAGCGGTTCGATGGACAACAAAGGCGCAATAAGCGTCGGCATGTCTGTATTGATGTCAGCAATAATGCTCTCCACAGGTACTGTTGGATGTGTTGCAAAGTATCCGGAACCAAGCAGACCCTTCTCTTCCGATGTAACGAAGACGATAAGGACAGACCTCCTGAGTTGTGCCTTGGTGTAAAGCTTAGCGATTTCAAGCAGGCAGGCAGTCCCGGAAGCATTGTCATGCGCTCCGTTATAGATAGAATCACCTTTCACTGGCACGCCGACACCAACATGATCAATATGTGCTGTGTGGACAACATACTCCTTGTTCAGTGCCGGGTCCGTACCGGGGATCACACCAATAATATTTTCACTCTGAATTTCTTCCCAATGAGAGGTGAAGCCAAACCTGATTTTCGTAGCACTTTCTTTACCCTGTATGGCCGATTGATAATAGGAAGATTTAAGATATCCAAGGAAGCCAAGAGCAGGGTAAAGATTCAGACGCGTTGAGAAAGGTGATCCGTCAGGCAGCACGAAACCTGTAACGCCATCAGCCATCGACTTGCCTATGGTTTTCATCCTGCTGACTTCGTTGGTGCCAATCAGGATGATGATGCCCGCCGCACCTGCCTTGGCCGCTGCCTCGCATTTGGTCAGCGCCAAATTGAAATGTGCCCTCTCGCTTGCCGGAAATTCTTCCGGTGTTCCATCTCTCACCACCACAATCTTTCCCTTCACATTCAGGCTTTGATAATCGTCGTGTTTCAGGTGTGGGGCCACGATACCATAGCCGGCAAATAAGAGTTCCCCTTCCCCAGATGCCGACCGGCTTCTGATGTCGGATGCTACAACAAAGTCACGGCCGTATTTAAGTTTGGTTTCCACTCCATCCTGAACCACAACGAATCTGGCGCTGGAAGTATCCACTCGTGACTTTCTCAATTTTACTTGCTGAATGAATCCAGCTTCTCCGGCTGGTGCCACACCCAATTTCTTCAATTCACCGGTTACAAAATCAACCGCCATTTGGTAGCCTTCTGTCCCGGGCAGCCTTCCCTTGAGTTTGTCATCCGCCAGAAATTTGATTCGTTCCTTTATCTGGTTCTTGTCCGCCACATTCAGAACAGGTTCCATTTTCTTTGGATCCAGCCGCTCCTGCGCATGGGTCTGCATGACAATGGATGGCGCCGTGATCAGAAAAAGGGTAAGGTGAGACCTCAGTCTCTTAATGGAATTCATCATCATAACTGAAATACGATCTTTCCGACTTTATTCGGCAGCACAATATCACCAAATGAAACCGCGAGTCTTGATACAGGCCTTATGGAATCGATAATCGGCCGGATCTGGTGCTTTCCGGTATAACTCAGCATTTCACTGAACTCATGATCACTTCCCATGGTCGTGCCTTGAAGGGTAAGTTGATTCCAGAACATCCGGTACAAGTCAATCTTGGAGGGCAGCCCGTTGGTGGCGCCATAGAACACAATCTTGCCGTTAGGCTTTAATACCTTGATGAAACTGTTGATCTGGTCTCCGCCTGCACTGTCTATAACAAGATTGAACCCTCCACGCGTTTTCCATAGGTCACTGTAGTTGGCTTCCTTCTTATAGTTGTAAGCACCTTTCGCCCCCATCTTAAGCGCGCGATTGATTTTATCATCGCTTCCGGATGTCACGTACACATTGGCCCCCGCGGCCTGTGCAAACAGAAATGCAAATTGAGCAACCCCTCCGCCAAAACCTGAGATCAGGACGTTGTCTCCCGCTTTGAGCCCTCCCATGCGGAACAAGGCCCGAAAGGCAGTGAGGCCTCCCAAAGGCAAAGCCGCAGCCTGGAGCGCGTCCAGGTGAAAGGGTATTGGATGCAGACGATCGGCATCAACGAGGCAATACTCGGCAAACGTACCGTTGACAGGCATGCCCAGTATGGAGTAGTTCTTGGATTGCACGTCCGGGTCCGGTCCCCAGTTAATATTGGGATTAATAACCACATCCTTACCCAGCCAGCCTTTATCCTGTTCATCGGCAACTTCTTCAACGATGCCGGCGCCATCAGAACCAAGTATCCCTCCATACCGGATGTTGGGATATTTACCTTCGCGGATCCAGTCATCACGCCGGTTGAGCGATACTGCCTTCATTTTCACCAGCACCTTTCCTGCGGTCAACTGGGGCTTAGGAACCTCTGTCCATTCAATTGCACCCGGACCATTCAACACCAATGCCTTCATATCAGATTCATTCTCTTCCTCAAATTCAATCTAAGTCATTTTATGTGTATTGGAATAACAGGCTCAGGATTTTTTATACTGAGGTAACGTGAAGTAAAAACTGCTCCCACTGCCAGGTGTACTTTCGACATACATCCGCCCACCGTGTCTTTCAATAAGGTCCTTACAAAGTATTAGCCCAAGTCCCTGTCCTTTATAATCCAACTCAGAACCTCCTGATCTTCTGAACATCCCTTCGAGCTCTTCTTTGCCAATCCCTTTGCCGGTATCTCTCACTCCCAGGGTAGTCAATCCATCCTTCTGACCGGCGAAAAACGTAATCGCACCTCCGGATTGCACAAATCTCAGTGCATTGGTTATAAGCTGGTTAAAGATAATCTCAAGCATCTGGCGATCTGCATAAATGGTAAGTGCCTCGGGGATAAACAATTCGACATGAATGCCCATGGCAATAAATTGTCCTTCATAGACCTTCAGGCTCTCCTCCAGGAATGATTTGTAATCAAATGCCTCAGGATTAAAAGGCATGGCGCCAGACTGAAGCGACACCCATTGTAACAAATGACCAAGGGATGACTTCAGGCGTTGCACGTCAGAAGATTCAGTTTCGTTTGCAGCACGCTTCCCCAGTTCATCTAGCCGGGGCATAATCTGGTGAATGTCTTGTGAGAGAATCACAAACAACCGTTCCTTGAAATCTTCAAACTGCGCGACTTTTGCCTTCCACAATTCCAGTTCCACCCTTGACTGCCTTTGCCCTCGCAACAAATAAAGCGCAACGCTGGAAATCAGCACCACAGCGGCGATCATTGAAATCAGATAGATCCTGAACGCCCTCTCGCCTGATGCCTGGATTTGTCCAATCTCTTCCTCGTACTTGATTGCAGAAACCCTTGCCGAATCATCCAGTCTTGCAATCTTCATTTTGGTCGAGTCACTTAATTTATTGTATTTCATTGTATTAAGCGAGTCACGAAAAGTTAAATATGACTCATACACGTGCACACTGCCGGCATAATCTTTCATGCCGGCAAGAACTTCCAACTTCAGCCGATAGGCGCTGAGGATGCTGTCGGCATTACCCAACCGCGACGCGTCAATCAAAAGGGAATCACAATATGGCAACATCAGGCCCCAATGCTCCTGCTCCTTCAAAATAGAGGCCTCATGCCAATGACGGTCATACACATGATCGGCAGACTGACTGAATACGATTTTAGGGAAGGTGAACTCGAAAAACAGCACCAATAGGGCTGTCCATGGCCTGAAGCCCGAAACAATTTTAGAAAGGCATGTCCTCGTCATTCTGCGGGGGTGTCGGCTCATCCCTGAACGTATTCAGGCGGCTCTCTCTGGTAACACTTCCAAAGGAAGATTCACCAGCGACCGGACCATCAAAGTCCACAAATTTCGTGTACTTACCCACAAACTTCAATTTTACTGTGTCCAGTGAGCCATTCCGGTGTTTAGCCACTATCACTTCCGCCATACCCTGTGTCGGCATGCCCTCCTCATCGACGGTAATCTTATAGTATTCAGGTCTGTACAGGAACATCACAATATCAGCATCCTGCTCTATGGAACCTGATTCCCTTAGGTCAGACAACTGAGGTCTCTTGTCGCCGCCTCGGGTTTCAACGCCGCGACTCAATTGCGACAAGGCAATCACCGGCACGTCCAACTCTTTGGCTATTCCCTTCAGGGCCCTCGAAATGGAAGCAATCTCCTGTTCGCGATTCCCCATAGTATCACCTTTCATAAGCTGGAGATAGTCAATCACAATAAGTTGAATATTGTGCTCGGCCTTGAGTCTGCGGCACTTGGCCCGCAGTTCCAGGATGGACAACGCAGGTGTATCATCAATGAAGATAGGGGCTGCAGACAGCCTGTTGGTCTTGTGAACCAACTGCTGCCACTCAAATTCCGCCAGGTTCCCTCGCTTGATCTTCTCGGATTCGAGCTCAGCCTCTGCTGAAATAAGGCGATTCACCAGTTGCAGGGACGCCATTTCCAGAGAGAAAATAGCTACCGGGAAATTGAAATCCACCGCGGCATTACGGAGTGCAGATACCACAAAGGCAGTTTTACCCATGCCTGGCCTGGCTGCTATAATAACAAGGTCTGACTTCTGCCATCCGCTGAGAACCCGGTCCAGACGGGTAAAGCCACTGGGAACTCCTGTCAGTCCATCCTTATGATTCTTTCTCTCCTGAAGTTCCTTTACTGCCCTGAACATCAGGGACTTCATGGTATCGTAGTTCTTGCGAAGGTTTGTGTCTGAAATGGCAAAGATGGCCTGCTCCGTTTTGTCCAGGAGATCGAACACATCTTGGGTATCCTCATACGCGTCGTGCTGAACCTCCGAGGAAATCTGGATGAGTTCCCGTTTGATGGCCATCTCTATAATAATCCGGGCGTGGTACTCAATGTTCGCCGCAGAACTAACCTTGGATGTCAGCTCCGCAATATAGTAGGCGCCGCCTACCAGCTCCAGCTTGCCATTTTTCCTGAGCTGAGCCACCACTGTTCGCATGTCCACGGGCTCCGAGGTCTTGAACAAGTCCACAATGGCCTGGTAGATTTCCTTATGCTGCTCAGTATAGAAATGCTCTGGACGTAGGAACTCGACCACTGCTGTTAACGCGTTCTTTTCCAGCATCAAAGCACCCAACACCGCTTCCTCCAGATCAAGCGCCTGAGGCGGCAGCTTACCGAGGTTCTCCGTGATATCACGGGGAACCAATTTGGCAATTTTACCGCTGCCCTGCCTCAGTGACGTTGATCTTTGCTCCATACTCGTGGTTGTTGACGTATGTTTCTTTCTTAAGAAACAAACCTAAATATTAATGGCATTGACTTGCCCACACCTGTACACAAACTACGAACAACTTTTGATGTGAATAAATTTTCAGGATGGAACAAAAAGTACAACAGATGAATGCGCGGAATTCATGACGTGATAATATGCTAATAGTGAAGACTTTTAAAGGACAAACTTTTTACTTTACTTGAAACCCCGATTGACCGAAAAGAGTACGATGCACCGGCCTTCCAAAATCCATTTCATTGCAGTTGGCAGCAAAGTCATCCAGGATCTGGCCATTCACCTTGCGCTTGAGGGCAATCACGTTACCTGCTCCGATGAAGACATCAGCGGTGAGACAAGGTTCAGACTGCAGCAACACCTGCTCCTCCCGGATCATAACGGCTGGTTCCCTGACCGGATCACCAAAGATACCGACTTTGTCATTGTCGGAACCCGTGCCCGCACCGACAATCCTGAGATCAAACGGGCTCAGGAACTGGGAAAGACCATAAACTCATTTCCGGAATACATTTATTCAAGATCCATAGACAAGCAGCGGGTGGTGGTAACGGGGACCCTGGGCAGGACGATGATCACCAGTCTGATCGTTCATGTGCTTCACTTTCACAAACGGAAGTTTGATTATGTAGTGGGCGTTCAGCCACCAGGACTTGACCGAACGGTATGGCTCAGCGATGCTCCACTCATTATAATAGAAGGACATGATTCTCCTTCTTCTCCCCTGGACCCCACTCCGGTATTTCTCCAATACCACCATCACATTGGCGTAATCAGCGGCATAGACTGGAATCACACCGACAAGTCAATCGCTACTGAGGATGAATATATACGCCAATTTGAGCTTTTCGAAGAGGCTACCCCCAAAGGCGGAGTATTGGTGTTCTCAGAACTCGACCCTGTGGTCACCGCTTTGTCCAACATGGAAAGGCCAGATGTATTATTTGTGCCTTATAAAACACACGCAAGTGCACACGAAGGCGGGCAGGAGTATCTGGTCACAGGAAGCAAAGAACGGCTCACCATCAAAATAACCGGCAAGCAAAACCTTCAATACATCAGCGCAGCCAAAGAGACACTCAAGAAAGTGGGGGTTACTTCCGAAATGTTCTATCAGGCTATGCCCACCTTCCAGGGCATCGGGGAATAGTAGAATCACTGCATGATGAATCTGAACCTTAAAATTCCGCTTTGCTTTTTTGATCTCGAAGCCACAGGCACCAATGTCACCCATGATCGTATCGTTGAGATTGCAGTCGTGAAACTGATGCCCAATGGAGAGACCATTTCCAAAAGCCACCTGATCAATCCCACGGTACCCATCCCGGCGGAGGTAACGGCAATTCACGGCATAAAAGATGAGGACGTGAAGGACAAACCAACTTTCAGGGAGGTGGCGAAAGAATATGCACGCTTTTTTGAAGGCGCCGACCTTAGCGGCTTCAATATTCTGAAGTTCGACGTACCGCTGCTCGTTGAAGAGTTTCTCCGAGCCGGTGTCGAGTTCGACTATTCCCGCAAGAGGATCATTGACTCCCAGCGTATCTTTCACCTGATGGAAAAGAGGAATCTGGCAGCCGCATATCAGTTCTACTGCAAGAAGGCGCTTGAAAACTCGCATACCGCCGAAGCAGACACCCGGGCATCCATGGAAGTTCTGCTGGCACAGGTCTCTCGATATGCCAACCAGGAAGTTACAGATGGCAACGGCTCTGCTCTTGGGATCCTCAAAAATGATATAGACATACTGAACAAACTCACATCTTCCCGCATGGTGGACCTGGCCGGAAGGATGATCCTGAATGACAAAGGAGAAGTAATTTTTAATTTCGGCAAACACAAGAACAAACCTGTACTCACCGTGCTGAAAGACGAGCCTGCCTATTATGACTGGATGATGAATGGAGACTTTTCCCTGGACACCAAAAGGCGCCTCACTGAGATCAAATTGAGCATCCTCAAAAACAAATAAGAATTTCGGTGACATTTCTCCGGTCGGTCGATCTTAAATACAACCGACCCAAACTGCCTGATCAGTCTCTGATGATTGTACCTGTACCCAGACCGCAGTAGTCCTTTCTTTCAAAATCCAAATCCTGTCACTATGAAACCAGCAAACTGGACCGTTATTGCTTTGGTCACAATTTTTGCAACCTCATGTGCGATCGTGAGACCCGGCGAAGTAGGCATTAAACAAAAGCTGGGGAAGATCAAGAATGACCACCTGACGCAAGGCGCCTATCTTTTCAACCCGTTCACCGCTACCGTTAAGAAGATCACCATACGAACCGTTGAAGCCTTCAATGAACTGGACGTTCCCACTAAAGAAGGGCTGACGGTCAAGTCTGAAATTGCTCTCCTCTACCATGTCAAACCGGAAGCCGCCAAGGATGTGTACACGCACTACGGTATGAACTACCAGGAGGTAATCGTAGAAAGTAATTTTCGCGCTGTGGTCCGTCATATCTGTGGCATGTACTATGCAAAGGAACTGTTCGCCGTAGACCGGAAGAAAATTGAGAAAGAAATCCAGGACGAAATAGCGGCCAGCATATGGGACAAGGGATTTGTTACAGATGCTGTGCTCCTTAAAAGCATAACCATGCCACCGCAAATCTTCCAGGCCGTAGAAAACAAGCTCAAGGCGGAACAGGAAGCATTGCAGATGGACTTTGTAATCAACAAGCAGAAAAAAGAAGCCGAGCGCATGCAGATCGAAGCAGAAGCCATCCGCAACTATAACAAAACGGTGTCAGAAAGTCTGAATGACCTGATGGTGAAGTGGAGCGGCGTCCAGGTGCTCAAGGAACTCGTTGGATCACCTAATTCCAAAATTATAGTCACAGATGGAAAATCACCGATTATCCTCAATGACAAATAGTTGACCTAAACCTCTTTCCAGGTATGATCTGCCAGCAGCTGCACTGCAGCAACAAATGACTTGAATGGGATCTTCTTCCCCCACTCTTTGGGACTCACCATGGACACCAGGTGGGTCCCGTCGGGTCTTTCATACAAGTAGTAAGTCTGTCCGATTACAGGATGGAAACCCAATTGCGCATCGTAGATGATGACAGACAGTTCCTTCCGCTTTTGTATTTCTTTCGCCTGGATGGCCAGCAGTTCTATCTGCTGCCGGATCTGCGTGAGCTGCATGTTGGTCTGTTCTTCCATCGCACTGAGAGCATGATGACGAATCACGCCCTCTTCAGTGGGACGGATCAGGGCTCCTGAAACAGAGGCCGAATAAGGCAGCACACTCAATTGTTTGTGATAGACTTCCACATTGTCAAGCGCGCCCTCAGGTCGGTGTTGCCTTTGTGTTACCTGCAGGTATCCTTTTGGTGTAATCTCATGGATTACCTCCAGTTGGAGTTCATTATTTCGGAAAAACTTCACCTCAAAGTGAGTCGGGTCCGAAAACTTCGCGGATACAGAATCACCCAGGTCAGGATTCTCAAATGCACGCTCCTCCCCGTCCGGATAAACAGAGTAAGAAGATGTAAAGGCCTGGTCCTCCAGGGTAACCCAATTCATGGTCACCTTGACAGATCGTGTATTCTCGCTGAATTCAATCCGGTATATCCCTGACTTGGGACGCGTCCCCCATTCATAGCTGCCGCGTTCCGGGAATAGCTGCCAGGACGCAATGAAGTTATATGCATCAGTCATTTGTCGCGATCAGTACCATTCGACCTGGCCTTCAGTCTATTTTTTGTAGTACTGCATGGCTTCCGGTATCCAGCCCTGAAGGTCTTTGATGCGGGTCTCGTGTGAAGGGTGTGTAGAAAGCCATTCAGGAGGCTGCTGCCCACCGCTCATGGTTGACATGCGTTGCCAGAAGATGGGTGCCTGATTCGGATCGTAGCCGGCCATCGCCATGAAGATCAGGCCCATGTGATCGGCCTCTGATTCATGCTCCCGGCTGAATTTCAGCATCCCTACCTGTGCTCCTGCACCTACTGCCTGCAGCAACAACTGGTTTGCTGCCGTTGGATTTTGACCCATCAAGGTGCTCAATGTATTAATGCCAAATTGTTCCAGCATTTGCTGGCTCATCCGCTCGCGTCCATGGTTAGCAATGGCATGGGCTACCTCATGCCCCATGACTATAGCCACACCGTTTTCGTCCTTGCAGATCGGAAGGATAGCCGTATAGAAGGCCACCTTACCTCCCGGCATGCACCATGCGTTTACGGTATTGGGGTCATCTATAAGATTGAACTCCCAGCTGAAACCTGCCAGGTCTGCTGATCTGCCCGAATTGGCCATGAATTGCTCAACGGCATGCTGCACGCGTTCGCCTACCCGTCGAATCATGGCAGCCTGTTCTGCATTTTTGGACAGCGGTCCCTTCTGCACTATACCCTGATATTGCTGGGCGCTCATCGGGATCAATTCTTCGTTGGAAACAAGACTCAACTGCTTCCGTCCTGTGACGGCTACCGTTGCACAATCGGAAAGCATGAGTGATATAATCATTAAAAGGGCAATCTTCTTCATATATACCGCGTTGTATCCGCGAAGTTAATCAGCCGGATATAAAAATCTCGAATTGTTAATAGCTTTGCTCAAAATCTGAGTTCATGAGAATCTTTGCCATCGGAAGAAACTACGCTGAACATATTAAGGAGCTGAATAACGAACGCCCTGACGAGCCTGTTATCTTCACCAAGCCCGACACAGCGATATTAAGGAACAATGCTCCTTTCTACTATCCCTCCTTTTCAAGGGACATCCATCATGAAGTGGAACTGGTACTCCGCATATGCAAGGAAGGAAAGAATATCGAAGAGAAGTTTGCAGGCAAATACTTTGACGCCATCGGCATCGGAATAGATTTTACTGCAAGGGACCTTCAACAAAAAGCCAAAGACAAGGGCCTGCCGTGGGACATCGCAAAGGGATTCAATGGCTCAGCACCCCTGTCAGATAAATTCATTCCAGTAGCCCAGTTTCCTGATCTGAAGAATATCAATTTCAAACTTGAAGTAAATGGTCAACTGCGTCAGCAGGGCAATACCAGCCTGATGCTTTTCCCATTTGAAGTGATCATCTCCTATCTGTCAAAATTTTTTACGCTTAAAACAGGTGACCTGATTTTTACCGGAACGCCTAAAGGGGTGGGACCCGTAACGGCAGGCGACAACCTGGTTGCTTATATTGAAAATGAGAAATTGCTGGAATTCGAAGTTAAGTAGAGTCTTTATTCCGATACTTTTCCCCCTCTCACTCCTCGCGCAGGGAGAAGGTGATGTTTCTGCGGCACGTTCCAGCGTACTGGGTCTCTACATGTTTCCGATTAATCCCGGGCAGATGAACCAACTTCACGGTACGATGGGGGAACTTCGCAACAACCATTTTCACGGGGGACTGGACATACGTACCAACAACCAGGTTGGCGTCCCAGTCCGCGCTACACAGGATGGATACATTTCCCGCATCGCCGTTTCGCCTTACAGCTATGGCAACGCTTTGTATGTCACACACCCGGATGGGCGTACTTCCCTGTATGGGCACCTCTATCAGTTCAAGGGAAAAATCGCGAGCTATACAAAGAAGGTGCAATATGAGCGCAAGTCCTTCAGTGTTGAACTCAACCTTGAGCCTGGCGTATTACCCGTGAACAAAGGCGACACCATTGCATTCTCCGGAAATACTGGCTCTTCGGACGGCCCCCACCTTCATTTCGAAATAAGGGAAGGGAATGAACAACTGAATCCGCTGAAGTTTGGATTCAAGGAGATACTGGATGACATCCCACCCTCGCCCCGCAAGATCGCGCTGCGAACCATGGACGTCCACTCCAGGATCAATGACCGCTTCGGTCGTTTCGAGTTTTACCTCGTCAAAAAGTCGCCAAAAGAATATGTTTTCCCCGCCCCCATCCTGGCTTTCGGCCACATCGGCATCGAAATTCTTGCCGATGACAGGATGAACAATTCACCGGGCCGCTGCGGGATCAACTACTATGAAATGTTTGTCGACAGCCAGAAGGTTTTCTCGGAGCGTATTGAGCGCATCGATATTGATGAGTCCAGGGGAATCCTTACCCTGATGGACTACAAAACCCTGGAGACACGTGGTCGCCGTTTCAACCGCATGTATATAGAGGAAGGGAACCGGCTTGGTTTCTACGAACCGGGGCTGGATGGGATCATCTCCATTGATGATAAGGACAGAACGGTCAGAATCTCATTGAAAGATGAGGCAGGTAATCAGAGCTTCGCCTCTTTGACCCTCAAACACAACCCTCTAAGCAAAGGGATGGTCTTGCCCAGCGGACGCATCTTTTCAATGGAGTCTGATATTACGGAAAACATCCTGATGATCTCTTCCCCACAATGCAAGGATTCAGAAGATATCTCCCTTTATGTTCAAGGGAAGGAGATCAGGCGGGGCTTCGATTACTCCGGTGCGGGCCAAAGAGTGTACCTGATCGATCTGAGGGAATACCTGCCTGATTCTGTTCAGACTTGCTCGGGAAAGCTGGCCTTTCATTTTAAGGATGTTGTCCCCTCCACGACCGAATACACTTATTACAGCGATCGTGCTGATGTCGTTTTCCCTGAACAGGCGCTTTATGACACCCTATATCTGAATGTCGCTCACAAGAAAGATGGTGATAAGGAGTATTTCATCATCGGAGACCGGACCATACCTCTGCATAGGAGTATCCGTGTCACCTTGCGACCAGAAGAAGATCAGCAGGCGAAGGGAAGAAAAGCTGTGTATCGTAAAGAGGGTTATGGTTACAGTTACCTTGGCGGCGAATGGGATGGCGCCAAGGTCACTTTTGAGAGCTCCGAGTTAGGCACATTTACCTTCCTTGCTGACAGCCTTGGCCCATCGATCTCCAGAATCCGACTGGACCGCAACTCAGCGAGGTTCCGTATAAGAGACAATCTATCAGGAATCGCATACTATGAAGCAAACATTAACGGTCAATGGTTGTTAATGGCGTATGACTATAAGTCAGGCATACTGCAGTCGGATAAGCTTGATGCCAGCCAGCCGCTGAAAGGCGATTTCGAACTTAAAGTGGTTGACCGGGCAGGAAATGAACGTATCTTCAAACAAAAAATACTTTGACTATGGCACTCACCGCAGGAACAGCAGCACCTGAATTCAAAACCCGCGATCAGGATGGCAAGGAGGTTAAACTTTCAGACTTCGGAGGTAAGAAAGTCGTTTTGTATTTCTATCCCAAGGACATGACACCAGGCTGTACAGCTGAGTCATGTGACCTGCGCGATAACTACAAAGCTTTGCAGGCAGCTGGTTATGAAGTCCTGGGCATCAGCACCGACGATGAGAAATCCCACCGCAAGTTTATTGAAAAGGAAAAGCTCCCTTTCAGACTGCTCGCCGATACCGACAAATCGGTGCATCAGAAATACGGGACCTGGGTTGAGAAATCCATGTACGGGCGCAATTACATGGGGACAGCCCGTGTCACCTTCATCATCGACGAGAAGGGTGTGATTGAAGAAATTATCAGCAAGGTGGATACTGCGAATCATACTGCTCAGATTCTCAAGAATCAGTCGCCCGCCAAAACTACGGTTGCCAAGGCTCCGGCGCGCAAGAAGCCAGCAAAGAAGGCGGCGAAGAAAGTTGCAAAGGCGGCGAAGGCTAAAACAAAGAAGAAATCCAAGAAGTAATAAATAGACCGACCTCACTGTAGTGAGGCCAAATCCCCAACAATAGCAATTGCATCGAACCCTGGTGGGGTTTAAGGTGTATAGCCACTTGGTTGCTCGACGACCCGGTGAGGTCGCACAGATTGCACGGATAGCCAGTTGAAGTAAAATCCCATTCTAACTCACCAGCCTCCATTATTACCATTTCGCTTTTTTTCAGACCTTAGGTAGCAATTCTAAATTGACTGCCATGAAAGGTCATTTTCGCTTCCTTATACTCCTTATTACCCTGCCGCTCTATTCTCAAGGGCAAACTGCAGACACGGTTCGTGCCGGCCGCTTCGACAACGGCAAGATGTGGACGTTCGATTTTCCGCCTGTCGACTATTTTGAAAAAGCTTATGGGTTCCGACCCACCCAACAGTGGCTGGACGAAGCGAGGATGTCAGCCCTGCGATTCGCCAACTACTGTTCAGCCTCATTTGTATCTGCTGACGGACTGGTGATGACCAACCACCATTGCGCACGACAATCTGGTACAGCCGTTCAAAAACCAGGTGAAGATTTCAACAACAATGGTTTTTTGGCCCGCACCCTTGAAGAGGAACGTCCTGTCGCAGGACTTTACGTGCACCAGCTGGTGATGATAGAAGATATCACAGCCCGCGTGCAAAAAGTCACAGAGACAGGAAGGACTGACGAAGAAAAAGTTCAAAAGAGAAATCAGGAATTCGATGCAATCCGTGCAGAGTACGGACAGAAAGAAAATTGGAAAGGACTGGAACTGCAAACTCTCACCTTCTATTGGGGCGGAAAGTATTCGCTCTACGGCTTCAGGCGCTATCGCGACGTGCGCCTGGTGATGATGCCTGAACTCGCAATGGGATTCTTTGGCGGCGACTACGACAACTTCACGTATCCAAGGTACTGTCTGGATTTCAGTTTCTTCAGGGTCTATGAAGAAAACGGCAAGCCGATGAAGACTGCGCACTACTTCAAGTTCAATCCAAAAGGGGCCGCAGAGGGCGACCCTGTATTTGTTATCGGCAACCCCGGCTCAACCAACCGGCAGGCAACGGTATCCATACTCGACTATTTCAAAGACCTTTCCTGGCCCACAACAATCAAGCGGATGTCGGCGCGTTCCAACATTCTTCAGGACTATAATTCAAAAGCCAAAAATGACAGCATACTAAATGTGGTCTTCAGTTTCGAGAACTCATTGAAGGCCATCGGCGGCATGCTGGATGGCGTAAGGGATCCCTATATCTATTCCCGGCGCAAGGCATTTGAGAAAGATTTCAAAGGCGCCGTTGAAAAGAACAGTAAGTTGAAATCACAGGCTGGCATCTGGGATGAAATAGCAACGACCCAGAAGGAAATCAGCTTCTACGATGCGAACGTATTCAACACCAACGGATACAATTCAAAAGCCTTTGATCTTGCAGTCACCTTCCACCTCTATGCCACTACAACCGACCCCCAGCGCAGCACCCAACTCAAAGAGTCCATCCAGAAATTCAAGAACCCTCCTATTGCGGAAATCGAAAGGAAATACCTCGCACAGCATTTCAAGGAAGCCAGTGAACTGCTCGGCACTCAGGATCCCTATGTGAAAATGGTGCGCGGCATCAAGGACAATCAGAACGAAGCCATCGAATATCCCAAAAACGTCAACACCGGCGATCCGCAACAAATTGCCGATGCCCTGTTGAAAGAGACGCGGCTCTATGACAAAGCTTTCCGCGAGGAGTTGCTTGCCAAAGGACCGCAAGAAATACTCTCCTCGAAGGACCCGCTACTCAAGGTTGGAAGGGTAGCTGGCCAGCGCCTCGATGTTGCGAGCACCAAGAACCGCGCGACCAATGCCAAATTGAGCAACCTGCGTTCCAGGCTTGCGCTCCTACTATTCGAGGTATATGGTACGGACATTCCACCAGATGCAACATTTTCACTGCGCATCGCCGACGGTGTAGTAAAAAGTTATGAATACAATGGCACGCTTGCACCGGTGCATACGACCTTCTTCGGTATGTATGACCGTTATTACTCTTTTAACCAACAGTACCCATGGAACCTCCCTGAAAAATGGAAGAATCCTCCTATGGAACTCTTGAGTCAGCCGGTCGACTTCATTTCCACCAATGACATCATTGGAGGAAATTCCGGCAGTCCGATGATTAACAAGAACCGGGAGGTAGTGGGGCTGATATTTGACGGCAACATGGAAAGCCTCCCCGGCAACTACATCTTCCTTCCGGAGTCCAATCGCACCGTTTCGGTACATGCGGGAGGAATCCTCGCCGGATTGAAATACATCTATAAAGCAGACAGAATCGTAACTGAACTCACGCGCCCATAACATGAAAATTATTGCCCTCTCACTCCTGTCCCTTTGCTGCTCTTTAGCACTGGGTCAAAAACCTCTTTATGATATTGTACTTAAGAATGGCCGTGTAATGGACCCGGAAACAGGTCTTGACGCCATAAGGAATGTTGGTATCACTGGCAACCGCATCGCCGAGATCTCCTCTTCCGAACTCGCCGGCAAGCAGGTAATTGACGTGAGTAACCTGGTGGTATCGCCGGGGTTCATCGACATGCACGCCCACGGGCAGACCAATAAAGAAAATGAATACCAGATGCACGATGGTGTTACTACTGCCATGGAACTGGAATCCGGCAGGGGCGACATGCAAAAATGGCTTGATTCAAGAAAGGGAAAGGCTATTCTGAATTATGGCGCTTCTGCATCACATCAATGGGCGCGAACTGAAGTGATGGCAAAGTCCGGCAACTCCACGCTGGACCAGGTGATGAATAACCAGTCCAATTATGCTGCCCTTAAAGCGGAAGATCTTAAGCCTACCCTTTCCTTGCTGGAGAATGAGTTGTATGCCGGCGCCATAGGCATCGGCGTACCTATCGCCTACTACCCGGGTGCAACGCGTGAAGAAGTCTATAATGTCTACGCGCTTGCCGCCGACAAGAAGATGATCATTTTCACTCATGTGAGGGAAGGCAAAGCGATGGCCATCCAGCAGGCGATCTCTGATGCGGTTACTAACGGTGCTGCGCTGCACATTGTCCATCTCAACAGTGTGACCCTGGATGAGATTGATCTGGCACTTCGGATGGTTTCCAACGCGCAGCAGCGTGGACTTAATGTTTCAACTGAACTCTACCCCTATACCGCTGGATCAACTTTCCTTCAGTCGGCTTTGTTTGACGAGGGCTGGCAGAAAGTATTGGGAATTGGTTACGGGGACCTGCAGTGGGTGGAAACCGGTGAAAGATTAACTGAATCAACTTTCAAGACGAACCGCGAAAAAGGTGGAATCGTCATCATTCACAATATGAAGCCGGAATGGATTGACCGGGGCATCGCCGCACCCTTTACCATTGTTGCCTCTGATGGCATGCCCTATTCCAAACTTGCTCATCCGCGCTCGGCCGGCACCTTCTCTAGGGTGCTGGGACTCTATGTGCGTGAACGCAAAGTAATGAGCCTCATGGATGGAATCAGAAAAATTACACTCATGCCAGCAACAAGACTGGAGCCGTTTGTTCCGTCCATGCATTACAAAGGCCGCTTGCAGGTCGGTGCCGACGCAGACATCACCGTTTTCGACCCTACCACCATCATTGACAAGGCCACCTTTGAGGGAGGGCTTAAATTCTCAGAAGGAATCCGTCATGTGCTGGTGAATGGGACGCTTGTATTAAAGAATAGCACCACCATCGGAGAGGTTTATCCCGGCCAGCCGGTCTATGGAAAATACAAACGATAGGCGAGTCCAAAAGACAACACTCAGGCATTTGCAGGCTTGATACTTTTCATGATCTTCGCGCCAAATCTCCACCCCGCATGAGTCAACCCGACATTGCCCAACTCAAGAAATTATGTTCCCAGGTAAGAAGGGACGCTGTAAGGATGGTTTACAATTGCCAATCCGGGCATCCAGGTGCTGCATTGGGTTGCACCGAATACATGGTTGCACTCTACTTCCATATACTGAAGCACGACCCTAAGTTCAATATGGACGCCATAGGTGAAGATCTGTTCTTCCTTTCCAATGGTCACCTTTCAGCGTTGTGGTACTCCTGCCTGGCGCGGGCCGGCTATTTCGATGTAAAAGAACTGTCCACTTTCCGCAACATCAATTCACGCCTTCAGGGGCATCCTGCCACCCACGAACATCTTCCAGGTGTGCGGGTCGCCTCCGGCTCGCTTGGGCAGGGTCTCTCAGTGGCCATCGGCGCTGCTTTGAGCAAGAAGCTCAACCATGACGACCGGCTGGTCTATGTTCTAATGGGCGATGGCGAACAGCAGGAAGGCCAAATTTGGGAAGCAGCCATGTTTGCTGCTCACCATAAAGTTGATAACCTCATCGCCACCATTGACTACAACGGTCAGCAGATTGACGGCCCCGTAGATGAAGTCATGAGCCTGAAAAATTTAAAAGCCAAATGGCAGGCATTTGGATGGGAGGTACTGGAGTCGGACGGCAACAACCTCGAGGAAGTTATCGCAATGATGGACAAGGCGAAATCCATGACCGGAAAAGGGAAACCGGTGCTCAACCTGATGCGCACCGTGATGGGCTTCGGCGTGGACTTCATGATGGGACATCATAAGTGGCACGGCGTAGCGCCCAACAAAGAGGAATTCGAAAAGGCCATGGCTCAGTTGCCTGAAACCATCGGCGACTTCTAGCACAGGAAACTTTCAACTCAATAAAGAATATAAATCCACCGGAACCATACTCACTGATGATCAAGTTCACCCCCTCCGATAAGAAAGACACACGATCCGGATTCGGCGCCGGCCTGCATGAATTGGGAAAACAAAATCCCAACGTCGTAGCCTTATGTGCAGACCTCACCGGCTCATTGAAGATGGACGCATTCAAGAAGGATTTTCCGGACCGCTTTTATCAAACCGGCATTGCAGAGGCCAACATGATGGGGATTGCTGCCGGACTCACGATCGGGGGAAAGATTCCCTTCACTGGAACCTTTGCCAACTTCTCCACCGGGAGGGTTTATGATCAGATCAGGCAGTCCATCGCCTATTCCGAAAAGAACGTGAAGATCTGTGCCTCGCATGCCGGCCTCACTCTCGGCGAGGACGGCGCCACGCACCAGATCCTTGAGGATATTGGTATGATGAAGATGCTTCCCGGAATGACAGTGATCGTTCCTTGCGATTACCATCAGACAAAACAGGCGACCATTGCGCTTGGCAGCCACAAAGGACCAGCCTATTTGCGCTTCGGCCGACCAGTGTGGCCAATATTTACTGAGGGCAGGAAATTTGAAATTGGAAAGATCGATACCATGATTGAGGGTAGCGATGTTTCCATCCTGGCATGTGGCCACCTCGTATGGCTTGCCATCGAGGCAGAGGCCATACTGGCCGAAAAGGGAATTCATGCGGAAGTGATCAATCTCCACACCATCAAGCCGCTCGATGCACAAGGCATATTGAATTCAGTGAAAAAGACAGGCTGCGTGGTGACATGCGAGGAACATCAAATCAATGGCGGCATGGGTGACGCCATTGCCCAGCTCCTTTCCCGTGAACTCCCAACACCGCTGGAGATGGTGGCGGTCAACGACACCTTTGGCGAAAGTGGAAAGCCCACCGACCTGCTGAAGAAGTATGGACTTTCATCGGATGCAATTGTAACTGCGGCTGAGAAGGCCATCAAAAGGAAGTAGGGAGATTGAAGGGTGAATGCTGAACAGGGAACTCTGAATTATGAAGTGATCTCGAGTCAGCGTTCAATTATTAAACATTCTCAAACTTGCCAGGCGTTCTCCGGTCTGAGTTCTTAGCCAAAATAAATTGCCACGGAAACACAGAGCTGATGAATATTCACTATTGAATAAAGAATTTTCAATTTTGAAGTGATCCCGGATCAGAAAGCAAGTGGATAAGGAGACTCTTCGTTCAGGCGTACTGGCAAACTATTGCCAAAATACATTGCCACGGATTTCCCGGAACTTCTAATTGCATTCATCCGTGCCTCCGTGGCAATAATTCATCTTCATATTATCCCCCAAACCTCCACCCCACCATTACATCAACCATCAGGTTGGTCGACATCAGGAAAGCAGGATCGATCAGTTCATACCTTGAATAGCCAAGTACGAGTAGACGCACAAAATATTGAGGGCCATTATAACCCCCGCTGAACATGAGGTTGGCAGCCGTCTCGAGATTATTGCGGGTATTGGAACCAGCATCTGCATGATAGCGATTGAATGCCACGCCTGCTCCTGCGGACAGCAGCCCCGATACAAAGTATTGCCCCTCCTTCCAGACTTTGGTGTAAGCATATCCAGGCGTCAACAGAATTCCAGGAGCCTGAAGTGTCTTCATCCCAGCCTGATCACCATACCGCGGTGAAATGTCGTAGCTCGGAACCGACAACCCCTGGCTCGTAGACAGATCCCGGTAAAAGATTTCTACGCCGATGAGAAAGGAACCGGCGGACCGGCGCTGCACTTCATTTTGATACAATGCAGCCCGGTAAGAATACCTTGATCCATTCAGGAAGTACATCATCTGTATCCCCAGTCTCGATTCATGGGCGGCTGGTGGTGAGACATATCGATCATTAGCCGAAGCAGACACCACCCCCGTTGCATCCATATAGTATCCGCGGAAAGCCAATCTGCGGGTGGTAAATCTCGCCGAAAGATTGAACTGTTCCAGGTTGGACCGCTCCTCCTTAAGGTACGTAGTACCTGGCAGCGCAAATGAAGCATCAACATCTATCCATCGATAGGTAATCCCAAAACCCATGTAATCACCGATGTTCCGGTACAGGCTGCCCTGTAGATTTGGCGATGACCCTCTGAAACTTTCATAGGTGAGACTGTTCCCCCTTGCGCCATAAAACATCCTGATCATATTCTTCCGCGCGTATTTGCCAACATAGGAAGAGTCCGCTCCGGACAGCGATTGGACGGAGTCAGCAGGACTTTGTGCAAACAGATGCTGAAAGGCGATCAAAAAAATGCAACAACCCGGTAGAAAACGCATCATCAGGAATCGTGCAAAGGTAACATCTATTCGACTTTTACATGAAGGGATTCAGGGTATAGACAGTCTCCCCTATATTGCTGCACCTAACGACTCCAATCATGAAATATTTCTTATTGCTCATTGCCGCATTGTTCAGTATTCACTGCCTGGGGCAGAAATCCATCACCGGGTTCACAAAAGAAGGTGCTGATGCCCAATTCAAAATGGAACAACAGTTCGACAGCCAGGTTAACGCCCAGAATCTGGATCAGTGGCTGAAGTTCCTCACTTCCCACCCTCATCATGTTTCCTCCCCCCAGGGAAAGGCTAACGCTGAATTCATGCGGGATAAATTCCGCAGCTGGGGTTATGAGGCTGATGTTGTTTCATACAAAATTCTATTCCCTGTTCCCAAAACCCGCCTCCTCGAAATGACAGGGCCCGTCAAATTCACAGCGAAACTGGCCGAGCCTGCCCTGAAGGAAGATGGCACTTCATCACAAATAGGAGAACAACTCCCCGTATATAATGCATGGTCACCTGATGGAGATGTCACAGGAGAGCTGGTATTTGTCAACTACGGAATTCCCGATGACTATGAGCAACTGGAGAGGATGGGCATCGACGTGAAAGGAAAAATTGTCATTGCAAAATATGGTGGTTCATGGCGCGGGATCAAACCCAAAGTTGCGCAGGAGCATGGTGCCATCGGCTGTCTTATTTATTCCGATCCGCAGGAAGATGGATACAGCCAGGGAGACGTCTATCCCAAAGGTCCTTATCGTCCCAAAGACGGTGCACAAAGAGGTTCTGTCATGGACATGCCGGTATACCCCGGCGATCCATTAACACCTGGCATCGGAGCAACGGAAGATGCCAAGAGGCTCGATCGTAAAGATGTTACCAATCTTATCAAGATTCCGGTTCTGCCTATCTCCTATGGAGACGCACAGCCGCTGCTCGCTGCCATGACCGGTCCGGTTGCACCTGACCGCTGGCGCGGCGCGCTACCCATTACTTATCACATTGGACCTGGTCCTGCAAAAGTTCATCTCAAACTCCAGTTCGACTGGAAGATGGTTGATTGCCTCGATGTCGTAGCCAAACTGAAGGGATCGGTTTATCCTGATGAATGGGTCATCCGCGGCAACCACCATGATGGCTGGGTTAACGGAGCAAGTGATCCACTGAGCGGCATGGTCGCAGAAATGGAAGAAGCCCGCATCATCGGTGAGATGGCCAGAAATGGCAATCCGCCAAAGCGTTCTATTATCTATTGCGCATGGGATGGAGAAGAACCAGGGCTCATCGGCTCCACTGAATGGGCAGAACACCACGCATCAGAACTGCAGCAAAAGGCAGTAGCCTACATCAACTCTGACGGTAACGGGCGGGGCTTCCTGTTTGTGCAGGGATCGCATACACTCGAAACGCTGGTGAGCGAGGTGGGCCGAGA
This sequence comes from Bacteroidota bacterium, assembly GCA_018266395.1. Lineage (GTDB taxonomy): Bacteria > Bacteroidota > Bacteroidia > Cytophagales > Cyclobacteriaceae > ELB16-189. The sequence continues at coordinate 114,180 of JAFEAM010000010.1, read as the reverse complement.
TGTCACCGACCCAGAAACAGGGGTATCAGCACTTGAAAGAGTCAAGTCCTTCATGGCCGCACAACCTGGACCTGCAAAGAACCGTAAAGACGCCCTTAACAGAAAAGGAATGATTCTGGGGGCACTGGGATCCGGATCAGATTACACCCCGTTCATTCAGCATCTGGGTGTGCCTTCCCTCAACGTGGGTTACGGTGGTGAAGGAGGCGCGGGTGTTTACCACTCTGTTTACGATTCTTATGATCACTTCAAGCGGTTTGTAGATCCGACCTTTGCATATGGCGCTGCCCTGGCCAAGACTACTGGCCGCATCACCCTGCGTCTCGCAAATGCGGATGTACTTCCTTTTGACTTCAAGGGATTTCATCGAACCGTGGCGGGCTACATGGCGGAAGTGCTGGCAATGACCGACAACCTGAGAGAATCAACCGAATTCGAGAATCAGCTCGTGAAAGAGAACCGTTACGTGCAGGCTTCTGACCCTACCGAAAAATATATTCCACCAGTTTCCAAAGATCCGGTACCCTATCTCAACTTTTCCAGTTTGCAGAACGCCATTGCCACCCTGGATAAGAGTGCAACCCAATTTGCAGAGCTTTATAGTTTGAATCCGAAGCCCAATACCAATCTTGAAAAGCTTAATCAACTACTGCGTCAGGCAGAACAGAAACTGTTGTCTACAAATGGTCTTCCCCGTCGCGGCTGGTTCCGTCACACCATTTATGCTCCCGGTTTCTATACCGGATACGGTGTAAAAACATTGCCCGGTGTGCGCGAAGCCATTGAACAGCGTAACTGGAGGGAAGCACAGGAGCAGATTGAAATTGCTGCCAAGGCCATCAACGAGTACACCGCACAGATCAATGCCGCCAGCAACATACTGATGATGCGGTAACCTAAAACTCATCCCATGAAAAAGCTTACCCCTCTTCTGTTTCTGCTTATTTATGTCTGCCCTGCCAATGGGCAAATGGCACGCAAAGATCTGGCGCTCATTCACGTCAATGTCTTCAACGGCGTTGACAATACCATTACGCAGGATGCAGTCATCCTCATAAAGAACGGAAAGATTGAACGGATAGGCCGGGGAGGGGAAGTCATCCCGAAAAGCTACGAAGTAGTGGACTGCATGGGCAACTATGCCATGCCCGGCATGATCGACGTACACACGCACGTGGAAAGCCTTGATGAGGCCAAACGTGCACTACAGTCGGGTGTTACCACTATTCGTACGGCGGGGGTTGGTGCCTATCAGGATGTGTCGATCAAGGAACTGACACTCTCCGGCAGAATTGCTGGTCCGGATGTTATACCCGCCGGTGTCTTTGTAACACCCAACCTCGGAGAAACAGTGCTGGCCGATCCCCGGCTTGGAAACCTTATCACAGGAGTGAATACAGATGAGGAGTTACGCCAGATTGTTAATGTGAACCTTGATCGAGGAGCCCTGGTCATCAAGACGCGCGGCACTGAACGCGCAGGCCTTCCTGATACTGACCCTCGTCAACAGAGTTATACACAGCATCAACTCAAAGTCATTGTAGACGAAGCTGCCAAGAGGAATATCAGTGTGATGGTGCACGCGCATGGTGACGAGGGCGGGCGTGCCGCTGTTCTCGCTGGTGCAAGGAGCATTGAACATGGCACGTTTCTCAGCGACCAGACCCTTCAACTCATGAAGGAGAAGGGAGTTTACCTGGTGCCTACCTTCATTACATTGGAAGACCTTTCAAAACCCAACGGTGATTATGGTGGCGCTGTGTTGGAGATGCGCGGCCGCTTCATGATGCCCCTGGGTGAAAAAGTGATCAAGAAGGCGCAGGCCCTTGGGGTTAAAATTGCCACCGGCGCCGACACCAACTACGACAACAAGAGTACAAGCCGGGTATCAATGGAGTGCGAGCATTACGTGCGCCTGGGAATGTCCAACTTCCAGGCAATTCAATGTACTACAACTACTGCAGCTGATTTGCTGGGGGTAGGGTCAAAAACCGGAAGGCTGCTTCCCGGCTTTGAAGCAGACCTCGTTGTTCTTCCGGCCAATCCGCTGGAAGACATCCGTTCACTTCAGGATGCACTCATTGTGATAAGCAACGGATACATAGGATTGAAGCGACTCCCCTTCGGGAAGGAGTAATCTGGCGGTGGAATTCAGACGGGGGCCGGGGTCTCCTTGAACATTGGCCTTCATCAGCTAAATTCGCCGGCTGATCCCCCTGACTTGAAGACCAACAAGTATTTCGTAATCGATTTCGACAGCACTTTTACCAAGGTAGAAGCGTTTGATGTACTCGCCGACATCACCCTGAAGGACGATCCTGATAAGGCGGCCATCAAAAAGAAGATCACTGAAATCACCGATAAGGGCATGAACGGAACGCTGTCATTCCGCGAGTCCCTGGAGCAGCGGCTGGCACTGCTCAAACCGGAAAGGAAGCACATTCCCCAGCTGGTGAAGCTCCTGAAGGATCAGGTCTCCGAATCTTTCAAACGGAACAAGGAGTTTTTCTCCAATTACGCCGAACAGATCTACATCATATCCAATGGCTTCCGGGAGTTCATTGAACCGGTTGTACTGGAATTCGGCATCAGGCCGGAAAATATCCTGGCCAATGAATTCATCTTTGATGCTTCCGGTAAGGTAATCGACTTTAACCGAAACAATCCACTCTCCGAAAACGGAGGCAAGTCAAAACGACTGCAAGAGCTCAACCTTCCCGGCGACATCTACGTTATCGGTGACGGCTATACGGATTATGAAATCAAGCATGCTGGGCTGGCCAACAAGTTTTACGCCTTCACAGAAAACGTTGAACGCGAGAGTGTGAGCAGCAAGGCCGATCATGTGGCCCCCAGCCTGGATGAATTCCTTTACCTGAACAAATTGAACACTGCCATCTCCTATCCAAAGAACCGTATATCAGTTCTCCTTCTTGAGAATGTACACCCTACGGCCATTGAACTCCTCAAGGCTGAAGGGTTCACCGTTGAGTCTTACCCTGCAGGATTGGAAGAAGATGAGCTTTGCGAAAAAATCAAGAATATCTCCGTGCTGGGCATCCGGTCAAAGACCCAGGTAACCAAGAATGTGCTGGAGAACGCCAACCGCCTGATGGCGATAGGCGCCTTCTGCATCGGCACCAACCAGATCAACCTGGCCGAAGCCACCCGCAGGGGAATTGCGGTATTCAATGCACCCTTCAGCAACACGCGTTCGGTGGTGGAACTGGCCATTGCGGAGATCGTCATGCTCATCCGAAACATACCAGATAAGTCGGGACGGATGCACCAGGGCCAGTGGGACAAGTCCGCAAAAGGAAGCTTTGAAATCCGAGGGAAGAAACTGGGTATTGTAGGTTATGGAAACATAGGCTCGCAATTGTCAGTGCTGGCAGAAAACCTGGGAATGCAGGTGTATTATTATGACCGTGAAGAGAAGCTTGCGCTTGGCAACGCCACCAAATGCAGGAGTCTCAAGGAACTGCTCAGTATTTCTGACGTCGTTACCCTCCATGTGGACGGGCGTGAGAGCAACACCAACATGATCAGCCGCCAACAATTTGACTGGATGAAGAAGGGCGTCATCTTCCTCAACCTCAGCAGAGGTCATGTAGTGGATGTGGCAGCCCTTCGTGATAATGTCGAAAGCAGCAAAGTTGCAGGTTGCGCCGTCGATGTCTTTCCCCACGAGCCTATCGACAACAACGAACCCTTTGTATCAGAGTTGAAAGGTCTTCGCAACACCATTCTGACTCCACATATCGGCGGCAGTACCGCCGAAGCACAGGAGAACATCGGCAGATTTGTTCCGGGGAAACTTATGGATTATATCAATACCGGCAGCACCAGCAATAGCGTCAACTTCCCCAACCTGACTTTGCCGACGCTGGAAGACGCACACCGGCTTATTCACATCCACCGTAATGTACCCGGCATATTGGCCCAGATCAACCAGGTCCTTGCTGAAAATGGGATCAACATAGCAGGGCAGTACCTCAAGACCAATGAGCATATTGGTTATGTGATCACCGATATCAACAAGGAGTACAACAAGGAAGTGATTAAGAAGCTCCGGGCCATTGAACACACCATCAAGTTCAGGGTGCTGTATTAGAGTCAAATCCGGAAATGGATTGAAAAAGAAAAGATCCACCAGTAATGGAGAGGTGTTTCTGAACCCCAATTAAGACAAGTTTTGAGCTGCTGCCCGACTCAACCTTCTTCTGTTAACCTGCTTTTTGGGCGAGGCCCCGACGTGTCGGGGTGAGGCCTGATTTCGTCTGACCGCTTTGGCTCGGTATTGTTTACAATGTTAGGTTCAGCAAACGTAGTCCCAAAAACCGAGTGGATCTTCGTTTCAAACGTACAACATTCTTCAAGCCGGAGTACTCTTGATTTGATGCTAATTTTTTAGTACTTCGCCGCCAATAGGATTGCAAGATGATTAGCTTCATTCCAGGGCCTTCAGAACTGTACTTCACCACCGCCGATCACATGAGAAGAGCGATGCGCGACGGCGTAGCCTCCTTATCACATCGCAGCAAAGCCTTTGAAAGCATTTACCGCGAAACAGCGGAAGGACTCCATTCCTTACTGAAACTCCCTGACGATTATCGAATTGCGTTCACTGGATCTGCCACGGAGATATGGGAAAGAAGTGTACAGAGCCTCGTGGGCAGGAAATCACTTCACTACGTAAATGGAGCTTTTTCAAAGAGATTCCAGGAGACCGCTTTCCAACTCGGAAAAGATGCGCAGGTGATTTCAGTCAACCCCGGTGAAGGTTTCAAGACCGCCGGGACCATCCACGAAGATGCCGGACTTGTTGCGCTCACGCATAACGAGACCAGCACCGGCACCATGCTGGAAGATGGGTTTATTCAGCAGGTAAGATTCAATCACCCTGAAGCCATCGTCATAATGGATGCCGTCAGCTCACTTCCCTACCCGGCGCTGGATTACCGTCTCGCAGACTCAGTATTCTTCTCTGTGCAGAAAGGATTTGGTCTTCCTGCGGGTTTAGGAGTGTGGATGTATAACAGCAGATGCATTGAAAAGGCGATGCAACTTCAATCAGCCGGAACAGCTATCGGAAGCTATCATTCCCTGATCTCCCTTGACACCCATGCAAGGAAATACCAGACGCCTGAGACCCCAAACGTGCTGGCCATTTATCTTCTCGGTAAAGTCGTTCGTGACTTCCAGTTCAGGGGAATGGATCTGATCCGAAATGACACGACCTACAAGGCCACTGTGTTATACCAGGTGCTGGATGAACATCCCCTGTTGAAGCCTTTTGTGAAGGACCCTGATCATCGCTCTGCCACGGTAATCACGGTGGACTCAGGGGAAAAGACGGAAGAACTCGCACGATATCTTCAATCCAAAGGCCTTCAGCCGGGAGATGGATACGGACCCTACAAGGACCAGCAGCTGCGCTTTGCCAACTTCCCTGCACATTCCAAAGAAGTCTATCATGTGCTGGCCGACGCTTTAAGCGAATTCAGGTAGTCACGTTAAACTTCTGTTGAGTATTATTGTCTATACTACACCCTCAGCCCGCTAGTGGACGACAAAGAGTTACTGGAAAAGCTTCGTAACCCTGACACCCGCAATTACGGATTTAATCTGCTGGTCAGGGCATACCAGCAACGCATCTACCGCATTGCCCGGAAGATGGTCGTCGACCATGACGATGCGGATGATGTAACCCAGGAGGTGTTTATCAAAGTACACAAAGCCATTGACCACTTCCGCGAAGATGCAAGCCTGTACACCTGGATTTACCGTATTGCCACCAATGAGTGCCTCACCTTCCTGACGCGAAAACGAAGGAGGTTTTTTCTGCCACTTGAAGACATCGCGGGAGAACTATCCGCCCGCATTGATGCCATTCCTGGCCCCAGCGGAGATGAGATACAGAAGAAACTGCAGAAGGCTCTCCTTACCCTTCCCGACAAACAGCGCCTCGTCTTCAACCTCAAGTACTATGAGGACATGCCGTATGAACAAATGGCGGAAGTTACAGGCACGTCGGAAGGGGCCCTGAAAGCCAGTTACCACCACGCAGTAAAGAAAATAGAGGATTTCATGAAGAATGATTAAACTTTATAAGCAATTGAATGTCAAAGAACTGAAACATGAAAAGACTGGAAGACATACCCAAGAAAGACATTTTTGAGGCCCCGGAAGGCTATTTTGACCGGCTACCCTCTGTTATTCAATCCAGGGTAACGACCGAAAGCAGCCGATGGACCCTATTTGCCCAACCGGTTTGGAAGTATGCCCTCTCACTTGCCTTCCTGGCCGCCGGACTTTACTGGTTCATGCTCCGCCCTGCAACCAAGTCACCAGAGCAAATGCTGGCCTCAGTAGATACCGCAAGCCTGATTGCCTACCTGAACGAAAGTGACATGTCCACGGAAGAGCTTATGGAGTCGGTGCCGCTGGACAACAAAGACGTCGATGAAATCCATGCAGGCTCATTGCAGAACCTGCTGCCCGACGACAGCATACTGATGGAACTGGAATCTGATATTGAATTTGAAAACTAAAGACCGTATGAAGTGGTACCCCAAAATACTGACCGGTCTCCTGCTGCTCCTCTCCTTTGTCGTTAATGCGCAGGACGAGGAGGTGAATCCACAGCAGATTGACCCCAAGGCCCGCGAGAAGATGGAAGCCGCCCGCATCGCGCTGATCACTGAAAGGCTTGGCCTTACCCCGGACCAGGCTGAGAAGTTCTGGCCGATCTATCGGGAGTTTACACAGAAACGCCTGGAAATGAGGAATGAATTCCGTCAAAGGCAGATGAGCCTTGACCCCGCCCATCCTGACCAAAAGAAACAGGAAGAGCTTATCAACTTCGGGCTTCAACTCAAGCAGAAGGAGCTGGACATGGAAAAGGACTATTCGGGCCGGATCATGCAGGTGATCACTGCACAGCAACTGTTAAGCCTGAGAAAGGCTGAACAGGACTTCCGTCAGATGATACTTAACAGGCTCCAGGAGAGAAGGGCATTGCAGCAAAGAAAGGAGAACTTCAGAGACCAGAACCAGCGCTTACGACAGAATCGTAAAGTGAACTGATCCTGCTTGAGACTCCCCGCCCTCGCCATTCTCACCATTCTCTTTCCTTCTGTCTGTGCAATCGCACAACAGGAGGATTCTCTTTCTATTCAGAAAAACAAGCGGACCCTTGATTCTCTCGACAACTTCTTTACCCACCAGGATTCACTGGACATATTTGACCTGATCGACAGTCTGATTAAATCAGAAGCAATCAAGGACAAGTCTCAACTCGCAGTACGGATCGGTTACAACAGCAATATTGTGGCCGACAACCGCACGTTCAACATCAATCAGTTTGGCCTGGCCCCTGGCCTATCCTATTATCACAAGTCAGGCGCCTATCTTGACTACACTGCCTACTGGAGCCAGGAGTATGACCCCCACCTCTACCTCAGCGTGGCCTCCGGCGGATACCTGCACACCTTCTCAAAAGGATATTCGGTCCTGGCGGAATACAGCCACTATTTTTACAACCAGCCCTCGGACAGTACGGTCTCCGTTCCTTACACCAACAATGTGGGAGTATCGAACTATTTCAACGTCAAGTCATTCGTGGGGAGGCTGGACTACTATTTCTATTTCGGCGACAAGTCCGCCCACCGCATCATGCCCAACATCGGATTCAATTTCATCAAGCGGAAATGGCACAAGCTCGAACGGATATCTTTTTATCCCAATACCGGCATTATGTTTGGATCAGAACAGATTACCAACTATTCACTGGCACCCAATCTTACTTACAGAATTGTGTATAACCGCACGCACACGCCTAAGCTGCCGCTAGTGCTTCAAAACAATCATACGGAATTCGGTGTCATGAATTATACCTTTTCAGCGCCCATTACAATTGCCACAAAGCATTGGTTCTTCCTGCTCAACTATACCTACAACATTCCCAAGGCTCTTCCAGGGGAAAATCTCAGTCTTCAGAACAGCGGTTATATCTCATTTTCCATCACGAGATACATCGGGCTTTGATGTTACTTCACGATTTTGCCGACCTTGTCAAAGATGACGGGCACCCATTCTCCCGATCCGTTCCTGGTCTTCACAGACAACTCAGATGTTTCAGGATTGTAGACCATTTCCTGGGGAAGGAGGTCAAAGTCTGCGTTGACGCTCCAGACAAGCCCTTCTTTACGGCCAATCCTGGCGAGGGCACTTGCATATTTTTCGCCTGATTTTGATTCCGAATACAGAAGAACAAATTCGACATTCGTCTTATCATCAGCGGTTGTCAGTCCTTTAATAAAGGGCAGCATCCGTTTAGTCATCGTTGCAGGAACAGGAAAGCTTACCTTGGATTTGATCTTTCTGCTAGGTTCAATAAAGGTGAAGTAACCGGTCGCCACGGAGTCGGCAAACTGAAGGCCGGCCGTAAACTTGTCCGTGATAAGAACCGGTTTGAAGTTGCTCTTTAGCCCATTGTCAGCTATCAGAGGTATGGAGTCCGTCGTTGAAACCATCCACTTAAGGGATTGTTCCTTACGCAAGAGTTGCGCTTCTTTGGACTGCTTCTGCGCAGCCGCAAATTCATGCGTTGACCGCACAAGGTTTACCAGCACATCGGATGTACCGTATCCGGCCTTTATGAAATGCTGGTAGTCATTCAGTTTATCACCCAGGTCCTTCTTATCCTGAATAACCCGGGCAAGGCTGTCCAATTTCCCGCTCAGCGATACTTGTTTACGCAGACTTTCCACCTGCAGCACGAGGTTGGCTGAATCCCTTATGGCCCTGTCACCCGCCACCTGCGAACCATAGGACAACTCACCGAGTTTCATCTCAAATATTTCAAGCGGAAGAGGCTGTGGATCTATTTTGAGTAATCCCGGGAATGAGATCTTTGTCCTCAGCAGTTTGATATCATCCCAGACTGCTACCGAATCCTTCTTCAGTTTCTGCTGAACCTTGTTGATCTCCACGTCAACGGCCACCAGGCTGTTCTTCATAGGCACAATCTCCTTCTCAATTACTTCCAGGCTGCTCAGTGCCCAACGCTTGTAATCCCAAACTTTCAGATCATCCTTGTAGAAATCCGTCTCATCGCGGCCATCTTTGGTGTAGTCATTGATCTCCCTTGGATCCAGCACCTGATTATGACCTGTTTTGCCCAACGAGCTGGCAGTCGCCTTGTAGTCGTTGAAATTGATGAGACTGGAATCGTACAGGTGCGCCAGGTGCTTCAGCGAATCCATGGATCTTTCATCGGCCCTCACATATAGATCTCCAAGTGTAGGATGCGATTTCTGAAAGGCGACAAATTCAGTCTTCGTCTTGTTGTAGAACTTTTCCGCCATCAGAAACTGGGACTTCATATTCTCAATAGACTTAGCCCTTGATTTCAGTTTCATCCGCGCTTCGAGGTCCAGTTGGACATCAGAGAGTTTTACACCGAATTTTCCGGTGCGGATGTCACGCCGGTTATACATCTGGTAATACTCTTCATTCTTGTCAATTTCCTTTTCATTTATGCCCTTGGACGCTTTCTGATAGAAGTAGACCGCAGAATCTAGCCACGTTACTGTCTTAGTAGTCTCTCTGAGCATATCCAACTTCTCAGCTTTGTCCTGGTAGATTAAGCCCATGAAGAGATAGGCGTTGGGATTGTCAGTGGTGGTGGCCAGGTATTTCTTCAGGAAGGGTTCGGCATCATCAAACTGACGGTTGTTTAGCAGAACAAAGAGATCCTTGTACTTAATCTTCTGAGCAAGGGCGGTACCGGCACAGGCCATCATCACAAATGCCAGAATGATTACGCGACTATTCATTTTTTGATCCTAAATTGAACCGAAATTACTGAATTCGGATCGAATTGATGTCCTTCAAAGATCACACCAGAAAGATACCCGGCTTCCTTCGCGAAGTGATCAAGACTGCTGCTGTCACCCTCCTTCTCGTGGGCTTTCTGCAAATAACGGGGCTCCTGCAATCTGTATCAGAATGGAGCCAGCAGGCGCTTCTTCTCACGGGCGTGCGGAATGCGCCGGCCCTGGCTGAGGAAAAGAAGGAAGCCTTTGATTATCAGTTTACCATCCAGGACATGCAGGGAAGCCGCCAGAGTTTCGAACAATTTAAAGGCAAGGTGGTCTTCCTCAATCTGTGGGCGACTTGGTGCGGACCCTGCAGGGCTGAAATGCCTGGCATCCAGCGACTCTATGAAATGACCGATCCCGCAAAGGTGACTTTTGTGATGCTGTCCCTGGACAAGGATACCGACAAAAAGAAAGTGGCCGACTATGTGAAAAACAAAGGTTTCACCTTCAATCCCTATATGCCTTCTGGCTACCTTCCCGAGCAGTTGCAGGTGCCCTCAATTCCCACAACCTTTATTCTCACACCAGATGGCACGATCGCTCGCAAGGAAGTGGGAGCCATGCGGTATGACACGCCTAAATTCAAGGAATTCCTTGAAGGGTTGGCGAAATAGGCTTCAAATTCCTAGGTTAAGGGTCTCGGGCGGCAACCAATTTCAAATGGGATCATCATGCTTTTCAGCTTAAAGGACAAGGTCGCAGTTGTCACAGGTGCAGGCAGCGGCATCGGTCGCGCAATCGCCACCACTTTCGGCGAACAGGGAGCAACCGTCTGCATCGTGGATCTTCAAAATCAGACGGCAGAAGAAACAGCACGCCAGATGACCGGCCAAAAGGCAAGCGTCTGGACCTGCGATGTCACCGATCAGTCCGCAATGAAGAAAGTGATGGGCGATATTGTTCAAGCCCACGGTCGCATTGACATACTGGTCAACAGTGCAGGTATAGCCCACATCGGCAGACTGGAGACAACCGAGGAAAAAGACTTTGAGCGCCTGTTCAACGTGAATGTAAAGGGCACATATAACGCAATGAAATGCGCACTTCCTTATATGAAGGAGCAGCGTAAGGGTGTGATCCTCAACCTCGCCTCCGTCGCCGCCACCACCGGCATCTCCGACCGCTTCGCGTACAGCATGACCAAGGGCGCAGTAGTGAGCATGACTTTGTCAGTGGCGAAGGACTATGTGCAGGAAGGAATCCGCTGCAATTGCGTTTCTCCTGGCAGAGTACACACTCCATTTGTCGACGGTTTCCTGAAAGCCAACTACCCCGGCCGAGAGTCAGAGATGTTTGAGAAACTCTCCAAGACCCAACCTATTGGGCGAATGGCCAAGCCTGTGGAAATAGCAAACCTTGCTTTATACTTATGTTCGGATGAGGCTTCCTTTATAACGGGGTGCGACTACCCTATCGACGGCGGCTTCCTAAAACTGAATTCCTGATGAAACTTTGCAGAATCGGTGATCCTGGCCTCGAAAGTCCAGCTGTGGAAATTGATGGGAAGATCTATGACGTATCAGGCTTTGGTGAGGACTATAATGAGGAATTTTTTGCCCATGAGGGATTGCATAGCCTCAGGTCATGGCTGGATGCCAATCTTTCGAAGTTACATCCCATTCCACCTGCCCGTTATGGTCCACCCGTACAACGACCCTCAAAGATCATCTGCATCGGTCTGAACTATTCCGACCATGCGCGTGAATCCAACATGACGTTGCCCACTGAACCCGTGGTTTTCTTCAAGTCCACCACTTCGATGTGCGGGCCCAACGATGCGTTATACATCCCTCGCAATAGCACCAAGACAGACTGGGAGGTGGAACTGGCCGTAGTTATCGGGAAGAAGGCAACTTATGTATCAGAAGCCGAGGCAACAGGCTATATCGCCGGTTATTGCCTTCACAATGATTACAGCGAACGCGAGTTCCAGCTGGAGAGAGGCGGCCAGTGGGTAAAAGGCAAGAGCTGCGACACTTTCGCGCCACTTGGGCCGTGGCTGGTGACTGCAGATGAAATCAACGATGTGAATAATCTGAGGTTGTGGCTTAATGTCAACGGAAAGAGCATGCAGAACAGCAACACCAGAGAACTTGTCTTTAAGATCCCCCATCTTATCAGCTATCTCAGCCAGTTCATGACCCTCCTTCCCGGTGATATCATCTCTACCGGAACACCTGCAGGTGTAGGCCTTGGCATGAAGCCGCCAACCTATCTCAAAGCCGGCGACGTGATCGAATTAGGGATTGACGGACTCGGGCAGCAAAAGCAGGTCGCACAAAAGGCATGACCGTAGACGCACACCAGCACTTCTGGCGATACAATCCTCTGCGCGATGGATGGATCACCGAAGAGATGGCCGCTATTCGCCGCGACTTTCTTCCCTCCGACCTTGAGCCCATCCTGAAAGCCAACAAGATTGAGGCATGCGTGGCAGTGCAGGCCGACCAGTCCGAAAAAGAAACGGAGTTCCTGTTGAGATGTGCAAGAGAGAATTCATTCATTAAAGGAGTCGTAGGGTGGACCGACCTCAGGTCGCCTCAATTGCAGGCGCGGCTGGAATACTATCACCAATTCGACGAACTAAAAGGATTCCGCCACATCGTCCAGGGAGAGCATGAAGACTTCCTGCTCAACAGTCATTTTCAAAACGGAGTGGCGCAATTGGAGGCCTATGGATTCAGTTATGATATCCTGGTCTATGTTCAGCACCTGCCTGCTGCCATCACTTTCGTGAGGAAGTTTCCTCAACAAAAGTTTGTCATCGATCACATTGCAAAGCCTATGATCAAGGATCAGATTACAGAACCCTGGGCGAAGTACATGAAGGAAATCGCGAAGTCTGAGAATGTGTTCTGTAAACTATCGGGTATGGTTACAGAAGCGGATTGGAAAGGCTGGAAGTTGGAGCATTTCAGGATCTATCTTGACACTATCCTTGAAGCGTTCGGGCCTGATCGATTAATGTATGGATCAGACTGGCCTGTATGTCTTGTTGCCGCACAGTATGCACAACAGCTCGACATTATACAATCCTTTATCTCCGCCCTGTCCCCTACTGAAAAGAAGGACATCCTCGGTGAGAATGCGAGACGTTTTTACCATCTTTAGATATTACCGTTCCTTCTGATGGATCTTCACCTTAAAGACAAAGTCGTCCTGATCTCCGGTGGCGCCAAAGGCATCGGCAGAGCCATTGTCATGCAACTGCTGGAGGAGCAGGCTCACCCTGTCATTCTCGATAAGGATGAACGTGCTGGTAAGGAACTGACGGCAAAGTACCCTGTAATGTTCTTGCCAGGTGATCTCAGCCAGTCCTCCTATTGTCAGTCGGCCATTGAACAGGTCGTGCAGAAATACAAACACATCGACGGGCTGGTCAACAATGCCGGGTTCAACGACGGCGTAGGACTTGAGAAAGGCACACCTGAGAAGTTTGCCGCATCGCTGCAGAGCAATATCGTCCATTTCTATTCGCTAGCGCACTTTGCACTTCCCTATTTGAAGAATGCCAAGGGAGCCATTGTTAACATAGGGTCGAAAGTCGCTGTCACCGGTCAGGGTAATACTTCCGGCTATGCCGCGGCCAAGGGTGGCGTTCTGGGACTTACCCGTGAGTGGGCAGTAGAGTTGCTGCCATATAATATAAGGGTCAATGCAGTCCTTCCCGCAGAAGTGTGGACGACCATGTATGAGACCTGGCTGTCGACACAGCCAAATTCAGAGCAGAAGAAGAAAGAGATAGAGAGCCGCATACCGTTAGGTAAGCGCATGACACGCCCTGAAGAGATCGCCGACATGGTCGTGTTTCTGTTGTCGGATAGAAGCAGCCATGTGACGGGGCAGTGGATGCTGGTGGATGGAGGGTATACGGTGTTGGATAGGGCGGTTGGCACATGAGTCCAGAGTCCGGCAGGCCCCGACATTTATCGTCGGGGTTCAAGTTTCAAGATTCAAAGTTGAAGGTTCAACGTTCAAAGTTCAAGGCAAATAGTAATCAGTAACCCCAAATGGCTTTACCATCAGATAGTAGTGTTAAAGCAGTCGGAGGCAACGGAAAATCATACCTGCTTCCTTTTGCGCTGGTCACCAGTTTGTTCTTTCTATGGGGTTTGGCAAACAGTCTGAATGGTACGCTTATCAAGCACTTCCAGACGGCGCTGCATCTTTCACGGGCGCAGGCCGGTATTGTGGATTCGGCCTTTTACATCGGGTATTTTGTCATGGCTATTCCAGCGGGATTTATCCTCAACCGGGTAGGTTACAAGAAAGGCATTCTCATCGGCCTCCTGCTCTACGCAACGGGGGCCATTTTATTTTATCCGGCTGCTGAAATAAGAGTGTACGCATTCTTCCTTTTTGCATTGTTCATCATCGCCTGCGGACTCGCTTTCCTGGAGACCGCTGCCAATCCCTATGTTACCGTGCTTGGCACACCCAAGTGGGCGGAAGTGAGGATTAATTTTTCACAGTTCTTCAACGGCCTCAGCACCATCTTCGCTCCTGTCATCGGCAGTTTGTTCATCTTCTCTTCCACGGAATACACCAACGATCTGCTGAACGCCATGCCGGCATATCAAGCGGAGACTATCCGCATAGCTGAGGCTCATTCCGTGCAGATGCCCTACCTCGCGCTGGCGGGAATTGTCCTCTTTGTTGCCATTCTCTTCTCCCTAGTCCACATGCCAGAAATCTCCAATGCCTCCGAGACCCACGCCTCGATGAAGGGCATCTTCAAACACAAGCACCTGGTGGCGGGCATCATCGCGCAGTTCTTCTATGTGGGGGCACAGGCATCCATTTGGGGATACTTCATCGACCTCAAACTCCACTTCGCCGCGAACGATCACCTGGAGATCGTCAAATTCTTTTACCGCATCACCGACGACATGACGCCAACGCAGATCGCCAGCTACCATGCCTCGTTCGGCTTCATCCTCTTTATGCTCGGCAGGTTTGTAGGCACGGGATTGCTCACCTTCTTCAGGGCTGAACGACTGTTGTCCGCCTATGCCATCATTTGTTTTTCCCTTCTCGTCTTTGCCTGGACCGGTGAAGGCATTCTTTCCGTAATGGCCATACTTGCTGTGTACTTCTTTATCTCCATCATGTTTCCCACCATCTTCGCGCTGAGCATAAAGAATCTCGGGAGTCAGGTCAAGCTTGGCTCCTCGCTGGTCATCATGGCTATCGCAGGCGGGGCCGTGCTCCCTCCTCTCACAGGTCTTGTGTCCCAGACAGGGATGCAGAACGCGCTCATCGTTCCGGCTGTGGCATTTTTATTCATATTGTATTTTGGAGTCAGAGGATATAAACTAGATGCGGCGGTGAATGAGGATAAGTTAGTTCAATGATAAGCCTGCCCCGACATTCATCGTCGGGCTTCATGGCCCGCACCGATATCTATCGTCGGGGTTCAAACCCCGACATTCATCGTCGGGGTAATTTCTGATCTCAGATTTCAGATCTCACGTTACCTAATCAACAAACATTCTGCGCCTCTCCGCCTCTGCGGTAAATATTTTTTTTGTAAAACATATAACTTTTCTCCTCACTTTGCAGTTACTTTCCGGTTGGTACGGAATTCATGTTCTGTGTCCACCTCATCTTATTCGCGGCGCCATTTCCGGCGCCTTGAGGGCCGCCATCGAGACCAAACCTGGCTAGTCCAGAGCGAACATCCAGCGAAAACTGAGCGAAGAACGAGCGAAGAGGGAGCGAAAAACCAGCGAAAATGCAATAGGATAACCCTTGCAAGGGATAGGAGTTGCACGGGTAAAGCATGGAAAAGTATGGGAAAGGGATTGCCAGAGAATAGGTGGAGGGTTGGGGTGGTATGTGTGAAAGGTGGCGCTGATTCAGATTTCAGATTTAAGATTCCAAGTTACCTGTGGCCAACTTTGGCGTTTATGGGTGAGGTTGAAACCAGGAACAAGAGTCAATTGATGGACGAGAAGGAATTCTGAATGCTGAAGTTGCGCCCTTCCACGACGGTACTGACACAAAACCCGAAGGGTTGGTATTATTATAGAAAGGCAATCGATAATGGAAACGGAACCCCGACGGGGTGACATGATTATTAGTTTCTAGAATCGCCCTCCGTTTGTCATCGAGGTGGTGGGCCTGCCCCGGCATTCATCGTCAGGGTTGAACTCAGGAACAATTGATGAACGAGAAGCAATTCTGAATGCTGAACAGAGAATTCTAAATGTTGAGATGGCGCTCTCCCACCATGGTGCGGACACAAAACCCGAAGGGTTGGCATTATTATGGAAAGGCAATCGATAATGGAAACGGAACCCCGACGGGGTGACATGATTATTAGTTTCAAGCATCCCCCTCCAATTATCGTCGAGGTGCTGGGCCTGCCCCGACATTTATCGTCAGGGTTGAACTCAGGAACNNNNGGGAATTCTGAATGCCGAAGTGGGCCTCTCCCATCACAGTGCGGACACAAAAACCGAAGGGTTGGTATTATTATGGAAAGGCAAATCGATAATGGAAACGGAACCCCGACGGGGTGACATGATTATTAGTTTCAAGCATCCCCCTCCATTTATCGTAGAGGTGCTGGGCCTGCCCCGGCATTCATCGTCGGGGTTGAACCCAGGAACAATTGATGAACGAGAAGCAATTCTGAATGCTGAACTGGGAATTCTGAATGCCGAAGTGGGCCTCTCCCATCACAGTGCTGACACAAAACCCGAAGGGTTGGTATTATTATGGAAAGGCAAATCGATAATGGAAACGGAACTCCGACGGGATGACATGATTATTAGTTTCTAGCATCCCCCTCCATTTGTCATCGAGGTGCTGGGCCTGCCCTGGCATTCATCGTCGGGGTTGAACCCAGGAACAATTGATGAACGAGAAGCAATTCTGAATGCTGAACAGGGAATTCTGAATGCCGAAGTGGACCTCTCTCATCACAGTGCGGACACAAAAACCGAAGGGTTGGTATTATTATAGAAAGGCAATCGATAATGGAAACGGAACCCCGACGGGGTGACATGATTATTAGTTTCAAGCATCCCCCTCCATTTATCGTAGAGGTGCTGGGCCTGCCCCGGCATTCTTCGTCGGGGTTGAACTCAGGAACAAACGATGAACGAGAAGCAATTCTGAATGCTGAACAGAAAATTCTGAATGTTGAGATGGCGCTCTCCCACCATGGTGCGGACACAAAACCCGAAGGGTTGGTATTATTATAGAAAGGCAATCGATAATGGAAACGGAACCCCGACGGGGTGACATGTCTCTATTTCTTGGTTTCTAGCACAGCTCGAAAATCATAATCGGGTTCTGGTTTCTTATCCTGACATTCATCGTCGGGTAAGAGCTCAAACTTTGCGATTAACCAGGATCTCCTGTTTTATACAGAATTTGGCAAGGACCTGGATTCCGTAATCAGGTCAACAAAGAAGAAATATCCTGCTGATAAGATAGGGCTATATTCACTTTCCATGGGAACCTATGTTAGCCTGATGCGAAATGAAGAAGTGGCCTTTTCGATAGCGGAAGGCTTTTACAATGATCCACAAAAGGTGATTGAAAGAATTAAAGTCAACAAAGGAGAGACAGTCCTGCTGCCTCCTGGTGCCAAGCACATCACCAGGCTTAAGCCAAGAATTCCGACTTTGATTTTTTGTGCCAGGAAGGACAAAACAACAATGACAGTTGACGCCAGGGAATTTGCGAAAAGGAATAATGTAACCATCATTGAATTTGAAGGAGACCATTTGGGCGGAATGAACTTCTTCAGAAAGAACGACTACGGCGACGAATACACTGACAGAATAATCGATTTTCTGGAGAAGAACGCAATATGAGGCCTCTCAAGATGCATGTCGGAGCAAGCCTACAACTGTATTAGCCTGAATCTTGAACCCAGACGATAAATGTCGGGGCAAGCCTGAAACCTTTAATTTGATCCTGACACTCAAGTAAATTTGCAATCATCACTTACCAATCCACCTTTACCTTTCTAAAGACTCTAACTAATGACCAAAAGAGACCTCCTGATTCTGATATTGAAAGTCTTCGGGCTGTACATCGCGGTGGACGCAGTATTTACTACCCTCCCAGGTGTTATCGCGCTGGGATTATCAGGAGAGGCAGGAATCGGCGACTACAGCCGTGCCTTATGGACAGTGCTACTCACCTTTGGACTCCTGTGGCTGCTCAATGTTAAAACCGGGTCCATTGTTGACTCCCTGAAAATGCAGCAGGGATTTTCAGACGATCGTGTTGATATGACGAACATCAAGCCTGAGGATATCCTCAAGATCGGCGTGATTATTACCGGGGGACTGTTGTTACTGCGAAGTGTTCCTTCGCTTGCCACGCAACTGTACGGTTGGGTTCAGGGCGAAGTTGCCAAACAAGAACGCTCATCAAAAGACAAGATCGACATTACCGTGAGCAGTATAAATTTTCTGGTAGGCCTCACACTCCTTAGTAACCGGGCAGCCATAGCGAGACTACTGAATAGAGACAAAGAAGAGAATGAGGGTTAATTCAATGCACTCGAGAAAAAATGAGCAATTTGCAATCAGCTAATCCTCCCCCCATGCGCCACTGCTTAGCCCTCGACCTTAAAGATGATCCTCAACTGATACGAGAATATGAAGCATGGCACAAACGCGTGTGGCCGGAGATCGTAGAGAGCATCAAAGATTCCGGTATCACATCAATGGAAATCTACCGCGTGGCAAACCGGCTGTTCATGATCATAGAGGCCGATGAATCCTTCTCTTTCGAAACTAAAGCCGCCCTCGACGCTTCCAACCCAAAAGTGCAGGAATGGGAGAAACTGATGTGGAAATATCAGCAGGCTATACCAGGAAGCACGCCTGGGGAGAAGTGGAGGAGGATGGAGAGGATATTTGAATTGAGATGATTATCAATTTCAGATTTCAGGTTTCAGATCTCAACAATGCCTAAAACTCCTCCCTATAATAGATCTTATAAAACTTCCTCCCATCCTTTTCAGTGCCGCGCTCAATGAGGCTGCGGTCGCCGTGGATGTAGATGTGGAAGTTCTTGTCGAGCTTGAGCACGCTTTTAAAGACACGCGACTGCTTTCGGACAACCTCACGCGAAATATCAAAGACCTGCTCGTCATCAAAGCTGAAGCGGCTTCGGTACTCCCGGTCGAATTTCTTGTATGACTTGATGAGGTCGGGGTCTTCAAAGACTTCCTGCTCGAATTCCTGGCGGTTGAACTCACCGCGCTTCTTGAAATAGTCGATGGACTTCTTCAGATAGCCGGCCTGGTCAGCCCTGGAAACATCAAACTCATCCCCCATCTGATCGGTGACAAACTGTCGCGCAATGTCGAGGACGTTCTTCGTGGACTGAAAATGATTGTGAACGGGTTCGGCCCGCAGGAATAACTCCTTCCAGTACTGTGCATCGTGTGACTTGCCGGTGCGGTCGATGATAGAAAGCCGGAAACCGTCGCCGGCCTGGGTGCGGAAAATAAGACAACCTTTATCGAGCTTGTCCATGCTTATTCCCGATTGGCAGTCGAGCGCGAAGTTGCCATCCCTCTTCCTGTGCAACTGAAGGAAGGAATGATGACTCTCGGCCTTGAAGATCCCTATCGCGTCCGTTTCCTCGTCATCGATTTTCACATTGGTGAAGTAGGCTACATACAGGTCGCCGGCCTTGATCTGCGGATGGGTGGATACTTCATACAAGTGTTTGGCCACCTGGATGGTCCGCAGATGAAAAACCCTGCTCGATTCAAACATATCCGTAACCATCTGAAACAAAGGGTTTCTGCGAAAATCACCGTCAGTGGATGAAAAGCGGAACACCTCTTCTGAGACGAATGATCCGAGAAAGAATTCCTGCAACTGCAGACGAAGGTCATCGGTGACTTCCAATTCTTCCTTTGAAACGGCGAGGTCATCGCCATTGGTCTTGTTGCCGATCTGGTGGGCGGACAAGTGTGTTAGTTCTGCGTGAGTGGTGACAAGCATTGCGGGTGCAATTTGAAGTGAATGGGTGATCCGTTTGAGAAATTCTAATATGATTACCTCAGCACGGGCAATCCCTTCAGCTCCTGCGGATTGGCAGGCTCCGCAATACTGATGGCATAGCCGCCACCGGGTGCACACCACTGCGACAACTTCGATTTGCCGGAGACCACCACCTTGCGGATAGCATAGCTCTGAGGATTGGTTTTGAAATGGGCATCCTTGCCATCGGCATAGATGGTGGCGATGTACTTCTTTGCCGGATCGAGGAAGTCAAGGGCAACTGTAGAGGTCCTGGGCTTCTCTCCATTCACATTACCGACAAACCAATGGCCAGTCTTCTTCGCTTTGCGTGCTACCGTGATGTACTCGCCCGGTTCAGCTTCCAGGTAATTCGAGTCATCCCAGTCCACCGCCACGTCTTTGATGAACTGAAACGCATCATGGTAGCGGTCATAGTGCTCAGGCAGGTCAGCCGCCATCTGCAATGGGCTGTACAGGGTCACATAGAGCGCCAGTTGATTGGCCAGTGTGGTGTTGACGTGCGAGTGGTTGTTGGGATTGATCTTGCTCACATCCATTTCAAAGATGCCGGGTGTATAGTCCATCGGGCCGCCCAGCAGCCTTGTGAATGGTAGTAGTGTAGCATGATTGGGTTTGCTTCCGCCGAAAGCCTGGTACTCGGTGCCTCGTGCAGACTCATTACCGATGAGGTTGGGCCATGTGCGCGCCAATCCGGTGGGCCGCACTGCCTCATGGGCGTTGACCATGATCTTGTACTGGGCAGCTTTCTCAATTGCATATTGATAATGATTGATCGTCCACTGGCTGTAGTGATTCTCGCCGCGCGGCAGAATAGGTCCCACGTAGCCACTCTTCACGGCGTCATAACCGTTGTCTTTCATGAATTGGTAAGCAGCATCCATGTAGCGCTCATAGTTGCGTGTCGAGCCAGATGTCTCGTGGTGCATGATCATCTTCACCCCTTTGGATTTAGCATATTCGTGAAGCTCCTGCACATTGAAGTCGGGATAGGGTGTGATGAAATCAAACACATGATCCTTCGAATGTCCGAACCAGTCCTCCCACCCTATGTTCCATCCTTCCACGAGTACACCATCAAAGCCATGCTTTGCTGCAAAGTCGATGTACTTCTTCACATTTGCGTTGTTCGCGCCGTGACGCCCATTGGGTTTGGCATTGGCGAAGTCCGTGACACCCAGTTGCACAGTAGGATACTGGTCCGTATAGGCCCACGTGCTTTTGCCCGTGATCATTTCCCACCACACGCCAACATATTTCACAGGATGAACCCAGTCTGTATCAGCGATCTTACATGGCTCATTTAGATTGTACGTCATCTTTGATGCCAGAATATCACGGGCATCATCGCTTACGATAATCGTCCTCCATGGTGAAGTGCATGGCGCCTGCAGGTAGCCCTTGTCCCCTTTTGCATCCGGCGTAAGCCATGACTCAAACACCAAGTTGGTATCATCCAGGTTGAGGTGCATGCACGAATAGTTGACGAGCGCTGCTTCGTGCAGGTTGATGTAGATGCCATCATCGGTCTTCAGCA
Organism: Bacteroidota bacterium; assembly: GCA_018266395.1. GTDB lineage: Bacteria > Bacteroidota > Bacteroidia > Cytophagales > Cyclobacteriaceae > ELB16-189. Next base: position 92,731 of record JAFEAM010000010.1, on the reverse strand, counting down.
TCAGTGAGGTCTGCACCCCTGTGGGTGAAAAGCCTGTCTGTGACAGATTCTGCGTCCGGGATTTGGCCTGCAGTCCCCGGATTTCAGAGAGGCGAGAAGTCACATAATCATATTCCTGCGTGTCGTAGTCCCCTGGTATCCAGTAAGCCGCGTGATTGCCCGTCATGGCGAACTGCGTGCGCTCTTCCTTAATAACGAAGTATGTTAGATTCTTCTGAGGAGGGAACTCATAGCGGAAGCCGAGACCGTCGTCGAAGAGCCTGAACCGAATGAGGATGTGACGGTCAGTACCCTTCTGATTCAGTGTCACCGCCATCTCGTTATAATGATTGCGAACGCTTTTCACCTCGCCCCACACAGGCGTCCATGTTTCGTCGAATGTGGAAGTGCTCACGTTGCTTATGGTAAAATCATTCAGCAATGATTTGGCATCACCTTTCAATTCAAGACCCAGTTTGCCAGGCTTGATCACCATCTTTTGCTTGTACGTAAGGCTGTAGACCGGTGCGCCAGATGCGTCGAGTGAAAAAGCAAGGGAGAAGTTGCCGTTGGGGGATTTAAGTTCCTGCGCAGGTGCGATCAGAGGGAAAAGCAGGATAATAAAGAGAATGAATTTCTTCATGATACCGTCAGTTTAGGGTCCTGTTGTACGCCATCAAATCGATGGAGCCAAACTTTCGGAAAAATACGCGGCTATGGTGCGCTTTGCAAATAAGGGCCCGGTGGTGGTCAACCCAGGAACTTATGCAATTCCTCTCTTACCTTCTCAAGGCCTGTCGAAGCCTTTTCCCTGATAAAGACAATATCCCTTGCGTCCCTGAACTCAGGACTACCCGGATCAACGATGAACTTCGGCACTTCCCGCCGTACGTATTCGATAAGTCCCGCTGCAGGGTAGACCACCATGGATGTACCGACCACAATGAAGATATCTGCATCCTGGGCGTACGCAGCAGCCTCTTCCATCTTGGGTACCATTTCACCGAACCAGACGATATTGGGGCGTAGCTGTGAACCTTTCTCGCATTTGTCACCAAGTTTCAGTTCCCATCCTTTAATGGGATAGACCAGGTTTTCATCAACTGTGCTCCTGGATTCAAAAAGACTTCCGTGAAGATGGATCACATGCGATGACCCCGCCCGCTCATGAAGGTTGTCGACATTCTGCGTAACGATGGTGACGTCAAATCGGGATTCCAGTTCAGCCAGGATCTCATGACCACGGTTGGGCTCGACCGACAATGCCTTCTTGCGACGTTCATTGTAAAAGTCCAGTACCAGCGCCCGGTCCTTGCGCCACGCATCGGGAGTGGCTACATCTTCAACCCTGTATCCTTCCCACAAGCCTCCCGCATCGCGGAAGGTAGGTATGCCGCTTTCAGCACTGATACCTGCACCGGAAAGTACAACGAGCTTTTTCATTTATAAATTCCGCCGATGATGTCCTGGCTATAAATGTCGGGATAAATCCTTAGGATGATGCCAAGGCGAGCCCCGACGATGAATATCGGGGCAAGCCAGGAACTTCTTACGACGCCTTTTTCCTGAACCCAAACCTACCCTTCCTCTCCGGGGCATTTTCGGCCAGTGTGAGGCATTCTTCGAGTGTCAGGTCAGCCGGCACTTTGCCTTTCGGGATTTTCACATTCTTCTTGCCTGCTTTGATATAGGGACCGAACCGGCCATTCAGGATCTGGATGTCAGGGTTGCTGTCAAATAGTTTGATCGTCTTGTTGGCATCCGCTTCACGCTTGGCCCTGATCAACTCCACTGCCCGATCCAGGTTGATGGCATAAGGGTCATCCGTCTTGGGAATGGAGACAAACTTCTTGTCGTGCAGCACATAGGGACCGAAACGTCCGATGTTCACCACCACGGGTTTCTCTTCAAACTGTCCGAGGTCACGCGGCATCTTCATCAGTTCCAGCGCTTCTTCCAGCGTAATGTTTTCGATAAACTGACCGGGGCGGAGGCTGGCAAACTTCGGTTTCTCCTTGCTTCCCTCTTCCGGGTTTTCCCCGATCTGAACGTAAGCGCCATATCGTCCGAGTTTTGCATAAACGTTCTTTCCGGTTTTGGGATCCACACCAAGCTCACGAGCCTTGTTTTGCACCGAAGAGCGCTCCACCAGCTCGGTCTTGGAGACGGTCTTGTGGAAGGGACGATAGAACTGGTCTATCATCTTCTGCCACTGAACTTTGCCGCTGGCGATTTCATCAAACTCCTGTTCGATTTCTGCGGTAAAGGAGTAGTTGGTGATATCAGGAAAATGCTCTACCAGGAAGTCGTTGACCACCATGGCTATATTAGTAGGGAACAGCTTATTTTTCTCCGCCCCTGTTATTTCAGAATCCAGCCGCTGGTCGATCTTACCATCTGCCAGTGTCATCACCTTGAACTTCCGTTCCTCGCCTTCACGGCTTTCTTTCACCACGTATCCACGCTTCTGGATGGTGGAAATTGTAGGTGCATAAGTAGAAGGCCGGCCAATGCCGAGTTCTTCAAGTTTCTTTACTAGCGTAGGTTCTGTGTAGCGGGCAGGGTGTCTGGAGAACGTCTGGGTGGCAGTCATCTGGTCCAGGTTCAGTTCCTGTCCTACCGTCAGCGGCGGCAGTACTTTGCCATCTTCGTCTTCATCCAGGTCATCTTCATCCCTGGACTCCATATATACTTTGAGGAATCCTTCAAACTTTATCACCTCGCCGGTGGCAGTAAGCGTTCTCGGGTTGGTAGATATGGTAATCGTCGCAGTGGTTCTTTCCAGTTCGGCGTCTGCCATCTGGGAGGCGATCGCTCTTTTCCAGATCAGTTCATACAGGCGCTGGCCATTGCGGTCGGCTCCTGCTTCTGTAACAGAGAAATCTGTAGGTCTGATTGCTTCGTGGGCCTCCTGTGCGCCGGACGACTTGGTCTTGTAGCGACGGGTGTGCACGAATTCCTTTCCAAAAGCAGTCTCAATCTGGCGGGTCGCGCCTGCCACTGCCTCGTCGCTGAGGTTGACAGAGTCCGTTCTCATATAGGAAATCTTACCCGCCTCATACAGCTTCTGCGCCACCGTCATGGTCTGCAGGACAGAGAATCCAAGCTTGCGGCCGGCCTCCTGTTGCAATGTGGAAGTAGTAAATGGAGGCGCTGGCGATTTCTTCGCAGGCTTCTTCTGCAGGTCGCCGATGGTAAACTTCGCTCCAACGCAAGACTGCAGAAATTCCAGCGCTTCCTCTTTCGTATCGAATTTCTCACCCAGCTCAGCCTGTAATGTCTTGCCCTTTCCAAGATCGAATCGGGCAACTACTTTGAATGATGACTTTGCTTCAAAGCGATCGATCTCGCGTTCTCGTTCCACTACCAGTCTTACAGCCACTGACTGAACACGGCCTGCTGAGAGTCCGGTTTTGATTTTCTTCCAAAGGATCGGCGACAGTTCAAAACCCACGAGGCGATCAAGCACGCGGCGTGCCTGCTGGGCATTTACCAGATCAATATCGATACCACGCGGATTTTCGATCGCATTCAGAATCGCCTTCTTCGTGATTTCAGTGAATACAATCCTCCTGGTCTTCTTGTCATTGAGGTCCAGCACCTCCTTCAGGTGCCAGCTGATGGCTTCCCCCTCACGGTCCTCATCGCTTGCCAGGTACACCGTCTCGGCATCTTCTGCAAGCTTCTTCAGTTTCGATATTACTTCTTTTTTATCCGCACTCACTTCGTAAGTCGGCTTGAAGTTGTCTTCAATATCAATGGCGTTGTTGCCTTTCGGCAGATCACGCACATGACCCATGCTTGAGGCAACCTTGAAATCCTTTCCGAGATAACCTTCAATCGTCTTCGCTTTCGCGGGAGACTCAACAATTACGAGGTTCTTAGACATTCAAAAAATTATGTTGCGAAGGCCCCAAATATCACAAATTTTTAAAAAATCAATTTCCGCTTTCAATATTTGCGGGAAATTCTTCCGTCAGGCTGTCAGTTTTTCCCGATCAAATGAACAACGTGCTATACATTCTTCGTCATGCACAAAGCGCTGGAACTCAGGCTGGCAGCACTGACAAGGATCGTCATCTGACAGCAGCCGGCAAGGAATCTGCACAACGACTGGGTTTAATGTTAAACAAAGATGAAATCGGGATCCATCTTATTGTGACAAGCACTGCAGTGCGTACAATTGAGACGGCGCGACTGGTAAACGAAGGTTTGCAGTTGTCGCCCGCCAGAATCAGGCATGAAAGTGATCTGTACGAAGCCTTCCCCTCAACATTGTGGGAACTTGTAAGGACCCTTCCTGCAGATACACACCATGTGCTCGTGGTCGGTCATAACCCGGTGTTGTCAGAGTTCGCAAGTGCGCTTCTTTCCAAGGCTGTAGATCTTTCCCCTTGTGAGTGCCTGGGCATCGAATGGCCCGGCAACTGGGCCAAACGGCCATCTGGTGCATGCAACCTTATCGCGAGATTTCAACCATGATGCCGGAAGAACAGATACGGGCCTTCAATCCCAATGGGCCGGGGATTCCGGGACGGTTATTCGGACTCCCATACACAATGGAGACTGCGAGGCTGGTCATCCTTCCCGTACCTTGGGAAGCGACAGTCACTTATCATACGGGCACGGCTGCTGCACCTGAGCAAATCATCCGCGCTTCACAGCAACTGGATATATTTCAGAATGGCATAGCAGATGCCTGGAGGCTGGGCGTCACCAGCCTGCCACTTGCGCAGGAGATAAGGAAAGAGAGCGACCGGCTCCGCTGGCTGGCAAAGGAGAGCGCGGCTTATGAGGATCCTGAAGCAAAAAGACTTGTCGCCGAAAGTATTCACAAGGCCTGCGAAAACCTGAATATCTACGTCAAGAAACAGGCTTCGCAATTACTGGATCAGAAGAAGATCGTTGGACTGCTGGGTGGGGACCATAGCACACCTCTGGGATTCCTGCGCGCGCTGTCGGAGCGGCACTCGCGCTTTGGCATTCTTCAAATCGATGCGCATGCAGACCTCCGGAAGGCCTATGAAGGCAATATCTATTCGCATGGCTCCATCATGTACAATGCGATGAAGATGGTGGCTGTTTCGCGCCTGGTTCAGGTGGGCATACGAGATTGGTGTGAGGAAGAGCAGGAACTCGTGAAGAAAACAGGCGGCCGGGTGCGCACCCATCATGATGAAGATCTCAAACTGAGGATGGACCGTGGTGAATCCTGGGAATCCATCTGTCGCAGCATCATCAAGGATTTACCTGAAGAAGTTTATGTAAGCTTTGATATTGACGGCCTTGATCCTTCCCTCTGTCCGCATACGGGTACACCCGTGCCCGGGGGACTCAGCTTCTTCCAGGCATCTGTTCTTCTGAGAACCCTCGCTACCAGCAGGAGATGCATCATCGGATTCGACCTCAATGAAGTCGGCAGTTCGGACGGCACTGACTGGGATGCCAACGTAGGGGCGAGGATTCTGTGGCAGCTTTGCAACTGGACGGGTGTATCGCAGGGGCTGCTCAATTACGTTCCGACAAAATAAGAACAGGATTGACTCCCCACGAAAATTCCTATTTTGGGCACTTTAATCTGACTCCTTCTTCATGAGTGAACTCATCAGTACCATTGCCACAGGTGTCTGGACACCCATTTTGTTTCTTCTCATCCTGGGAGGCGTTTTCTTTTTCATCTACTCGCGGCTTATCCATTACCGGTACTTCAGTCATTCCATTGATATCCTTCGGGGCAAGTACCACAACCCTCATGACCCCGGACAGATCAGTCCGTATGAGGCGCTATCCACTGCCCTTGCCTCGACAGTGGGGATGGGTAACATTGCAGGGGTTGCGGCCGCCATTACCATGGGCGGTCCGGGTGCGTTGTTCTGGATGTGGGTCACTGCTTTTGTTGGTATGTCTACAAACTTTTTCACCAGCACATTATCGGTCATGTTCCGCGGCAAAGATTCAGCGGGCACCATACAAGGCGGGCCGATGTATGTCATTCGTGAGGCATTGGGTAAACCATACATGCCATTGGCTGTACTTTTCTGCCTGTGTTGTATGGTGGGATGCCTTCCCATCTTCCAGGCTAACCAGCTTACGCAGGCCATCATTGATATTGGAGTGGATTCACCAGATGTCAAAGCCATGACCTTTATGTTCCTCGGGTTTGAGATCAACACATTGAAATTCGTCATCGGCACTATCCTGACGATCATTTCCGGCATTGTCATCCTCGGGGGTATTCAGCGCATCGGAAGCTGGGCCGGCAAGATGGTTCCGCTCATGATCGTCATCTATTTCGGATCAGTGATCGCCATTCTGCTCGTGAATATATCAGAGGTACCAAAGTACCTGCTGATGATCATCACTGATGCATTCGCTGCACATCATTACCACGGCAACCCTGCGCTTGGTGGGATGGTAGGCGGGCTCATTGTGGCTGGCGTAAGACGGGCGTCGTTTTCAAATGAAGCAGGCATCGGCACAGCTCCCATGGCGTTGGGCGCCTCACAAAGTACAGAACCCATCCGGGAAGGATTGGTATCGATGTTGAGTCCTGCGATTGACACCTTGCTGGTTTGCACACTCACAGCATTGGCCATTCTGGTCACGGGCGTTTGGGAAACCTCCGATGCGAATGGAGTTTCACTGACCGCCCATGCGTTTAATAGTTCACTCCCAGGCGTAGGAAAATACCTTCTGCTCTTGTGTGCCTTCTTCTTCGCGATCACCTCCCTCTTCTCCTATTCTTACTACGGCAATAAATCGCTGTCCTTTCTATTCGGAGTAAAGGCGGCACGGTATTATGATTACTTCTACCTGGCCACGATTGTCCTTGGCGCGGTGGCCTCTATGGCTGACGTCATGAATATCATCGACATTGCCTATGCGCTCATGGCCGTTCCCACAATGATTTCTGGTTTCATCCTGGCGCCGAAGGTGATGACGGAGGCGAAGGATTATTTCAGGAGGATGAATGGGTTATGACAGAATGTTGAATGTTGAATTTTGAATGTTGAACAGGGAATTATGAATGGGGTGCGACCCACCTTCGACATTCAGCATTCAGCATCCAACATTCATCAGTTCAACATTCCTTACTTCTCCTTCTTCTCCGGTGCCGGCGTAATCATGATATGTGCCCGATGGGTACCTGGGTCCATAAGCCAGGGCATTCCGGGCACTTCGGGTTTCAGGGGAAGGCCGGTGCTCTCGGCTGTGGCGTAAGGGATATAGACCACATATCTGAATTGGGCTTTTGTTATTTCACCAGTGGTCTTGTTGAATCCATCTTCAGGACCATAAAAGACAAACAGGGTTGTCGGTCCTTTAGGCATCATAAGTTTCCCTGCCTTCACTTCTTCCTCGCGGGTCTTGAGGATATCGGCGGGTGACTTCCCTTCGGCACGCAAATCTCGACCCCTCGCCATGAACGGATCCAGGCTCTTATGATAACAGCTCACGTTGAGGCCGTCCTGTTTCGGATCGTCGGTAAGGCACACCATGTCATTGGTTCCCTGGCGCAGAACCATCCACTTGCCATTGGCATCATACCCATACACAGTGGCACCAGCTCGCATATCAGCAGGCGCTGCCGCCACAGCCAGCTTGATTTGAACTTCGGCGCTGGGGTAGTTTTGGGCCATGCAGAATACAGGGCTGAGGAGGAGCAGACAAATCTTTTTCATAGGCTAAGAATTTTACCTAATCAAAATACGGATTTTATCCCTCATTCCGGCGTATTCATCAACATAACTTTGGCAATAATTAATTGTGAGCCTACCTTCGTTAAAATTCTAAAGCCATGAAAAAATTGACAACCATCCTTCTCTCCATGGTCTTTCTCCTGGCCGTGGTAGCTGGATCAAATGCACAGGACAAGAAGGACAAAGAGAAAGGTAAGGAGAAGGAGAAAACTGAGCAGGGTAAGAAGGATGAGAAGGGCATGAAGGAAAAAGAGGAGCATGCCAAGGACCACAAAAAAGAAGGTGAAAAGGGCAAGGAAGGTCAGATGAAGGGTAAAGAGAAAGAAAAAAAGAAAGGCTAGTGCAGGTTAATTCAAGGAAAATGCCCGGTTATGCCGGGCATTTTTGTTTTACTTGCTCACGTCGCTCGTCACTGCACGCCCATCATTCTGGTAAGGGTAATCAAAGAGTCCATGTTCCTTGATGGCAGCCTCTACTTTATGCGGTACAAATTTCTCCCATCCGATCTCCCCTTTCCTGATCATGGCCAGCACATTGTCGGATATGATATGGAGATTGCTGATGTTGGCATCCTGAATATCCTCAAGCTTGTTGTTGTCCATCAGGTAGCGGAATAGGTTCCTGGTAGTGGGTGACAGATGCTGTTCAAAGTCCTTCAACGTCCAGAGATTGTGGGAATCGGCATGCCAGGCCGGATATACGTAGATCTTGACATTCATTCCAAAGAGTGAGGCAAAACTCTCCAGTATCCCTCCCCTGATGTTCTCGTAGGTCTTTTCCTCAAAAATCTTCTTCAATGCATAGATACCGACCACGATGCCGATCTTTTTGCCTTTGGTGATTTTGGAGAGGTAGTCTGTTAGACGGTAGTATTCAAAGTAATTCGACAAAAGCACCGTCTGGCCGAGACTGCAGATGATATCCGCACGGTGCAGAAAGTCGCGCTCATCGATCTTTCCATCTGAGCTCAGATCATTCAGCGTCAGCTCGGTAAGCACCACTATGCGTGACTTATCGACGTCAGGTTCATTCTTGAAGTGTCTCCTGGAAGTCAGCAGCATATCCACATTGACGTGCGTAACGGGGCGGAAGCGTCCGCGCAATACGAGCACATTCTTTTTGTATAATGTCTCTGAGGGCTGCAATATCGTTCCGTCTGGGCCGAACATGGCTGCCTTGGACAGGCCGTTCTTCACCAACTTGAGCGCCATAAGGCGGTTGTCTACGTGGACAAAGTCGGGGCCGATGATCCTGAACATGTCGATCTCAACCCTTCGCGTGCTCAGGCCGTCGAGGAGTGACATCATAATTTGTTCGGGTTCCTCCAGGAACATGCAACCATAGAGCATATTGACACCCAGCACCCCGATGGCATACTGCTGCTGCAGCGGGTCATTGTCCCTCATGTTAACATGAATGACACAGTCATTGTATTCACCCTTGGGATGTGTCTGGAAACGCAGGCCGATCCAACCATGACCCTGGTTGGTCCGGTCGTAATTCAATGCCTCGATCGTATCAGCAAATGCGAAGAAACGGGTCTGCTCCACGCGGTGCGGAAGTCTTTCCCAGAGAAGGGAATATTCATGGTCCAGCATTTTGACCAGTCGATCCTCACAAACATACCGCTCGCAGTGCCCGTAAATGGCATCGGAGAACTGCATGTCGTAGGCGGAAATAGTCTTTGCTATTGTACCTGACGCACCGCCCACTTTGAAGAAGTTTGCAGCCACTTCCTGTCCGGCGCCAATTTCTGCAAAAGACCCATAGATGGTCTTGCTCAGGTTAATCTGCAATGCCTTCTCTTGTGTGGTGAGCTGCTTGGTCTCCATTCTTGAAGCTTAAAAAATAGGCGTTTTACAAAGTTAATCTTCCCCTTGCATAGTAAAGATACCATTTGACATTAAAAGTCACTGGAGCGGCTGTTGGGTAATGGCTGGTAATGGCCACTGGCAGTTGGCAGTTGTCCGCCAGCACCCGAACTATCACTTTTGATTATTTTGCTTTAACGTCTATTTTGCCGACCCAAACCAATCACCATGTCCAACAGAGGTAACTTCTCGAGCAGAATAGGATTCATTTTGGCTGCTGCCGGTTCAGCCGTAGGACTCGGCAACATCTGGCGATTCCCGTTCCTTGCGGGAACCAACGGTGGGGCCGGATTCCTGTTTATCTACCTCATCTGCATCGCGACACTCTGTGTTCCTGTCATGATCGGTGAGATCGCCATCGGTCGCCGTGCACTCAGCGATGCGTATGGCTCCTATAACAAATTGGGCGGAGGGAAATGGGGATACCTGGGTTTGTACGGAATCCTGGCAGGAGTGTTTATCCTCTCCTACTACAACGTAGTTGCCGGGTGGGCCTTTGGCTATTTTATAGAAATCTCTTTCGGCAATCTTCTCAACCACCAGGACTTTGGAAGTTTTTTTGGAGAATACGTCAATCAGATTGGTCCGTTGTTTCTTTTCTCACTGGGCTTCATGGTGATGACCGCAGTCATCGTTTCGCAGGGAATCGCCAAGGGAATTGAGGCCGCCAACAAGATCATGATGCCAGGGCTTTACCTCATTCTCATCGGCATCATCATCTACAGCCTGACCCTGCCTAATGCAGGCGCCGGAGTCAACTTCTACCTGGTACCACAACTGAATGAAATTACGTCCAAGACCATCTTTTATGCGCTGTGCCAGGCCTTCTTTTCTCTTTCTCTGGGGATGGGCTGTTTGATCACCTATGGTTCGTACGTCACCAAAGACCAGAACATCGTAAAGTCAGCTGCCATCATCTCCATCGCAGATACTTCGGTGGCATTCCTGGCAGGGCTGATGGTTTTCCCTCTGGTATTCTCGCTCGGTGCAGAGCCGGGACAAGGACCCAAACTCATCTTCGTGATTCTGACCCAGGCTTTTCAACAGATGGGGCCGCTGACCGGAAGGATTGTTGGAGGGGCCTTCTTTCTTCTGATATGCTTTGCAGCGCTTACTTCCACTATTTCATTGCTTGAAGTGCCCGTTGCCTTCCTGGTAGATCAGAAAAAACTGCCGCGCAAAGTTGTCGTCTGGTCGATGTCGGGCATCATCTTTTTGCTCGGGTTGCCCAGCATGTTCAGCCAGGGAATTGTGCCATTCCTGAATAAGCTTCCCATTCACAACACACCGGACATGCTATCTCTCATCTCCGATCTGTGTGACATTGCCCTTGTAAGCGGAGGCTGCCTTATGACCATCTTCATCCGAAACCGCTGGAAGATTGAAAACCTCCATGAAGAACTTTCCATCGGCAATCCAGGCTATATGGGATCCTGGCTCAAAAGCTACATCCATTACACCATCATGTACATATGTCCGGTGCTGCTGGGTATCATGTCAGTGCTTGTCATCACAGACAAGTTCTTTGGGCTTGAATGGCTGTGGGGATAGGACAATATTTCAGATTTCAGATCTCAGGTTGCTAACTGAAATTTGAAATCTGGAATCTGTAACCTAATCTATCCAGTCTGCTACAAACAGATTTGTGTCTCTGGTTCCTTTGTTATGGCGGTTGGAGGAAAAGATGATCTTCTTGCCATCGGGTGAGAACATCGGGAAGGAATCAAATACTTTGTCGTAGGTTATTTGCTCCAGTCCCGAACCGTCTTCATTGACCATGAAGAGATTGAATTCGAACCCTCGGGTTCCCTTGTGATTGGAGCTGAAGATGATTTTCTTTCCTGATGGATGGTAGAATGGCGCCCAGTTCGCTTTACCCAAATGCGTGATCTGCTTCAGATCAGAGCCGTCGGCATTGCAAGTAAAGATTTCCATGGCGGTCGGGGCGACCAATCCCTGCTTCAAATAATCCTGGTATTCCTTCTTCTGCTCGTCTGTGGTGAAGCGTGAGGCGCGGAAGACAATCTTCTTTCCATCAGGAGAAAAGAATGCGCCACCGTCATATCCAAGTTCATGTGTGATCTGCTTTACATTCTTACCATCGACGTCCATGGTGTAGAGATCAAGGTCCCCGTTGCGTGTGGAGGTAAAAACAATCTTGTCTCCTTTCGGCGATAATGTAGCTTCAGCGTCATACCCCGTTGTATTGGTCAACTGACGGATCATTTTTCCATTCAGGTCGGCAACGTAGATATCATAGGAATCATATACCGGCCATAGGTACTTGCCTCCGGGTTTACGCTCCGGCTCCGGAGGGCAATCCTTACCGCCAGCGTGCGTGGAAGCATAGAGGATGCTTTTGTTGCCCGGCATGAAGAATGCACAAGTGGTTCTTCCCTGACCTGTGCTGATCTGTTTAGGCCTGTTCCCTTTGCTCAGGTCCTGACCGGTTATGTTCATATAAAAGATCTGGTCACATTGCAGTCCCCATGCTTTATTGTTGGACTGGAAACTGACCATCTTCCCGTTGAAGCTCCAGTAAGCCTCTGCGTTGTCGCCCCCGAAAGTGAGCTGTCTCATATTTTTCAGGTGTTTCTCTTCCGGATATCGGAGGGAATCAACCTGTTGGGCGAAGAGCACGGTGACAGACAGGGTGAGTATCAGAGTTAGGGGTGATCTCATGGTAGTGATGGTGGGTTAGTTTAAAATGGTAAGTGGTAGTAAGTGGACACAACTGGCGCTAGGCCACTTTTGCATCCACGTCTTTGAGCGCGCGGCGAAGGATTTTGCCCACATTGGTCTTGGGCAGTTCGGTGCGGAATTCGAAATAGCGCGGCACTTTGTAGTTGGTGAGATTTGAATGACAGAATGATTTCAATTCTTCTTCCGAAAGGGTTCCGTCGCGCTTAACAATAAAGGCTTTGATCACTTCTCCGGATTTGGCATCCGGAACGCCGATGGCAGCCACTTCAAGCACTTTCGGGTGAGAGGCGATTACATTTTCAATCTCGTTCGGGTAAACATTAAAGCCTGAGACTTTGATCATATCTTTCTTTCGGTCCACAATTTTGAAGAAGCCGTCCTCGTCCATTACACCGATGTCGCCTGTTCTGAACCACTCGCCATTAAAGAACACACCTTCATTATCCTTCTGCCAGTATCCGCGCATGACCTGCGGGCCCTTGGCGCATATTTCCCCGGGCTGCCCTTGTGGTACCCTGTTGCCATTGTCATCCATGATGGCAATCTCTGTACTGGGCATCGGCAAGCCAATTGTTCCCCGTTTGTGGTGGCCATCCAGCGGGTTGCAGCATAGTACTGGTGATGTTTCGCTAAGTCCATATCCTTCGACGATGGAGGTGCCCGTTACTTCCTCCCATCTGTTTGCCACAGCGTCTTGTACGGCCATGGCACCGCCCACTGCCCCCATCATGTAGTTAAAGTCGCAATCTTTGAATCCCGGGTTATTGAGGAGCCCGTTAAACAAGGTGTTAACGCCCGTCACGATGGTGAATTTGTGCTTCTTCAGTTCTTTCACAAAGCCAGGAATATCTCTGGGATTGGTTATCAGCACATTCTTCACGCCGGAGGAGTACATCAGTACACCATTAACGGTAAGTCCGAAAATATGATACATCGGAATGGCCGTAATTATAATGTCAGACCGGTTCTCTGTCATCCATGGTTTGAACCAATGGGTGATCATGATGTTGTGTGCCAGGATATTCCGGTGTGACAGTTGTGCGCCTTTGGCGACGCCGGTGGTTCCACCGGTGTATTGCAGAACGGCCAGGTCTTCAGGCTGAATCTGCACTTTGTCCAGTTTGAGATGGGCCCCTTCTCTCAACACCTTATTAAAAGCGATGACGCCCGGCAGTTTGAAGTCAGGTACCAGCTTCTTAACTCTTCTGACTACGAAGTTTACCAGTGCGCCTCGGAATCCGCCGAGCATGTCACCCATGCTTGTAACGATTACGTGTTTCGCTGGAATGCGGGACCTGATCGCCTCAAGGTTGGCGGCAAAGTTTTCCAGGATTACTACAGCCGATACACCGGCATCGGTAAACTGGTGCTCCATTTCGCGGGAGGTGTACAATGGATTCGTATTCACCACCACAAGTCCTGCCTTGAGTGCGCCAATGAAGGCAACAGGAAATTGCAGAAGGTTTGGCAGCTGGATGGCGATGCGTTCTCCCTTCTGAAGCTGCAGACTCTTCTGCAGGTATGCAGCAAAAGCGTCGGAAAGCCTGTCCACCTCTTCAAATGTCAGAGACGCGTCCATGTTGACGAAGGCGGTGCGGTTCTTGAATTGTCGGCTAGAGACTTCAAAGAGTTCAACCAACGAACTGTACCCAAGCGGACCGATCACTTTGGGTGTCCCGTTAGGGTATTTGCCAAACCAGGGAAAATCAGGAGTCATTACCCACGAAGATGGTTAACAAACGCTTGTTTTGAAACACTGGCAAATAAAAAAGCCCCTCAGGCGAGGGGCTTGTGTTGCTGTAGAGGGAGGGTTCGAACCTCCACGGGGCAGTTAGCTACAGGACAAGAATAAACTTTAGTGGTCAACCCATTATCCTGCGTTTTTCCTGGACTCCCCACCCCCGAGACAGGAGGGCTTGTCTGCCAATTTCAACACCCTACATTGTGATTGACAGTACAAAGTAAGCAGAGTACTATACGTCCTTTCAATAATACATCACAAACATTATACACTATTTAATAAAGTGTGCATAATATTGAGTATTAACTAAAATAGACCGCAAATGAAGCCTCATAATTATGAAGTTGATAATACGGATCTCAAGATCTTATCCATTCTGATAGAGGATGCGAAGAGGCCTTATACCGAGGTGGCCAGAAAGGTGGCCGTTTCACAGGGAACAGTTCACGTCAGGATGAACAAGATGACCGAGGCCGGAATCATTGAGAAGACGACCCTCAAGATCAACTACGCAAAACTCGGGTATGACATTACTGCATTCATAGGTATTTACCTGGAAAAGAGTGCATTATATGAAAGTGTGTTAACAAAACTTAAGGGGATTCCAGAGATCACCAACATCCACTACACTACGGGCAACTATTCCATGTTTGTGAAAATCCATTGCCGGGACACCAATCATCTCAAGGAGGTATTGCACGATAAGATGCAGCAGGTAGATGGGATTGAGCGCACCGAGACCATGATTTCGCTGGAAGAGAGCCTGGACAGGAGCATCATTTAGCACGGAGCGGTCATTAGTCTTGAAGCTGAGGGTATGACAAATACCGTCCATCACCACTTAATGGTCTCGACCACCGGATTGGTCATAACAAAGGCTCAAAACCACGTTTTCCCATTATTTTGAAAGCAAACAGAACCTTGTGAGTGAATATTTGTTGGTATTTTTGACCTTTATTTGAAATCAGTCTAATTATTAAATGGCCAAGGACAACCAGATCCTGGAAGAAATAACCTCCCGCGAATACGAACACGGATGGACAGCCAACCTTGAGGCCGACTCTGCGCCTAAGGGCCTGAATGAAGATATCGTTCGTTTCATTTCCAGGAAGAAACAGGAACCAGACTGGTTGTTGGAATGGCGTCTAAAGGCCTATCGCGCCTGGCTCACCATGAAAGAGCCAAGATGGCCCAATGTCACCTACCCTGCCATAGACTACCAGGACATTATATATTACTCCGCCCCAAAACAGAAGGCCGCTCCTGGTTCTCTGGAGGAAGTTGACCCTGAACTGCTGAAGACTTTCGAAAAACTGGGCATCTCCCTTACAGAACAAAAGCGCCTTACTGGCATTGCCGTCGATGCGGTACTGGACAGTGTTTCGGTGGCCACAACTTTCAAGGAGAAACTTGGCGAGTTGGGCATCATCTTTTGTTCATTCAGTGAGGCTGTGAAAGAGCATCCCGAACTTGTGAAGAAGTATCTTGGATCTGTAGTGCCCATGCAAGACAACTACTTTGCTGCACTTAATTCAGCAGTATTCAGCGACGGATCTTTTTGCTACATCCCTAAAGGGGTACGGTGCCCGATGGAACTTTCCACTTACTTCCGCATCAATGCGGCGAAGACGGGTCAGTTCGAGCGCACACTGATTGTGGCGGATGAAGACAGTTACGTCAGCTACCTGGAAGGTTGCACAGCGCCCATGCGTGATGAACACCAGTTGCATGCAGCTGTGGTGGAAATTTACGCCATGAAGAGCGCCCACGTGAAGTATTCAACCGTACAGAACTGGTATCCGGGGAGCAAGGAAGGTGTGGGAGGCATCTACAATTTTGTCACCAAGCGCGGACTTTGTGCGGGCGATCATTCCAAGATCAGCTGGACACAGGTGGAGACTGGATCCGCCATCACATGGAAGTATCCCTCCTGCGTCCTCAAGGGCGATTACTCCTCCGGAGAATTCTATTCCGTGGCCGTCACCAACAATCACCAGCAGGCCGACACGGGAACGAAGATGATTCACATCGGAAAAAATACCCGCTCGCGAATTGTTTCAAAAGGAATTTCGGCAGGCCTGTCACAGAACAGCTACCGTGGACAAGTGCATGTATTGAAGAGAGCTATTAATGCAAGGAACTTCTCCCAATGCGATTCGCTGCTCATGGGTGACCGCTGTGGCGCCCATACCTTCCCTTACATCGATGTGGAGAACAGCACGGCACGTGTTGAGCATGAGGCCACCACCTCCAAGATCGGTGAAGACCAGATCTTCTACTGCAGGCAGCGGGGTATCGATGAGGAGGCCGCGGTTGCCCTGATTGTGAACGGTTACGCAAAGGAGGTATTGAACCAACTGCCGATGGAATTTGCAGTGGAAGCCCAGAAACTACTGGCGCTCACGCTTGAAGGAAGTGTAGGATAGATATTTTTCAGAAACAGAATGTTACATATTCATAATCTGCGTGCAGGAATAGAAGGAAAGGAAATCCTCAAAGGAATTAACCTTGATGTGAAGCCCGGAGAGGTGCATGCCATTATGGGACCCAATGGTTCAGGCAAAAGCACCCTGGCATCTGTCCTGTCAGGCCGTGAAGAATACCAGGTTACAGAAGGTGAAGTGACTTTTATGGGGAAGAACCTTCTGGAGATGGAACCGGAAGACCGGGCCCGTGAAGGTATATTCCTCGCATTTCAATATCCTGTGGAAATACCAGGCGTCAGCACGGTTAACTTCATGAAGACCGCCATCAACCAGATCCGCACGTATCGCGGGGAGGAACCCCTGGATGCAGTGGCCTTCCTGAAGCTGATGAAAGAGAAAATGAAACTGGTGGAGATTGATCAGTCCTTGCTCAACCGCGCGCTTAATGAGGGATTTTCAGGCGGGGAAAAAAAGCGCAATGAGATCTTCCAGATGGCAATGCTTGAACCCAGGCTCTCCATTCTGGACGAAACGGATTCAGGTCTTGATATCGACGCACTCCGAATCGTCGCCAACGGCGTGAACAAACTTCGCAATCCATCCAATGCCACTATTGTGGTAACACATTATCAGCGACTTCTCAACTACATCGTACCCGATTATGTGCACGTGCTGTTCAACGGAAGGATCGTCAAATCGGGAGACAAGGAGTTGGCCCTCGAGCTCGAGAAGAAAGGTTACGACTGGATCAAGAATGAACCGGCTACTGCCTGACCATGACCATCGCAACTGCAAACAGAAATCTTATATCGGAACTTGAGTCCGTACTCCCTGCGGGTTCAAAGTCGGAACCTGCTGTGTCAAAGGCCTGGGAGCAATTCATCCAAACAGGACTGCCCGGGCAAAAGAGTGAAGAATACAAATATGCGCCCATCGCACGTCAGTTGGAAAAACTGCCGGCACTGAAACCTTCTGCAGGAGATGTTCTGCTGCCGACCCCCCTCCCGCAATTCCTGAGTGGGCAGACCTGCAACTACATCGTGTTTGTCGACGGAAGGTTTTCCAGTGCCAAGCTCGCTGATAAGGAAGTGAAGGTAACTACGCGAACCACGGAAGAATCTCACGACGCTAAGGATCCCTTCGAGTGGCTGAACGCAGCTTTCTCACCGTCGCTGACTATAATTACAGTAGAGGAAGGAGTAGCACTTCAGCACCCTATCGCGATTGTGTATCACTCGAGTGGCAGAGGGACACTCGTCAACCCCAGATGGACCCTGCAGTTGCTTAAAGGAAGCAAAGCTACCGTTATTGAAATGTGTCAGCCTCATGCTTACGAATTATTTCAAAACAAGAAATCAGTCATTGAAGCAGGGGAAAAAGCTTCATTGGAATACCTGATCCTTCAGGATGGCACGCCTGCGCAGACCGAGGTGAATCACACTGAAGTGCGATGCGCGCTCTCCTCCTATGCGTCCTGCTTTACCATTTCACTCAACAGCAGGTTTGTTCGCAATAACATGAAGCTCGTCGTTGACGGGAGCCAGGTGGAAGCCCATTTATATGGACTGTATCTCCCTTCCGGGGATTCGCTCATTGACAATCACACTGTGGTAGATCACAGGCAGCCGGAATCTTTCAGCAACGAGATGTATAAAGGAGTCATGAACGACAGGTCCAAGGGCGTCTTCAACGGCAAGATTTACGTGAGACCGCACGCCCAAAAGACCAATGCTTTTCAGTCCAACCGGAACATTCTGCTGAGTGAGAATGCCACCGTCAATACCAAACCCCAGCTTGAAATCTGGGCCGATGATGTCAAATGTTCGCACGGCTGCACAACCGGTCAACTGGATGAAGAAGCCCTTTTCTACCTCCGCTCCCGTGGAATTGATAAACGGAGCGCTTACGCCATGCTGCTGCATGCATTTGTGGCCGAGACATTTAAGGAGATGAAGATGACGCAATGGAAAGAAACAATTGACGGACTGGTGACTTCAAGGTTGTTAAAGGTCTGAAGAGAACATGGAGAACGTGGCATCCATAGGGTCCGGAATTGAAGTGGAGGAAATCAGGAAGCTATTCCCCATCCTCCATCAGAAGATCAATGGCCACGACCTCGTTTACTTTGATAATGCCGCCACCACCCAAAAGCCGGTACAGGTACTTGACGCACTGCAAGCCTACTATACCGGTTACAATGCAAACATCCACCGGGGTATTCACACTCTTGCAGAGCGCGCTACCACTGCATTTGAACAAACACGTGCAACTGCAGCTTCATTTCTGAATGCCGGGAGCAAGGAGGAGATCATCTTTGTCAGAGGCGTGACCGAAGCCATTAACCTTGTGGCATCCAGTTACGGGCGCTCCATGCTGAAAAAGGGTGACGAAATTATTCTGTCCGGGCTTGAGCATCACAGCAACATTGTGCCGTGGCAACTCATCGCTGAAGAAAAGCAATGCCACATCAGAGTCATTCCTGTTACCGACAGCGGGGAACTGGACCTTCTCGCTTACAAGGGACTTCTAAATGAACGTACCCGGATTGTGTCAGTCAACCATGCCTCCAACAGCCTTGGTACTATTAATCCAGTGAAGGAAATTATAAAGTTGGCCCACCAGGCTGGAGCAGTTACACTCATTGACGGTGCCCAGGCAGCAGCGCACCTTCCGATCGATGTACAGGACCTGGATTGCGACTTCTACTGCCTTTCAGGGCACAAGATGTATGGACCTACCGGTGTGGGGGTCTTGTACGGGAAGAAAAAAATCCTCGAAGCCATGCCTCCCTATATGGGCGGTGGAGAGATGATCCGGCAAGTTACTTTTGAAAAGACCACATGGAATGATGTGCCTTATAAGTTTGAGGCTGGTACACCCAATATTGCCGATGTCATAGCGCTGAAGTCAGCATTTGATTTCATCTCCGGCACGGGTAAGGAAGCTATGGCTCAACATGAAAGCATGTTGTTGCGGTATGCGACTGAGCAGCTATCCGAACTGAAAGGGCTTCGTGTGGTAGGCATCAGCAAGAACAAAGTGAGTGTGCTTTCATTTGTCATAGAAGGCATTCATCCATTTGATATTGGTCAGATGCTTGACACCCGGGGCATTGCCGTACGCACTGGCCATCACTGCACACAACCTTTGATGGACAGGATGGGACTGGAGGGAACGGTAAGGGCCTCCTTTGCTGTTTATAACACCAGGAAGGAAACAGACAAACTGATCGAGGGTTTACAAAGAGTTATTGGGTTCCTGAAATGAGCATTACAGATACACAGGAGGAAATTGTTAATGAATTTTCGCTGCTGGAGGGGGACCAGGAGATGTCTGTGCTGTACCTGATGGAGTTGGGGCAGAAACTACCGGCCATGAAAGAAGAGGACAAGACAGAGCAAAATGAAGTGAAGGGATGCCAGTCCAGAGTGTGGCTCACGGCTGAAGTGAAGCATGGGGCAGTCTTCTTCTCCGCGGACAGTAATACGGCAATCACCAAGGGTCTGATCAGTTTGCTGATCAGGGTTTTCAGCGGACATACTCCACAGGAAATTCTGAGTGGAGAGATCACCTTTCCTTCGAGGATAGGCATGGACCGGTTTATCGGCACCCAGCGGTCCAATGGTTTTGCAGCGATGATCAAACAAATGAAAATGTACGCACTGGCCTTCCAGACGCGTTCCCAGATACAGGCATGAGTGAATTGGAAGAAAATAAGACCCCTGAGACCTCGTCGCTGGAAATTCCCAACCTGCGGGACAAGATTCTTGCGGCGTTGAAAACGGTGTATGATCCGGAGATCCCGGTGGACATTTTCGAGCTGGGCCTCATTTATGAGATCAACATCTTCCCGCTCAATAATATTCACATTCTGATGACCCTCACCTCTCCCTCCTGTCCGTCGGCGGAAGCCATACCGCTGGAAGTGGAACAAAAATTGAAAGAGATCGAGGGAGTCAATGATGTCAAGGTGGAAATCACCTGGGATCCGCCCTATTCGCAGGATATGATGAGTGAGGCGGCCAAACTGGAACTAGGATTTCTTTAATATTGTTAAACCCATTAACCAAAAGATAGAACCATGAGCATGTATCCCGAACAGCTGGTAGCACCGATGAGAACGGACCTCACCAGCGTTGGATTCAAAGAATTGAAAACGCCTGCCGACGTTGAGAAGCAGATAAAGAACGAAAAAGGCACAACCCTGCTGGTCATCAATTCAGTATGCGGCTGTGCGGCAGGCGCCGCCCGCCCCGGCGTGAAGTGGGCCCTGGAGCACAGTGCAAAGAAGCCTGACCACCTCGCTACCGTTTTTGCGGGGGTGGATATGGAGGCTGTCGCCAAAGCACGCCAGCTCACCATGCCCTATCCTCCATCTTCGCCCAGCATTGCCTTGTTCAAGGACGGAGAATTGCAGCACTTCATCGAGCGTCACCACATCGAGGGCCGCAATGCACAGATGATAGGCGAACACCTGGTCGAAGTATTTGACGAGTTTTGCTGATAGCACAAGAGCATAATAGTGCAAAAGGGGTTCACGCCCCTTTTTTTTGTTTACGGCAGATGATAGGATTGGGCAAACAATGCGATCACAACTTTGCAAAACAATGAAAGGAAGCCAGTTATAAGATCCTGGGTACAGAATAGGAAAGTGTGATGAGCGTAATTATTCATATAATTATTGTCGGTAACCATTTTAGCCGAACCTTTTGAACCTTATCCTGTTTATATAACATGCTCGTTTCTGTAAGCCGCAAGGAACACTTCAACGCTGCCCATAGACTCTACAACAAAGAATGGACGGACGAAAAGAACACTGCAGTGTTCGGCAAATGCAGCAATCCCAATTACCATGGTCACAACTATGAACTGATCGTTACGCTTGTGGGTGAGCCTGACCCCCAAACGGGTTATGTATTTGATATGAAAGAATTGAGTGATCTGGTCCGTGCACACGTACTGGTTCACTTTGATCATAAAAACCTTAACTTGGATACGCCTTACTTCAGGGACCTCAACCCGACCGCAGAAAATATCGCTGTCGTGATCTGGAGAATCCTTAGACAGCGGATCGATCCCAAGTTCGAACTGAAAGTCAAACTCTATGAGACAGAAAGAAATTTCGTTGAATATCCGGCCGCTCGATGATGCGTACGGTGAGGATCATGTGATTTCCTCGTGGGATACACCTTTGCGCCCAGATGCGTTTGACCTTTCGGATGAAGACAAGATCGAGCGTATCGAAAAGAGTGTGCGCGACATAATGGTCACACTCGGCCTGGATCTTACGGATGACAGCCTCAGCGGCACACCAAAACGTGTAGCCAAGATGTATGTCAAGGAGGTCTTCAGCGGCCTCAATCCGCATAACCGGCCACAGACCAAGTTGTTTGAGAATAAGTACAAATACGACCAGATGCTGGTCGAAAAAGAAATTACATTTTATTCACATTGTGAGCACCATTTCGTGCCGATTTATGGGAGGGCCCATGTGGCTTACTTTTCATCGGGGAAGGTAATCGGGCTTTCGAAGATTAACCGCATTGTTCAGTACTACGCCAAGCGTCCACAGGTGCAGGAACGACTTACCGTTCAGATTGGAAAGGAACTTGAGAGAATCCTGAAGACCGACAGCGTAGGAGTTGTAATTGATGCCAACCATATGTGCGTTGCCATGAGGGGTGTCGGGGACACCAACAGCAAGACCGGGACCGCCTATTTTTCGGGAAAGTTCAAAGATGAAAACACCAAGCGTGAATTCCTGAACTTCATCAATTCGAAGTAGTTACATGTAGCCGGGGGCATTGCCCTGGCGCCCGGTATGCGGCAATTCCAAAACCGGCGTTGAATCATTGTCAAAGGTGTTGTAGTTTAGCATCCTGCAAAAAACCGATACTTATGGCATTTGACCTGGACATGATCAAGAAATTGTACGCAGCCATGCCGGCGCGTATCACCAAAGCCCGGAAGGTCGTGGGTAAACCACTGACCCTGTCCGAGAAGATTCTTTACTCCCACCTTTTTGCCGATCAAAAACTTGAAAACTTTGGCCGGGGTAAATCCTATGTGGATTTTGCGCCTGATCGGGTGGCTATGCAGGATGCTACGGCCCAAATGGCGCTACTTCAGTTCATGTCTGCGGGCCGTCCCAAGGTGGCAGTTCCTTCAACGGTACACTGCGATCACCTGATTGTGGCGAAGACCGGCGCCAAGGCAGACCTTACCGCAGCAAATGCCGAAAGTAAGGAGGTCTATGACTTCCTCTCCTCTGTATCAAACAAATATGGTATTGGCTTCTGGAAACCTGGTGCGGGTATCATACATCAGGTCGTTCTCGAAAACTACGCATTCCCCGGTGGCATGATGATCGGCACTGACTCGCATACCGTGAATGCCGGAGGTTTGGGGATGGTTGCCATCGGTGTGGGAGGAGCTGATGCAGTGGACGTAATGTCCGGAATGGCGTGGGAACTCAAGTTCCCTAAGCTAATCGGCATCAAACTCACTGGGAAACTGAGCGGCTGGGCTTCTGCAAAGGATGTGATCCTCAAAGTAGCAGGTATCCTGACCGTAAAAGGCGGGACCGGCGCAATTGTGGAATACTTTGGTGAAGGGGCCGAGTCACTGAGCTGCACCGGCAAAGGAACCATCTGCAACATGGGCGCTGAGATCGGTGCAACCACTTCCACTTTTGGATATGACGCTTCCATGGAACGATACCTGAAAGCCACAGGGCGTGCGGAAGTAGCCAAAATGGCCAACAAGATCAAACAACATTTGACCGCCGATCCGGAAGTCTACAAGTCGCCCGAAAAGTACTTTGACCAGATTGTAGAAATCAATCTGTCTGAACTGGAGCCTCATCTCAATGGTCCTTTCACTCCTGACCTTGCCACACCGATTTCCAAAATGCGTGATGAAGCAGCCCGCAATGGATGGCCTACCAAAGTTGAAGTCGGATTGATAGGATCTTGTACGAACTCCAGCTACGAAGACATCGCCCGTGCAGCCAGCCTCGCTGAGCAGGTGGCAGCCAAGGGATTGAAGACCAAGGCCGAGTTCACCATAACACCCGGTTCTGAACAGGTTCGATATACCATCGAGAGAGACGGTTTCATCAAGACATTTGACAAGGTCGGCGCCACCGTTTTTGCCAACGCCTGTGGTCCCTGCATTGGCATGTGGAGTCGCATGGGTGCCGACAAGAAAGAGAAGAACACCATCGTTCATTCTTTCAACCGGAACTTTCAGTCAAGGAACGACGGCAATCCGAATACGTACGCATTTGTGGGTTCGCCTGAGCTCGTTACCGCCCTTGCCATTGCTGGTGATCTTGCATTTAATCCCATCACCGACTATCTGACCAATGAGAAGGGGGAGAAAGTAAAATTGGATCCTCCTAAAGGTGAAGAATTGCCCAAGAAAGGATTTGACGTGAAAGACCCGGGGTACCAGGCGCCCGCTAAAGACGGAAGCAAAGTGGTTGTAAAGGTGAGCCCTCAATCCGACCGACTGCAGTTGCTTGCTCCATTTGCGCCATGGGATGGCAAGAATTATACTGGCCTCAGGATCCTGATTAAAGCCAAAGGGAAATGCACTACTGACCACATCTCAATGGCAGGCAAGTGGCTGAAGTACCGTGGCCATCTCGACAATATTTCCAACAACTTGCTTATTGGGGCCACCAATTTCTTCAACGATAAGATCAACAGTGTAAAGAATCAACTCTCTGGCACATATGATGAAGTTCCAAAAGTGCAACGCAATTACAAGGCCCAGGGAATAGGGTCCATTGTTGTTGGAGATGAAAACTATGGTGAAGGTTCCTCAAGGGAGCATGCTGCCATGGAACCCCGACATCTCGGTGTGAAAGCCATCCTCGTTAAGTCCTTCGCCCGCATCCATGAGACCAACTTGAAAAAACAGGGCATGCTTGCACTCACGTTCGCGAATAAGGATGATTACAATAAGATTCAGGAGGATGACACCATTGACATCACTGACCTTACCTCCTTCTCACCTGACAAACCTTTGACGCTTGCCATTCGCCATACAAACGGGAGTGTCGACACTATCAAAGCCAACCACACCTACAATGCCAATCAAATCGGCTGGTTCAAGGCTGGATCAGCATTAAACCTGTTGGCCAAACAGTCCACTTCCGTTGCGAAAAAATCTCCGGCCAAAAAGAAGAAGACTGCAGCCAAAGCCGCTAAGAAAAAGGCAATCAGGAAGCCTGCGAAAAAGGCGGTAAAGTCAAAGAAGGCACCAAAGAAGTCGGCACGCAAATCGCGACGCTAGCTTCATTGTATTGAAAACAAGAAAGGTGCAGTCCCTCCAGGGATTGCACTTTTTTTGTTTCCTCACTCAGCAAACCCACTTTGGCAATTCCGGTTGTATTTTTGCGAAAGAATGGTCTACTGCAGAAGGTTGTTCAGTGTACTGTTGGTGAGTCTTATTGCGCCTGCAGCGTTTTCCCAGCAAGCCACATCCATTTTCTATTCCAAGGATCAAAAAGATATCCTTGAAGTTCTGGTTAAAGCACTTGATATTAAAGTCAAAGAAAGAGTACCGGGCGAAAAGAGGATCAGCTTTTCAGTCATTCCGGTCGCCAGCGGAAGCACCGGAGGAAAACAGATTCTGGTTTCATCCGTAAGCGCCGCTTTTGTCATGGGTCACGAGGACTCAACCAATGTCTCCAGCATTTACTTTACCCCCTACACAGACTTGTCGGACACGTATGGCTTTTATACGAAGGCCAATCTCTGGACGCCGGGGAACCGATGGAACCTGCCTTCCGATTTCAGGATCATGAACCTGACAGAATACTCCTACGGTCTGGGCAGTACAACCCAACCCACTGATGAGTTTACGCTTAGATACAACTACATCAGGCTTTACCTGAACGCGAACCGACACATCAGCCGCTACCTTTACCTCGGTATGGGTTTCAACTATGACCGTTATTGGAATGTGGCGGCAAAAAATGCGCCGACCGATCCCAGTGCGTTCGAAAAATATGGATATGGTACTGCCACGAATTCTAATTCCACGGGTATCACTTTCAACCTCCTCAGGGACAGCAGAAGAAATTCAATCAACCCTGACCGCGGCTTTTATACACTGATCACCTTCAGGACTAATCCTTCCTGGATGGCGAACAATGAACTTTGGAGTTCTGTTTATGTAGATGCCAGGAAGTATTTGTTACTCGACCGTACACACAGGAAAATTCTGGCCCTTTGGGGATTTTACTGGGGAACATTCGGAAGTGTTCCTTACATGAACTTGCCAGGCACAAGACTGGAATACGCTTTCAGTTCTGGCAGGGGGTATGCGCAGGGTCGATTCCGGGGTCGCGAAATGCTATACTTCGAAACAGAATATCGCTTCGATATCACCGATAATGGCCTGCTGGGAGGTGTTGTATTTGCCAATGCCCAATCGCTCACAGAAGAAGACAACCAGTATCACAAGGTGAACCCGGCCATTGGGTTTGGCGCACGCCTCAAGTTCAACAAGGAATCCAATACCAACATCACTTTTGATTTTGGTTTCGGCGAGAAATCTTTCACCTTTTACCTTGGGTTGGGCGAGCTTTTCTGAAGCACTTCACGGATGATCAGACGGAATTCATTCAGGATCATCGCGGTTGCGCCCCAGACAATTTCCTCTTCAATCAGAAAGTGAGGTGCAATCATAGGATAAGTCCGTGCTGCCAGAATTTCCCTCGTTTGCACGGCATCTTCGCGTATAAGGTCTTCGATTGTCCCCTCCAGAATCCTCACAACCTCGACCGGGTCAGGCGTAAATGGCGTTCGTTCCGGTTGCCAGGCAACCACCGGACTAACCACGAAATTACTGGGAATAACAAAAAAATCACTTAGCCTTCCCAATACCTCAACTCCTGAGGGCCTCACTCCAATCTCCTCCTCTCCTTCCCTGAGTGCCGTTTGCTCAGCCGTTTCACCAATTTCCGCTTTTCCCCCCGGCAAGCTTACCTGGCCGCTGTGCGCTCCCGCATATTCGGGACGTTTCGTCAGAGGAAACAGGATGCGACCCTCGTAAGGATATAGCAGAATTAGCACGCTGCCTGGCTTTGGTGGCGTATTATGATTGAAGACAGGCTTAAATGCTCCGGTTGGGGTGGCCCTGAGCGGTTCATGAGCTGAAGCTCCGGGTAAGGGTTCCCGGAGTCGCTGCGAAAGCCTCGAAATCAGGGCATCAAAACTCAACGACATTGTTTCAGCAATTCTACAGAGACCATCTGATCACCAACCTTGTCCGACAACCTGAATTGCTCGCAGGCCTTATTCAACTGACCATTCTTGTAATAGGCCATCCCCAGATAATAATGAATCTTATCTACAAACGAGTCCATGCCTATACTTTGTTCCAATAGCCTTACAGCGCGCGGATATTCACCCTGCATGTAGTAATAAAGCCCTTTGTTGCGGTAGGCCCATGCATTGCGGGAGTCAAGGACAATGCTTTCATTTATATCGGCCAGCGCCTCTTCCTGGCGATTAAGCATAAGAAGGACATAACCCCTGTTGTTAAGGAAATACGGCTCCCTTGGTACCAGTTCAATCGCCCGGTTGATATGGATCATTGCGCTATCCAGGTTGCCCCTGGCCATGTCAATCATAGCCAGCGTGTTATAGATGTTAGGTTCCTTTTCATTGATTCTCTTCGCACGCCACAGATCATGGTTGGCTGAGTCATACTGATGCCGGTAGTAAAAGATCGTGCCCCTGTTGACGAAATAATCAGCCCGAACGCTGTCCATTTTCATGGCACGATCAAAAGCATCAAGCGCCATGTCAAAGTCCCTCATCTTGGTAGCGACCAGGCCTTCAAGAAAGTAGACCACGGCCGTATCGGGTTTCTGGGACTTGGCACGCTGTATATCTTGTTCAGCATTGTAGTATTCACGGGCCTCGTAATAGGCATTCGCCCGGTTAATCCTCGCCATGAAAAAGCCTGGCTTGCACTCCAGTGCCTTGCTGTAATATCCAATGGCCTCGACCCAGTGCCGGCTCTGAAACTGAATCGTCCCGAGATTATTCAGTGCATCGGCAAAACAGGGGTCTAGTTTCAGCGCCTCATTGAAGTAGACTACAGCCTGTTCAGGGTTCCTTTCCTTCAAAGCGATATTGCCCTTAAGGAGGAACTGTTGAATACGAACCTCCTTGTTTTCCGAACATCTTGTGAAAACCAACCAAAGTACAACCAGCAACAGGGCAAAAGGAATGCGGAGCCTCATGAATACATTTGATCTGAAAAGTCGCTGGTCAATTTAGGGGATTGAGAGTAGATTGCATTCACATGAATCAAAATAACAAGATCAAAGACATCAATCCCGCTTTGATTGTCGGCTGGGTTTTTTCGGGAGTTGGATTGATCCTTATTGCAGTTGGCACCATTCTGATTTGGAGTGACCGGTCTGACGCAGCCAGGGAACAGGTGGTCGATGGCAAAGTAATAACCCTGAACTACAACGGAAGTTCTTCTGCCCCAGTTGTTGAATTCAGAGTGAACGGTCAAAGACACCGTATTGAGGGCACCGTCTGGTCAACCCCACCCGCGTTTGAGGTGGGCGAAGCAGTGCGGGTAAGAATTACAGATGGAAACCCTCGGACTGCCCGCATTGACAGCTGGATGGAGCGTTACTTCGTAATAGTCCTGCTGGCCTTTCTCGCTATCGTTTTCGGAGGGATCGGCGGGGCGCTTCTCTACTTTTTCAACAAATAGCTTTGTTTTTTCTGTATAACCGCATTTTCTTTGTCCCAGTATTATGAAACAATTTCAGAACCACATCCTCCATCACGTTCATGCATTGGCATGTTGAGTGGCAGGTTCATGTTCTGACTAAACAAAGCATTGAAACTAAGGCTTGCCACGCGGCAGGCCTTTTTTGTTGCCAGCTGCCTGAACATTAAATGAATGATATGAAAGAACTGCTTAGAATTGCGATACAGAAATCGGGCCGTCTTCAGGAAGGATCGCTTGAACTATTAAAAGAGAGTGGGCTTGCCATCAGCAACGGAAGAGATCAGCTGAAGACCCAGGCGAGAAATTTTCCTGTTGAAATTCTCTTTCTGCGGGATGATGATATCCCTCAATATGTTGAAGATAGGGTGGCAGATGTCGGCATCGTTGGAGAAAATGTGTTGAGGGAAAAAGGTAGAAATAATGAGCTCGTCAAGCGGCTTGACTTTGCCAAATGCCGGCTGTCCATCGCTGTACCCAAAGGCGCAGAATACACAGGCATAAAATGGCTTCAGGGGAAAAATATTGCCACCTCGTACCCAAATGTGGTTAAGCAATTCCTGGAGCAACATCAGACTGACGCCGGGATACACGAGATTAGCGGTTCAGTGGAAATTGCACCCGGCATTGGTTTGGCTGATGCCATCTGCGATATTGTGAGCACAGGAAGCACCCTGCTTAGCAATGGGCTTCGCGAGGTTGAAGTGGTAATGCATTCAGAAGCTGTGCTTATAACAGGACCAGCACTGGAAGGCACCAAGCGCGACATTCTGGATCAATTACTGTTCAGAATGGATGCCGTCAACTCGGCAAAAAACAATAAGTATATTCTTCTCAACTGCCCTAATGATGCCATACCTAAAATCACAACCGTTATTCCCGGCATGAACTCCCCCACCATCATGCCTCTTAACAAGCCCGGTTGGTCTTCTTTGCACTCGGTGGTCAATGAAAATGACTTCTGGGCAAAGATTGATTTATTAAAGGCCTGCGGAGCAGAGGGCATACTGGTCATACCCATAGAAAAAATGATCGCCTGATATGAAATTCATTGACAACCCGGATCGTACGCAATGGAGGGTGCTGGTGACGCGACCCGTTCAACCTCATGCTTCACTTGACGAAAGCATCCTGGGAATTCTTGACGCCGTAAGAAAAGAAGGTGACGCCGCTCTCATTAAATACTCTCTCCAATTTGATGGCCAGAAAGTCGAGTCATTATCGGTTTCGCGCGAATTTGTCGAAGCGGCGATCAATACTTTGGATCCTGCACTGCGGCAGGCGATAGAGACCGCCGCCACGAACATCCGGACCTTTCACTCCGCCCAGGCACGCGGTGTCGAGCGTGTGGAGACCATGCAAGGAGTTGTTTGCTGGCGCAGATATGTACCCATTGAAAGAGTTGGAATTTACATCCCAGGCGGATCCGCACCATTATTTTCTACGGTACTGATGTTGGGCATACCCGCCCAGTTGGCGGGCTGCAAGGAAATACACCTCTGTACTCCTCCAGGCAAAGATGGCTCCATCCACCCTGCCATCCTCTTCGCTGCAGACTATTGCGGCATCACTCAGATTCATCCTGTTGGAGGTGCGCAGGCCATCGCCGCCATGGCATATGGGACGGCATCAGTACCAGCGGTCAGCAAGATCTTCGGACCAGGGAACCAGTATGTCACAAGGGCCAAGCAATTGATAGCCCAGCAAGGAACAGCCATAGACATGCCAGCAGGTCCCTCAGAAGTTTTGGTGTATGGCGATGACACTTGTGTGCCTGCTTTTGCTGCTGCCGATCTCCTTTCCCAGGCTGAACATGGTCCTGATAGTCAGGTGGTCATGGTCAGCCGGGATCTCAAAATCCTGAAGGCAGTAAGCAAGGAAATTGAAAAGCAGTTATCCACACTTCCAAGGGCGGAAGTTGCATCGCAGGCCCTGAAGAACAGCATGATGATTCACATAGAGAACGAAGAAACTATTCTTGACTTCATAAATGACTACGCGCCGGAGCACCTGATACTGCAAATCAAAGACCCAGAGAGCATTGCCGGAAAAATAACAAATGCCGGCTCCGTATTCATTGGCCCCTGGACACCCGAGGCAGTCGGCGACTACGCTTCCGGCACCAACCATACACTCCCCACGAACGGCTTCGCCAAATCTTACAGCGGCATTTCACTTGATAGTTTCACCAAGGGTATAACCTTCCAGTCGCTGACTGAAGAGGGGCTTCGCAATATCGCGCCTGTAGTCGAAACTTTGGCAAAGGCTGAGCAATTGGAGGCTCACCGTCGCGCCGTTCAAATAAGGATGGACAAACTCTCATGAAGGCGGCTGACCTCCATAGACTGGTTAGGCAGAATGTGCTGAACCTCAAACCGTATTCAACTGCAAGGGATGAATTTCAGGGTAAGGCATCTGTATTGCTGGACGCTAATGAACTCCCTTTCACCACCGGATATAACCGCTATCCTGATCCGCACCAGAGAATATTGAAAGAAACGATCTCCGCAGTCAAACTTGTACCAGCTAAGAACATCTTTGCAGGAAATGGCAGTGATGAAGCCATTGACCTTCTTTACAGGGTGTTCTGCAATCCAGGGACGGATCAGGTCATCATTCCCCAGCCAACCTACGGCATGTACAGTGTAAGCGCCTCAATCAATGATGTAATCGTACATACCCCCTCCCTCACAAGATCGTTTGACATTGATATAGACGCCATCCTTGATGCTGTTACGCCGCGGACCAAAATCATTTTCCTGTGCAGTCCCAATAATCCATCCGGAAACCTGTTAACCAACTCGGCAATTGAAAACCTCCTGAATCAGTTTAACGGCCTTGTGGTCGTGGATGAGGCATATATTGATTTTGCTGACACGACGAGTTGGGTGCCACGCCTGCAGGAATATCCAAACTTGATCGTGCTGCAAACGCTGTCCAAGGCATGGGGACTTGCGGGTCTGAGACTGGGGCTGTGCTTTGCTCACGAAGAAGTAATTGGTCTACTGGACAAGGTGAAGCCGCCGTATAATATCAATGTCCTCACCCAAAAGGAGGCGCACAGGTTTCTCACCACACGTCAGATTGAAATGAAGGAACATGTTCAAACTGTTCTGAGTGAGAGAAATAGACTCGCAGATTTGCTTCTTTCGTGCAGCGCAGTTGATCATGTGTTTCCATCAAACGCCAATTTTCTGCTGGTGCGTATGAAGGATGCACAAAAGGTTTACCACCATTTTGTTCGAAAGGGCATAATTGTACGCGACCGTTCCAGTGTAACCCTATGTGAAGGATGCCTGCGCATTACGGTTGGCACACCGGAAGAAAATCATCAACTTATCCAGGCTTTAAAGCTGATATGAAGAAAGTACTCTTTATAGACCGTGACGGAACTCTGATACTGGAGCCGCATGATGAACAGATCGACAGTCTGGACAAGCTGGAGTTCTATCCCGGCGTATTCAATGGGCTTGGCCGAATAGCGAGAAGCGGAATGTACGAACTGGTTATCGTTTCCAACCAGGATGGGTTGGGGACTGACAGGTACCCCGAAGAGAATTTCCATATCCCACAAAGCAAAATCATCAAGGCATTCCAGAATGAAGGGATTCACTTCAGCGACGTTCACATTGACCGTTCGTTTGCCCATGAGAAACGACCAACAAGGAAGCCGGGCACAGGCCTCCTGCAACGATATTTTTCACAGGACTATGACCTTGCAAGTTCATTCGTGATCGGCGACCGCCTCACTGACCTTGAACTGGCCAGGAACCTTGGCGCGCAGGGTATTCTGCTGGGCAGCAAGAAGGGGGCTGAAGACGTGAAGGCCCAAGGCCTCGAAGATTCGTGCGCCCTGATCACTAACTCATGGGAAGACATCGCCAACCTGACCCTAAGGAAAATCCGGAAAATAAGTCACCGCCGAAAGACATCTGAAACCGATGTACAAATCGAGCTTAACCTCGATGGTTCTGCAGTATCATCCATTCATACAGGTCTCGGCTTTTTTGATCATATGTTGGAACAGCTGGCCAGACACGGAAAGTTTGACTTGTCCATTGATGTGAAAGGCGATTTACACATCGATGAGCACCATACCATTGAAGACACCGCGCTTGGCTTGGGGGAAGCTATTGCATTGGCTCTCGGCGACAAAAGGGGCATTGAACGATACGGCTTTTGTCTGCCTATGGACGATGCACTGGCCCAGGTGGCGGTTGATTTTGGCGGACGGCCATGGCTCGTTTGGGAAGTTGTCTTTCAAAGAGAAAAAATAGGTGACGTTCCCACAGAAATGTTCCAGCACTTCTTCAAGTCCTTTTCCGACGCGGCACGATGTAATCTGAACATCAAGGCAGAAGGACAAAATGAGCATCACAAAATAGAATCCATTTTCAAAGCCTTTGCGCGTGCCATCCGCATGGCCGTCAAATCCGACGGGACCGCACTGCTGCCGACCACCAAAGGTGTTATCTGACAATGAAAGTTGCTGTCATCCGATACAATGCAGGAAATATCCGTTCGGTTGCATTTGCCCTTGAAAGGCTCCAGGTTGACTTTGAAATAACCGACCATCCTGAAACCATACAGTCTGCCGACAAGGTCATATTTCCAGGCGTGGGAGAAGCCAGCAGCACAATGAACTACTTGCGAAACACAAAGCTCGATGAGGTCATCAAGTCCTTAAAGCAGCCTACTCTTGGCATCTGTCTTGGCATGCAGCTGCTTTGCAGTCATTCTGAAGAAAATAATACCAACTGCCTTGGAATCTTTGAAGATGTGGTGAAGCGTTTCCCGGCAGGAAACATCAAAATACCTCATATGGGGTGGAACAATCTGCAAAAAGTATCAGGTTGGCTTGATTCCGCACTGGAAGACCAATATGTTTACTTTGTACACAGCTATTACGTACCCGTGAATCCCCACACTGTAGCGCAGGCCTCGTATGGCTCTCCCTTTTCTGCCGCCATGAGGAAGGGAAATTTCTTTGCAGTGCAATTCCATCCGGAAAAGTCAGCCTCTGCAGGAATCAAAATACTCCGCTGTTTTTTTCAACAACCTGACTGACATGAGAATCTTCCCCTCCATCGATATTATTGAAGGCAAATGTGTACGCCTTACACAGGGTGATTTTGGTAAAATGAAGGTGTACCGTGAAAACCCCGTCGAGGTGGCGAAAGAATTTGAGGAGGCTGACCTGGAGTACCTGCACCTCGTGGATCTGGATGGCGCCAAAAAGGGGCATGTGGTCAATTGGAAAGTGATTGAGGCCATTCAGGCGGAAACTGCATTGAAGGTGGATTTCGGAGGAGGTGTCAAATCCCAGCAGGAAGTGGAGGAACTGCTGGAGTTGGGCATTGAACAAATCAATATCGGCAGTCTGGCCGTACGTGAGCCGGAGACCTTTGTTCGCTGGATGCATGACTACGGGAGTGAGAACTTTATCCTGAGTGCAGATGTGAAGAATGAAATGATTCAGTTCGGCGGCTGGACACAGGCATCAGCGATTTCCATCTTTGACCTGGCAGCACAATTCGAAAAGGAAGGCCTGGAATTTCTCACCTGCACCGACATTCATACAGATGGAATGCTTCAAGGCCCCAACTTCGGCCTCTACCGCAAACTGAAGAAGAAATTTCCAAACCTGAAGGTCATTGCAAGCGGTGGCATCAGCTCCGTAGACGATCTCACTGAACTGACTTACCTCAACCTTCACGGGGCCATTGTGGGAAAGGCCATTTACGAGCAGAAGATCAAACTTGCGGATCTGAAGAAACTACAATAATTGCGTGCTTACCAAGCGGATCATTCCCTGTCTGGACATCAAGGCCGGTAGAACCGTCAAAGGCATCCACTTTGAAAACCTGCGCGATGCCGGCGACCCTGTCCAACTAGGAGAATATTATGCTTCCCAGGGGGCTGATGAACTGGTTTTCCTGGATATCAGTGCCACACAGGAGGAACGCAAAACCTTTGCCGTGCTGGTGAATGAAATCGCACGTCATCTTAACATACCCTTTACTGTCGGTGGAGGTATCAGTGAATTGAAGGACGTTGGCCCATTGCTGGAAGCGGGTGCCGATAAGATCAGCATCAACTCAGCTGCGGTGAAAGATCCTGCGTTCATCGACAAGCTTACAAAAGAATTCGGATCCCAGTTTATTGTGGTGGCCATCGACGCCAGGAAGATCAATAACCAATGGACCGTTTTCACTCATGGTGGTACACGTGCCACAGAAAAGAAACTGTTCAGTTGGGCTAAGGAGTGTCAGAGCCGGGGTGCCGGAGAAATACTCTTCACCAGCATGGACCACGATGGCACTAAAAAAGGCTTTGCCACTGACCCGCTCGTTAAGCTCAACCAACTACTCAGCATTCCTGTGATAGCATCAGGCGGAGCCGGGCGCATGGAAGATTTTTTGGAAGTATTTACTATCGGAAAAGCCGACGCTGCGCTTGCCGCGAGCATATTTCATTTTGGCGAAGTCGGCATTCACGAATTGAAGCAGTATCTTCAAGAGCATCAAATACCCATTCGCACTTAACACCCCCATGGAACTTAACTTCAAGAAACTGAATGGGCTACTGCCCTGTGTGGTGCAGGACGCCCAAACCGACAAAGTCCTTATGCTCGGCTTCATGAATGAAGAGGCCTGGCAAAGGACACAGAAAGAAAAACGAATCACCTTTTTCAGCCGCTCCAGGCAAAGGCTGTGGACCAAAGGCGAGAGCTCAGGTCACTACCTGGAAATGATTAATGCCATCGCAGACTGTGATGGCGACACATTGCTGATAAAGGCGAAACCAAAGGGCCCCGTGTGCCACACAGGCGCCGACACCTGCTTTCAGGAAAAGAACCAGGTCACTGGACTGGAGTTTCTGGAGGCTATTATTCTTGACCGGAAGAAGAATCCTAAAGAGGGTTCGTACACCAACCACCTGCTGAGCGGTAGCGTGAACAAAGTTGCCCAGAAGGTCGGTGAAGAAGCTGTTGAACTGGTTATTGAGGCAAAGGACCGCGATACCGAACGATTCCTCAATGAAGCAGCCGATCTGATGTATCACTTTCTTGTTCTTCTGGCTCACAAAGGCCACACATTAAAGGAAGTAACACAGGTGCTGCACCACAGGCACAAGGCCTGAAGAATTTGGAACCTCACCAGACTAAACCTCAAAGAGGTCGCCTGCCATGTACTTGTAGCCAGAGTCACAGGCGACTGTAACAACAGCCTTGCCTGGTCCAATTTCCTTTGCAAGTGCCACTGCCGCCGCCACGTTCATTCCACTCGAAGTTCCGGCAAGAATGCCCTCCTCGCGTACCAGCCTGCGCGCCATTTCACGTGCTTCTGATTCATCTATTGCGCGCATTTCGTCAAAGGTTTCCGAAGACAAAAGTGGAGGAACTATGCCAACCCCAATACCTTCAATCCGGTGCGCACCTTCTTGTCCGGCCGAAAGCAGTGGTGCAGACGCAGGCTCAAGGCCAATAACCCTGACAGAGCCATGTTTCCTCAGCGCCCTTGCCACGCCACCCATCATTCCGGCAGTTCCCACGGCAGCTACAAAAAAATCAGGCACACTGCCTAACTGCTCCGTGATTTCAGTTCCCATGATTCCATAACCCTTGAGTGCGTCTACATTGGTGAATTGTCGGGTCCAATAGTGGCCCGGCTTGGCCGACAATTCTTCCGCAGCCTTCATCATTCTGGGAATGAGGTCCGGGGTAATCTTACCTCCTTCACTTTGAATCAACTGAAGGTCCGCACCAAACATCCGTATCGCTTTTAGTTTCTCTTTTGCAAAGGCATCAGATGAGACTATCAGTGATCTGTATCCTTTGGCGTTACAAACAAATGCAAGGGATGTTCCTGTACTGCCGCCTGTGCATTCCACAACCGTCATACCTGGCACAAGGTCTTTCCTCCACTCCGCTTCCTCCACAATTGAAAGTGCCATCCTGTCCTTATATGAACCGGTTGGATTATAATATTCCAATTTGACGTACACGTCAGCTGCCTCATTCGGAACAACCGACCTCAATTGAACCAAAGGCGTGTTGCCAATGGCTTCGAGCATACTGCTGACGCGATTCATATCAAAAGTATCTTTTTCTAACCGTTCATTCGTTCAAATGCTTTCTTCAACTCATCGGGTCCGGCCTGTATCATGACCTGACTGAAACCGAAGGTAATTTCAGTGCTGCCTTCCGCCAACTGCTTAAACATGGATTGCACAAAGTCATCAACGGGCGGAAAAGAATCATGGAGGCCCTTGCCTCCCAGATCGGTGTTAAGGGCCGGTGGTATCACTTCTATCACCTCAATATTTCTTTCTTTCAGCTGTGCGCGAAGCGAAATCGTGAATGAATGAAAGAATGCTTTGGATGCTGAATATACCGGCACTTTTGTCAAGGGAACAAAGGACAGTCCAGAGGTTACGTTTATGACAGTTCGAAGCGACGGCATACCTGCAAAGAGATGGCATAAGTGGACGGGAGCCTCTATGTTGATGGCGATTTCTTCCTTGGCTCTCACATAGAAATCATTATCGGTTATCCCCATCCATTGCTGGATTCCGGCATTGTTTACCAACACAGTCAGATCGGGATGATTTTTCCCGACCCAGTCTCTGAGTTTCTTCCTCTCCTCGACCCGTGTCAGATCGCATGGATAGTACTCCGCTCCGGAAATTCTCCCGGCTGCCTCCCGAAGAACAGCCTCTCTCCTTCCGCAAAGGATCAGCCGATTTCCTTCATGCGCAAATCTCTCCGCCATTCCAAGACCTATGCCGGTTGCGCCTCCGGTGATCAGGATTTTGTTACCCGATAGTTTCATTCCAAAGCATCAAAACTGTATGTCCTCATATTTCCCTCCTACAAAACGCCTGCACGACAATCTTCCCTTGAGAGCAGTCGGCTTCAGGGTTGACTTGCCCATCAGCATGCGCACACATTCCTGAATTCCCTCTGTAATGCTTGGGTGCGGGTGCACACATTCCGCAAGTTCTTCAATTCCTTTATCCATGGAAATCAATACGGCAACAGCCTGAATAGCGCTGCTCGCATGATTACCCACTACTTTCATGCCGAGGATTTTCATTCGGTCATCGTTGGTCACCAGCAACTTGATAAATCCCTGTGTGTTGCGTTTGGCTATCGCTCGTGGAATCGTGCTGTATTCCAGCGTTACCATCTTATAATCCATACCCTTCTCTCTTGCCTGGGTCTCATTCAGACCCACCCCGGCGACCTCCGGGCTCAGGAACATGATGGTACTGATGTTTTCGTACACCAGCTTCCGTTCAGGTTTGCCAAAGATTCTCTCCACTGCATACCTTCCCTCAAGCTCTCCGACGTTTACAAGCGAAATGTCCGCGGTCAGATCACCTACAGCGTAAATATTGGAAACGTTGGTTTGTGTGTCGTTGTTTTCAATGCCTCTTTTGCTGATCTGAATACCAACATTGTCGTTAAACAAATTCTCCAGGTTCGGTATTCGCCCGACTGACACCAGTGCCTTTTCCACATTAAATATCTGTCTGCTGCCATCGGTATATTCAAGCTCGTACTCCACCCTTCCGTTGATGATGCGCATGGTGACCAGTCTGGAATTCCGGTGGATAAGGACACCGTTGTTCTCCATATTGCGCTCGATGATCTTCACTACGTCCTCATCTTCAAAGGGAAGAATACGATCTCCCTTGTCGATCAGGTTGATCTTTGTCTTGCCAAATCCACTGAAGATGGTGGCGTATTCGCAACCAATCACACCGGCTCCCACAATGACCATGCTTTCAGGAAAATCCTTCATTTCTTCAATCCCATCGCTGGTCATGACAATTTTTTCGTCTATTGGCAATTCAGGAAGGTAACGCGGGCGGCTGCCGGTGGCCAGAATCACGTAGTCTGCCTGGACACACTCCTTACTGCCATTGTGATCAATTTCCACTTCATGGGGTGTGATCAATCGCGCTGTGCCGGCTCTGTAGTCCAAAAGGGGCAAAGACTGCGTTCTCAACTGTTGCATCTGCTCTTCCAACAGACCTTTTCGTTCCTGGACAGCCCGCTGCACTTCCCGACGCATCTCATCATAATTCACGGTTGGGGCCTGAATGTTGTAACGGTTGAGGTTTCGGCGGAAAGTTGAGGCCTCTCTTGAGAGTTCCCACCATGTTTTGGAGGAAAGGGCACCGTTGGTTACACCGGCACCACCCACCCTGTTCTTTTCCACAAGTAATGTTCGCTTCTTAAAATCGAGCGATCGCATGGCTGCTGCATAACCGGAAGGTCCGGCACCAATAACCACGAGGTCATACTTTTCCATAGACGAAGACAAATAATTTCAACCGAAGATAAAGGATGCATTTGAATATTGAGCCCGAAAAGGGCATATTCACCCACAGAACCCAAACCGGTTATGATCGAGGTACTGAAACGCTGGGATGCCGAACTGTTCTTTCTAATCAACGACCAACATACC
The DNA here is from genome assembly GCA_018266395.1 of Bacteroidota bacterium. Taxonomy (GTDB): domain Bacteria; phylum Bacteroidota; class Bacteroidia; order Cytophagales; family Cyclobacteriaceae; genus ELB16-189. Next base: position 54,061 of record JAFEAM010000010.1, on the reverse strand, counting down.
AATGGGCTCGATCCCCTGATGTATTGGCTCTCTCAAACAGAGGTCTGGATTCCTCTGTTCCTTTTCCTTATCTATCTGATTGTTGTCAACTTCAGAAAGCAGTCGTGGCTCATCATAGCATTGATTCTTCTTACCGTGGCTGCCAGCGATCAGGTGACCAGCGGGCTTATGAAGCCCATCTTTCACCGCTTCCGACCTTCGCATGATCCCGCCCTCGAGCCTGTGGTTCATATCGTCTATGATTACCGTGGAGGTCTCTATGGGTTCGCTTCCAGTCATGCAGCCAACACAATGGCCGTGGCAACTTTCTTTTATCTCCTGTTCCGTGACAGGTACCGGAAGATCAAATGGCTGTTTCTGTGGACTTTTATCAACTGTTATACAAGGGTCTACCTCGGTGTTCATTTCCCTGGTGACATATTAGTTGGAGCAGTGATTGGATGGCTCTTGGGCTGGGGCGGCTTCGCGGTTCTTCAAATGCTCAGGTTCCGCCAGAAGGCAGCCTCAGATACCTGAATCATTTCCCGAACAACTTTCCCAGGATATTTCCGATAGCTCCTTTGGGCGCCGAATTGAGCATTCCTGAAATATCCAGTGACGGGTTGCCCGACATCCTTCGCATCATGTGCTGCAAGTCAAACTCGATGTCCTTGGGATCATTGGTCTTCGTGACCACCTGACCTATGACAGTTGGGACGAGCGACTCGGCGATGGATCTTGTGACTTGAGGCGATAAATTAAACTTGGCTGCAAGACCGCCGGCTACGTTCTCAATTATAGGATTCACCAGGGGATGCTGTGCTATCCCTCTTGCAGAAGCTGAATGAAAAAGGTGAATGACCTGCTGCATATTCCCAGAGGCAACCTGCCCTTGAAGGGAGGAAAAGATCTGATGGGCCACCTCCTTAATGGCAGGTTGATTGAACTGATTTGGGATGGCCTGATTGCTGACAATTGCCCTTTCAGCATTCTCTTCGACGATTTTTAGAAATTGGTCAAGCATACCACAAAGTAGTAATTCCTCATGGTTTCTTTCTGGCAGAACTGGTCAAAATATTACACAGGCGCGATTTGTCACTGGTCAACCTGCCTGCCGCATTTCCAGCAGTCTTTTGACATATTTCCCAATTATGTCGAATTCCAGGTTCACGGCATCCCCTGTTTTCAGCGCATGAAAATTCGTGTGCTGGTGGGTATAGGGAATTATAGCGACCCGGAAACCATTCCTAGAGGACCCAAAACAAGTAAGGCTTACTCCATTGATAGCAATGGACCCCTTCTCAACAGTGATATTTCCAGGTTGCGCGTCGTATTCGAATTCAAACAGCCAACTGCCTCCCTCATCCCTGATGGAACGGACTGTAGCCACCTGGTCCACATGACCTTGTACAATGTGGCCGTCAAAGCGACCATTATTCACCATGCATCTTTCCAGATTCACCAAGCTCCCAATTTCAAGCCCGTCAAGGTTCGATCGCTGCAGGGTTTCTTTCACAGCCGTGACCCAGTGTCCGTCACCTTCACAACGCGTAACTGTAAGGCATACACCATTGTGTGACACGCTCTGGTCGGCCTTCAGTTCCTTGCTGATCTTGCTCGTAAAGTAGAAATGACGGTTGGTGCCTTCCGCTTCAATTTTTTTGAGTTTACCAAGGTCTTCGATAATTCCTGTGAACATACTGTGCTTTGAAACAAAATTAGCCAATGATGGCATCATCATTGGCTAATCCTTGCTACAATTATCAGTTCTACTTTTTCTCCTTTTCAGCCAGTTTGTTTAACGCATCCTTCTGATCCTGTCTTAGCGTTGGGTATTGTATTCCCAACTGCTCCAGGTAGGTCTTATACTTGGCCGGGTTGTAATAAAACGGCTTCAGCTTTGGAGCATATTCCGTCATTATCTTTTGATTCAGATAGATGGCTGGATTGTCCTTTTCACCAATCAGTGGCGTGTATTTCTGGTCCTTGGTCTGCTCTGTTCTGTAGTATTCCCATGCATTCTTGAGAATCTCCGGTTTAAGGAATAGATCAAGTAGGGTCATCACTTCTGCCTTTGCACCGTATACAATGCCTTTGTGCGCAATTGGTGTTGCCATAGAAATCGCATTACTCCAATGGTGACCTGGCAAACCGGGGATGTTCGAGGGATAGCGTAGTACAACCGTCGGAAGGGACCAACTGATATCTGCGATGTCATCAGAGCCTCCTCCCATCGCCATGAGCTGACGCCCCATCACATTAACGGGACCTGTCGGAGCAGGCATACCAAGTGTATCAAGTTTGGTAGCAAGACCTTCAACTTTGGGTGCCTTCATTTCAAGTTGGGTGGCTTTCGCGAGCATCTGATCTTCTGCAGACCAGGTGGGCAGCCCGACCTTTTTGATGTTCTGGTACATAGCCTCTGCAATCGGCTTGTTGAAGTGACCAGGCCAGGCCGACCCCAATATTTCATAGGTAAACTTGGTATCTGTCATTAGCGATGCCCCTTCCGCCATCTTCACCCCAATGTCAAAGAGATTCTTGATAGCCGGGTACGTTCTTTCCCTGAAATAATACCAGACAGAAGCCTTGCTTGGCACTACATTGGGCTGATCACCTCCATCCGGAATCACATAATGGGATCTCTGGGTAAGTTCAAGGTGTTCACGCCGGAAATTCCAACCCACATTCATGAGTTCCACAGCGTCCAATGCACTGCGACCGCGCCAGGGAGCACCGGCAGCATGAGCTGCCGATCCTTCAAAAGTAAACTTTACTGAAACCAGTCCATTGTTGCCACCATCCCCATATGACACGCCCAGGTTGTTAGCCACGTGAGTGAAAATACAGGCATCTACGTCCTTGAAATAACCTGCTCGAACATAATATGCTTTGGTACCAACCAACTCTTCCGCAACGCCGGGCCACAGCATGAGTGTCCCGGACATCTTCTCTTTTTCCATGATCTTCTTCATAGCCAGTGCTGAAATAATATTAAGCGCCTGACCAGAATTATGGCCTTCTCCGTGTCCGGGAGCTCCGTCAACAATCGGATCGTGATATGCTACTCCGGGTTTTTGAGAAGCCTTGGGGATGCAGTCCACATCAGAACCCAAAGCAATCAGCGGCTTACCGCTGCCCCATGTGGCGATCCACGCCGTGGGCACGCCGGCAATACCACGCTGAACTTTAAAACCGTTTTTCTCCAGGAGAGACGTGAGGTAATTAAAAGTTTCGATCTCCTGAAAACCCAGCTCGGAGAAGCTGAACAGCATGTCGTTGATCTGTTGGCCCAGTACCGCATTTTTCTCCACTTCCTGGGCGGCATCGGCTTTCAATTTCTCTATTTGCTGCAACTCCGTTTGGGCCATCAGGCTCCACGAAAGCAGGCAGGCAATCATGAGTAACACATTCTTCTTCATAGTGTAGGATTAAGGTACCGTACAAGATAAACAGCATGCCCGCATCCCCAAAACGCCAGATTACATGAATGGTAAGGGTCGGCCGCTGAAGCACAAAAGCAAGAAGGCCAATAACCCGCCGGGCATTGGCCTTCTTTGAGTTCATCGCTCAATCACTTCCTTTCTTTTTCCGCCAATTTATTCAGTGCCTCTTTCTGATCAGGCCGTATGGTCGGATACTGAATGCCTAGTTGTTCAAGGTAAGTTTTGTACTTGGCTGGATTGTAATAGAAGGGCTTCAACTTCGGCGCATACTCTGTCATGATCTTTTGATTCAGAAAAATGGCAGGATTATCCTTATCACCGATCAGAGGAATGTATTTCTGATCCTTGGTTTGTTCTGTCCGGTAATATTCCCATGCGTTCTTTAACAACTCCGGCTTCAACAGCAAATCCAGCAACGTCATCACTTCTGTTTTGGCCCCGTAAACAATTCCTTTGTGCGCAATTGGCGTTGCCATAGAGATGGCATTGCTCCAATGATGACCTGGGAGACCGGGTATGTTGGATGGGTAGCGGAGAACTACTGTTGGCACAGACCAGCTGATATCCGCGATGTCATCAGATCCACCACCCATAGACATAAGTTGGCGTCCCATTACATTGACTGGTCCGGTAGGCGCCGGCATACCCAGAGTGTCCAGCTTGGAGGCCAATCCGGTGATCTTTGGCGCCTTCATCTCCATTTGGGTTGCGCGGGCAAGCATCTGATCTTCCTGCGACCACACGGGCAGTCCAACCTTTTTGATGTTTTGATACATCGCCTCTGCCATCGGCCTGTTAAAGTGGCCGGGCCAGGCCGATCCCAGAATTTCGTAGGTAAACTTGGTATCTGTCATCAATGCCGCGCCCTCCGCCATTTTCATTCCTATATCAAAGAGGTTCTTGATGCCAGGGTATGTTCTTTCACGGAAGTAATACCATACTGATGCCTTGCTGGGCACAACATTCGGTTGATCGCCGCCATCAGGAATAACATAGTGCGACCGCTGGGTGAGTTCAAGGTGCTCCCTGCGGAAGTTCCATCCCACGTTCATCAACTCCACTGCGTCCAGTGCGCTCCTGCCTCTCCAGGGAGCACCGGCAGCGTGAGCGGCAGAACCTTCAAAGTTAAACTTCACGGATACCAAGCCATTATAACCGTCATCACCGAATGACACACCCATATTATCATCGACGTGTGTGAAAATACAGGCATCAACGTCCTTGAAGATGCCGGCCCTCACATAATAAGCTTTGGTTCCCAACTGCTCCTCGGCGACACCCGGCCACAGAATCAGGGTTCCCTGAAGCTTGTCGCGCTCCATGATCTTCTTCATGGCAAGTGCAGATATAATATTGACAGCCTGGCCGGAGTTGTGACCCTCTCCGTGCCCTGGGGCTCCCTCTACTATTGGGTCGTGATAAGCTACACCAGGTTTCTGCGATGCCTTGGGAATGCAGTCCACATCAGAACCCAGTGCAATTACCGGCTTACCATTGCCCCACGTGGCGGTCCACGCGGTAGGTATGCCGGCAATACCCCGCTGAATTTTGAATCCGTTCTTTTCCAGCAAGGAGGTCAGGTAAGCAGACGTTTCAACTTCCTGAAAACCAAGTTCCGCGAAGCTGAAAAGCATGTCATTGATCTGTTGGCCAAGGACCGCATTCTTTTCGACTTCCTGGACAGCCTCGTTTTTCAGCTTTTCAACCTGCTGCAGTTCGGTCTGAGCCCGGAGATTGATAAACAGGAACCCGGCAAGGACCACTAGTACAGTCTTTTTCATATCATGGTTAGGATTAGGTATTGCGCAAGATAAACGATTAACTTTTCATCATGGACTTTGGGAAGGCCGCACCTGATGAATTGGATAAAATTGACTTCACCTTGCCGGCGGATCATCTACATACTGCCGACATTTTAGGAAGAACGAAGTCGGCGGGGACTGCATTCTATGTCGGGTGCGCCAAGTGGGGACGCAAGGAATGGATTGGAAGTGTGTACCCCAGAGACACTCCGGAAACTGAGTTTCTTACGGAATACTCCAAAAAGTTTAATTGCGTCGAACTGAATGCCACTTTCTACAAGCTTCCTTCCGTAAGGCAGGTGACTGAGTGGCGAGAAAAAGCGTTACCCGGCTTCAAGTTTTGTCCCAAAGTGAACGACAAGATCACGCACATTAAGCGTTTGAAGGATGCAGGTGAATATACCGATGTCTTCATCAAGGGTGTGAGTGCATTTGGCGATCACCTAGGCCCCTCGTTGCTGCAGTTGCCTCCGAATTATCCACCAAAGAATTTCGAATCCTTGAAAGAATATCTCAAGACATGGCCGGTCGACATTCCCCTATCCGTTGAATTCCGAAACCCGAAGTGGTTCGAAAAGAAAGCATCTGAAGAAGTGTTCTCCATGCTCGAAGATTTGTCACGAGGCACTGCGATAACTGATGCGGCCGGGAGAAGAGACGCCCTGCATATGAGACTGACCACACCAGTTGCCTTCGTTCGTTTCGTTGGGAATGGCCTCCATCCCACGGACTATCGTCGCCTCGACCAATGGGCAAAACGTATTCAACTATGGCAGTCCCAGGGTCTGCAGAAACTATTTTTCTTTATCCATCAGGAAGATGAATCGCATTCACCTGCGCTATGCAAGTATCTGATCGAGCAGCTGAACTCCCATTGTGGAGCCAAACTGCCAATACCTGCTCTTTCAGTTTAAAGACTGGAAGCCCCAGGTATCCCTTAGTTGCCGGATTAAAACCGTGTGCTTGGCCCCAGTTCAGAATTTAAATAATCCGGAATTGATCAACAGCCCCCCAGTTCGTGCCAGGCCCGGTTATATTTATTAGTTTCGCCGTCGAATTACATCCATGAAGCTTTACGAACAATATCCTGTAAGCCTTTCCAACTCCCTTTCGGGAAAAAAGGAACTCTTCAAACCGATTATTCCAGGTTTTGTAGGGATGTATGTATGCGGCCCCACGGTGTACAACAACGTGCACCTGGGCAACACAAGAACTTTCCTCACCTTCGACATCATCTCCCGCTATTTCAGATTTCTGGGCTATAAGGTCCGCTATGTCAGGAATATCACCGATGTAGGACACCTCGAAAATGATGATGACCAGGGGGAAGACAAGATTGGCAAGAAGGCCCGGCTCGAACAACTGGAGCCTATGGAAGTGGTGAAAAAGTACACGGAGGATTTTCACTCCGTAATGAGGCAATTCAATATCCTTCCACCCAGCATTGAACCCACTGCAACGGGGCACATTGTTGAACAGATAGAGATTACCAAAAAACTGCTCGATCTGGGGCTTGCCTATGAAGTGAATGGCTCCGTCTATTTCGATGTAAAGAAATACCACCAGTCCCATTCATACGGGATCTTGTCAGGAAGAAATATAGAGGAGCTGATAGAGAGCGGCCGCGATCTTGACAGCCAGGATGAAAAAAGAGACAAGATCGATTTCGCTCTTTGGAAGAAAGCCTCCCCATCACATATCATGAGATGGCCATCACCGTGGGGCGACGGATTCCCCGGATGGCATATTGAGTGCACTGTCATGAGCACCAAATATCTCGGTGAACAATTCGATATTCATGGCGGAGGGATGGATCTCAAGTTCCCGCACCATGAATGCGAGATTGCACAGGGTACCGGTGCGAATGGAAAAGCTCCGGTTCATTACTGGATTCACTCGAATATGCTTACCGTGAACGGCCAGAAGATGAGCAAGTCCCTCGGCAACTCATTCCTCCCATCCGAATTATTCTCAGGAAGTCACCCCATGCTCCAGCGGGGTTACACGCCTATGGCAGTACGGTTCTTTATGCTTCAGTCGCATTACTCCAGCACACTTGATTTTTCCAATGAGGCACTTCAGGCGGCGGAGAAAGGATACAAGAAATTAAGTTCGGCGCTGAAGACATTGAGGGAACTTTCACATCCGGGAACTTCAATGCCGGATCCTTCTGCGAATGAAAGCCTGGAATCTCTCGTTCAAACCTGCTACAAGGAAATGAGCGACGACTTCAACACGGCCAAGACCCTGGCCGTGCTTTTCGAGATGGCATCAAGAATCAATGACATGAAATCGGGCAACCTTCCGCTGAGCAGCCTGGAGGTTGAAAATTTCAATTCATTCGCCAATGCTTACACAGGGTTTATGGAGAATGTCCTCGGACTGAAAGAGGAATCAGGTTCAGACGAGAAGTTGCTCGATGGAACTATCGGTGTACTGATCGGGTTACGTAAGAAAGCAAGAGCAGACAGGAATTTTGCCCTCTCGGACAAGATTCGTGACGAATTAAAGTCCATCGGCATTCAGCTGAAGGATGGGAAGGATGGTGAAATCACCTGGTCTGCAGAATGACAGACTTGAAGCTTTGCTAAAGAAACTCTTCATACTTCCCATCAGGCTGTATCAGCTCATGCTCTCGCCGATGCTCGGCGCTCATTGCCGGCACACTCCAAGCTGTTCGCAATATGCCATTGAGGCCATACAGGAGTGGGGGGTGTTAAAAGGAATAATGTTAGGTGCCAGAAGAATAGCGCGTTGCCATCCCTGGGGCACCAGCGGGTATGACCCTGTTCCCAAAAAAGAAAAATAGAAGCCGCTCCCCTCCTTTTACTTTTCGATTTGTATAAATAAAATCTACATTTAGAATTCACGGAAGAAGCCGTGGCTTTCAGATGAACGATTTTGAAATTAAGAAGGTGCAGAAGGACTATGATGTCTGCATTGTAGGTTCGGGTGCAGGCGGCGGGATGGCGGCCTACATGCTCGCAACGGCTGGTGTTAAGGTCGCACTTCTGGAGGCAGGTCCTCTGTACGATCCGGCCAAAAACGTAACTCAACTCAAGTGGCCGTGGGAGTCACCACGCCGTGGAGCCGGCAACCATCGACCATTTGGTGATTTTGATGCAGCTTATGGCGGTTGGGAGATCGATGGTGAACCCTATACACAAAAAGGCGGCACCCAGTTCGACTGGTTCCGTTCTCGTATGCTGGGTGGGCGCACCAATCACTGGGGAAGAATATCCCTGAGGTTCGGTCCTAAAGATTTCAAACGCAAAAGCATCGACGGTCTCGGTGACGATTGGCCCATCAGTTATGATGATGTTGCCCCCTACTATGACCGGGTGGATAAACTCATTGGAATTTTCGGATCGAAGGAGAATCTGCCTAACGAGCCGGATGGCCACTTTCTTCCTCCGCCTAAACCGAGGTTGCATGAATTATTCCTGAAAGATGCCGCTACCTCCATCGGGATTCCGGTTATACCCTCCCGGCTTTCTATTCTTACTCGTCCCCTTCCTGATAATAAAGAACGTGGCGCCTGTTTTTTTTGCTCACAATGCAATCGTGGGTGTACCGTATATGGTGATTTTTCGTCATCTTCTGTGCTGATCAAGCCAGCGCTGAAAACAGGCAACATCGATGTTATTCCGAATGCGATGGCGCGGGAAGTATTGACCAATGAAGAGGGACTGGCTACCGGCATTTCCTATGTGGATAAGAATGATCTGCAGGAGTACCAGGTCAATGCCAAAGTAGTAGTCCTTGCTGCCAGCGCCTGCGAATCGGCGCGACTGCTTCTCAATTCAAAATCCAGACAGCATCCTGGTGGACTGGCCAACGCCAGCGGCGTAGTAGGCAAATACCTGCACGACTCGACAGGCGTCGGTATGGGCGGTGTCTTACCAAAGTTATTTGGCAGGAAACGCTACAACGAAGACGGGGTTGGAGGAATGCATGTCTACACACCCTGGTGGCTTGACAATAAGAAGCTTGATTTTCCCCGCGGCTACCACATTGAATACTGGGGCGGCATGGGAATGCCGGGCTACGGATTCGGATCCGGCATGCAGGGACTTAATGGAAAGTACCCTGGACGCAACGGTGAGAAGAAAAATGCCGGTGGATATGGTGCTTCACTTAAAGACGACTACCGTTACTATTATGGCGCGACCTTCGGAATGGCGGGCCGCGGTGAAGCCATTGCGCGTGAGGACAACTATTGTGAAATCGACCCCGGTACTGTCGACAAGTATGGCATTCCGGTGCTGAGGTTCCATTACAAGTGGAGCGATCACGAAATCAACCAGGCACGCCACATGCAGGAGACCTTCAAGGAGATTATCCACAAAGTGGGTGGTGAAATCACCTGGGGCATTCAGGGGAAAGAAACCAACTATGGGTTGGAAACACCGGGAAGAATTATTCATGAAGTCGGAACGGTAAGAATGGGCAATGATCCCAGGCGATCTGCACTTAACAAGTATAACCAGGCGCACGATTGCAAGAACCTTTTTGTTGTGGATGGTGGTCCGTTTGTATCGCAGGCAGACAAGAATCCCACCTGGACCATTCTCGCGTTGTCCATGCGCACATCCGAGTTTATTATGGAAGAATTGAAGAAACAGAACCTCTGATCGAATCCTCAAACATGGACAGAAGAAAATATCTCAAATCACTTGCTGTAGGCACCATCGGTGCAGGCGCATTGATTTCATGCGGTCCTGACCAGACCAAGAAGGAAGAAGACAAGTCAGTCGTTTCCGATGAGGGTGCAGGCCCTAATCGGCAGCCCGATGAGATCGAGCACTACAGAAAGATTTCTGCGGAAAAGTTCTTCACAGATCACGAGTTGAAGACGATTACCATCCTGTCTGACATTATCATCCCCCAGGATGAAGTCTCCGGAAGCGCGAGCCAGGCAGGGGTTCCTGCATTCATTGAGTTTATTGCCAAGGACATGCCCCATCATCAGACGCCCTTGAGAGGCGGCATGCGATGGCTCGATGTCCAATGCCTCAAATTATATGGCGCCACCTTTGCTGACTGCAACGCGCAACAACAAATTTCCATTGTGGATGAAATTGCTTACCCTGAAAAAGTCAAGCCAGGAATGGAACAGGGTGTAGCCTTCTTCAACCTCATGCGTGACCTTACTGCTGCAGGCTTCTTTTCCAGTCAAATCGGAATCAAAGATCTGGGATATGCAGGTAACCAGCCCAACCAATGGGATGGAGTTCCGCAGGACGTACTGGATCAATACGGCGTTAAGTATGATGAGCGCACCCTGAAAGAGTCAGTTAAATTTGATTAATCAACAACAGGAATCAACAACTATCATTTTTTTGCATTAGCCATGAAAGACCAGCATTCAAAAGAATTCTCAAGACGCAATTTTCTAAAGACCCTGGGCCTGGCATCTGCCGGGCTTACCATTCTTCCCCGCCATGTGTTGGGGGGTAAGGGATATATTGCCCCCAGCGACAAAATTGTTGTGGCTGGAATTGGCGTAGGTGGGAAAGGCGAAAGTGACATCGCAAACTTCGCCAAGAGTGGCAAAGCAGAAATTGGCTTTTTGTGTGATGTGGATGACAAACGCGCAGCCAAGACGGTAGCCAACTTCCCCAAAGCAGTCTATTACAAAGACTATCGGATTATGCTGGAAAAGGAGGCAAAAAATATTGATGCAGTGAGTGTGTCTACTCCTGATCACATGCATGCGGTTCAGGCCATGGCCGCCATGCAATTAGGAAAGCATGTCTACGTACAAAAACCTTTGACCCATGATGTCTTTGAAGCACGTGCACTGACTGAAGCGGCAAAAAAATATAAAGTCGTAACCCAGATGGGCAACCAGGGTTCATCAGGTGATGGCGTACGGCAACTGGTGGACTGGTACAAAGCAGGGTTAATCGGAGATGTGCACACTGTTTATTGCTGGACCGACCGCCCGGTGTGGCCACAGGGTATCCCCTGGCCTGCTGCAAAAGCAAGTGTACCCTCAACCCTGGATTGGGATCTCTGGTTGGGAACAGCGCCATTCAAAGATTACGTGGAGAAACTTGTTCCGTTCAACTGGAGAGGCTGGTGGGACTATGGCACAGGCGCGTTGGGCGACATGGGTTGCCATATTATTGAGCCCCCGTTCCGCGTACTTGGGCTACAGTATCCATCCGATGTGACCGCAAGCGTGGGTAGTGTGTTTGTTGATGAATTCAAACGGGGCTATTTCCCAGAAAGCGGTCCTCCCTCCTCCTACATTATTTTCACCTTCCCTGGAAGGGACGGCAAGCCCCCTGTTAAGTTGCACTGGATGGACGGCGGTATCCAACCCGAACGTCCGGAAGAACTCGGGCCAAATGAGAGAATGGGTGACGGCGGAAATGGCGCTTTATTCATTGGAACAAAAGGCAAGATGATGTGCGGAACTTATGGTATGTATCCGCAGCTGCTGCCAACCAGCAAAACGAAAGACGCCAAGGTCCCAGAGACTACTAAGAGAGTTCAGGGCAGTGCTGAAGGGCATTACGCGCAATGGGTTGAGGCCTGTATAGCCGGTTACGGTAAAATGGAAGTCAGTTCGCCATTTGAAACCGCAGGTCCCCTGACGGAAACTATTCTGATGGGCAACCTCGCCATTCGCAGTTATGATTACCGGACACCACGACCCGGCAGCCAAACGGCATTTGACTACCCCGGTCGCGGCATCAAGCTATTGTGGGATGGCAACAATATGAAAGTGACCAACTTCGATCCGGCCAACCAGTTTGTGAAAAGAGAATACCGCGCGCCTTACAAGCTCTAAAAAGTTGCATGGCTTCCAATGTCAAAGTGCTGAAAGAAGAAGTTCTTTCAGACAGCTGGTATACACTTAAGAAGTACACCATCGAAATCACAAAGCATGATGGCTCACGGTCCCAACTTGTTCGTGAAGCCTATGATCGCGGAAACGGTGCTGTCATACTTCTTTACAATCGGAATAAGGGAACCATTATCCTGACACGGCAGTTTCGTCTCCCCACCTTCCTGAATGGCAACAAGGACGGAATGCTGATTGAAGCCTGTGCGGGTTTGCTCGATAATGAACATCCTGAAGATGCCATCGTCCGGGAAACACAGGAAGAGACGGGATTCAGGATCAAAGAGGTAAAAAGGGTTATGGAGGTATACATGTCTCCGGGTTCCGTTACTGAATTACTTTACTTCTTCGTAGCCCAGTATGAATCATCCGAAAAAACAGATGCGGGCGGCGGTGTGGACGGTGAAGACATTGAAGTACTGGAACTTCCCTTCCAGAAAGCCATGGACATGATAAGCACGGGTGAGATCAAGGATGCCAAGACGATCATGCTGCTGTATCACGCCGCTATCAAGAAGTTAATGAACTGACTCACCAGGAAATTCGTTACCCCGACAATGGCCTCTTACCCATTGCGTGCCTGTTGCCTGTTCTGGATGCTCATCATGAGCCACGCCATATCTTTTGCACAGGCGGATTCCCTTTCGATTCTTAGCTGGAATATTCAGATGCTGCCCGGCTGGGTGAAAAGCAATGGTAAGATGAAACGTGCCCAGGCCATTTCAGACAAATTAAACCAGGCGTCATATGACATAGTGGTCTTCCAGGAGTTGTTTCATCGCCGTTCAAGAAAGCTGATCACTCGCAACCTGGCTGCACATTATCTTTATCACACTGATATCCTCAACAGGAAAAACATTGCACTGAAAACCAACGGCGGCGTCATGATCTTCAGCCGCTTTCCGATCATTCAGGTAGATGAGATCAGGTACAAGGCCCGTAAGGGATATGATCGCATGGCAAGGAAAGGCGCCATGCTCGCTGAGATTGATGTGAACGGAAAGACCGTTCAAATCGCCGGCACTCATCTCCAGGCCTTTGGAACCGATGAAATTCTATTTGCCCAATACCACCAACTTGCCAATGAACTTCTGGCCCCAAACCACAAGGCAGGGATTCCTCAGTTGATCTGCGGAGATTTCAATACGTTAAAATCAATTCCGGCGTCCCTTTCGCTGAATGTTACGCAGAATTCGCTGACAACCATGCCTCGTTATGAAAAAATGATTTCAACATTGCAGGCAGTTGATGGCGAGTTGACTGGCGAACAGCAGTATACGATGGACCGCCCTTTCAACGATCTATGCAAAAAGCGAAAGGAATTCCGTCTACTTCTGGATTATATACTTCTCCGGTCCAACGGATCAGCGCAACTCCAGCTTAAGCGTAAGGTGACCATCATGAGGTCCCCCTGGCATCCTGAGCATCAGGACCTGTCTGATCACTTCGGTTTGCAGGGCACCCTTACAGGACTGGGGGATACCCAGACTTCAATAACAGGCCAGCTGGAATAGAATCAAAAGTTGGTGTGACTACTGCTGGCAGCCCACTCTTGTCCCCATCTGTCCACTCTTGTCTGCCCATCTCTTCCTATGGCCTGATTTTCAATGGTTTGGGCCTTAGCCGGTCCTTCCGGAGGGATGTTTTATGCGACGCGCATGCGACGTTCATGCGATGCGCTAGCGACGCGCAAGCCTCGTTCAAGCCTGGTTTATGCGACGTTCATGCGACGCTCATGCGACGGGTATGCGACGGGTATGCGACGAGTATGCGACGGGTATGCGATGGGTATGCGACGTTATGCGACAATTTCGCTGGAAATGAGGGTGGGCCCGGTAGCAAATCGACTGAAGTCTATTGCTACCGCTGCCTCACTATCCACAGTCAACTGTCTACTTTCTTCACAAATACCTGGCCAACAGGAATAAAATCAAAAGTTGATGAGACCGCTGCACCTGGTTTTCAAAAACACGATATTTGCCGGATTAGCCATCGGGTTGTGCTGAAGATCGACTCCCACACGCATATTTTACCTAAGAAAATGCCCAATTGGGCAGAGAAATTTGGCTATGAAGGTTTCATCTACCTCCAGCATCACAAAAAAGGTTATGCAAAGATGATGAGGGGTAACCAATTTTTCCGTGAAATACAGGAGAACTGCTGGAATGTGGATTTGCGCATCCGTGAATATGAACAATTCAAGACACAGGTACAGGTGGTGTGTACTGTTCCGGTTATGTTCTCCTATTGGGCCAAACCGCTCGACGCACTTGATATCTCACGCTATCTGAATGATCATATCGCGAAGCTCGTAGTCCGATATCCAAAAAACTATGTCGGTCTCGGTACCGTGCCGATGCAGGACACTGAGCTGGCAGTACAGGAAGTAAAGCGATGTAAAAAAATTGGTTTGAAGGGGATTCAGATAGGGTCCAACATTAATGATGACAACCTCAATGAGGATCGGTTTTTTCCTGTATTCGAGGCTTGCGAAAAGGAAGACCTGGCCGTTCTGGTGCATCCATGGAATATGATGGGTGAAAAAAATATGTCGCGGTACTGGTTGCCCTGGCTGGTAGGGATGCCGGCTGAAACTTCAAGAGCCATGTGTTCTATGATTTTCGGAGGAATATTCGAACGCCTTCCCAAACTCAGGGTGAATTTTGCACACGCCGGAGGATCCTTCCTGCCAACGATCGGCAGAATACAGCACGGATTTGATTGCCGACCTGACCTGGTGGCGATTGACAATCCCGTACCTCCCCGCAACTATCTTGGAAGATTCTGGGTCGACAGCATTACCCATGATCCGGTGATTCTGGATTATGTACTCAAGCTGGTGGGATCCAAACGTGTAACACTCGGCTCTGACTACCCGTTTCCGCTGGGAGATTTGGAGATTGGCAGGTTTATTGAGGAATCTTCCCTGTCAGCAAAAGTCAAAGCAGACATCTTTGCCAATGCTGCTTTGGAGTGGCTCAACCTCCCAAAAAATCACTTTCAATGACAAGGGTATTCATCATAATGCTATTCGTGCTTGCCGCTGTGGAAGTGAATGCCCAGGAAGCGGAACGAGAAAAGATCAGGACAATCGAACTCCAGAAAGAGCAGGAAAAGTCCCGATACGTCCGCCAACAGATGGACTCCGGCATATTTTACATGAACCAGGAGAAATATGAACTGGCAGACAGCAAGCTAAGGTATGCACTAAGTAATCTCAAGAGCATCCCTTCAGACCTGGCATTCTATTTTGGAAAGAATTCCTACTTCCTGGGGAAATACAAACAAAGTGTTGATTGGCTTACCAAGTATATACAGCTGAAGGGCACAACGGGCCAGTATTCGACTGAAGCTGCACAATGGTTGAAAATGGCTGAAAAAGAGCTTGTAGCTGAACACGCATCGCAGAGTCAAAATGCCGTTGAGGTCCTTTCACGCGACTATACCATAGATTGCGGTCCTGCAGGCAGAGTCTCCTGTCCTGTGTGCAGCGGTTCAACGGTTATCATCCGCAAGGATTACCTGCATGGAGAAACCTACAGGACATGCCCCTACTGCAATAAGGTTGGGACGCTTAGCTGCGAGGACTACAACAAATTGCTTCGGGGTGAATTGAAACCGGCCAGCAATTAATCACTCTTTGCCGGCTCGGCCGCAATGAGCTAATTTTGCGCCATGATGAAAAAGGTTCAGCTTCATAACCGGATCGACAAGAGAGTTCTGAAAGCCCGGATGCAGCAATATCCGGAACAGAGGGTTACACTTTCCTTTTACCAATATCATCGCATCGAAGATCCCGCAGCGTTCAGGGACGAACTCTTTGCCAAATGGTTCCCTTTGGGTGTACTGGGCCGGATTTATGTGGCATCTGAAGGCATCAATGCTCAACTCAGCATGCCGTCTTCAAACAAAGATCCCTTCATTGATTCGATCAACGAGATTTCATTCCTTAAAGGCATCCGGCTTAACTGGGCAATTGAGGACAATGGGAAATCTTTCTTTGTCCTGAAGATCCAGGTGAAAAGGAAGGTACTGGCAGATGGCCTGGATGACGAAACTTTTGATGTTACGAATAGCGGCAGGCATTTGAATGCGGCTGAGTTTAATCAACTCACCGATGATCCGCAGACCGTTATTGTTGACATGCGTAATCATTATGAAAGTGAAGTCGGGCATTTTGAGGGTGCGATTTGTCCAGATGTAGATACTTTCAGACAATCCCTTCCGATTGTAGAAAGGTTGCTGGAAGGAAAACAGGACAGGAATATAGTGATGTACTGCACTGGTGGCATTCGTTGTGAAAAGGCCAGCGCGTGGTTCAAGCACCGGGGCTTCACGCATGTTCATCAACTCAACGGCGGAATTATTGAATACGCCCGCCAGGCCAAAGACCAGGGACTTGTCAACAAATTTCATGGTAAGAACTTTGTCTTTGATGAGCGTCTTGGAGAAAGGATCTCCAGTGAGATCATCAGTCACTGTCATCAGTGCGGCAAGCCATGTGATACCCACACCAACTGCAGAAATGAAGGTTGCCATCTTCTCTTCATCCAATGCCCTGAGTGTTCCGTAAAATTTGACGGCTGCTGTTCCGAAGAATGTCGCGAGATTATTCACAGGCCAACTGAGGAACAAAAGTTGTACAGGAAGGGAAGAGCCCAGGCGAGACTGGTCTACAAGAAAGGAAGGGCTAATCACTTGAAGAAGGTAAGCCTGGAAGAATAGCATTCAACCGGCCAACCGACCGAATAAAGACTTGAACTCATTGCAGGCCTGACTCGCAATCGAGTGATGAAGAGGATATAAGCGTTCAGGGTTCATCTGTCTCTAATCTTTCTTATGGAGCAAACGGTAAGAATTGGAATTATCAACGTGTCGGATCGCGCCAGCAAGGGCATTTATGAAGATCTTCCCGGCAAGGCCATTGTGGAAACCCTCAATGAATACCTCACGAACCCCTGGGAAAAAGAATATGCGGTTATACCGGATGAGCAACCGCTAATCGAGGAGACATTGAAAGATATGGCTGACCGTAAGGGGTGCTGCCTTATCGTTACCTGCGGTGGTACCGGGCCCGCGGTCCGGGATGTTACACCAGAGGCCACCGAGGCTGTATGTGAAAAAATGATGCCCGGATTCGGCGAAAGAATGCGTTTAGAAAGCCTGAAATATGTGCCTACGGCCATCCTTTCGCGCCAAACAGCCGGAATTCGGGGTAAAACGCTTATCCTAAACCTACCGGGTAAGCCCCGATCCATCCGGCAATGCCTTGACGCCGTTTTTCCGGCAATCCCTTATTGCTTAGATTTGCTGGATGGGCCCTATCTTGAATGCAATGAATCTGTCATTAAGGCATTCCGGCCCCAGTCAAAATAGAGTTGTTTAACATATGGCCCGCATCAAATACTACTACGACACCGTTTCCTGCAAGTACGTACGCGTGCAGACTTCATGGGGAGATGTCCTGTTGAATACCATCGGCCTCTTATCACTCACACTGGCCATGGCGGTGGGACTATTGCTGCTTTACAACAACTACTTTGAGTCGCCCAAGGAGGTGATGCTCAAGAATGAGCTCAAGAATATGGAGTTCTATTATGACGAACTCAATAAGAAAGTTGAAAACCTGGACAAACTCCTGGGTGAGATGGCTTATCGGGATGATAACATCTACAGGGTGGTTCTGGGTTCCGAACCCATTGACAAGTCAATCCGGGAGGCCGGCGTGGGTGGTATTGACCGGTATGAAGACATCCGCGAGAGGAATCTGGCCCACGAGGACATCATTGTAAAGCTTAACGAATCTGTCGATAAACTGAGAAGGAAATCGTACGTTGAATCCAAGTCGCAGGATGAAATCGTCGAAGTAGCCAGCCACAAGGAAATGCTGTTTGCCGCAATACCTGCCATTCAGCCTATTCCAAAAAATGGGACCGTCGTTCTTTCCTCCGGCTATGGAATGAGAATCCACCCCATCTATAAGGTCTGGAACATGCATCCCGGGATTGACTTCGCCGCACCTCTTGGCACGCCGATTTATGCTACCGCTGACGGTGTGGTGGACAATACCGAAATAGCCTTCACAGGTTATGGAAAGAAAGTAGAGATCGATCATGGCTTTGGTTACCGGACACGCTATGCACACATGCACAGCTTCGTGGTGAGAAATGGTCAGAAAGTCAAGCGTGGCGAATTAATCGGCTATGTGGGCAACACCGGCTTATCAACCGCACCGCATGTGCACTACGAAGTATTTATCAACCACTCTCAGGTCAACCCGATACATTACTTCTTCAATGACCTGACTCCTGAAGAATATGCAAAAATCGTTGAACTGGCCTCCATAGAGAACCAGAGCAATGATGGCGGTTCAGTCATCAGCAGCAAGCGCTGATCCAACTCTGCCGGGGAAATTCTGATCCATTCCTCGTGATTTTCAAACGGGAATGTTTTCTTAATTTGGAAATATTTCCAGATGAAGCCAATTACCCTGCTTGGAACGTTAGTCATGGTCTGGCATTTCTCCAGCGGGCAAGGTTGCAGTGATGCCGGCTTTTGCACCATGGGGGCCATGAAGCCAGATCAACCCTACAACAAAAAGGTTGAATTTAAGCTCAGAACCATTGAGTTCAGTTTCTACCGGGGCACCACCACTCTTACCCCTATTGTTTATGTGGCAACCGCCGACATGAACTTCAGTCTCAACAGGAAAAATACGATACAGGTTAAGGTCCCGCTTCAGCATGTGGAGGGCCGTCTCGGCGCCACTGGCAGTATGAGTGACCTCTCCTTTTGCTTCACCCACAACCTTATCAATTCCGATCGGTTTGATCTTAATCTTTCAGTGGGGGCAAAAGTGCCCACCAACAATTCCAATCTTAAGGATCAGGAAGGCAATCCCCTCCCCATGTACTATCAGACCAGTCTCGGCACTTATGATTTTATAGCGGGAATCTCTCTCATAAACCGGCAATGGCTGTTTGCAACTGGAATTCAGATACCACTGAATCAGAATGGAAACAAGTTCGACTGGCATCGCTGGCCTCAGAATGATCCTGATGAATTCCTCTATGTACAGAAATATCCAAACTCGACCGACCTCAAGCGTGGAACAGATGTTATGCTCAGGGTGGAAAGAAACTTCCGGCTGTCAAGAGTCAACTTCTCATTGGGGATGCTGCCCATTTACCGGATTACTGCGGACCGGTACACGCCAGACCCATCCGTTCAGGGAAAATTTGGTGAGCGAAGTTCAGTGGACAGCAAAGGCAACATAGCCAGGGGACTTGCCCTCTCTGCCATTGCCACCATCGGATATAGCTTTAATGTGAATTCAGGCATTCGGCTGCTGGTAGGACACAAGATTGTTCAGCGCGAATTCAGTCCGGATGGTCTGACACGGGAGTTGGTATCCTCTCTCACTTACATTTATCGTTTCTAGAGGATGATGCGATCTTCAATCATCCTACTACTACTCACCTTTTGGTTGACTGCCCAGGGGCAGCGCGACAGGCGATTGGATGAAATTGACTCCCTTATTGCGAATGAAGATTATACAACAGCCATTCAACGCATCGACCTAAAAAGGCCATCCGCAGACGAACGAACCCTCGGGTTGCTCGCCAGTCGTACGGCATCAATTCTAATTCTCCAGGGAAATCTGGATGCGGCTGAGACGGTACTGAAACCACACCTGAACTCCAGCGATCCATTCACCGAAGCAGTTACTCGCACAAGAATGGGATTCCTGCATCTTAACAAAGCACGGAATGACCTTGCACTTGAAGATCTGCAGAACAGTCTAGAACTTTTTGAAAAGGCAGGTCAATCCAAATCGCCGGAGGCAGCCACATGCCTCACCTATCTGAGTCTGGTGTACCTAAGTTCCGGAAAAATCAATCAGGCACTTGAAAATGCGCTCGTGACATTGAACCTTCACGAGCAACTCTACGGAGAAAATACTGAAGAAACGGCAGCAGCCTATAACGATCTTGGATTGGTTTATAGCGGGATCAATCCAGACCTGGCCCTTGAGTACTACGAAAAAGCGCTCGCCATTTATGAGAAAGTACACGGCAAAAATCACCGTAAAATTGCCATCGCACTAACCAACATTGGTATCATGTACAGGCAAATGAAGTTGTATGGAGATGC
This sequence comes from Bacteroidota bacterium, assembly GCA_018266395.1. Classification (GTDB taxonomy): domain Bacteria; phylum Bacteroidota; class Bacteroidia; order Cytophagales; family Cyclobacteriaceae; genus ELB16-189. The sequence goes on along the minus strand of JAFEAM010000010.1, from coordinate 33,824 downwards.
TATAAATGATTTTGAGTCCGCTGAAGCAATATGGAAGAAAGTCTATCCGAACGGACACCCCAATCAGGCGCTTGCATTGCTTAATCTGGGTATCACCTACGGACAGATGGGCGATCGGAACGCAGCGCTTGGTTATTGCCAGAAAGCACTTGTCATTTATCGCAATAGTTACGGTACAAAGCATTCTGATATTGCCAATGTGCTGAATCAAATCGGTTTATTGAAGCTGACCCAAAATCGTTACGGAGAAGCTTTGCGAAGCTATCAGCAGGCACTCATATCAAATGCCCCAGGCTTCAATGATACCACTTTGACAGCCAACCCTGGATCCAGGGACTATTACAATGGAAAAGTTCTTCTTTTCAGTCTGCGCCTCAAAGCAGAAGCCCTTGAAGCCCTGCACTACGGAAAGACTCTCCGTTTCAGGGATCTGGAACAAGCTGTCACATGTCTGCAAGTCTGCGATACTTTGCTTGATAACCTGCGCTACCACAGCCAGGATGAAAACGACAAGCTGGAGCTGGGCAATGCGGCTTCAGATGTGTACGAGGACGGCGTTAGAATTACACACGCCATGGGCCTCATGAGCTTCCGGGCAAGAAGTTACAATGACCTGGCCTTCTACTTTGCCGAAAAGAGCAAGTCCGCCGTATTGCAGTCCTCCATAGCTGACGCCGAAGCAAAATCATATGCGGGAATTCCGGAGGAACTGCTGGACCGCGAAAAGTATCTTAAAGCGGAGACAGCCCTGCTGACCCAGAAGCTTTCGCAGAAACCATCACATGAAGAGGAGGTGCAAATAAGACAATCGCTGCTTACCGCCAACAAGGATTACCAACAATTTATTGACCAATTGGAAAAAGATTTCCCTCAGTATTACAACCTGAAATTCAACAAGACATCTCCTTCAGTATTATCCATCCAGGAAACGCTCGACAATGATCACGCTGTTGTAAGCTACTTTGTGGCAGAGCATGGCAAAATGCTCTACACCTTCATCATCACCAAAAAGAAATTCAGAATCGTCCAATCACGGCTACCCGATGAGTTCGACAAGATTGTAAAAGGATTCAATAACAGTCTTTTCTATTCCGTACCGGAAGGTTATCGCGCCACCGCAAACCAGTTGTCATTATTATTGCTTCGCGGCCTTCCCAATACCCGAGGCATTACCGTCATTCCTTCCGGACGTTTGAGCACACTACCATTCGAAGCGCTGCCCATATCAACAGTCAGGGAACCTGTGAATTATGAGACACTGCCTTATCTCATCAGCAGATATGACGTCAACTATTCATTCTCCGCAGGCCTTTTGTTACAGAAAACAGCTCAACAGACTGAGACTGTGCGTCAGGCAACAATTCTCCTTTGTGCCCCGGTCCAATTTCCGGACAACCAAAATCTGGATGACCTCCCCGGAACAGAAAGAGAAGTAAACGAAATCGCACGGCTATTCGGACCTCAAGCCAGAATCTTCAAACAGCAGGACGCAAACGAGCAGATAGCAAAGTCGGCCGTCATGAAACAATTCAGCCTGATTCATTTCGCTACGCACGGAATTGTTGATGAGGAGCACCCGGAGTTATCCAGAATCTTTCTCAACCCTTCTGGAAATGAAGACGGGATGCTGTACTCCGGTGAGGTATTTAACCTCCAAATGAAGGCCGATCTTGCCGCACTCTCTGCCTGCCAGACAGGCCTGGGAAAATTTTCGAAAGGTGAAGGAGTGATTGGCCTGTCCAGAGCCTTGTTATATGCAGGTGCCAAAAACATACTCGTCTCCTATTGGAGTGTCGCGGATGAGTCTACCTCATTGCTGATGACGGACTTCTACAAGAACCTGCTGAAGAATCCTTCCGGAGGTTTCAGCCCGGCCTTGCAAAAAGCAAAGCAAAAATGCATGAGCGAACCAAGATTCGCCTCACCATTCTATTGGGCACCGTTCGTTCTAATAGGGAACAATTGACGAATAAGGCGTCAACTTCAGCATATTGTCTTGGAGGGGATAATTTACCCGGCCCATGCAGTAGTTTGTGGATTTACCACTACTACTGTCAGGGTCAGGTTCACACAGGTGAACGCTATGGCAAAATAGTTTCGCTCTGTGAATTTTTTAGGGACTTCAAAGTAGGTGGATAGGGCTCAATTTTCCTAAGAAATTGAAAAAACTTTGTTTTGGCCCTAGAAATGCCCTTTTTAGGGGTTTTGAGCATGTTTGAGGACACTTATAAGCAACGAGGACTACGCGGTAAATTAGTCAGGAAATTGCGCCAAAAAGGCATTCGAAATGAGGCCGTTTTGGAGGCAATTGGAAGGGTCCCCAGGCATGTCTTTTTTGATGATGCCCTGCTTATCCACGCGTATGAGGATAAAGCCTTTCCTATCGGTGAAGGTCAGACAATTTCCCAGCCTTATACGGTAGCCTTTCAGACCGAATTACTGGAAGTTCAACCCGGGGATAAGGTATTGGAAGTTGGCACAGGCTCCGGATACCAGGCCTGCATATTGCTGGAACTGAAGGCCAAAGTCTATACGATTGAGTACAACAGGGTGCTTTATGAAAGAACCCGGGCGTTCCTGCCACTTCTTGGATACAGCCCTCACTTCTTTTGTGGTGATGGATCAAAGGGACTTCCGGTACGAGCTCCCTATGACAAAATCATCGTCACGGCCGGAGCCCCCATTGTACCCGAAGCACTCATGCAACAGTTGGCTGATGGTGGCGTGCTGGTTGTGCCTGTTGGCGGAAGAGACAAGCAAAAGATGATCCGCATACGCAGAAAGAAGGACAAGATCACAAGGGAGGAGTTTGACTTCTTCTCTTTCGTTCCCCTTCTGGGTGAGAAAGGTTGGAAATAGCAGTGTGTTCTGTGGTCGAATAGAAAAAAATTACCAGACAACAGGAAAGATCAAAGAATAGGTAATCATTCTTAGTTTTGTGACCACGATTTGAAAGCTTCATGAACAGAAAACAGAAGTCACCCAGAGAATCCACCGTCAGCATGACCGAACTCGTTTTGCCAAACGACACCAATACACTTAACAACCTGATGGGGGGCCGGCTGATGCATTGGATGGATATCGTCTCGGCTATCGCCTGTCAGAAGCACAGCAACAATACAGTGGTTACAGCGTCTGTTGACAATATATCATTCAGGACACCCATTCAGCTTGGTGATGTTGTCACATTGAGAGCCCGCGTAACCCGTGCCTTCAACTCATCCATGGAAGTCAGAATTGATGTGGATAAGGAAAATATTCCTGCCGGGCAGAAAGTAATCAGCCATTCAGCGTACTTCACTTTTGTTGCCGTGGATCGCCATTTCAAACCTGTGGAGGTGCCCGAAGTCGTACCCGAAACCGATGAAGAAAAAGCCCTGTACGATGGGGCAATGCGCAGAAGGCAACTCCGCCTTATCCTGGCTGGCCGAATGAAGCCGTCTGAAGCGAGTGAATTAAAATCTCTTTTTGATGAGAAAATGAAAGATCACTAGAAGTGCACGAGACAGAGCAAATAAGTTTCACTGAAGAAATCTACAGGATTCAACCGCCGGTCATGGTCATTATCGACAAGCCATGGCAGCAACTGGACGAAGAGTACAAGGTCCTGCTTGGCAAGATTCTGGTGGCCATCAAGCTATCATTATCATCTGTTACCATCATTCACCAGGAAAATCTGAACCTGTCTGAATTGGCAGAAAGAGCCCGGCTTACGATGGCCTTCATCCATCCACCATCGGGCATACCGGTTTATGAGCCCATCCGTTCTGGAGACACAACCACACTTGTGGCCGAACCCCTCGACGCCATTGCCGCTCAGGAAGACTCCAAGCGAAAATTGTGGAACTGCCTCAAAAGCATTGCTCAGGTCTGAAAAGCCCCTTTTTGGTAATATTTTGCCTTCTTCTATCTTTGCGGGACTTTTTTCTATGCCTCCATGTCAGGCAAGAAAGCTAACTAAACTGTCATAACCATTCCTATGCAAAACCTACTCTACGCAATGCCGGTCTTTGGACTTCTGGGGCTCCTCTATGTTGTTTGGAAGAGCGCCTGGGTCGCCAGTCAGGACGCCGGCTCAGATAAAATGAAAAAAATTGCAAGCCATATTGCCGAAGGAGCTATGGCTTTCCTTAAGGCAGAGTATAAGGTACTCGTAGTATTTGTAGCCTGTGTGGCAATCCTTCTGGCTGTTTCTGCAGATCATACTTCCTCTCCCCTGGTGGGCCTGTCATTTGCATTGGGAGCATTCAGCTCAGCCCTGGCAGGTTTCATAGGGATGCGCGTTGCCACCAAGGCAAATGTTCGTACCACAAATGCTGCAAAGACCAGCCTCGGCAAAGCGCTTGAGATTGCCTTTGTTGGCGGATCGGTGATGGGAATGGGTGTTGTGGGTATTGGTGTGCTTGGCCTCAGCATTCTGTTGATCGTGTACGGAAATATGTTTGGCCTTGACACCCAGGAAAATGTGACGAGGGTAATCACGGTTATTACCGGATTCTCATTCGGCGCATCATCTATCGCGTTATTCGCCAGAGTGGGCGGTGGTATTTATACCAAAGCGGCCGATGTAGGCGCTGACCTTGTTGGAAAAGTAGAAGCCGGAATCCCGGAAGATCATCCGCTGAATCCTGCCACCATAGCAGATAACGTGGGTGACAATGTAGGTGATGTTGCCGGCATGGGCGCTGACCTCTTCGAATCCTATGTGGGATCGATTGTAGGCACCATGGTTTTGGGCGCTGCATTCATGACTGCTGATTTCATGGCGCTGGATACAAAGTATGATGGTCTCTCTGCTGTATTGCTGCCGCTGGCATTGGCAGGTGTAGGTATCGTAATGTCTTTCCTGGGCACGTTCTTCGTGAAAGTTAAAGAAGGCGGTGATCCTCAAAAAGCGTTGAACATGGGAGAAATTGTTTCGTCCATCATAATGATCGGCGCCTCCTGGTTTATCATCAAGGGCATGCTTCCTGAATCATGGTGGTTCCAGGATCCGCTTTATGCGTGGACCGATCCCGAAAAAGGCACACAGTATACTTCGACCGGCGTATTCTTTGCAACCGTAATCGGACTGGTTGCAGGAGTTGTTATCGGACTTATCACCGAGTATTATACCGGCATGGGCAAGGGGCCTGTCAACTCTATTGTGCGTCAATCTTCAACCGGCGCTGCCACCAATATCATTGCAGGACTTGGCGTGGGCATGATGTCCACCATGTTCCCTGTTCTCATTATCGCACTGGCCATCATCGGAGCATTCCAGTTTGGCGGCTTGTATGGAATTGCAATAGCAGCGGTTGGCATGTTGTCCAACCTCGGCATCCAGCTTGCTGTCGATGCATACGGCCCCATCTCGGATAACGCAGGTGGCATTGCTGAAATGTCTGAGCTTCCCAAAGAAGTTCGTTCCCGCACCGACAAACTTGATGCTGTGGGCAATACGACTGCTGCCATTGGTAAGGGTTTTGCGATTGCATCAGCTGCGTTAACAGCACTTGCCCTCTTTGGCGCGTTCATGACTACTGCCCATGTGAGTACCATTGACGTTTCCAAGGCCAATGTCATGGCTGGTCTGTTCATTGGCGGCATGCTGCCCTTTGTCTTCTCAGCGTTGGCCATGGGCGCAGTAGGTCGCGCTGCCATGCACATGATCGAGGAGGTGCGCCGCCAGTTCAATGAAATTGCTCCACTCAAGGCGGCATTGGCACTGATGAAAAAGAACGGCGACAAACCTGTTTCAGAATGGTCGGCTGATGAGCAGAAAGTCTTCCATGAGGCTGATGGGAAAGCTGAGTATGGAAAATGCGTTGCGATTTCAACCACTGCTGCTTTACGTCAAATGATCATCCCTGGATTGATGGCTGTTGTTGTTCCTGTTCTCATTGCATTCCTCCCCGGTTTCGGCGTCGAAGCCCTTGGTGGAATGCTCGCAGGTGTAACCGTAACGGGCGTACTCATGGCGATTTTCCAGGCTAATTCAGGAGGCGCCTGGGACAATGCCAAGAAGAGCTTTGAAGAAGGTGTCGAAATCAATGGTCAGATGTATTACAAGAAATCTGATCCGCACAAGGCAGCTGTTGTTGGTGATACAGTTGGCGATCCTTTCAAGGATACCTCCGGCCCCTCGCTCAATATTCTTATCAAACTCATGTCAATTGTTGCTCTCGTGATTGCTCCGCTGATCGCACTGAAGGAAAAACCTTCTGCGTCACTGGATAAGAAGCAGCCCAAAACTGAGGTAAAGGCCGATATCCAAATGCAGGCGCCGCCTGCAGAAAGCGGCAAATAATCCAACACAAATCTGAAAAATGAAGGAGTCGCACACGCGGCTCCTTTTTTTGTTACTTTAGGTCGATGATGGTTCGCTTTACGGTCCTGCTCTTCCTGTTCTCCGGAATCTCCATTCATGCCTTTTCACAGGAGGTGGCTGGCAGATGGAAGACTGTGGACGACAAGACCCATGCGGTGAGGTCGATCGTGGAAATTATTGAAACCAAAGGCAAGGTATTTGGGCGGATCATCAAACTCTTCCCAGGCCCAGCTGATGATCCCGATCCGGTTTGTGATAAATGTGACCCGGACGACCCTCGCTTTAAGAAGAAGGTTATTGGCATGGAGATCATAAGGAACCTGCAGAGGGTTGGCGAGGCTTGGGAAGATGGGGACATATTGGATCCCGAAAATGGCAGGGTTTACAGGTCCAAAATCTGGGTGGAGGGAAAAGTATTAAGAGTGAGGGGTTACTGGGGCCCGTTTTACCGTACTCAGACATGGTTGAGGGCTGAGTAAGCGACCCTTTGGCGTAATTTTCGACCTTTAGACAGCTTTGTATAACGTTTAGAACACAAAAAAGGGTTACCAGGGTGGCAAACCGCGTATTCAGATCAGGCCTTGAAGTGAACGAAAAGGAACTTTTTGAAAGGATCCAACGTGGTGATGAAAAGGCCCTGGAAGTCATATATAAGAAGTACTATCGGATGATGACCAAATTGGTCATTACCAATAGCGGCACGGAGGACGAAGCAAGGGACGTATACCAGGATGCCCTGGTCGTATTCTGGCAAAAGGCCCGGTCTGGAAATCTGGTGCTGACTTCCAAGATGAGTACCTACATCTATAGTGTATGCCAAAACCTGTGGAGAAAGGAACTCGACCGGAAGAAGAGGCTTTCCAATGAGGAGAAGGATACTTCAGAACATCTGGATTTGGACAGCCCTGAAAGGGAAAGAATCATCGCCCGATGCCTGGAGCAATTGGGCGAAACATGTAGAAAGGTTTTGATGTATTACTATTTTGATGAAATGTCGATGCAGGATATAGCAGACAAACTCGGTTTTGCCAACACTGACACTGCAAAGACGAAGAAATACAAATGCAAACAAAAGCTCGATGAACTGGTGAAAGCACAGTATTCTGAAAGGGATTTTTTGGACTGAGATTATGGAAATGAACGAGATCGAAAAAATTGACGACTATATAACCGGCCGGCTTTCCGGAAAAGAAAAGGAAGATTTCGAGAAGCAGATGGAGGCGAATCCATCCTTGCGTGAAGATGTCGCTCTGCAGCAACAGATCGCTGAGGGAATTCGCAAGGCGCGTGTCGCTGAGCTGAAGCGGATGCTGAATAATGTCCCGGTCGGCGGAAACGGATGGGGTCCAGGCAAAATTGCAGCAACTGCGCTCACCGCAGGCCTTGTTGCATCTGCACTTTACTTCTACCTCGGACAAGATCCAGTGTCTGAAACATCAGCCTCTAAAGTAGAGACAGCGCAACCAGCTCAAACCGACAAGAAAGAAGTCGCCACTGAACCGACTTCAGTTGCTGCTCAACCTGACAAAACCAAAGTAGAATCCGTCGAAAGCAGTTCGACTCCTACCAAGAACCAACCGATTAAGGAGGAGGCCAAGCCAGTCAATCCGGTTCGCAAGCCCAGCCTCGATGTGGTAGATCCCACTGAAGATCTTGAGGCCGGCAAAGACAATCCAACCAATGATCTGACAAGTCAGCCGTCTGTGGTTGAAGTTTCCAAAATGGAGGTTGTCACTTCTGCGGCCGACCGGAAATACAAATTCCACTATCAATTCCGCGACAGCAAACTCATGCTGTTTGGTCCTTTTGACAAAGAACTCTACGAAGTTCTGGAGATTCATGGCGACAGCCATGCAGTCTTCCTCTTCTATAAGTCCAATTATTATCTGCTGGATGAGAAGCAGAGCAAGATCAGTCCGCTTACTCCCATAAAAGACGCCCAGCTTCTGCAAAGACTCAGGGAATACCGCGGCAAGTAATTTGCCAGCCCTGCGCCCAGGGCCGGAAAATGCTATCTTTGCCCTCCATGGCAGGGGAATTCAAAGTCCGAAAGAAGAAGCTGGGGAGCTACCCGTTTCTTAGTGTCGTATTGAGTATCACCCTGGCTCTCTTTGTCATTGGTGTCTTCGGGTTACTGGTGATCTACTCGGAAGAATTGGCCAGAATTGTCCGTGAGAATGTAAGGATTCAGGTATATCTCAAGAATCAGCTGGATGAGAAGGACATCAAGGCTGTTGAGAAACAGTTGGCCACCTCCAGTTTCATCCTCAAGGACTCAACCAAAAAGAATCTGGTATTCGTCAGCAAAGAAGAAGCGGCTAAGAAATTCATTCACGACACCGGAGAAGATTTTCAAAAGTTTCTTGGTGAAAATCCCCTCAGAGACGCTTTCCTGGTTACCATCGATCCCCAATTCCATGATAAGCAGAAAATGGATCAGATCCGGAAAGACCTTGAAAAGAATAACCACATTTTCCAGGTGTATTATGAAGAAAACCTGATCGACTCGGTCAATAAAAATGTGGGAAAAATCGGATTGGTGTTGCTGGGCATAGCCTCCCTCCTGATGGTCATTGTGGTCCTGCTCATCAACAACACCCTCCGCCTGGCACTCTTTTCACAGCGTTTCCTTATTCGCAGCATGCAACTCGTCGGAGCCAAACGAAACTTCATTCAATGGCCCTTCATTCTCAGGGCTCTTCTCCACGGCTGCCTGTCGGGCTTGTTGGCTTCCGCCCTGTTGTGGACTCTTGTCACCCTGGGGCACCGCAGAATTGAGGAATTGCAACTCATCGAGAACCAGGAACGAATTTTCATCCTCCTTGCCAGTTTGACCGCATTGGGTATTTTTGTGGCCGCGATAAGCACGTGGCGCGCGGTTCAAAAGTATCTGCGGTTATCACTGGACGAATTGTATTAACATGAGCAAACTCCCCTTCGCTAAAAAGAATTACCAACTGATGATCGCCGGACTGATCGTACTCACCGTCGGCTTCATCGTGATGACACTCGACAAGGAACCGCACGGCTTTGGTTTCCTTGGCATCACACTCGGACCGATGATTGTTTTGTCGGGCTTCATCGTGGAAATTTTCGCCATACTTCACAGACCCTCCGACCGTTGATTCATGTCCATTCTGCAGGCAATCCTCCTGGCCATCATTGAAGGCCTGACGGAATTTCTTCCCGTTTCCTCCACCGGCCACATTATGATCGGCTCCTCCCTGATGAGCATAGGCGCCATCCCTTTCACCAAGACCTTTACCGTGGCAATTCAATTTGGCGCAATCCTTTCGGTAGTGGCGATGTATTGGCACCAGTTCTTCCAATCAATCAGGTTCTACCTGGTATTGCTGGCCGGGTTCCTCCCGGCGGCCGTAATTGGTTTTCTCTTCGATGACAAGATCGATGCACTTCTTGAAAGAGTGGACGTCGTTGGCTGGACACTAATCCTTGGAGGCGTCTTCTTCCTGATTGTGGATCGACTGTTCAGGGAAGACCCATCCAAATTGGGAAATGTCTCCTACCCTACGGCAGTAATCATCGGGTTCTTTCAATGTATCGCGATGGTCCCTGGTGTCTCACGTTCGGCTGCCACTATTATTGGCGGACTCTCACAAGGCTTGTCAAGAAAGAAGGCAGCCGAGTTTTCGTTTTTTCTGGCGGTACCCACAATGTTCGCAGCCACCGCCTACAAACTCCTGAAATTCTACCAGGGTGGCAACCGTTTTGGTGGCGACGAATGGATCCTGCTGGCCATAGGAAATGTCGTTGCCTTCATCGTCGCATGGCTGGCTATAAAATCTTTTATAAGCTTCCTTACGCGTCACGGTTTCAGGTTCTTTGGTTACTACCGTATAATTGCAGGTGCAATCATCCTGCTTCTCTACTATTTTGGTGCTGAAATGGAGATACTGTGATTGAAACCACAGAAAATGGCCTGCTGATACTCCTTGACAAGCCCCTCGGATGGACATCCTTTGACGCTGTCAGCAAACTACGCAACCTGCTGAAGATCCGTAAGATTGGCCATGCGGGAACGCTGGATCCGCTGGCGACTGGCCTGCTCATTATTTGTGCAGGCAAGATGACCAAGCGCATTGAGGAATTTCAGGGACTCGAAAAGGAATATGAAGGCACGTTTGTGATCGGCCAGACAACCGCCTCCTATGACCTGGAAAAGGAACCCACTGAAGCGGTGGACATCAGTCATATAACTCCTGAAATGATTCATAAGGCGGCAACGTCCTTCCTGGGCAAAATTGAGCAGATCCCACCCGCACATTCTTCAGTTAAGGTGGATGGTAAACGCGCCTATGCCTTGGCCAGAAAAGGAAAAGAAGTTGCACTTAAACCCAGGTCGATAGAAATCCATGAGTTCGTCGTGACCTCCATCAGGCTGCCTGAAGTAGGCTTCAGGGTGCGATGCAGTAAAGGCACTTATATCAGAAGCCTTGCACATGACTTCGGCGCCGCATTGGGTGTGGGCGCCTACCTCAGCCAATTGAGAAGAACCCGCATTGGAAACTTTACTGTTCAACAGGCTGACACCATCGATTCAATAAAAGAAAAGGCCGCCAATCTAAGGCCCCATGTAACCGACGCCGCTTCATGAAAATCTATCATCAACCTGATGATTTCACCAGGCTTCCCTATGCGGTGGTTACGAGCGGAACCTTCGATGGCGTCCACCTTGGGCATCAGAAGATACTGGCACGATTGAAAGAAATAGCCTTGAAGAATAACGGCGAAACAGTCGTCATCACCTTCTGGCCTCACCCCAGGCTAGTACTGCGTCCGGACGATCAACAGCTTAAGCTGCTCAACACCTTCGAAGAAAAAGCGGAGCTCCTGAAAGAGCAGGGCATCCATCACCTTGTGCGGATTCCGTTCACAAAGGAATTTTCGCAGATGAGCTCGGTTGATTTCATCCGCCAGGTATTGGTTGAGAAAATCGGTACACGCAAGCTCGTGATCGGCTATGACCATCATTTCGGCAAAAACAGGGAAGGAAGTTTCGAGATCCTCAAGGCTGATGGTCCTGCTTATGGATTTGAAGTGGAAGAAATACCCCGTCAGGATATCGACCATTTAGCAGTAAGCTCTTCTGCCATCCGAAGATCACTTGAGTCCGGGGATGTGAAAGGTGCATCTCACCTTCTCGGCAGGCCTTATGCCCTGACAGGCCGGGTCATTATGGGTGACAAACTCGGAAGAGTACTCGGTTTCCCTACTGCCAACCTGGACATCGACTCACACTACAAGCTGGTACCCGCCGAAGGCATTTATGCCGTTCACATTAAGCATGAGCAGCAGCTTTTCAACGGAATGATGTATATCGGAAACCGGCCTACGGTGGATGGCAAACGCAAAGTCATCGAAGTGAATATCTTTGATTTCAATAAGGAGATTTACGGTGAAAATCTTACCGTTTACTTCATCGCGCTCCTCAGGATGGATTCCAAATTCAATAATCTTGAAATGCTCCGTCAGCAACTGGAGGCTGATAAAGTCGACGCCCTGAAAATATTGGCCGGATGAAATGAAGCCTGTTCCACCCCTGCAATGGAAACCCACTGAAATGGTCAAAGCCAACAGCAACCTGACCAGGTTCATGGGCTGGCTTGCGCAGAACAAAGGCATTCACTGCAAAGACTATGATGCTTTATGGCAGTGGTCATGCACGGACTACGAGAAATTCTGGTCATTTCTCCTGGAATATTTCAACATCAAGTCCAGCGGCGCATGGCAAACTGTGACCAGTCAGCACGACATGCCGGGCGTGAAGTGGTTCAGTGGCTTGAAGCTTAACTATGCAGAACATGTCTTTGAAAAGGCTTCCCCACAGCGTCCTGCAATCATAGCCTGCAGCGAGGCAGGTAATACAAAGGAAGTTAGCTGGGATGAGTTGAGGGATCAGGTATCAAAATTGCAACGCTACTTAAAAAGTATCGGTATAAAGCCCGGCGACAGAATTGCCGCTTTCCTCCCCAATATTCCCGAAGCTTCGGCAACCTTTCTGGCGTGCAACTCCCTTGGGGCCGTCTGGTCAAGTTGCTCCCCTGACTTTGGAACACAGGCGGTCCTGGATCGTTTTGTACAAATCGAGCCCAGGGTGCTGGTGGCCGTCGATCAGTATCAATATGCCGGAAAGTCATTTGACAAAACACCGGTCATTGAAGAAGTTGCCGGAAAGATACCCTCCATCGAAAAAATTGTGGTGATCCATACATCAGGTAAAGCACTGCCTCCACACTATACAGATTACCAGAACATCCTGTCTGGCGAATCCGCTCCACTCACATTTGAGCGTGTGGACTTTAACGATCCTATGTGGGTACTCTACTCATCGGGAACTACGGGTTTGCCAAAGCCCATTACGCATTCCGTTGGCGGAATGTTACTGGAACAGCTCAAGTACGTTCACTTTCACCAGGACGTTCATCCGGGTGAGCGATGCTTCTGGTTCACTACGACAGGTTGGATGATGTGGAATTACCTGCACGGCTGCTGGCTTGGAGGAGCTACTATTGTATTGTACGATGGAAGCCCTGCCTGGCCCAACCTGCTTTCGCTCTGGCGTTTGGCAGCAGAACAACGCATTACTCATTTCGGTACCAGCGCAGGATTCATTCTCTCATGCATGAAAGACGGCATAAGACCCTCCCAACTTCCACTTGAGTCCATGCGTTCCATCGGGTCAACTGGCAGCACCCTTCCACCGGAAGGCTTTGATTGGATATACCATCATGTTAAGCCGGACGTCTGGTTGACTTCAATGAGCGGTGGCACTGATGTTTGCAGTGCATTTGTAGGCGGCAATCCTTTGTGGCCTGTATATGAAGGAGAGATTCAGTGCAGGGCACTCGCTTGCAGCCTTGAAGCGTGGAGTGAGGACGCCACACAGGTTGCACCCGATGAAGAGGGAGAAATGGTGATCACCAAACCCATGCCTTGCATGCCGGTTTACTTCTGGAATGACAAGGATTTCAAGAGATATCGTGAAAGTTACTTTGAAATATACCCGAAGGTTTGGAGGCACGGCGACTGGATCAAAATCACCGAACGAAAGGGGATCGTTATCTACGGACGTTCAGATGCTACACTCAACCGCGGAGGTGTAAGAATAGGAACAAGCGAAATCTATCGTGCGCTCGATTTGTTGACTGAGGTCCGAGATGCGCTGATTGTGTGCATCGAAAAACCGGGAGGACTCTTCTACATGCCTTTGTTTGTTGCCCTGAAGTCCGGTGAAGTACTGACTACTGATTTGAAGACCAGGATCAACGGCGCCATTAGAAGACAGTATAGCCCTCGACACGTTCCGGATGAAATCATTGAAGTAAAGGATATTCCATACACGCTGAGCGGCAAGAAAACGGAGATGCCGGTCAAGAAGATTCTGATGGGTCGAGACCCTGCCAAGGTCATAAACAGGGACACGCTGAGGAATCCTGAGTCGCTTGATTTCTTTATTTCTTTCGCCGGAAAGCACTGATATCATACCTTTGCGCCCATCCGGCCAAGCCGCTAATTCATCATGAAGAAGTCAACCATACAATTCACCGTATCATTGGACGACAACAACGTACCCGAAAAGATTGAGTGGGATGCGTCGGAAAAGCCTGAGTCTGGACCCAGCGAAACCAAGTCCATCAGTGTGGCCCTTTGGGATCACAACCATAAGAATACCATGCGTATTGACTTATGGTCCAAAGACATGCCTGTAGACGAAATGAAACGATTCTACATTGATTGCATTGGGGGATTGAGTCAAAGTGTACTCACTGCAACCGGCGACGAATTCATGGCCAAAGAGATGGATCAACTGTGCGACCGGCTCGCTCAGCATATCCGAACAGGCAAATAGCCGGCAGGGCATCTTAGAAAGTCCTAAGGCTCAAAATGGGCCCAGGCGCCCAAGCAATCGTTTGTTTTTGCTCAATTTCTCGTTAGATTTAACAGAATAAACCCTTATTGATTTATGAATAAATTCTACCTAAGGGCGCTCGTGCCACTGCTCTTTCTGCTGACGAGTGCCGCTACCCTAAAGGCACAAACATCGACTGTTGCCGGTACGGTCAAAGATCCTACCGGAGCCGTCCTGCCCGGCGTTAACATTGTAGTGAAGGGAAGAGTGGTGGGTACGATTACAGATACCGATGGGAAGTTTAATCTGAAAGTGAACCAGGCCCCTCCATTTACCCTGGTTTTTTCTTTCATTGGTTACACCACAAAGGAACTGGAAGTTACCGACGCCAACAGCTCAAATCTTGATGTCAGCATGGAAGAGCAAACATTGCTCGGCCAGGAAGTGGTGGTCTCAGCATCCAGGATTGAAGAAAGCATCCTGAAGTCGCCAGTCACCATCGAAAAGATGGATCTTATCAATATCAAACAGTCTGCAACGCCTGACTATTTCGATGGCTTGGCAAACATGAAAGGTGTTCAGGTAAATAACGGTAGTCTGAACTTCACTGCTGTGAACACAAGGGGATTTGCCACTATATCCAACGTGCGTTTTGTTCAGTGGGTTGATGGCATGGATACGCAGGCTCCCCTGTTGAACTTTCCGACCGGTTCCATCATGGGAGTGGGTGAACTGGATGCTGAAAGTATTGAGTTGATCCCAGGTGCTGCTTCTGCCCTCTATGGACCGAATGCATTCAATGGAATCATGATCATGAAAAGCAAAAGCCCCTTCGAATACCAGGGCCTTAGCGCCCAGGTTAAATATGGTGCGACTAACTCAAACGCAGGAGGCAACAACCCGTATGCCCAGTACAGCTTCCGCTATGCAAAAGCCTTCAGTAATAAGTTTGCGTTCAAGGTGAATTTCTCCTACCTCGACGCCACAGACTGGCTCAGCAACGACTATAAAACTGACAGGAATAATTCCACCTCCACGACAGACCTGAGTGGAACCAAGAACTTTGATGGTCTTAACCTTTATGGAGATGAAGTGCAGATCAATACCGGCATTCCCAGCATAGGCGTAATCACGCGCACCGGTTTCAAAGAGCAGGATATCCTGGACAACAGGAAAGCCAGCACCATGAAGATTGATGGCGCCCTCCATTACAGGATCAATGACAAGCTCGAGCTTATCTACGCTTACCGTTATGGCGGTGGAAATTCCATCTATCAGGGCACTGAAAAATATGCACTCCGCGACTTTAACCAGCAGTTTCACCGACTCGAATTGAAGGGAGATAATTTCTTCATCAGAGCTTATCAGTCAGCAACAGACGCGGGGAAATCCTATAATCTCTCTGCTCTCGGCATTTACGCCAACGAAACCTACTCTCCATCAGCAACAAACTGGGTGCCTGATTATGTACTTGCCATGCAGGGATACATTCCTGGCGTAACGGCAGGAGATCCTAATGCTGCCAGAACGTACGCTGATCGCAATCGTCCCCAGCCTGGTACGCAAGCCTATACAGATCTGATGAATTCCGTGAGGGCCAACTTCTTCCAGAAGACGCCTACAGGCACATGGACAGGTCCTGAAGGTGTTGCGCGGGCAGTTCAGGGTGGCTCTTCCTTCTATGACAACTCCTATCTGAGGCATGCCGAATTCTATTACAACTTCAAGAATGTAAAATGGGCCGACATCATTGTGGGCGGTAACTTCCGCGAGTATGACCTGTTCTCTAACGGAACCATCTTCAATGAAGACCCCGCAGCCGGCAACAATTTTACCCGGATTCGAATCGATCAGTATGGAGCGTATACGCAGATTGCCAAGACTTTCGCAGAGAAGTTAAAGCTGACTGGTTCACTTCGTTACGACAAGAGCGACAACTTTGAAGGACACTTTACTCCCAGGTTGTCAGCCGTATATTCAGTGGACCAGAACAACAGTTTCCGGGCTTCCTATCAGACCGGTTTCAGGATTCCTGATACACAGGCGCAGTATATTTACTTCCCTTCCTCCGGCGGTATTCTGCTGGGTAGTGTAGAAGCAAACGCTTCCCGTTATGGAATACATAATGGCGGTGCGTGGACGCAAACCTCCTACAACGCCTTTGTAGCTGCGGGTGGTAAACTGGACCCCAACACCGGCGCTGTAACCGCCGGCAATGCAAGTCTGCTCCAGACAGCCAACGTTTCCTACGTCAAACCTGAACAACTATCTTCTTATGAAGTCGGATATAAGGGCGTTATCGCCAAGCAACTGATGGTTGACCTCAACTATTATTATACGTCTTACAGTGGATTTATCGGTGGGCAGATTGTGGCAGGGAAATACGCAACCATGCATCAGGGCAAACAGGTAAATGCCGGGTCGCTTTGGGCTCCCTATGTGAACTCCACCGAAAATGTTACTTCCCAGGGTGTGGGAGTAGGACTTACCTACAACCTGCCCCGCAGCTTTGTACTGAATGGTAACTACAACTGGGCTGATTATACCGCGAATGAGTCTGCCGATTTCCGCGCCGGTTTTAATACCCCTAAGAACCGGTTCAGTGTGGGCGTTGGCAACAGGAAGATCGGAAAGAATCTTGGGTTCAACGTCAACTTCCGCTACCAGGACGCATTTGAGTGGCAATCCTCCTATGGCAACTGGACTGTACCCAAATACGGAGTACTGGACGCGCAGGTCAGCTACAAAATGCCTTCCATCAAGTCTGTATTCAAACTTGGAGGAACAAATCTGGGTGGAGGAGACTACAGGACCAACTTTGGGTCACCCTTTGTCGGACAGATGTACTACATCTCCGTCACCTTTGATGAGTTCCTGAAATAATCCACCTATTCAACAAAGACTACTATGAAAAGGAATAAGATATTTTACAGCGTATTGCTTACGGTTCTGATGTTGGGATCGTGCAAGCAGGAGGTGATCCAGCTGCAAGCACCTGAGACACCGGCGCCTGGACCCACACCCAACCCTGGCACTGCAAGTTTTACCAAGTTCATTGCAATCGGTAACAGCTATGTGGCGGGTGTACAAGCAGGAGCTTTGTTTACCGATGGCCAAAACAATTCACTGCCGGCCATTATAAACAAGCAGTTGGCTCAGGCTGGCGGTAACGCCACGTTTACCCAGCCTACGATTGGTGCTTCTCTTGGGTATAACTTGTTCATAACCCCAAATCCAGGATCAGACAACAAGGTTATCGGAAGACTCCTTCTTCAATACGGAACGAGTACAGATTGCGCTACGGGCAAAGCTTCACCAAAGCCGACTCCTCAAAAATATCCGTTGGGCAATCTCGAAGCTGTTCCCAATCCTGCACTCAATCCTTCCTTCCTTTATACTGGAGGAAAGACCAACCTGAATAATTTTGGTGTTCCCGCCATTGTATTGGGGCAAGCACTGATCAGCAATACAGGCAATTGGGCATTGGCTGGTACGGATCCACGCTTTAATCCCTTTTATGGAAGGCTCTCCTATCCCGGAACCGGTTCAACAATCATCGGCGACGCCGCTGCAGCCGGAAGTTCATTCTTCATGTTTTATCTGGGTCTGGATGATTTCTTCCTCTATGCTGCATTTGGAGGTGATCCTACCAAGGCCCCTCTGACGCCAGCTACCGGTGCAGGTGCTCTTGGATTTGATCAGCAATATGCGGGCGCTATTGGCGCATTGATGGGATCGAATGCCAACCTCAAAGGTGTTGTAGGGAACTTCCCTGATATCTTTGTAATGCCTCACTTCACCGCCGTATCTTATAACCCAATTCCATTGGATGCCGCCACCGCTTCTGCGGTTAGCGCGGGGTTTGCCGGCTACAATGCGGCACTGGATGGCCTAATTGGTAATGCAGGCTTGTTCGGAATCAGCGATGCCTTGAAAGCTGAATTGGCTACTCGCAAGGTTACGTACACCGCAGGCTGTACTAACAAAATCCTGATCATAGATGAGACGCTTACCAATATTGCACCATACTTCGACGCAATGAAGGCAAATGGTCTCATCACACAGGCACAACGAGATGCATTGAGCCCGTATGTGCAGGTCCGTCAGACCACCAGCACAGATATCATTCCATTATCTACCGGCTCAATACTCGGAACATTAGTGGGAAGCGATCCTACGAAAGTGAATGGTGTTACCGTTCCGCTTGGAGACCAGTACTGCCTCATTCCTACGGAAATTGCTGCCATACGTGATGCCAGAACGGCTTACAACAACATCATCGCCAATGTGGCCAGTTCTTACTCCACCAGACTCGCTGTCGCGGATGTAAGTGCTGGTATGGCTGCCCTCGTAGCAGCGCAGGCTGGGGTTTATAACAATGTGACCATCACGCCTAACATTAACCCTCCTACCGGTATTTATTCAGAAGATGGTGTGCATCCGAATAGTCGAGGCTACGCATTTATCGCCAACATCTTTATCGGTGCGATCAATTCGAAGTTTGGTGCCACAGTGCCATTGGCTGACCTGAGCAAATACAGCGCAACTGCACTGCCGATACCTTAACGTCTCAATGAATTAAGACAAAAGGGGGGCTTCGGTCCCCTTTTTTTTGTCTATCAGAACAATTGCTTCGCAATCTTATAAATGGGATCTGACTTGCCCATGGAATAGAAATGCAGTGTCGGAACACCGAATTTGATCAGCTCCTTTGACTGCGAAACGGCCCACTCAATCCCCACCTGCCGCACAGCAACATTGTCCTTACATGCATCCACAGCATTGGAAAGTTCTTCAGGAAGATCAATGTGAAACACTGTGGGTAAAATACTGGTTTGCGACTTGGTGGTAATAGGCTTGATGCCCGGAATGATGGGCACCCCAATTCCCATTGCCCTGCATTTCTCAACAAACTGGAAGTACTTCCGGTTGTCGAAAAACATCTGCGTAACAATATATTCGGCGCCCTTGTCAACCTTTTGTTTCAGGTATTTGAGGTCGACCGAAAGGTTTGGAGCTGCAAAATGCTTTTCAGGATATCCTGCCACCCCTACACAGAAATTCGTCGGAGAAGCGTTCTCTAGATCTTCATCCAGGAACTTCCCGTGATTCATCCCCACAATCTGTTCCAGCAGGTCTGATGCAAATTTGTTTCCGTCATGCTCGGCTACGAACCTGGCCTCCGACTTGATGGCATCACCCTGCAGGGCCAGCACATTGTCGATCCCGAGAAAGTGAAGATCGATTAAGGCGTTTTCTGTTTCCTCACGGGTGAAGCCACCGCAGATGATATGCGGAACCGTGTCCACCTTATAATGGTTCTGGATCGCCGCACATATGCCTACCGTACCGGGCCGCTTGCGTGTGGACCTCTTCTCCAGCAGCCCGTTCTCCTTCTTCTTATAGACGTACTCCTCCCGGTGATACGTAACATCGACAAAAGGGGGTTTGAACTCCATCAGCGGATCCAGATTGTCAAACAAGGTCCGGATGTTCTCTCCTTTTAGCGGCGGCAAGATTTCAATGCTGAACAGGGTCTTGCCGGAAGCGTTGTTCAGATGATCAATGACTTTCATTTATTAAAAAAATCAAGTATTCAATAAGTGCGCAATCTTCTCTCAACTCGTACCGAAATCACTAATACCCAAGCACCGGTGCCAGCCATCGCTCTATCTCCTCAACCGGCATCCCTTTTCTTCGTGCGTAGTCCTGGATCTGGTCCCGGTCTATCTTGCCCAATCCGAAATAGCGAGCTTCAGGATGGGAGAAATAATAACCGGACACACTTGATGCAGGATACATTGCCATGGATTCAGTCAATTGGATGCCGGCTTCCTTTTCGGCCTGCAGCAAATCAAAAATGACTTTCTTCTCCGTATGATCAGGGCAGGCAGGATATCCTGGTGCGGGGCGGATGCCCTGATACTCTTCTGCAATCATCTGCTCGTTCGTTATCCTTTCACCAGCTGCATATCCCCACCAGTCTTTTCTCACCTGGTGATGCAGACATTCTGCAAAGGCTTCTGCAAGCCTGTCCGCCAGCGCCTTGGCCATGATCTCATGATAGTCATCCTGTTGTGCCTTGAAGCCCTCAATCAGCTTTTCTAACCCGATGCCTGCCGTAACTGCAAACAAACCCAGATAGTCCAGTTTTCCTGATGAGACCGGTGCCACAAAGTCCGCAAGGCAGTAGTTCGGCAAATTTGCCGCCTTCTTATTCTGCTGCCGGAGGAAATGCATGGTCTGCAGCGGCACCTGGCCTCCCTTATCGCCGTACAATTGAACGTCTTCCGGGCTTATGCGCTGAGCAGGATAAAATGCAATCACGGCATTGGCTTTCAACTTGCGGCCGGCAATGATCTGATCCAGCAGGGCCTGCGCATCTGCATATAACTTGCTGGCTTCTGTACCTACCTTCGGGTCGGCAAGAATGCCAGGGTATCTCCCGTACAGCATCCACGTCTGGAAAAAAGGTGTCCAGTCAATGTAGGGCCTGATCTGTTCCAACGGAAAATTGAGCAGTGACTTTCTGCCGATAAACGACGGCGCATGTGGCGTGAATATTGTCCAATCTATGCCAACGGCATTTTTCCTCGCGTCCTCAATCGTCAAAAGCACCTTTTCCTGCTGACGGCTTTCATGATCCTTGCGTAGTCCCCGGTATTCTTCTTTTATTCTATCCTTGAACCCTTCCCGCGTTCCATCGTTGATCAATTCACTCACAACCGGAACGGACCTGGAAGCATCGAGCACATGGATCACGGGTCCCTCATAAACCGGATCAATCTTCACTGCTGTGTGAATACGTGAAGTGGTGGCGCCTCCAATCAGAAGAGGAAGTGTCATCTTCTCCCGCTGCATTTCCTTCGCTACATGCACCATTTCATCCAATGAAGGAGTAATCAATCCGCTCAGGCCAATCACATCCACATTTTCTTTTCTGGCGGTCTCCAAAATCTTCTCTGGCGGAACCATCACACCCATGTCAACCACTTCGTAGTTGTTGCAGGAAAGCACCACGCCCACAATATTCTTTCCAATGTCATGTACGTCACCTTTGACTGTCGCCATCAGGATGCGCGCAGCAGGCTTGCCAACCTGCCCACTTCTCTTCTTTTCCTCCTCAAGGAACGGCGTCAGGTAAGCAACCGCTTTCTTCATCACCCTTGCACTCTTCACCACCTGGGGAAGGAACATCTTTCCAGCGCCGAATAAATCCCCCACCACGTTCATCCCGCCCATCAACGGACCTTCAATTACCTCGAGGGGCTTTTCAAACTTAACCCTGAGTTCCTCCATGTCCACTTCAATGAAGTCAACGACCCCCTTGACGAGTGAGTGGGTGATGCGGTCTTCCACCGGAAGCTTTCTCCACTCTTCATCCTGCTCCTTGCGTTTTGCGGTGCCCTTTACCTTTTCTGCGAATTCCAGCAGCCTCTCTGTGGCATCATCCCTTCTGTTCAGGAGCACATCCTCCACCCGCTCCAGCAGATCCTTTGGAATTTCATCATAGACTGCCAGCATCGTGGGATTCACAATACCCATGTCCATCCCGTGATGAATGGCGTGATACAGGAACGCGGCATGCATCGCTTCCCTGACGGTCTGGTTACCCCGGAAACTAAACGACACATTACTTACTCCACCGCTGACGTGCGCATATGGAAGGTTCTCGCGAATCCAGGCCGCCGCCTTGAAGAAATCCAATGCATACATGCGATGCTCTTCAATGCCGGTAGCCACCGGGAATATGTTAGGGTCGAAAATGATGTCCTCAGGGGGAAATTTGACCTTTTCAGTAAGCAGACGGTAGGCCCGTGCACAAATGTCAATTCTTCGCTGATAAGTATCGGCCTGACCCTGTTCATCAAAGGCCATCACAACGGCTGCGGCACCATATCTTCTCACCAACTTTGCCTGTCGCAGGAATTCCTCCTCGCCTGCCTTCAGACTGATAGAGTTCACAATGCTCTTGCCCTGCAGACATTTTAAACCAGCCTCGATAACATTCCATTTGGATGAGTCAATCATGACAGGTATCCTGGCGATTTCAGGTTCCGAGGCCATCAGGTTCAGAAATCTGACCATGGCAGCCTCGGAGTCAAGCATGCCCTCATCCATGTTTACGTCAATGACCTGGGCACCGCCACGCACCTGATCAAGTGCAACCGATAATGCTTCATCAAACTTATCCTCCTTGATAAGCTTGAGGAATTTTGCAGAACCTGTTACGTTGGTCCGTTCTCCGATATTTACAAAATTGGATGCTGCTGTGATGGAGATCGCCTCCAGTCCGCTGAGCCGCAGTTCATGCTTAGGCATTCACTGCCACCTCCCTTGGCTTGTATTTTGCTGCCAGGGAAGCGATCACCCTGATGTGGTCAGGCGTAGTGCCACAGCAACCTCCAACGATATTAACCAGTCCTTCCTTAAGAAATTCCTCCATTTGCTGGCCCATGTCTTCCGGGCCCTGGTCATATTGACCAAATTCATTGGGAAGTCCGGCATTGGGATACGCGCTCACAAAGAAAGGTGCCTGCTCGTTCAACACCTGCAGGTAAGGTCTCAGTTGCTTTGCACCCAGCGCGCAATTCAGTCCCACGCTGAGCAATGGCACGTGCGACACCGAAACAAGAAAAGCCTCTGTGGTCTGTCCGGACAATGTTCTGCCACTGGCATCCGTGATCGTACCTGAAACCATGACGGGCAGCCTCATTCCTTTTTCTTCAAATAGCTCTTCGATGGCAAACAGCGCCGCCTTCACGTTAAGGGTATCAATAATGGTCTCCAGCAGAAATAAGTCAACCCGACCCTCGATAAGACCCTTTGCCTGCAGTTTGAATGCTTCTTTCAATTGATCGAACGTAATGGCACGGTACCCCGGGTTATTCACATCGGGCGAGAGCGAAGCAGTCTTGTTCGTGGGGCCAATGGACCCGGCCACAAACCGTGGCTTTTCAGGAGTCTTCCTCGTAAACTCATCCGCCACCTCACGGGCTATCAGCGCGGATTGGTAGTTGAGTTCATAAACAATGTCTTCCAGGTGATAGTCGGCCTGCGCAATGGAGGTGCCTGAGAAAGTATTGGTTTCGGCAATGTCGGCACCTGCCTCGAAATACTGCCTGTGGATATCTTTAATGATATCAGGCCTTGTTAGTGACAACAGGTCGTTATTTCCCTTTAATGGGTAAGGATGATTCCTGAACCTTTCGCCACGATAGTCCTCCTCTGTAAGCTTATGCTTTTGGATCATCGTACCCATGGCGCCGTCAAGCACCATGATCCGCTGTTTAAGAATGTCTTCAATTTTCACTCTTTCTGTTGTTTGAACATACTATCCAGAAAGAGCCTTGCAGATTGGCCGCTTATCTTCTCCAGGCTTCGCGCCAGGATGGGAATTAGCACCCACTATGGTGGGTTGCTAAGACGTCTCAGGGCCCAGTCCCTCAGTCTTTCTGGATAAGCGATGCAAAGAAACCAATATCGGCGGAAAAATGAAAATTAGAACACCTATTTATCCCGTCATAAACCAAGGCTCTACGATCGCAATGCCGTATTTTTGTACCGGTTCTGATGAAACTTGCCGCTATTGACATAGGCTCAAACGCCATTCGTTTTCAGGTCTCCAGTGTACTTGAACACAGCGACAGAATTCTCTTCAAAAAATTGGAATATGTCCGCTTTCCCCTGCGTCTGGGACATGATGTCTTTGGCACGAACCGCATAGGCGCCCAAAGCATTGAGAAGTTCAAGAAGCTGATGAAAACCTACAAGCTTCTTCTTGAACTTTATGAAGTGGACGACTACATGTTTTGTGCGACCTCGGCGATGAGGGAATCAGAAAACGGACATGAACTCGTCCAGGAGGTACACAACGAACTGGGTATCACCATTCACATTATCGACGGCCAACTGGAGGCTGACCTGATCAACAAAGCCATTTCATCATTCCTTACCGACAGAACTTACCTGCACATTGATGTAGGTGGTGGAAGCACGGAGCTTAACCTGTTTGTCGGCGGCAAGAAGATTAAAACAAGATCCTTTAAGGTTGGTTCTGTCCGCGTATTGGAGCACCATGACTCACCCATCATGTGGGCCGACATGGAAAAGTGGGTGAAGGATAATCTCAAGAAAGGATACGGCAAAGTCACCGCTGTGGGAACCGGCGGAAACATTGCCAAGATCTTTGAGCTGGCGACGCTGAAGCCAGGCAAGACCATGTCCCTGAAGAAGGTCAAAGACATCAAAAGACTTATTGAGGATCACAGCATGGAAGACCGCATATTCACTTTGCAAATGAATCCGGACCGTGCCGACGTAATCGTTCCTGCCAGCGACATCTACATCAAAGTGATGGAATGGGCCAAGGCCAACAGCATACTTGTTCCTGAAGTGGGATTGAAGGACGGTATCCTTCTGCACCTGCTGGAAAAAAATCGAACCCAGAAGAAGATTGAGTTTGCCAATCTCGAGGACCAGTCAAAGGGCAAAAAGACACTGAAAGTAAAATAAGCTCAGAATAGCCTGACAGACTCGATCGACTCCCTCGTCACATTGTAAAACTCTTCGTGAATGTTGAAAGGAGGAGTGTTGCCGCGCTCTTTCACCACATAGCTGCCATCCTCTTTCATCACATAAGCATTGACATTGTCCGCCAGGTTGTACGCCAGGATGTTCATGGCCTGCTTTTTCAGGATATCCTGCTCCAGCAAAACCAATGATTCAATGCGACGTTCAAAACTGCGCACCATCGCATCTGCGCTGCCAATGTAGATTTTGGGATCACCGGCGCTGTGGAAATAATACACCCTTGAATGCTCCAGATACTCTCCCACAATTGAAATAACTTCAATATTATCACTCAATCCTGGACGGCCGGGTCTTAAGCAGCAGATGCCACGGACAATCAATTTGATCTTTACCCCTGACTGACTTGCTTCATACAACGCGTCGATGAAAGTTTTGTCCTGTATGGAGTTGAACTTGATGATGATTCCTGACGGGAACCCTTTCCTGGCATTCTCAGCTTCCGTCCGTGCCAGCCTGCAAAGTTCATCTCGCATATCCCTCGGTGAGGTGATCAGATTGCGATACGATGAAGGTTGTGAATGACCGGTAATAACATTGAAGAATTCTGACACGTCGCTGGCATAGGTCTCCTTGGTAGTCAGCAACCCAATATCGGTGTACAGTCTCGCCGTTACTTCATTATAGTTTCCACTGGCGATGTGAACGTATCGGAAAACCCGATCGTCCGGCTCCCTCCGCACGATTAACAACAGTTTGGTATGCGTTTTCAGTGCACCCACACCGTAAATAACAAAGCAGCCTGCCTTCTGAAGCTTCTGCGCTTCACGTAGATTATTCTCTTCGTCAAACCGGGCTTTCACCTCAAAAAGCACCGAAACGTGTTTGCCGTTTTCAGCAGCCTTGAGCAAGGCAGCACTTACTCTTGATTCACGGGCCAGCCTGTAAATGGTGATCTTGATGGAAAGCACAAGCGGGTCCTCTGCAGCTTTTTCCAGCAGTTCTATTACAGGCTCCATTGAATTATAGGGATGGTGCAGCATGATATCCCGCTCCTTCAACACCTCAAACAGGTCCCGCTCCCCGTACTCGGGGAAACTGATTGGCTTTAGCGGAGGTCGGAGCTGGCTGCGGCGGTCTCTAAATTCCTTATGACTGATGATCTGACCCAGGCCGGTGAAGTCAAGCATGCTATCAGCCGGGACGGTGAAGATGTTCAATTCATCCAGGTCCCATTGAATCTTTAGCAGCCTCATCATCCACGGATCTGCTCCTTCCATAACATCCATTCGCACCACCCTTCCCGTGCGGCGAGTCTGGAGTTTTCGTTTCAATTCCTCCAGGAAGTTGGATTCAATATCTTCACTTTCTTCCAGGGTAAAGTCGCCATTCCTGTTGATCCTGAAGAGATTAACGCTCAGTATCTCAATGTTCCTGAAAAGGTGATGAACATTGTGCCGAATAATGTCTTCAATGGGAACAAAGGACAGTGTCCCGTCCATGTTGAGAATCTCATAGAACCGAGCGATGTTGCTCGGCACCTGGATAAACGAAATCCGGTGCTGACCATTTTCAGCCACGGCCCTCGTAACAACCCCGAACAGCAACCTGTTATTTTTCAGCGTCGGGAAGGTGTGATAGCTGTCAAACATCATCGGGGTAAGCATCGGATAGACAGTACGCAAGAAATACTGGTCCACCCTGCCCCGGTCCTGTTCAGAAAGTGTCTGATATTCGCATATCCTGAAACCGTTCTTTGCGAACAACGGCTTCAGATCAGAGAGATAAAACTGGTGCTGTTCATTCAGGTACTTGCGAATCTCCACCAGCAGCATGCCCCTGAATGGCGTTTCCCGAAGGCCACTGTAGTCGAACCGCTCCTTGCCGTAGTCGAGGTAATTGTAAAGGCTCCCCAACCGGATTGTGCAGAATTCATCCAGGTTCGAAGACGTGATCGACAAAAACTTCAGCCTGTCGAAAATACTGCGATCGATGTGACGCGCCTGATCCAGCACGCGATAGTTGAATCTCAACCAGCTGAGGTCACGGCTGATATACCGGCTGTCGTCAACCTGCTGCGGAAGATGCGGCAGAGTCAGCAGCTCGTCACGGTCATCTGCATTCTGATCCACGTTGTCAGATATCGATTTTTGCGTAGCGGGCATTCTTCTCAATGAAATCGCGACGGGGCCCCACTTCATCGCCCATCAGCATGGAGAACAAATGATCTGCTTCAGCCGCCGATTCTATAGAGACCAGCTTGAGGGTACGACGGGCAGGATCCATTGTTGTGGACCAAAGCTGTTCCGGATTCATCTCACCGAGACCTTTGTAACGCTGAACGTTTACACTGTCCTCCTTGCCGTCTTTTGATAACTCTTTTACGATCTGGTCACGTTCCTCTTCTGTCCAGCAATATCTTTCTTCCTTTCCTTTCTTCAGGAGGTAAAGGGGCGGAATGGCGATGTAAACATATCCCTGCTCAATGAGATCGCGCATATAGCGGAAAAAGAAGGTCAATATGAGTGTACGAATATGACTGCCGTCCACATCCGCATCGGTCATTATGATGATCTTGTGATAACGAAGCTTGGTCAGGTTCAGGGCCTTGTCATCGTCCGCCGTACCGAAACTGACGCCGAGGGCTGTGATCATGTTCTTGATCTCCTCGTTCTCATAAATCTTATGCTCCTGGGCCTTCTCCACATTCAGGATCTTGCCCCTCAACGGCAGAATGGCCTGAAAATGACGGTTCCTGCCCTGTTTGGCTGAACCTCCTGCTGAATCGCCCTCTACCAGGTAGAGCTCGCATTCGCCCGGGTCAGCGCTGGCGCAATCTGCCAGTTTCCCCGGCAGCCCTGTGCCTGAAAGCACATTCTTGCGCTGTACCATTTCCCTCGCCTTCCTCGCCGCATGGCGGGCCTGGGCAGCAAGGATCACTTTGTTTACAATGAGTTTGGCTTCGCGCGGATGTTCCTCCAGGTAGTTCTGCAGAACCTCTCCCATCGACTGGTCTACAGCACCCATTACCTCTGAATTTCCCAGTTTGGTTTTGGTCTGCCCCTCGAATTGAGGTTCCGCCACCTTTACACTGATCACTGCAGTAAGACCTTCCCTGAAGTCATCGCCGCTGATGTCAATCTTTACCTTCTCCAGCAAGCCAGATTTCTCCGCATATGATTTCAACGTGCGGGTAAGTGCCCGCCTGAATCCTGCCACATGGGTGCCACCTTCATGGGTGTTAATGTTGTTGACATATGACACGAGGTTTTCGCTGAATGAGGTGTTGTAGCTCATTGCCACCTGAACCGGCATACCCCCCTTATCGCTCTCCACAAAAATCGGGTCCCCTATCAGCTTATCCCTGTTGGCGTCCATGTACTGAACAAACTCACGCAAACCTCCTTTCGAAAAGAAAGTGTCGGTGCGTGCTACCCCCTTGTCATCCTTCTCCCGTGTGTCAGTTAGCAGGATGCGGATGCCAGGATTAAGAAATGACAGTTCCCTCAGCCTGGTGGAAATAGTCTCGTAATTGTATTCAAGTACCGTGAAGATCTCTCCATCTGGTTTGAAGGATACGGTGGTACCTTGCTTGTCCGACTGCCCAACCACCTTGACGGGATACTGAGGCACTCCACGGCGGTACTCCTGCTGAAAGACCTTTCCGTCCCGGAAAACAGTGGCCGTCAGCACTTCTGAGAGGGCATTTACACAAGACACCCCCACACCATGCAGACCACCGGAAACCTTGTAGGTGTCCTTATCGAACTTGCCACCGGCATGCAAAACCGTCATGACGACCTCCAGGGCCGACTTTTTTTCCTTCTCGTGCATGTCGGTGGGAATGCCCCTCCCGTTGTCCTCAACTGTAATGGAATTGTCCTCGTTAACTGTAACCTTGATTTCATCGCAATACCCTGCCAGGGCCTCATCAATTGAGTTATCCACCACCTCCCATACAAGGTGATGGAGCCCCTTTACGCTTACGTCTCCGATGTACATGGCAGGCCGTTTCCTGACCGCCTCTAAACCTTCTAAAACCTGGATATTGCTGGCTGAATATTCCGATGTCGATTTTGCCTTCTGCTGCGTCATTTTAATGGTTTACAAAAGGTCAAAAATAAGGGTTTTTGAGGTCAAAAACTGCATTTTCAAGGGTATATGTTGAAAGAAAAGATGCAAAAAAAAGAGCCTCCCCCGCAGCTTCGGGGAAGGCTCTTTGTATGGGCCAATTTTAGCCTACTTTTTAGCCTCTTTTTCCGCTGCAGGTGCAGCCTGTTTTGAGGCTTTCTTATCAGACTTTTTTGCCTTCTTCTTGCCCTTCTTTTCCTTGTTCTCTTCTTCCTCGGCGGCCAGTTTCAACTTCGCTTTCTGCAGTTCTGCTTTCTGCTGTTCACTGACTGAAGGATACTTCAGTTTGAGCTTTTCAAACTGGCGGTAAATAGCGGAAGCAATGGCCAGGCGTGCATACCATTTGTCATCGGCGGGGATTATAAACCAGGGCGCATTCTTGGTTGAAGTCGCGCTAAAAGCCTGCGAATAGACCCTTTGATAGTCATCCCAGTAGGCCCTCTCCTTCAAATCCGACAGGGAGAACTTCCAGTTCTTGCCCGGATCATCAATTCTCTCCAGGAAGCGTTTCTTCTGTTCCTTTTTGGAAACATGAAGGAAGAACTTCAGGATAACCATGCCATTATCGGTCAGTACCTTCTCAAACTTTCTTATCTGCTTGTAACGTGATTCCCAGAACGACTCGTCTATGTCTTTTACTGATTCTACACCAGGCAGGTTCTCGTTCAATACCCACTCAGGGTGCACCTTCGTAGCCAATACGTTCTCATAGTGCGAACGGTTGTGGATGGCGATCTCTCCTCTTGGCGGAAGGGCTATCTCGTGACGCCACAGGTAGTGGTGATCCAGTTCAAATGCATTTGGCGCTTTGAAACTATATACTTTAACACCTAACGGGTTGAGGCCGGACATGATGTGTTTTACAATGCCATCCTTGCCCGCTGCGTCCATGGCCTGCAGGATGATCAATACTGCATACCGGTTGTGCGCATACAACTTGTCCTGCATTTCAGCCAGTTGCTTACGGCCTGTTTCCAGCAAAGCCTCTGCATCTTCCTTATTGAGCTCTTTGCCTTTGTACTTGGTAGCAAAGTCTTTAAGATTCATGGATTTATCAGGCTTTACCATGAGGTCCTTGAGCCTAATCATTTTTTCGTCGGTAAGCATATAGAACGAGTTTAAGATTTTACTAAATGTAACCGGAAAGGGCACCGGGATTTCATGACAAGAATCATGTTCTGCATGATAAATTAGTCAATTTTTTGGCTTATAATCCATGTTATTGGTAGTTTAAGCAGACCTTGTATGCCCTAGCAAAAAATGAAAACGTTGACCCTTCTCACGGGCTGCCTGCTTTGCCTGGCAACCCTTTCCAATGCTCAAAATCAGGATGACGTAACGGCCATCAAAAACACTATTGTGAAGGAGACCACGGCTTTCTTCGGTTTGGACCGGAAGAACTGGGAGGCGCATTGGCTTAATGCCCCCTATACGTACTGGTCCTACTCGGATTCTACCG
Organism: Bacteroidota bacterium; assembly: GCA_018266395.1. GTDB lineage: Bacteria > Bacteroidota > Bacteroidia > Cytophagales > Cyclobacteriaceae > ELB16-189. Next base: position 3,524 of record JAFEAM010000010.1, on the reverse strand, counting down.
GCAGCAGCTACCTTGAAGGAACACCAGGCATCCTCAGCAACTTCGACGAATACTTCCGCACCGCAAAACCTTCCAAATCAAAAATAGACAGGGTCTGGATTGAAGTGCGCGTCTATGGGAAAGGCGCTTATGTCAGGTTTATACAAAAGGCCTGGGATGACATCGACCTGGATGAAACCTCAGAGGTACGGGTGTTGGAGAAAGACAAGAATGGCCAGTGGAAGATCGTTTGCTTGCAGGCAATAGCGATGTACGATAAGTAATCT
>JAFEAM010000010.1:0-3127 GCA_018266395.1 Bacteroidota bacterium | reverse complement strand
GGTTCACCCCGACATTTATCGTCGAGGTTTCAGGTTTACCCCGACATTCATCGTCGGGGTTCCAGATCGCACCCATTTGTCGTGGTTGATCTAATACTGCCCGGTGCGGAGCATGACGAGGGTACATGCTTCGAGGAACTCAATGCCTCTTTCTTTCAACAATCGCTCCAATTCAGGATTCTCTGTTCCGGGATTGAAAATGACCCGCTTGGGTTTTAACGAAAGAATATAATCATACCATTCAGGCTGGTGCCTGGGACCAATATACAGCGTAACTGTATCCACATCTTCTATCGCAGGTTTCGTCCGGATATCCAGAATCTCTTTGCCTTGCACACTGCCACGCTTTATCCCTACAGGTACGATGGCGTGACCTTTTGAAACAAGGTTATCGGCCGCAAGGAAGGAATAACGAGACGGATTGGTAGACGCCCCTATAATTACAGTCTTTTTCATTTCTTTCTTACGTACTTAACAATTGCCGCAGCAGAACGTTCACCATCCATTGCCGCAGAAACGATGCCGCCGGCATAACCAGCCCCTTCTCCGCAGGGAAAGAGTCCTTCGATTTCAATGTGCTGCAAAGTGACCGGGTCGCGAGGGATTCTCACCGGCGATGACGTCCTGCTTTCTGTACCCACCACCTGCGCTTCATTAGTTAGATATCCTTTCATTTTCTGTCCGAACGCTTTAAAACCCTCACGCAATGCTGTGGAAATGAATTCAGGAAACAAGGCATTCACATCAGCGGCAACAAGTCCTGGTTGGTAGGAGCTGGGATTAAGTGCTGCCGATACTTTACCCTCAACAAAATCAACAAGCCGCTGCGCCGGAGCCATTTGTCGGCCTCCCGCCATTTGACACGCCTTCTGTTCTATGGACTTTTGAAACGCTACACCGGACAGCGGGTGAGCGGGATTTGCAAAATCACTTACCTCCACTGAAACGACAATACCGGAGTTGGCATATTTTGAATCCCTTCGCGAAGGACTCATTCCGTTGACCACGACTTCGCCTGGTGCAGTCGCAGCCGGTACGATGAAACCACCAGGACACATGCAAAAGGAGAATACTCCGCGACTTGTTTTGCCCAAAGGCACTTGATGTACAAGCGAATATGGAGCAGCCGGAAGCCACGGTCCCCTTTCCAGGCCGCAGTGATATTGCATGTTGTCAATCAGTTGTTGAGGATGCTCCACACGAACGCCCAGCGCAAAAGGCTTAGCTTCCACCTTCACACCCTTGTTCACTAGTAATTCAAAAATGTCACGGGCTGAATGACCTGTCGCGAGAAGTATGGCGTTTGCTTCCACGCGCTCGGCACCATTCACTACAACCCCGTTGATGGACCCGGATTGGATCAGGAGGTCCGAGACCCTGGACCCAAAGTGCACCTCGCCGCCCGCACCGACAATACTTTCTCGCATCTGCTGAATGATCTTGGGAAGCTTGTTGGTTCCAATGTGAGGATGGGCATCAATGAGAATTTCCTCCGAAGCGCCATGGGCCACAAAGATTTCCAGAATCCTCCTGATGTCGCCTCGCTTGGTGGACCGGGTATAAAGTTTTCCGTCTGAATAGGTTCCTGCACCCCCCTCGCCAAAACAGTAGTTGGAATCGGGGTCGACGATCTGATCCTTGTTGATCGCGGCAATATCCCTTCTCCTTGCCTGCACATCCTTGCCCCTCTCAAGTACTATAGGCTTGATACCCTCTTCTATCAGTTTCAGCGCTGCGAATAATCCTGCAGGTCCGGCCCCCACAATGATGACGCGATCACTTTTACTTACATCGGGATAGTCGCGCTTATAGGAAATGACTTCCGCGCCAGCCGGTATTACTTCTCCGACAACGTGCACTGACACCTTTCTTGATCTCGCATCGATAGATCTTCGCACAAGCCTGAATTGCTCCTCACCGGCAGTACCAAGTCTGAGCCTTTCCTCAACAACATTCCGGAACGCATCCGGATCAAACGCTTCCTGCGGGGACAATACCCATTCAACTTTTTTATTCACAACTGGATCGGTGATTTGGGATCAGTGCCTCCCGTCGAAAGAAAATGAGTAACCGAAATTGAGTCCAAAACGGAAGCCATGTGAGAAGGTGTCCTGGTTCAGGCCTGAAAATACATCTTTGAAGGCAGGATCCACATCAAAAAATCGATACCCGATATCATAAGCCACGAAGGCATCAATGGTGAACCCATCGCCGTTGTTTTTCTGCATGAGCCTGCTGCCCAGTATCAGTCCGTATTCAGCACGTTGCTCTGAAGCGCTGGCCGTGATCAGGTTGCTGGGTGCCTTGGTAAAGCTCATGTTATTGAAATAGCCGATGTTGGTGAACCTGACCTCATGACCAAAGTACCACATCCCCATCTTCAGTACGTTGTAGAACTTCTGCTTCAGGGCAATTGAGTACCCACGCTCATAAGTTTTCCCTTCCGGCACCTCTGAGTCGGCTGTAAAAAACGGTGAACGTAATCCTTCAAATTCAAATTCATGTCCAAGGCGTTCCTGGTTGTAAAATTCTATTGCCAACGGCATGCGGCCAATGAACGACATCATCGGATTGGCACCGATGATGACGCTCCGGTACTCGGGGAAACGAGGTTTGAAATAATAGAAGCCACTACGCCGGTTACTCCTGATCACCGGCGCAGGCACCTGCTTACTCTTGCTGATCAGGGCGTTGATCTCGCCGGCCAATTCATTGTTCTCATAGAATGGCTTATAGTATCCCGACAACGAACCGTCCGGTTCATACAACTCCCATGTGCCGACGCGCAGTTCCTCTTCCATGGTGCCTTTGGTTTGCAAAGTTCCGCTGGGGTAAAAGCCTTTGTAGATGCCCTTCCCGCTTCGATACTCGCATTCTCCCTCGATCTTTCCGTCGTTGGAGTAATAGATCCACTTGCCATCGCGCTTTCCGTCAACGATTGGACCCTTGATATGCAGTTTCTTATTTGGAAAATATTCGCGGCATTCACCGGTTCCATCGGAATATGTGATCTCACTTCTCATGGACCCGTCTTTATTGAAACTACTCCAGTACCCATTCTTCTTCCCTGCCACAAACTCTCCACTGGAACTCACTGCACCATCATCAAAATAGTACGTCCATTTTG